>JAPOXR010000038.1 GCA_026706985.1 Paracoccaceae bacterium | reverse complement strand
ATTACATTAATCACAATGTAATGCCTGATGCCATATTGTCAAATATATAATCCCCATAGTTTTCGAACGCCATGCCGCATTCCTGGCCGGACTGAACCTCGTTCACATCATCCTTGAAACGCTTCAGGGTCTTGAGCCGGCCTTCATGGATCACTGTATCGTCCCGCAGCAGCCTGACGGCGGCTGCGATCATGTTCGAAATGATCTCGATGGTGGCGGAGACCGTGCCTAAACCAGCCTGACCGCCACTTAAATCGCCGTATTCCAAGGGCGATCGGACGGCTGTGACCGATCTTAGACGGATGAGAATTCGCGGTGCCGGCTGCCCGGCCGGGCAGTCAATGAAAGTGCCTGGAATTCGGATCAACAAATGGTGGCACACGTCGGCTTTTCCGCATACGCGGTCTGGCCCACAACCCCAGTAACGCGCATGTCGGGCTATGCGCGAAGGTGGTTCGCATTGCGCAGCCCTTCCGCACCGGGTTTATCCGGGCCATTCCTGTAGACGAAAAACCCGGTCGGGAAAGCGTCGGCCTGTAGGCTGCTGCGCACTTGGCGCCAACTCCAAAACGCTTGCTTTGCCAGAAAGGCGGTACGGATCGCTATCGACATGACTCGACGTTTACTTCAATTAGTGCATTTATTGCATTTAACTATTATGATTCAACCACGACATCCGATTCGGAGACAACCATGAACACGCTGGCTCACCGGCAACTCCCACCTACCCCTCGGGACGCGGCGATCGCTCAAAGCACTTACGAGGCCCTTTCCCCCTTTGGCGGGATGGACCGGCCTCTGAATGTGAGTGTCAGGGACAGGGAACGGGAACAGACAATAGATCTCCCGGCAGGGGTGGTCGACCTGCTCGTCCATGTCCTAGAAGCCATGGCCGCGGGGCAAGGCGTTACGCTGATTCCAGAGCGCGCGGAACTGACCACGGTTCAGGCGGCTGACGTGCTGAACGTCTCCCGCCCCTTCCTGATCAAGCTCCTCGACCGGAAGTCGATTCCGCACCGGAAAGTCGGCAGGCACCGCCGCATTCGCATGGAAGATGTCATGGCCTATAAGAACGCCATCGACCGCGAGCGTGAACAAGTGCTTGAGCAGCTTACCCGCGAAGCCCAGGCCGGGGACATGGGATACGGTTCCCGGTGACCGGCTTCACGGTCCTTCTCGACGCCAATATTCTCTATCCCGCGCCCTTACGAGACATCTTTCTGCAATTGGCGGCTGACGACATTGTGCGCACGAAGTGGACCGCCGACATTCATCGGGAATGGATCGATGCCTTGCTCCGCAACGAACCGCACCGTGACCGAACGAAGCTCGAGCGCACCCGTGATCTGATGAATCATGCGACGCGGGATTGCTTGGTGACAGGGTACGAAAGGTTGATCCCCGCGCTCGACCTCCCCGATCCCGACGACCGTCATGTTCTCGCCGCGGCGATCATCGGACGCTGCGATGCGATCACTACCTGCAACCTGCGGGACTTTCCAAAAGCCGCGGTTGCGCCGTATGGCATCGCCGTTCAGCATCCGGATGAGTTCCTGTCCAACCAGCTCGACCTGGTGCCTGGTCCATTCTGCGACACAGTCCGCAAAATACGAGCGCGCCTGGTGGCTCCACCCCTATCCGTTGAAGACTATCTTGTCATTCTCGCCGGTTCAGGACTCGTCCACACCGCAGACGAGCTAAAGAAATTTTCGGACCAGATCTAAAGGTAGAAACATAGCGTTCAATCCGTTCAGGGTATTCCAAGGGAGACCCGGAGCCTATGGAGTTACGTATCTTGTACTGATTCCAGCCTACGCGATAGTCTATTTCCGGTTTCCAGAAATAATCGGTGATGGACGCTCATTTCTCGAATGCCTGTACTTTAGCACAGTAACAATTACGACGCTCGGCTATGGAGACATCACTCCACTCGGAAAGGCTGGACAACTGGTAACCGCTTCGGAAGCGCTGCTGGGGGTCATCTCGATAGGTTTGTTCTTGAATGCGATTGCAAGCGCAAGAAGCGATACGGTTCGTACAGAGCAAGCGGAGAAAGAAAGAAGAATTCTTGAAGCGGATCAACGAGCTAAACTGAATGGGCACTACAGACTAATTCAACCAATTGTGAAGAAGTACAGACTATCAGTCATTGAGATAACTCATCCTGTCACTGATCCATCCGAACAATATAATCCGGATTTCAAGTTGAACGATATGAAAGACATGTTTCAACCGACCCGCCTAACAAAGGCACCCCGATTGAGACCCGCAATAATTGGATACTTTGAAGTTGTAGACCATTTGTATGAAGAAATATCTGACTTGATCAAGAGCGTCGATTTACGGCACTTTCCGGAAATAGAGCGGCAATGCCTGCGCATTTCTGAAATCATAAGCGAATGTGACTATTCGGGTCAGATTTTGTCTGCACTCAAAACAAGGGCTGGAGACAAAACTATTGCAGAATACGTAAGAGCTTGACCGAAAAGTCGCAGCCGGCCCCAAGCCATGGCATACTTTCCAAAACCGTCTACAAAATGGAGGTGCGCCATGCCTTGGAAAAAGGCCGGCCGCGAGCTTTATAAACG
>JAPOXR010000051.1 GCA_026706985.1 Paracoccaceae bacterium | reverse complement strand
CCGCCCGCGGACATCCGATGAGCCCGGACCGGATACGCAGAGCCCTCGGCGGTCTGCATTACACCATTCTGAACAGAAAACACGGACGCGGAAAGTTCGGCATACCCTCCCGGGCGTCAGCCGGTGCCGGGGAGATATACCGCACACTCGGAATGAGGTGGCACACCGCGGCGTTCATCATCGAACCGCCGGAAAAAACCACCACCCGGCGCACGGCGTAAACACCCAGGAAACCGACCCGTCCGGAAGGGCACTGCGAAAGTAGTGCCCCATTCCAGACGTGAGTTATTATTTAACAACAACTTCCGGCTGAAAAAGTATGAAGTCAAGACACTTGCCCGGGACAACCCTGATTTGCTGGCGGCCTACCATTGGCTCACAACCATGGCCGGTAACTCTCAGGGATTCGGAGCGGTTTTCAAAAGCGTGCGGGAGTCATCTCGGCCGCGTGATTTGGCAGCAGATCAGGCAATCCGACGGGTGCTTGCCGGCCGCGCCTGCACCCACCGGATCAAACCGGCGATTTCGGAAGCGGGGCGCGATGGCTGGTCGCTTGCCTACGCGCTGTCCTGGATTTCGGTTTCCGGTGAAAACTCGGTGATATCGGCATGGGTCCGGCACCAGTTTCCCGAAACCGCCCGCATAGTCCGACATCTGCGCGACGCATCTTGCCCGGACCCGGCCTGTGCCTGGTGCCGCTCATATAGTGACCCGGCAACACTTCTCAAAAAATGGTTCGGTTTTGAAAGGTTCCGGCCGAAACCGGCCGGAGAAGATGGTCGTTCGCTGCAGGAAGCCATTGTCGCTGCAACGTTGGCAAAAACTTCCGCGCTCGGCATCCTACCGACCGGCACCGGAAAATCACTCTGCTACCAGTTGCCGGCACTCGCTGCATATGATCGGACCGGCGCGCTGACTGTCGTCATCTCGCCCCTCGTCGCGCTCATGGCAGACCAGGTTGCCAGTCTTAAGCGGCAGAATATTTCCTCTTGCGTGGCGATCAATGGCCTCCTGTCGCTGCCAGAACGCAAAGACGCGCTTGATCGGGTGCGTCTCGGCGATGCAGCAATGCTGCTGATCTCTCCGGAACAGTTGCGAAACCGCGGGGTGCGTTCGATATTGGAGACGCGTGAAGTCGGTTATTGGGTCATTGATGAAGCTCACTGTGTCTCGAAATGGGGCCATGATTTTCGACCCGACTACCGCTACATCTCCCGCTTCATTCGGGAATTTTCCGGCGACAGCCCAGCGCCCTTGATCTGCCTGACGGCGACTGCCAGGCCGAGTGTAATCGAAGATATCTGCGGCCATTTCAAAGACAATCTGGGAACCGAACTCTCTCGGTTCGACGGCGGAGCGCACCGGCACAACCTTTCCTTCGATGTCAAGCCTACCGGCAAGGATAGCAAGCTCAGCGTTATCATTGCAGAGCTTGAGCATGCACTTCCCAAGGAAGAAAAGTCGGGCGCAATAATTTATTGTGCCACACGGCGTTCGACAGAAAAAGTGGCGGAGCAACTGCGGGATAGGGGCTACGCTGCCAGCCATTACCATGCCGGGCTAAGGTCAGAATCTAAATTAGAGGCGCAGCAGCGGTTCACGGAAGGTTTGCTGCGCGTCATCGTTGCCACCAACGCGTTCGGCATGGGGATCGACAAGCCTGATGTCCGCCTTGTCATTCACGCTGACATTCCGGGTTCGCTTGAAAATTATGTCCAGGAAGCCGGGCGAGCAGGTCGTGATGGCGCCCCGGCACGCTGCGTTCTGCTCTACAGCAAAGACGATATTGAAGAACAATTCAAACTATCGGCGCGATCACGCCTCGACAAACGGGATATCGCCGCGATCCTGAAATCACTGCGGCGGCTTGGACAACGGTCGCAACAAGAGGGCGAGGTTATTGCGACATCGGGCGAGATTGTCAAAGAAGATATCGACGGAGAATTTGGACGCGACAGAAACACCGAGGATACGAGGGTCAAGATCGCAGTCTCCTGGCTCGAAGAAGCCGAATTGCTCAAGCGCGATGAAAATTTCGTTCGGGTTTTTCCGTCTTCGCTGAAAGTCCGAACCATGGCAGATGCGCGCCAGCGGCTCGAATCTGCTGACATTGCCCCGGCTTGGCGCGACAGACTCCTCAAAATCATTAATTGCCTGCTTGATTCTGCGCCGGACCGCGGAATCTCCACGGATGAGCTTTGTGGCGTGTCCGGCCTCACACCTGCAAAATTGCGGAAAGCGCTCCATAACCTTGAGGTGCATGGAATATCATCGAACGACACCAAGATCACCGTCTTCATGCATGTCGGAATCAAAGACTCTTCCAAGAATCGCCTCGATGGTGTTTCCGAACTTGAGAGTAACCTACTCAGTGAATTGCAGGAACTTGTGCCCGATCTCGCACCCGATGAAAAATCCATTCTTAATCTCAGACTTGCATCGCAACGGCTCCGGGATACGGGTCACAAGACCGTTCGGCCCGACATTGTGGAAAGGCTGATACGGGGAATCGCACGTGACGGGCGGCAGGATGCGGAAGGTAGGGGCAGTTTTCGAGTCCGCAAACTCGATCGCTACAAACTATCTCTAACCTGCATTTCTCAAACCATGGACTGAGAGCCTTCGCAGGAGGGATTTCCGGCGGTTTCTGATGCCGTTGTCCCCGCC
>JAPOXR010000060.1 GCA_026706985.1 Paracoccaceae bacterium | reverse complement strand
CCGCCGAACACCTCCCGGATGCCGGCATCAACCCGGCCGCCGTGAACGGTGTCGGTGGTGATGGACAATCTCTCCCGCCACAGGGGAAGAGCCGTCAGGAGGGCGATCAGGCAGGCCGGCGCCCACCTGCTGTTCCTTCCACCCTGCAGCCCGGATCTCAACCCGATCGAACAGGTCTCCGCAAAGCTCAGGCACCTGTTGCGCAACGCCGCTGAGCGGACAGCCGGGGCGACATGGAAGCGCATCGGCGACCTGCCGGACCGGTTCCCGCCCGGGGAATGCGCAGACCACTTCAGGAACTCAGGTTATGCTTCCACTTAAAGTCATCAAGCTCTAGCGTTCCGAGCGGCAATTCTTGTGTTTTCGCAGATGACCCGATACGGGTCGCAACCAGTTCAAAATCGGATCCGGAGAGCAGAATGGGCAGACCGCTTATAGCAATGATCGGTGCCGGTCAGATCGGCGGTACCCTGGCTAATCTCGTTGCCACCAAAGAGCTTGGCGATGCGGTGCTGTTTGACATTATTGACGGTGTTCCCCAGGGCAAGGCTCTGGATATCGCCGAAAGCGGCCCCATTGCCGGCTTTGATGCCGCGCTCGCCGGAACCAGCGACTATGCCGGAATCGCCGGAGCCGATGTCTGCATCGTCACCGCCGGAATTCCACGGCGACCGGGCATGTCACGCGACGATTTGCTCGAGATTAATCTGAAGGTCATGAAGGCGGTCGGTGAGGGGATCAGCGCGCATGCGCCGGACGCTTTCGTAATCTGCATCACCAACCCGCTTGATGCGATGGTCTGGGCACTGCGGCAATATTCCGGGCTGGCACACAATAAAGTGGTCGGAATGGCGGGCATTCTGGATTCGGCGCGTTTCCGGCACTTCCTGTCACTCGAATTCAACGTCTCCATGCGCGATGTGTCAGCTTTTGTGCTGGGTGGCCATGGAGATACCATGGTTCCCCTCATCCGCTATTCCACGGTTGCCGGCATACCGTTGCCGGATCTGCTGGAAATGGGCTGGAGCACGGATGAAAAACTGCAGTGGATTATTCAGCGCACCCGCGACGGCGGTGCCGAAATCGTGAACCTCATGGGCAATGGATCGGCCTTTTACGCACCCGCCGCCGCCGCCATTGAAATGGCCGAGGCGTTTCTCAAATCTCAGAACCGCGTGCTTCCCTGCGCCGCGCACCTGTCGGGTCAGTATGGCCTCAATGACATCTATGTCGGTGTTCCGGTGGTGATCGGCGGCAACGGTGTTGAAAGGGTCGTGGAAATCGCCTTCACGGATTCGGAAAGAGCGAAGTTTGATAACTCGGTCGAGGCTGTGCGGCAATTGATGCAGGCGTGCCGCGGAATTGACCCGAACCTGTAGTCGCCGCGAGGGGTGCGATTCCGGTTTCCATTTACGGCGGATTGTGCGAGTCGGTGAAGCAGGTAACGGCAGACTGGACCGATGAATATTCACGAATACCAGGCAAAGGAACTCCTTAAACATTACGGCGCACCGGTGGCTGACGGCCGATCAGTGCTCAGAGCTGAAGATGCCAAGAGCGCCGCGAGCGAACTGCGTGGCCCGGTCTGGGTTGTGAAGGCACAGATCCATGCCGGGGGTCGGGGTAAGGGCCATTTCGCTGAAGCCGATGCCGGTCGCAAAGGCGGCGTCAGAATTGCCCGCTCATCCTCGGAGGCGGCTGCCGAAACCAGAAGAATGCTTGGCCGTACCCTGATCACCCATCAGACCGGACCGGCCGGCAAGGTGGTCAACAGGGTGTATATCGAGGAAGGGGCTGACATCGGCCGCGAACTCTATCTGGCGCTGCTGCTGGATCGGCAGAGTTCGCAATTGTCGTTCGTCTGTTCGACCGAAGGCGGAATGGATATCGAAGAGGTCGCGGCATCCAATCCGGAAAAAATCCACAGCATCAATATCGATCCGGCGACAGGGTTTCAGCCGTATCACGGCAGGCGTGTCGCGTTCGCGCTGGAACTTGAAGGCCAGCAGATACGTCAATGCGTCCAGCTCGCGCAGGCGCTCTACCGGCTGTATCGGGATAAGGATGCGGAACTGATTGAAATCAATCCCCTCATTGTGACCAATGGCGGCGATATCCAGTGCCTCGACTGCAAGATGGGGTTCGATTCCAATGCGCTCTACCGGCATGCCGGCATCATGGCCCTGCGCGATGAGTCGGAAGAGGATCCAAAGGAGCTGGCGGCTTCGAATTTCGACCTGAATTATATCGCGCTTGATGGTGAAATCGGCTGCATGGTCAACGGTGCCGGGCTGGCCATGGCGACCATGGATATCATCAAACTGTATGGATCGGAGCCGGCGAATTTCCTTGATGTGGGCGGTGGCGCGACCCGGGACAAGGTCGTCGAGGCGTTCAAAATCATCACATCGGATGCCAATGTGAAGGGCATCCTGGTGAATATTTTCGGCGGCATCATGCGCTGCGACATCATCGCCGAAGGTGTTGTCGAGGCGGTGCGTGAAGTCGGGTTGGCGGTTCCGCTGGTTGTCAGGCTCGAGGGCACCAATGTGGAACTGGGGAATTCGATCATCAATGAGAGCGGGTTGAATGTCATCGCCGCCGATGATCTCGGTCAGGCGGCGGAGAAGATTGTCGCCGCCGTATCCGGCAGGTAAGCGGAATAGGTGAAACATGGCGGTTCTTGTTGATGCTGACACAAGGGTGATCTGTCAGGGATTCACCGGTTCGCAGGGTACCTTTCATTCAGAGCAGGCGATTGCCTATGGCACGCGGATGGTCGGTGGTGTGACTCCCGGCAAGGGCGGTCAGGAGCATCTTGGCCTGCCGGTGTTCAACAGCGTGCATGAAGCGCGCGCGGTGACCGGCGCCGATGCGAGCGTCATTTATGTGCCGCCGCCTTTTGCCGCGGATGCGATCATGGAAGCCTGTGACGCCGGTATCGAATTGATCGTCTGTGTCACCGAGGGCATTCCGGTGCTGGATATGGTGCGCGTCAAGCGGGCGCTCGGGAGTTCGAATTCGCGCCTGGTCGGGCCGAACTGCCCGGGGGTGATCACGCCGGACGCCTGCAAGATCGGCATCATGCCGGGCCATATCCATAAGCGTGGCAGTGTCGGCGTTGTGTCGCGCTCGGGAACGCTGACCTATGAAGCCGTCAAACAGACAACCGATATCGGGCTCGGCCAATCGACCTGCATCGGCATCGGCGGTGATCCGGTGAAGGGAACCGAACATATCGATGCGCTGGAATTGTTTCTCTCCGACGATGAGACCGAAGCGATTATTCTGATCGGCGAGATCGGCGGCAGCGCCGAAGAGGATGCGGCGGATTTCATCAAGAGCGAAACGGCACGCGGCAGAAGCAAGCCGATCGCCGGATTCATCGCCGGTGTCACGGCACCGCCGGGGCGGCGCATGGGTCATGCCGGCGCGGTGATTTCGGGCGGCAAAGGCGGTGCCGCAGGCAAGATCGAGACCATGCGTTCGGCCGGCTTCGCCATTGCTGAGAGCCCGGCGACCCTTGGAGAGGCGGTGCTGCAGGCTATTGACCGCGCCTGAGCCCTGGTTTCGGCGAGGCAAGGAGGAGTTGTGACCAAAGAACATCAGAACAAGGCGTTGCACGCTTCGAGTTTTCTTCAGGGACACAACGCCGTCTATGTCGAAAACCTGAAATCACAATATGATTCCAACCCGAATTCAGTCGATGAATCCTGGTGCCGATATTTCGCGGCGCTGGATGACAAGCCGTCCAATGGGCGCGGGCCGAGTTGGAGCCGTCGCGACTGGCCGGTTGATCCTTCCGGCGAGATCACCGCTGCATTTGACGGGCAATGGGACCTCGACAGCCTGCAGGCCGGGCTGAGTCAAAAGATCAGGGCCCGGGCCAATTCCGGCGGACTGCATCCGGAACGGCAGGAGATTCAGCAGCGGGTTGACGATTCGATGCATGCGCTGATGTTGATCCGGGCCTACCGGATCCGGGGTCACCGTGTCGCAGATCTGGACCCGCTCGGGCTGACCCACCATGTGGCGCATCCCGAACTGGATCCGGTGAATTACGGGTTTGCCGAGGCCGATATGGACCGGCCGATTTTTCTCGACAATGTACTTGGTTTCACAATGGCCTCGATGCGCGAGATTTTGGCCATGGTGAGGCGCACCTATTGCGGCACTTTCGCGCTGCAATATATGCATATCTCTGATCCCGGGCAGAGTTCCTGGCTGAAGGAAAGAATCGAAGGCTACGGCAAAGAGATCAAATTCACCCAGGACGGAAGGCGTGCGATTCTCAACAAGCTGGTTCAGGCTGAGGGTTTCGAGAAATTCCTGCAGGCCAAATATACCGGAACCAAGCGGTTTGGACTGGATGGCGGCGAATCCATCATCCCTGCGATGGAGCAGATTATCAAGCGCGGCGGTGCGCTCGGGGTCAAGGATATCATCATCGGAATGCCGCACAGGGGTCGGTTGAACATTCTGGCGAACGTGATGGGTAAGCCGTATCGGGCGATATTGCACGAATTCCACGGCGGCAGTTCCAATCCCGATGATGTTTCCGGCTCAGGCGATGTGAAATACCATCTGGGCGCATCCTCGGACCGGGAATTTGACGGCAATAATGTGCATCTGTCGCTGACCGCCAACCCGTCGCATCTGGAAGCGGTGAATGCGGTTGTGCTCGGCAAGGCGCGGGCAAAGCAGAAACAGCGCAAAGACAATTATGCCAGCGTTTTGCCGATTCTGCTTCATGGCGATGCCGCCTTTGCCGGCCAGGGAATAGTCGCCGAATGTTTCGGCCTCTCGGGTCTTGACGGTCATCGCACCGGCGGCACCATCCATATCGTCATCAATAATCAGATCGGTTTCACGACGGCACCGCATTATTCCAGATCCTCGCCCTATCCGACCGATATCGCCATGATGCTGGAATCGCCGATTTTCCACGTCAATGGCGATGATCCGGAAGCAGTTGTGCATGCGGCGCGGGTGGCCACCGAATTCCGGCAACATTTCGGCAAGGATGCGGTCATCGATGTGTTCTGCTACCGGCGTTTCGGCCATAATGAAGGCGATGAGCCGATGTTCACCCAGCCGAAAATGTACCGCTCCATCAAGCTGCATGAAACCACGCTGGAAATCTATTCAAAGCGGCTGATCTCGGAGGGGTTGATCCCGGCGGACGAGGTCGAGGAGACGCAGAAAAAATTCCAGGGACGTCTGAATGAGGAATTTGAGGCCGCCAGTGGTTACAAGCCCAATGAGGCTGATTGGCTGGACGGAAGATGGTCGCATATTCAGCCAAATCAGGAGGAGTATCAGCGCGGAAAAACAGGTGTTTCACTGAAGCGCCTGAAATCCATCGGTAAAGTCCTGACGGAAGTTCCGGAAGGGTTGAAGGTCCACCCGACACTGGCACGGATTCTGCGCGGGCGGGCGCAGATTTTCAAAACCGGCCAGGGGTGCAATTGGGCAATCGCGGAGCAATTGGCCTTCGGCACGCTGCTTCAGGATGGCTATCAGGTCCGGCTTTCGGGACAGGATTCCACCCGTGGAACATTCAGCCAGCGTCATGCCGCCTTCATCGATCAGGACACCGAGGAACGGTATGTGCCGCTGAACCATCTCGGCGATGGTTCCGCCGAATTCCAGGTCATCGATTCGATGCTGTCTGAATTCGCCGTGCTCGGCTATGAATATGGCTACTCATTGAGCGAACCCAACGCATTGGTTCTGTGGGAAGCACAGTTCGGCGATTTCGCCAACGGTGCGCAGACGATGTTCGACCAGTTCATTTCAAGCGGCGAACGCAAATGGCTGCGCATGTCAGGATTGGTGATGCTGCTGCCGCACGGCTTTGAAGGGCAGGGGCCGGAGCATTCCTCGGCCCGGCCGGAACGGTTTCTGCAGATGTGTGCGGAGGATAACTGGATCGTCGCCAATTGCACGACACCGGCGAATTATTTCCACATTCTGCGTCGCCAACTGTACCGGGATTTCCGCAAACCCCTCGTTCTGATGACACCGAAATCGCTGTTGCGGCATAAGCTGGCGGTCAGTGAACTGGCCGAATTCACCGGCAACAGCTCCTTCCACCGGGTGCTTTGGGATGATGCCCAGAAGGGGAATTCGGACACGGTTCTGGTTGCTGACAAAGATATCCGCCGTGTCGTGATTACCTCGGGCAAAGTTTATTTCGACCTTCTCACGGAGCGCGACGCGCGCGGAATCGACGATATTTATCTGCTGCGTGTGGAGCAGTATTATCCTGTCCCGGTGCAGTCACTGTTGAAGGAATTAGGCCGCTTCAGACAGGCGGAAATCGTCTGGTGCCAGGAAGAGCCGAAGAATCAGGGTGCCTGGAGCTTTATCGAACCCAATATCGAATGGGTGCTTGGCAAAACCGGCGGCAAGAGTCAGCGCCCGCGCTATATCGGCCGCAGCGCGGCCGCGGCGCCGGCGACGGGACTGATAAACCAGCATAAGCGTGAGCAGGCGCAGCTGATCGATGAAGCGCTCTCATTCGGGAAGGATAGTTGAAATGCCTGTAGATGTGATTGTTCCGGCTCTCGGAGAGAGCGTGTCGGAAGCCACCGTGGCCAACTGGGCGAAACAACAGGGTGAGCAGGTCGAAGCGGACGAAATCATCTGCGAACTTGAGACTGACAAGGTGACGCTGGAGGTCCGCGCCCAGACCACAGGCACAGTTTCGGCGATCATCGCCCCTGACGGTACCACGGTCGGTGTCGGGTCGTTGCTGGCGCAGATCGAAGCGGGCAAGGCAGGTTCCAAGGCGGCGGCACCGGAGGCACCATCGAAGCCAGCCGAAGCGCCCAAGGCTGAAAGACCGCGCGACACCGAGGATGCGCCGTCAGCGCGCAAGATGATGGCCGAGCATGAGCTGAAACGTGATCAGATACAGGCCTCCGGGCGCGATGACCGAATCATGAAAGCGGATGTGCGGAAGGCTTTGCAGGCGGCGGAGGCGGCCGCCGCCGAGGTGCCTGAACCCGTCCCGCCGGCGGCTTATACGGCGCAGGAGGAACGGGTGCGGATGTCACGACTGCGTATGACCATCGCACGCCGGTTGAAAGAGGCGCAGAACATTGCGGCGATGCTCACCACCTATAACGAGGTGGATATGAGCGGCGTCATGGCTTTGCGCTCCGATTACAAAGAGATTTTCGAGCAGAAGCACGGTGTGCGGCTCGGCTTCATGGGGTTTTTCGTCAAGGCGTGCAGCGCCGCATTGCTGGATGTGCCGGAGGTCAATGCGGAAATCGACGGTGATGACATCGTCTATAAGCGTTTTGTCCATATGGGAGTCGCGGTTGGAACCCCGAACGGGCTGGTGGTGCCGGTTCTGCGTCATACGGAACAGCTGAGCTTCGGTGAGATCGAGCGAGGCATCTCCGAAATGGCGGCGCGCGCGCGCGACGGAAAGCTCACACTGGCGGATATGCAGGGCGGGACATTCACGATCTCGAATGGCGGTGTCTATGGCTCGCTGATGTCGTCACCGATTCTCAATCCACCGCAATCCGGAATTCTCGGCATGCACAAGATCCAGCAGCGTCCCGTCGCGCTTGATGGAGAGGTGGTGATCCGGCCAATGATGTATATCGCCCTGTCTTACGATCACCGCATCGTTGACGGTAAGGGCGCGGTCACCTTCCTGGTCCGGGTCAAGGAATTGATCGAGGATCCCCGTCGATTGCTGATGGAGATCTGACACCGACACCCGTTTCTTAGCGGTGGTAAAGCGGAGGCCGAAATGGCAGATTATGATGTGATTGTGATCGGCGGCGGGCCGGGCGGCTATGTCTGTGCCATCCGCGCCGCGCAACTGGGATTGAAAACTGCCTGTATCGAAGGGCGCGGCGCACTCGGCGGCACTTGTCTCAATGTCGGTTGCATTCCTTCGAAAGCGCTGCTGCATGCGAGCCATCAGCATCATGAATTGCAGGCGAATTTTCCGAAGATGGGTATTTCGGCGAAGGAAATCTCCGTCGATTGGAAACAGATGCTCGCCTACAAGCAGCAGACCATCGATGCCAATACCAAGGGCATTGAGTTTCTGTTCAAGAAAAACAAAGTGGACTGGATCCAGGGTTGGGGCCGCATAAACGGTCAGGGTCAGGTGCGGACCGGAGACAAATCCCTGACGGCTGACAATATCGTGATCGCGACCGGCTCGGAATCTTCCCAGCTTGCGGGCGTCACGATTGATGAGAGCACAATTGTGACGTCCACGGGTGCGTTGGAGCTGAAGAAAATCCCGCAGACACTGACGGTCATCGGAGCCGGCGTCATTGGGTTGGAAATCGGTTCCGTCTATGCGCGGCTCGGCAGCGAGGTCTCGGTTATCGAGTATCTGGATCACGTCACACCCGGCATGGATGCTGAGATCTCAAAGACCCTGCAGCGGTTGTTGACCCGGCAGGGGTTGAAATTCAAGCTTTCATCAGCGGTTGAATCGGTGACCAGGGGGAAATCCGGTGCACAGGTGAAATTCCGCTCGCGCAAAGACGATAGCGAACAGAGCCTGGACGCCGAAATCGTGTTGCTGGCGACCGGGCGGCAGCCTTTCACCGAGGGGCTTGGACTCGAGGAGGCGGGAATTGCCCTCGAGGCGGGCGGTCAGGTGAAGACCGATGCGGCGCTGCGGACAAATGTGGAAGGCATCTATGCCATCGGTGATGCCGTGGCCGGACCGATGCTTGCGCACAAAGCCGAGGATGAGGGCATGGCGGTGGCGGAGACAATCGCCGGCCATTCGGGACATGTGAATTACAATGTCATTCCGGCGGTGATTTACACCCATCCTGAAGTTGCCTCAGTCGGTCAGACCGAGCAGGATTTGAAGGCGGAGGGACGCGGTTACAAGGTTGGTAAATTCAGCTTTATGGGCAATGGGCGTGCCAAGGCGGCGATGTCCGCCGACGGATTTATCAAGCTTCTGGCGGATGCCGAGAGCGATCGGATTCTGGGATGCCACATGATCGGGCCTTCTGTCGGTGAATTGATCCATGAGATCTGTGTCGCCATGGAGTTTGGTGCGTCGGCGGAAGATGTTGCTCTGACCTGCCACGCCCATCCGACATTGTCTGAAGCCGTACGGGAAGCGGCACTCGCCTGCGGCGACGGTGCCATCCACGCCTGAGCATCCACCGGGGGCGCAAGCGTTGAATCTCCCATGGGGACCGAAAACCGAACCTATGAATATGCCGTCTGTGACCTGAACGGGGTGATGCGGGGCAAGCGTTTTCCGCCTTCAATGCTGCCCAAAATCCTCTCCGGCGGTGCCCGGATGCCGGCATCAGTGCTTGCCTGCGACATTTGGGGCGAGGATTACGCCTCCAATGAATTCCTCGCCAAGACCGGTGACGGCGATATTTTCTGCATTCCGACCGGAAGACCGCCGCTGCATGTCGATTGGCTCGCCGTGCCGGCCTGTCTGGTTCCGATGTGGCTGGCAAATGATGATGGATCGCCCTTTGCCGGCGATCCCCGATGCGAACTCGAACTGATGTGCAGGCGTTACAAGGAATTGGAATTCAAGCCGGTGACAGCGCTTGAGCTTGAATTCTACCTTGTGGATGTCATCGCTGGCCGACCCAGCCCGATCCGGTCTCCGGTCAGCCGGCAGCGAATGGACAGGGACAGGATTCTCTCGCTTGACGATATTGAACATCTCGAGGCGTTTTTCGATGATATCTACAGCGCCTGCGAAAAACAGGGCATTCCTGTCGATGCCGCATCCTCAGAAAATGGCCCGGGACAGTTCGAGATTAATCTTCACCACACTGATGATCCGCTGAAGGCAGCCGATGACGCGGTTTTTCTCAAGCGGTTGGTGCGCGGAGTGGCGCGTCGGCATGGATTTGCCGCGACCTTCATGGCCAAGCCTTACGGCAATCGCTCGGGCAGCAGCATGCACACACATTTCAGCCTCATCGGAGCAGAGGGCGGCAACCTGTTCGACGACGGGACCGATTCCGGATCCGAGATGTTGGGACATGCCGTCGGCGGCGTGCTGCAATCGATGCAGGATTGCATGCTGGTGCATGCGCCGCATCTCAATTCCTATCGCCGTCCGCAGCCGAATTCACTGGCGCCGAGGCAAGCCTGCTGGGGTTATGAGAACCGAACTGTGGCGGTGCGCATTCCCGGTGGACCCGGCACTGCAAGACGCCTGGAGTTCCGCATGAGCGGCGCCGATGCCAACCCGTATCTGGTGCTGACTGCCCTGCTCGGTGCCGCCCTCGCCGGTATCGAGGCAAAATCGGAGCCCGGACCGCCGACAAGCGGCGTATCCTATGACGGCGATACGCCGGATCTGGATTTCAATTGGGAGCGGGCCATTGCCGATTTCGCCCGCAGCAAAACGGTTGCGGGAATCTTCTCCGCCGACATGATCGACATGTTCACAAGCTGCAAACAGTATGAGGCGGACAGATTCCGCCGCAGCATCTCCGGATTCGAATATGACACCTATCTGGAGACCGCCTGATGCAGGTGGCTTTGCGGGATTATTTCACCGATCGCCGTTATCCGGAAAGCTACTATGCCGCGAGCGCCGGGACGCCGGAACCGCGCCCATCTCTCACCGGCATGATTGACACTGAAATCTGTGTCATCGGGGCAGGATTCACCGGCTTGTCGGCCGGGCTGCATCTGGCCGGTGATCATGATGTCACCATTCTGGAAGCCGCCCGCATCGGCTGGGGCGCTTCCGGCCGCAATGGCGGCCAGATCATCAATGGCTATTCCGGAGATATCAGATCGATTGCGGCAACGCTCGGTCCGGCGGCCGGGGAATTGGCCCGCTCGATGATTCCCGAGGGCGTGAACATCATCCGTGAATTCATCGCCCGTTACGGCATTGAGTGCGAGTTGCGTCCGGGTAGCCTGGCGCTGGCCTGCACCGGAGCACAGATGGAGAAACTGCGGGCCTGGATGAACGAGTGGGAAGAAAGCGGGGTCGAGGGTTTGGAAATTCTGGACCGGGAGCGGTTGTCGGCGCATGTCGGTTCCGAGCGCTATCAGGGCGGCATGATTGATCACACCGGCGGACATCTTCACCCGCTCAAACTGGCGCTGGGTGAAGCTGACAGTTTTGAATTTCTGGGGGGCAGGCTGTTTGAACTCAGCACAGTCAGATCCTTTGAAATCGGGGATGGAACGGCAATTGTCAGAACCGACGCCGGAGAGGTGAGATGCCGCACCCTGATTTTGTGCGGCAACGCGTATCTGGAATCACCCGGGCACGAATTTTCGCAGCTGATCATGCCGGTGCATTCCGAAATCATTGCGACCGAGCCGCTTGATGACGGATTGGCGCGGCAATTGATGCCCGGCGGTGCCGCGGCTTATGATTTGCGTTTCATCAATGACTATTTCCGCCTGTCGGCTGACAGGCGGATGCTGTTCGGCAGTTCAGCGTGGTATGGCAGGCGGGGCAATCCGGATATCGGCACGGTTCCGACACAGCATATGATCAAGGTCTTTCCGCAGCTTGCCGATGTCCGCATCGACTATGCCTGGTCCGGCATGTTCGCGGTCACACGGTCACGTCTGCCGCAGCTCGGCAAGCTTGCCGACAATCTGTTTTATGCCCGCGCCTATAGCGGACATGGCGTGAACATGTCGCATCTGTTCGGCCGTCTGCTCGCCGAGGCTGTCGATGGCGACGACGAAAGGGCGGATGTCTTTGCCCGCATGCCGCATGGAAAGTTTCCCGGCGGCAGTGGTTTCAGGGAAGCGCTGACGACCCTTGCGGCGCGTTGGTATCTATTGCGGGACAATCTTGGAATCTGATGCCGCCGCCGGATTAGCCTTTGACAGGTCGCGTTCGGCTGTGGCAGGGGGCGCGGCGAATTATTGAAGTGAAGGGACCTTAGATGGCTAAACCGGATTGGGGAAAAAAGCATGTATGCGAGGAATGCGGCACCAGGTTCTATGATCTGATGCGCGACCCTGCCGAATGTCCGGCGTGCGGATTGGCGATCAAGGTGGAATCGCCTGAGGCAGCAGCACATGATCCTGACGGCGACAGTCAATCACCGCCCACCGGGGTCGCGGATGCCGATGATGATGTCGGGGTGATCGAAGAGGATGATCCGGCGGGTGATCTGGATGATGTGCTTGACGAGAGCGATGAAGATTCAGTCTCTCTCGATGAGCTTGCCAATGTGGCCGCCGACGAGGAGAATTGACCGGCGCCGCGCTTGCTAATCCACCGCCATTGCGTTAGGTGCCCAATCCTCGCAGGCGGATACAACCGCCTTAGCTGGTTGGGGCCATAGCTCAGTTGGGAGAGCGCTTGAATGGCATTCAAGAGGTCAGGGGTTCGACCCCCCTTGGCTCCACCAAAATTTCAGCCACTGCCATTTCTGACACCGCGGTTTCCGGTATGCACCTGCTACGCATTGCATCTTTATCTCCTGCAAGGGCAGTGAATTGCAGTTTGATCAGCCTTGAATCCACGGCAGCTTGAGGCCTTTCGGGCGACCATCCGGGCCGGTTCAATCACCGGTGCCGCGAAGATGATGAATATTTCGCAGCCGAGCGTCAGCAGGCTGATCGCGGATTTGGAAAAGTCGGTCGGCTTTCCATTGTTTGCACGGATCGGCCGTGGCCTGACACCGACGGTTGAGGGTCAACGTTTCTACCAGGGCGTCGAGGACATGTATTTCGGCTTCGACCGGTTGCAGGATCTGGCCACAAACATCCGTATCTCTGAGAGCGGTGTGATTTCGATTGCGACAATCCAGTCCGTCGCCACCACCGAGCTCCCGGCTGCGGTCGGGCGGATGTATCTCGCTAATCCGGAAGTCCGGTTCCTGATTCATTCCCGTAACACGCCGGCGATCGTCGATGCCGTGCAGAGGCAGCAATTTGATCTCGGAATTATCGGGCGTGGTTCCGATCATGAGGGTGTGGATATCCTTTTCCAGGCCTCGGCCCCCTATGTCTGCCTTTTCCCGGAGGATCACAGGCTGGCCGTCGGGCAGGGTCCGGTCGATCTCTCCGAACTGGCTGAGTCTGAATTCTTCGTAACTTTCGGCGGTGCCTATCCGGATGAAATGATGTCCATTGACAGCGGACTATCGCAGTTGCTGCAAAACCGGTCGCGGCTCTCCGCTGCCAATGTACCGGTGGCTGCGGCGCTTGTGCGCGAGACCGGTGCCCTGGCGGTTGTTGATCCGTTTTCCGCTGAACAGGCGGTCCGCATGGGAGATGTCGTTTTCCGTCCGGTGACCCAGAAGCTCGATTATTTTGTTACCATCATCACCAAAGCCAAGGAGCGTCTGCCGCGCCTGGGGATGGAATTCGCGCAGCAATTCTCCGAACAGATCAGCTGTAGAATCCGGCTGGTGAAGTCATTCGCGGAAAGAGCGTCACAATAGTCCCGGAAGCCATGTCGCCGCTTCCGGCATTGCGATCATGAGTGCACCGAAGAAGATTCCAACGATGACAAACAGCGGCACCTCCCGGAAAGCCTTTTCAGGACTTTCACCGGCAACACCGGCGGCGGTGTAAATTCCGACACAGACCGGTGGCGTGATCATTCCGATTCCGGCAAATGCCACGAACACCACATAGAGATGCAGGATATGCAGATTCAGCGACAATGCGATGGCGGCGAATATCGGCACCGTCAGGTAAAATACCGGAACGATTTCAATAAATGTTCCGAGAATCAGGCAGATCACCGCCACTGAAATCCAGAACATCATCGGCGTGCCGCCCATGGCGGTGAAAAAGCCGATGATTTTCTGCGGGGCCTGCGAATAGGTCAGAACAACGCTGAGGAATGTGGCCATCGCGATGATCGCGAAAATCACCGCAGTGATGCGCGCGGTATCGTGCAATGCACGGCACAACCCACCGATGGTCAATTCCCGGTAGGCGAAAAATCCGATCAGGATCGCCCAGACGCCGGCAACCGCCGCCGATTCCGAGGACGTCAGCAACCCGGCGTAAATGCCTCCGAGGATGATCACCGGTGTCAGCAATCCAGGAAGGGCTGACCGGAAGGCGGCAAGACGTTGAGACGGCGTGGCGCGGGCCGGGTTGCGCAGATGGCGGCAGCGCCAGATGACGACAGCGGACAGGATCACGATCAGAACAAAGCCGGGAACGAATCCTGCCGCGAAGGTGTGCGACACCGGAACATCGGTCAGGGCGCTGAACAGGATGGCGGCGTTGGATGGTGGAATCAGAGCTTCCAGGAATGCCGCCGATGCCGCCAACACGATCACGAACGGTTTCGGGTAACCCTGATCGACCATCTGCGGGATCATGATGGTGCCAATCGCCGTGATTGCGGCGAGAATTGAACCGCAGAAAGCGGCGAAGAACCCCATGGCCAGAATCATGGCAAGCCCAAGTCCTCCGGGCAGGTGGCCGACAAGTGTCATGGCGAAATGCACCAACCGCGCCGCCGCGCCGCCGCGCAGCATGATCATGCCGGTGAAAATAAACAGTGGAACCGCAATGAGCACATGCTTGGTCATGGACCCGAAGGAAACCTGGATCAAGGTGGACCAGGGCAGGTTCATACCCCAGATCGCCACGGTTGCGCTTCCCAGTCCGAATACCATGAAAATCGGCACCGCCAGGATCAGCATGACCAGCGACAATGTTATGGCGGTCACATTCACGACGCAGCCTCCGGTTTCCCCGTGACCATCTGCTGCAGCGACTCCAGCATGAGTTCCAGGCAGAACAGGGCAAGAATTCCGAAACCGACTGGAAAGGCGAGATACATCCACCAGATGGGTATTTCGATTTCCAGCTCCATCAATTGTCCAAGCCGTTGGAACAAGGCCACGGCTTCCTGTCCGGCAAGCATGAAAATAACTGCGCCTGCCAGCATGGTGGAATGGATCACGAACCGTAAAACCAACTGCGGCCGGCCGGAAATCACATTCGGCAGAAAATCCACCTGGATGTGCGAGCCGGACCGCAAGAGTGGACCGAGAAGGGGAAAAACCATCCACGGCACAAGCGAGGGTGGCAGCTCAATGAACCAGTCATAGCCGGTTCCACTGAAAAAACGGGTAAGCGCGCTCAGTGTCAGCGCCAGCACCATCGCGCCGGCGATAGTGGCCGAAGTAACTGCGGTGATCAGTTCAAGCGTACGATTCAGCCGGCGAAACCATTGGAGAAAGAGGCGCATGACTGGCCAGCTCCAGCAGAATCAGGACCGGGCATTCCGCCCGGTCCTGCCATTTGCTCAGTTGGCAGCGAAGGCCTGCGCCGCTTCCAGAACTTCGGCGTCAAGCTTGTCGGCGATTGCCGGCCGCACTTTGTCGCGCATCAGAGCATCGAATGCTGCTTTCGCATCACCGGTCAGTTCATTGACGACGCCGCCACGTCCCTCGAATTCGGAAAGGGTTTCCTCACCGTTCTGCATGATCGTATCGGTCGAGATCTGACCGATTTCAGCACCGACTTCCATCAACAGCTGCTGCAACTCTTCCGGCAACCCGTTGAACCATGTCGCATTGGCCATGATATAGGCATCGGCAAAATACTGGTACGGCTTCTGGCCATGGGTCAGAAACTCCCACCAGCTATAGGCGCGGATGGACCCCGGTGGGCTGTTGATCGTATCGATCATGTTTGTCTGCAATCCAGTATAGACTTCCCGGGTCGGCATGGAGACAGTGTTTGCCCCCAATGCTTCCCACATCGGGCGTTCGGCGCCGATCAACGCCCGCGCTTTCAGCCCCGACATCGATTCGATTCCGCTCAGTTCCTTGGTGCTGAAGGTCATCACCGGCCCGACCGGGTTGTACATGAGGAGGATAGAATCCGACTTGCCGGTGATATCTTCCCAGACCGCCTGTCCTACCGGATCATCGGTGAAAAAGGCACGTTGCTCGGCATAAGAGTCGAACAGGCCGGAAAACGAGACGACATTGTAATTCTTGTTGATCGGCGGGAAGGAAACAACACCGACGATGCCACCCATTTCGACGGCACCGGATGTGACCGCGCCAAGCTGCTCACGAATTCCGAATAACTGTCCGGAGGGAAAGACCTCGATTCGCAGTTTTCCAGCCGCCCGTTCGTTCACCGTATCGGCGAAAAGCTGGCCATGTGCGGCGCTGTGATGAGTCGGCGACCAGTGCATCGACAGCTTGGCAACGATCTCTTCCGCAGCCGCGACGCCTGATCCCTGGAGCGAAAGGGCAATGGTACCGATCGCCAGGTTTCGCAGGGTTTGTGCATATGTTTTCATGTTTCACCTCTTCCTATCCCGGGTGAGCAGTTCGGATTCCTGGAATGCATCGCCGTGGAATTCTGGTGCCAACCGGACATTTGCTAACGTATTAGTCAGCCGAGCATGTTTCGACCAATAGTATTCATTGCAGTATTCATTCGGCAGGCAAATGAAAACTAAACATAGAATTTGCGTATGAGTGGGAAAAATATTTCAATTGGCCGGGGGTGAATGCCTGGATGTAAACATCCAAATGCCGAAATTGACCGCTCCGGGGAAATGCAGCGAAGTTCAAGCCGGATACATTCGACGGAAGACGCCAGGCGCCTTGCCCGACGCCGTTTGCCACGGATCGCCTATGATTTCGTCGAGGGTGCCGCCGGACGCGAGGTCGGATCCGACCGCAACGAGAGGCGCTTCGACGAATTGATGCTGCAGCCGCGGGTCATGCAGGATGTGACCGAACGGAATCTCGGCAAATCCTTTCTCGGTCGGCAGTATGATCTGCCTTTCGGCATTGCGCCCATGGGTCTTTGCAACCTCGTCTGGCCAGGTTCCGATCAGGTAATGGGCGAGATCGCCAAATCGTTGAATCTGCCGGTCTGTATATCATCCTCGGCTTCAAGTCGCCTGGAAGACATGCGTCGGTGGGCAGGCGACAATGCCTGGTTCCAGCTGTATTTCGGCAGATCAGAGGATGCGTCGATACGCATGGTTACCCGGGCGGGCGATGCCGGATACAGGGTGTTGGTGCTGACCGTCGATGTGCCGCAATTGTCGCGGCGGGTGCGGGACCAGCGGAACGGGCTGAACATACCATTCCGGATGTCACTGCGGACCTGCTGCGATTTCTGCCTGCATCCGCGCTGGCTGGCGGCGACATTGATGTCCGGGATCCCGTCGCCGCGGAATTTTGCATCCGGTCCGGAGGATTCGGGCTTCGACCGGTTTGCCAGCCGGGCCGGTGCGGATTGGAGGTTTGCCGAGAGGCTGCGAAAACTTTGGCCGGGTGAGATGGTGGTCAAAGGCGTAGCCACAGCCGAGGAAGCGGTTCGGATCAGGAATCTGGGTGCTGACGCGGTCTATGTCTCAAACCATGGTGCCCGCCAGCTCGACAGCGCGCCGCCGGCGATCGATCTGCTGGCACCGATCAGAGATGCCGTCGGACCGGATTACCCTCTGCTGTTCGACAGCGGTATCCGCAGTGGAGAGG
This sequence comes from Paracoccaceae bacterium, assembly GCA_026706985.1. GTDB lineage: Bacteria > Pseudomonadota > Alphaproteobacteria > Rhodobacterales > Rhodobacteraceae > JAPOXR01. Next base: position 97,723 of record JAPOXR010000060.1, on the reverse strand, counting down.
ATATTATCAAGGCATTGGCTTGCGGTGCCGACTTTGTCATGATGGGTCGGCCGGTCCTGTATGCGCTCGGAGCTGACGGGGCGAAGGGATTGAATGCGCTTTTGAATTGTTTTGCGGTGGATGTTGATATTGCGATGGCACAATTGGGCATCAGGCGGATCGGCGAAATCGGCCCGCATGTGATCTGGAATCCTGACCATCCTGCGGAGGGAGCGAACAGGTGAACCGCTGCCGGAACGTCTTAGGACGGTGGAAACCCGGGTGTTGAACGCATGACCGGGTCGCGCATCCGGGGCGGGGCGTTGCTTGCCAGAGCCTTGAAGGAGAAGGGCGTCGACCGGGTGTTCACTCTCTCGGGCGGGTTTTGCAATCCGGCTCTCGAGGGTCTGATGCAATGCCAGGTGCCGGTTGTGAACTGTCCGCACGAGCAGATCGCCGGACATCTGGCGGATGCGCATACAAGAATTAACCGGAAGCCTTCGGTCTGCCTGGTCGGTCCGGAGGGTTTCGCCAATGCGGTTCCGGCCATTCTGGAAGCGGCGGGCGAACGCTCGCCGGTGATTTTCGTGACCGGATCCTCTACCATGAAACGCCGGGGTGCTGGCGGCTTCAAGGAAATCGACGATGTCGCGATCGCAGAACCGCTGGTGAAATATTCAGCCCAAGTGACCGACGGGATGCGGATCAGGGAATTCGTTGACCGTGCCTGGCAAGTGGCGACAACCGGTTATCCCGGCCCGGTGCATCTGAGCCTCCCGGTCGATATCATGTTTTCATCTTTCGATGCCGATGCCGGCCTCGACGAGCGGCCGTGGTTCCGTGGACCGAAACCGGCCCGGCGCGCTTGGCCGGAACCGGCGGCTTTGGCGCGTATCCTCGATATCGTCGGACGCTGCGAACGCCCGGTGTTGATCGGAGGGCACGGCATTTGGTGGTCAGGTGCGGAGAAAAAACTCGCCGACACCGGAATGGCTGCGCGGATTCCTGTCTTCAATGTGCCGTATCATGCGAAGCTTCTGGATGAGGGATGCGGTGCCTATATGGGGCTTGCGGATTTTCACCAGTACCATCCGTCGAAAGCCGCCATCCACGAAGCCGACCTGGTGCTGATGGTCGGTGGCAGGCTCGACAACCAGATGAATTTCGGCAATCCACCTTTCTTCAGGAAAGAAACGACCCTGATCTGTGTGAACGGCAGTGATGAAGAGCTGGACAATAATTTCGCCGCGGACGAGGTTTTGCTGAGTGATCCCGGGGCATTTCTCGACGGGTTGAAAAACATCGGAGGATCCTGGCCCGACTGGTTCGATCTTCAGCGGCAACGCCGTTCCGCCTGGGTCGCCGAATGGGAAGTCCATATTGAATCCGAGTCGGTAAAGGACGCGGCCGCCGGAGGGCCGCTTCACCCGCTGCAACTGAGCCTCGATGTGCAATCCGAAATGGGAGAACAGGATTGGCTGGTCTTCGACGGCGGCAACACGCATTTCTGGAACGAGATCGCGGTCAACATGGCGGGTTGGCGCGGCAGAAAACTCGGTGGAATCCTGCATCCGGGGAATTATTCCCTGCTCGGTATCGGGGTCAGCCTGGGAATTGCCGCGAAAGCCAGCCATCCGGAAAGCGGTGTGGTGGTGGTCTCGGGGGATGGTGCCTTTCTTTCAGGCGGGTTATCGATTGAGGCGGCGTTCCAGGAAGGGTTGCCGATAACCGTGGTCATCGACAATAATGGCGGGCTTGACTGCATCAGCCAGCAGCAGGAACGATTGTTTGCCGATGGACGGCATTTCGCCACCGATTTTCGTGAAATTCCCTTTCATTCCATGTTCGAAGGTCTTGGCGGGCATGGAGAATTGGTGACCAGGCGGGAAGAACTCGGGCCAGCCCTTCGGCGGGCGATGCAGTCAAACAAGACCGCCTGTGTGAATGTCAAATGCCGGGGGGTCATTTCGCCGATCGTGGCGGCGACCTCCGATAAGCGTGACAAAGCGTCCATCGAATGATGGCGATTGTTTCCTCACATATTCTGGACGCAACCGACGGAACGCATGCCGGCGGTATTCAGGCGAGATTGGTCAGCCTGACTTCGGCAAGACAGCTGTTCGCATCCGAATCGGATCCCGGCGGCCGCATCCTTGAGAATGTGGATGTTTCGGAGGAAGCTCCCGATGCCCGGTACGAGCTGACATTTTCAACCCGTCCCTATTGGGATCGGAAACCGGTGCCGTCGCCACATGCGTTGGATGAAATCGTCCTGCGCTTCACCATGCCCGATCCGGAAGCGCGCTACCATCTGCCCCTGATCCTGTCGTCGCACGGCTATTCGGCTTGGGTCTCCGCTCCGGAGCAATTGGTATAAAGTGCAGCCCCGCAATTCGGGGATCGACCCAATCCGCAGTTTCCGGTTTGGCTTGATTCCCGCCGTGCGCTTTATTATCCGCGAGGGGACGGTTTCAGCCGGACCGAAAATGTCCGGCTGATGAAAAGGGAATGCGGTGTGGTGTAGCCAATAGGCGCCGAATCCGCAACTGCCCCCGCAACTGTGAGCGGTGAGCTGCTCCGAAATTATCCACTGGCCGAATTGGCCGGGAAGGGTCGGAGACGCATGAACCCGCAAGTCAGGAGACCTGCCGTCTTGGATTTCTTTGACCGGGCGGGGCGTTCCGGAGGAAGGCGATAATGGGTAACCATCAGCAAGAACTCGTCTATCCGCCATGCGCTGACTGTTGCAGTGGGCATGGACGGATTCACACAGCCTAGCTTCGGAACGGTCCTCTCCGCGGGAGCCGCATCCCTCTCAGTGGAGCGGTTGTGCTGGGAGACCCTTGACACCAGGCCGATTCTCGACCGGGTGCAGTTTTCGCTCGCCGCAGGTGAGATTCTCGCTGTCGTTGGCCCGAACGGGGCGGGTAAGTCGACATTGCTGCGACTGCTGTACCGGTTTCTCAAACCGACAGCGGGCCGTATTCTGGTCGATGGTGTCGATATCACTGCCATGCCACGCCGCAGTTCGGCGCGAATGATCGCCGCCGTCCTGCAGGAGCAACCGGCGGATTTCGCGCTGACCGTGAACGAAGTCGTGGCGTTGGGCCGGATACCGCACCGCCAGGGGTTTGCCGCCTTGAATGCGGGCGATGAGGATGCGGTGGCAAGCGCCATCAGCATCATGGAATTGGACGGGTATGGAGAGCGGCTTCTGAATACCCTATCGGGTGGTGAATGCCAGCGTGTCATGATGGCGCGGGCATTGGCGCAGCAGCCGCGGATTCTGGTGCTGGACGAACCGACCAACCATCTGGATATCAGGCACCGGTTGAAGATTCTGCAGCTGCTGCGCACGCTCAGCCTCACCGTCGTATGCTCGCTGCACGAACTTAATGCGGCGATGGAATTCGCCGACCGGATTCTTGTCCTGTCGCATGGCCGAATGCTGGCTTTCGGCACATCGGAAGAAGTGCTGACCGCGGATTTGGTGTCGGAAGCCTTCAATGTGCGCGCTTTTGATGACCGGCTGGCCGGCTGTGGACGCCGACAGTTTGATTTCAGCCTATAAAGAGAGAGAAATGCATTTCCTGACAATTTTGTTGCCGTTGGTCGTGGTAGCGGCCCCGGCATTGGCGGATCCGGTGAGTGTGCGCAGTTGTGAGCGTGAGATCATGTTCGAGGAACCGCCCAAGGCCGCCGTGGCCAATGATGTCAATATGGTTGAAATGATGTTGGCGTTAGGTCTGGCGGAGCGGATGGTCGGTTATACCGGGGTATCGGGGTGGAAAACCCTGGACGCCGAGCTGCGCCGGGGGATCGGCGAATTGCCCGAACTTTCACCACGCTATCCTAGCCGGGAGGTCCTGGTCGCAGCCGGAACCGACTTTTATTTTGCCGGCTGGAATTACGGCATGAGGGTTGGCGGCGAAGTCACCCCGGACTCGCTTGAACCGTTCGGTATCGCGGTCTACGAATTGACCGAATCCTGCATTCATGTCGGTCCCCGGCCAGGCATCTCGATGCAGGATATGTACCGGGACCTGCTGAATCTGGGGCGGATTTTCGCCATTGAAGAGCGTGCCGGGGCGCTGGTTGATTCCTATCGCTCTGAACTCGAAGCGCTGCTTGCCTCCCTGCCACCCCTCGATCAGCCACCCGCTGTCTTTGTTTATGACAGCGGCGAGGATGTGCCCTTCACTGCCGGCAAATACGCCATGCCAACCGCGCTCATCGAGGCGGCGGGTGGCCGCAACATCATGAATGACTTGGAAAAAAGCTGGGCAACTGTGGGGTGGGAGAGCGTCGTTGACCGCGATCCGGAAATCATCCTGATTGTCAATTACGGCGAGGTCAGTGCCGGGCAGAAGCAGGATTTTCTCAAATCCCATCCAGGGCTGGCCGGGATTGACGCGGTGCGCAATGATCGCTTTGTCGTCCTTGAATATGTCGAAGCAACCCCGGGGCCGCGGAATATCCCAGCCATAGCCAAGCTGGCCGCAGCTTTCAGGGATGGTCTGCGGTAACCGGGCCCTCTGAAGATGCGGATATTCGGGATTCCGGCAAATATTGCTCGGTGGCACACCCACCACACCGTTATCGCTGCCGCCATCCTGCTCTTTTCCCTCGCTGTTTCGGTGAGCATCGGCGCCGTGACGGTGCCGCTATCCACGGTCTGGAACATCATCCTGCACAATCTGCTGCCCGGCGGCGGCAGGGAAGGCTGGACTTCCGGAGAGGCGGCCATTGTCTGGAATATCCGTTTTCCGAGAGCACTCCTCGCCTGTCTTGTCGGTTCCGGGTTGGCGTTGGTCGGCACCGCCCTGCAGGCGGTGACCCGGAACCCCCTGGCGGACCCGCATCTTCTGGGAATTTCCTCCGGAGGCGCCTTCGGTGCCATTCTGGCATTGCTTCACACCGGGTTGTTTCTGGGGCCGCTTACGGTGCCGCTGATGGCCTTTGCCGGTGCCTGCTGCGCCACTCTGCTGGTGCTGGCCGTGGCCCGGTTCGCCGCGGCGGTCAGCGCTTCCCGGCTCGTGCTTGTCGGCGTCGCGGTCTCATTTGTGGTGATGTCCTGTGCCAACCTGTTGATTTTTTTTGGCGATCCCCGTGCCACCCACACCGTAGTGTTCTGGATGCTCGGTGGTCTCGGGCTCGCCCAGTGGGGCCATCTCGGCCATCCGCTGATTGTGCTCATTGGCTGCGGCCTGTTCTTTTTTCTCTATTCGGCGAAACTGGACGGCATCATGGCCGGCGACGAGACCGCCGCGAGCCTGGGCATCAGGGTGCAGAGTTTCAGATTAATCACTTTCGTTGCGGCGGCGTTGTTGACCGGCGTCATGGTCGCATATTCCGGCATTATCGGATTCGTCGGTCTCATGGTGCCGCATATCGCCCGCATGGCTGTTGGCGGCAGCAATCGACGCGTATTGCCGGCGTCCGCCGCCATTGGCGCGGTGTTTCTTCTATGGGCGGATACTCTGGCACGCATCCTCACGGCTCCCGAGGATATGCCGATCGGGGTGGTTACCGGCCTTGTCGGCGGGGTTTTCTTTGTCTGGCTGCTGCGTCGGCGCAGCTTTTAGCCTGACCGCTACGCCGTCAATTCCACGATATCGCTGACGATCCGGTTGAGGTCATAATCCTTGGGCGTGTAGATTGCGGCAACGCCGAGATCCCTGAGATGCGCCGCATCCTCCTCCGGTATGATACCGCCGACAACAAGCGGCACCTCGCCGATTCCCTTCACCTGCATGAGTTCAACCGTGTTTCTGACCAGTTCGAGATGAGAGCCGGACAGAATTGACAAACCGACTATATGGACCTTTTCCTCAAGGGCGGTGTCGACAATTTCCTCGGCGGTGAAACGGATACCCGCGTAAACCACCTGTATGCCGCAGTCGCGGGCGCGGCAGGCAATCTGTTCGGCGCCATTGGAATGGCCATCGAGGCCGGGTTTGCCGATCAGGAATTTAAGCCGGCACTGCAATCGATCAGACAGGTGATTTACCTTGTCGCGGATGGGTTGCAGGTCTTCGACGGTGTTCGATGGCGCCGGACTGACCCCGGTCGGCGCGCGGTATTCGCCGAAACAACGGCGCATGACATCGCCCCATTCACCGGTGGTGACACCCGCCTTGGCAGCTTCGATGGAGGCGGGCATGATGTTATCTCCCCCTGCCGCAGCCCGGCTTAGGGATTCGAGCGCCTGCGCCACGCGGTCTGCGTTCCGACCCTGCCGCCAGGCATTCAGTTCAGCGATCTGACCCGCCTCTATTTGATCGTTTATCCGCAGCACCGGGGCATTGTCGGAGGCAAGGGGCGAGGCTTCGGTTTCGATATGGCTGTTGACACCAATGACGATGGTTTCGCCGCTTTCGATGCGCCGCACCCTGTCGGCATTGCTTTCGACAAGCCGCGATTTCATATACCCGATGGATGTGACAGCACCGCCCATGGATTCGATGCGGGCAAGCTCCTCCCGGGCACCGGCTTTCAGTTTGGCAACCCGGGACGCGACGGCTGGATTGCCGTCAAACAGATCGTCATATTCCAGCAGGTCGGTTTCCATTGCGAGAATCTGCTGCATCCGCAGCGACCATTGTTGATCCCAGGGGCGCGGCAGGCCGAGTGCCTCATTCCAGGCAGGCAGTTGAACAGCCCGGGCGCGGGCATTTTTTGACAGGGTCACGGCGAGCATTTCGAGCAGGATTCGAAAGACATTGTTCTCCGGCTGCCTTTCGGTGAGGCCGAGGCTGTTGACCTGCACGCCGTAACGGAACCTGCGGAATTTCGGATCCTCAACGCCGTAGCGTGTGCGGCACAGCTCATCCCACAATTCGCAGAAAGCACGCATCTTGCACATTTCTGTGACGAAACGGATGCCTGCATTGACAAAAAATGAGATTCTGCCGACCAGGCGTGGAAAGTCGTCGGGATTCACACTGCCGCGCACGCGGTCCAGCACCGCGGTCGCCGTTGCCAGCGCATAGGCCAGTTCCTGCTCGGCCGTCGCACCGGCCTCCTGCAGATGGTAGGAACAGACATTGATCGGGTTCCATTTCGGCAAATGCTCATAGCAATAGGTGGCGACATCCGAGACCAGCCGAAGCGAGGGCGCCGGCGGACAGATATATGTGCCCCGGCTGAGATATTCCTTGATGATGTCATTCTGGACCGTGCCCCGGAGTTCAGTCCGGTTGACGCCATTCTCATCCGCCAGCGCGATATACAGTGCCAGCAGCCAGGGAGCGGTGGCATTGATCGTCATGGATGTATTCATCCGGTCAAGCGGAATGCCATGCAGGAGCTTACGCATATCACCGAGATGACAAATGGGAACTCCGACTTTACCGACTTCGCCGCGGGCCAGTTTATGGTCGCTGTCATATCCGGTCTGGGTCGGCAGATCGAAGGCGACGGATAGGCCGGTCTGGCCTTTCTCAAGATTGGATTTGTAAAGTGCATTGGATTCGGCGGCAGTTGAATGGCCGGCATAGGTGCGGAAAATCCAGGCTTGTCCGTGCTGTGTGGTGGTCATGACGCGAACGATTCTCCGAACGGTACAGCAAGAATAGCTGACACCCTGACAAGGTAGGGGCAGGGCAGCGATTCAGCAATGCGGATGCTGTGTTCTTTTTGCTTCTCATTGCCGGCGGATGAATCCACTTTGTTTACCGGGCGGAAAGGCGCATAAGTGAGTGCATCTCAGGTGATTGGGCAGACTATTCGAGTCTGCGCCGACTGGAAGGCGAAGGATGCGTCGATCGTGAGTTACCACGCACCGGATTCGCTCGAAGACGCTCTTGCCGCACTCACATCAGCGGATACCAGGCTGTTGGGCGGCGGAACCGATATTTTCCCTCCCGCTTTGCCGGGAAAGGCACCGACGAAGATTCTGGATGTGACCAATATACGGGAGATGAGGGGTGTTTCGGAGAGCGCGGCGGGCTGGCGCATCGGCGCGGCGACAAGCTGGAGCGAACTTATCAACCATCCATTACCGCCGGCTTTTGACGGGCTGAAGGCGGCCGCACGGACGATCGGATCGGTGCAAATCCAGAACACAGCCACGATCGGTGGAAATCTCTGCAATGCTTCGCCTGCCGCCGATGGCGTGCCTTCCTTGTTGGCGCTGGAAGCGAAAGTTGAAATCACATCCGCTGCGGCTTCGCGCTGGGTGGCGCTGGAGAAGTTCCTGATCGGTCCGCGAAGGGTCGATTTGAAACTTGGGGAAATCCTGACAGCGGTGATAATCCCACCGCACCCCGGGAAAATGCGGAGTTCATTTCTCAAGCTTGGCAGCCGGAAATACCTGGTTATCTCGATTGCCATGGTGGCGACACTCGTCGAGTTCACGGATTCGCGCGTGCGCCGGGCGCGTTTGGCGGTCGGTGCCTGTTCCCCGACAGCGCTGCGATTGCGCCGCCTTGAGAATGAACTGCGTGGAATGCACATTGAGCAACTCTCCGAGCTGGTTGTAAGTGATGACCATCTGCGTCCGTTGTCTCCAATCAACGATGTGCGCGGAAGTGCTGAATACCGGCTCTGTTCGGTCAAGGAATTGATTCGCCGGGCCTTGGCTGAGGTAGCTGAAATTGAATGAGGTATGGGTGCAGCCGCGGGTCGAATTCACCTTGAATGGTGAAAGGGTTTCGATTCGGCCTGCCAATGGTGAGCGGCTGTCGATCTCGCTGCGTGAACGGCTTGGCTCCAGGGATGTGAAGGTGGGGTGCGACGCCGGCGATTGCGGCGCCTGCACCGTCCTGATGGAGGGCAGTCCGGTCTGCGCCTGCCTGACAGCATCGCAGCAGGCGCGAGGCAAAACAGTCGAGACGCTGTCAGGGCTGATCAAGGGTGATCCCGGGGCAAGGGCTCTGGTTGAGACATTTCAAAACCACGGTGCGGCGCAGTGCGGAATCTGCACGCCGGGGATGATGGTGTCCTCAGTGGCCTTGCTGCGCAATGTTGATTGTCCGACGGAACAGGAGATTCAGGATGCGCTCGGCGGCGTGCTCTGCCGCTGTACCGGCTATAGAAAAATTATCCGCGCGGTTATCGACGCTGCCCGGGGAGAGACGGCGTTCGAGGAAGTGGAGGCACCTCCGCTCGGCGGCCGCATTCGCCGGCTTGACGGTTTTGCCAAGGTGACGGGGGTCGAAGAATTCGGAGATGATGTCGGGGATGCCGGCTGGTTGGCGGTGCGGGTGATTCGCTCGCCCTTTGCGAGGGCCGGTTTTTCATTCGGGGATTTGCAGGCCTTTGTCGATGGCAGGGCGGGAATCGAAGCGGTTCTGACCGCCGCTGACATTGCCGGCGAGAATTGTTTCGGTGTCATTCCCGGATTTGCCGATCAACCGGTCTTCGCGGTTTCTGAAACCCGTTTTGCCGGCGAGGCGGTGGCAGCCATTGTCGGATATCCGGAATCGATGCGCGCATTTGATGAGGATTGCTTTCCGGTGATCTGGGAGGAACGGCCGGCGCTCGCCGGATTCGATGACGCCATGGCGGACAATGCTCCGCAGGTGCACCCGGACCGTGCCGGAAATGTGATGTGTGAAGGGTTGGTTCAGTGTGGCAATGCGGATGCCGCACTCGACCGGGCGGCGCATATCGTTGAGGGCAGGTTTGAGACCTCTTTCGTGGAGCATGCCTATATCGAACCGGAGGCTGGCTGCGCGCGCCTGGTGAATGGGCGCGTCGAAATCCATGCTGGCACACAGGCGCCGGTTATGGACCTCGAAAGCATGCAGGTGATCCTGGGAACGCCGGAGATCAGGATCATTCCGGTCGCCGCGGGCGGCGGTTTCGGTGCCAAGCTTGATCTCTCGGTGCAGCCCTATCTGGCACTGGCGACGCTGAAGACCGGCAAGCCGGTGCGCATCGCCTATTCCCGAAGGGAATCCATGCAGTCGACGACCAAACGCCATCCGGCACGCATCACGATGCGCATCGGCGCTGATGCTGAGGGGCGGATCTGCGGGTTGGACTATGACGGCAGCTTCAACACCGGCGCTTACGCATCATGGGGGCCGACGGTCGTGAACCGGGTGCCGGTACATGCGTCCGGCCCGTATCTGGTGGCCGATTACCGGGCGAAATCCCGCGCAATCCACACCAACTGCCCGCCCTCGGGGGCATTCCGCGGCTTTGGTGTTCCACAGAGCGCGATTGCGCAGGAATGCCTGTTTGATGAACTCGCTGAACGCGTCGGTATCGATCCGCTTGAATTCCGGCTGCGCAATGCGCTCCGCAATGGGGAGCCCACAGTGTGCGGTCAGACCTTCAATCAGGGTGTCGGCATCAAGAGTTGTTTTCAGGCGCTGCAGGCGCATTGGGATGCGGCGCGGTCGGCAGTTGCCGGATTCAACGATTCTGCGAAACAGTCGAAGTCACCCCTCAGGCAAGGTGTCGGCATTGCCAGCGGCTGGTACGGCTGCGGCAATACATCGCTTCCCAACCCGTCGACGATCAAAACCGGTGTCAGACCGGATGGACGGATTGTGCTGCATCAGGGGGCGGTCGATATCGGACAGGGGGCCAATACGGTCATTGCGCAGATTTTCGCTGAGGCGCTTGGAATTCCTGTGGCTGAATTGATTCTCGTCGGCGGCGACACCGATCTCACTCCGGACGCCGGCAAGACATCCGCATCGCGTCAGACTTATGTCTCCGGCAATGCGGCGCGGCTTGCCGGCGAGACACTGCGCCGACGAATTCTGCGGCTGTGCAATGCTTCCGATTCGGCGGTGATTTCGAGCCGCGGCGGCATTATTGAAGTCAGCGATGGCCGAACAGTGCATGCGGTTGACACCGGCAGGCTGGAACCGGATGGCGAGGGCTATGTATTACGCGCCGTTGAAACGTATGACCCCCCGACAACGCCCCTTGATGAGAACGGGCAGGGTGTCCCCTATGCGCAGTTCGGATATGCTGCGCAGCTGGTGGTCGCCGAGGTGGATATCGCTCTTGGAACCGTGAGGGCATTGCAGGTCGTGGCGGCGCATGATGTCGGAAAGGCCATCAACCCGTTACTGGTGGAGGGGCAGATTGAAGGTGGTGTGGCGCAGGGTCTCGGCATGGCATTGATGGAGGAATATATTCCCGGCCGGACGGAGAATCTGCATGACTATCTCATTCCGACAATCGGGGATGTGCCACCGGTGCAATGCATTATCATCGAGGAGGCGGATGCGGTCGGTCCCTATGGTGCCAAGGGGTTGGGAGAGCATGCGTTGATCCCAACCGCTCCAGCGTTGTTGAACGCGATCCGGGATGCCAGCGGTGCGCGGCTGAGACGGATTCCTGCAACCCCGGACCGGGTACTCGCCGCAATACGGAAGGTGGCCGATGGCTGAACTCTCAGCGAAAATCCGCTGCGATGCCTGCCCGGTCATGTGCTTCATCGCCGAGGGCCGGGCCGGCGCCTGTGACCGCTACGCCAACCATGACGGGAAATTGGTGCGGTTGGATCCGCTGACAGTCATTGAGGCAGCGGCAGAGAGTGGTGGGTTTGCCGTTCCCTTCCTCGAGGGCGACGGACAGTGGGATGGCGACTTGGTGCGGTCAAAAAAATCCTTCCTGACCGCAATTGGGGCGGGAACCACCTATCCTGATTACAAACCGGCACCCTTCATTGTCAGCAGCGTGGTTGATGATGTCGACATGGTCACCGTCGTCACGGAGGGAATTTTCAGCTATTGCGGTGCCAAGGTCAAAATCGATACCGATCGGAGCCTGGGTCCGGAGCAGGCGGCGGTGCGGGTCAGTGGCGAGGCCGTCGGGCATGTCACCACCAGCGAATACGGCTCCAAAATGCTGTCACTCGGTGGCGTTGAACATCTGACCGGCGGCAGCAAAAACGAAGGCCGTGTGACCTGTGACGCATTGCTGCGCCTGTGTAACCGCGAAGCGGTGGCGATGCAGGTGGATCAGGGCGCAGAGCTGATCGTGCAGGCCGGTGCGGCACCGGTAATCAATGGCGAAGCTGAAAATCTGATGCGTGTCGGATGCGGTTCGGCGGCGATCGGCATGTTTGCGATGCAGTGGGCACCGAACGTGGACGAGGTTGTGGTGGTGGATGATCACATCACCGGCGTTCTCACGGAGCATGAAGCCGGCAAGCAACTTGGCCTGCCTCCGAGCGGTATTCGCGTCAAGGGCCGACGGTCCACACCGGGGCGGTATTTTCAGACTGCGTCGCCGGGAGCCGGCTGGGGAGGCACCGATGTCGACGACCCGCTGGAGATAATCCGTTCAATCGACGCGAAAACCGCCTGGCCGGGGCTGCGCCTGCTGATGGTATCCACCACCGGTGAGGAGTGGAGTTATTACCAGCTGGACAGTGAATTGAAACCGCAACCGGCGGAGATCCCCCCGCCTTTGCTCGGCTCTGTTGAACGCATTGCCGAAAACTGTGAACCGGCCCTGTGCTCGGTGCTGTTCATGGGCGGTGCCGGCGGTTCGTTGCGCGCCGGAGTCACCGAGAATCCGGTGCGTCTTACCCTGTCCGTCAAAGAGTCGCTGACGCATGTCTCATGCGGTGGTGCGGAAGCCTATGTCTGGCCGGGAGGCGGTATCACCTTCATGGTCGATGTCATGGATATGCCAGGCCAGTCTTTCGGTTATGTGCCGACGCCGGCATTGGTCGCCCCGGTCGAATTCACCATGCGACGGGATGATTTTGTGCGCCTTGGCGGCCATGCCGGTCAGATCAGACCGGTGGAATCGATCCTCGATCCGGAAATCCGCCGAGTCGAACGGGGTTCGGCGGCACACGACCCGACGGCACCCGGCAATTACCGCTGGCCGGCCAAGTGATTCTTGCGCGCCACCTGCCTGACAAGAAGGGGTTGCATCTCAGTCACGGTCCAATTGATTTGATTATCTCTGTCACCGCGCAGACCGGAACTCATGAGCAGGCAGCGCTGAGGGCAGCGACGGAACGATTCGACGGGTTGCTTGAAGAGCTGGTCGAAGAATTACCGCTGCTGCGGACGCCCATTGACAAAGTGCCGCACCAGCCAGCGGGCCCGATCGCGCGGCGCATGGCGGTGGCGGTGGCGCCGCATGCGGGAAGATTCTTCATAACGCCGATGGCAGCTGTCGCCGGTGCTGTGGCCGAGGAGGTGCTCTCGGCAATGATGGCTGCCGCCAGGCTCGACCGGGCCTTCGTCAACAATGGCGGCGATATCGCATTTCACCTTATACCCGGCTGCAGTTTCGCTGTCGCGCTTGCCGGACTCGATGGCCACCGTTTCGGCGATGTGACGATCACCGGGGATATGCCGGTCCGGGGCATTGCCAGCAGTGGGCGGGGCGGGCGCAGCCACTCACTGGGGATCGCCGACAATGTGACGGTGTTCGCCGCATCCGCCGCCGCAGCCGACGCGGCGGCGACATTGATCGCGAATGCGGTTGACCTTCCGGGGCATGCGGCGGTGAAACGGGAACCGGCGGACAGCCTGTCGCCGGATACAGATCTGGGAGACCGTCCTGTCGTGGTCGGTCGCGGCTATTTGACGGAGGCGGAAGTGAATGCGGCATTGACACCGGGCGCTGTGCTCGCCGAAGAGATGCGTCGCAACGGGTGGATTGAAGCGGCCGGTCTGTTTCTGAGCGGGCAGTCGCGCCTGGTCGCAAACCCGGCACTGCGAAAGGGTGGAATGGAGCGGAGACACATCGATGCCTGAATTGCTGATCCGGAAATTTGTTGCGGGTCTGGAAGAGATCCATCATGAAGGCGGCCCGCCGCCGGCAGTGCCGTTGCGCCGGGCTTTCGCGCTCGCCGTCGCAGCCAACCCTTTTGCCGGTTCCTATGTCGAGGAAATTGCCGGATTCATGGAGGATTTGAAACCGCTTGGCGTTGAATTGTCGGAGCGCCTGATCCGGATGTTGGGCGGCGACAGTTCATTGGTTGAGAGTTACGGCAAGGGGGCAATTGTCGGATCCGCCGGCGAGATTGAGCATGGTGCGCTTTGGCATGCGCCTGGAGGCTACGGGATGCGCCGCGTGCTGGGTGGAACCAAAGCCATCGTGCCCTCGGCGAAAAAAGTCGGCCCGCCCGGAACCAGACTTGACGTGCCGCTTGCGCATATCAATGCCGCCTACGTTCGCAGCCATTTTGATACGATGGAGATCGGCGTCGCCGATGCACCGCGCCGGGATGAAATCTGTTTTGTGTTAACCATGGCCACGGGAGCGCGGATTCATAACCGCGCATTGGGTCTGGATGTGGCTGATATAAAGGGAGAGGATGGGCTGAGATGAAGGCGGAGATCAGGAAAACAGCGGTTTTTGTGGAAGAGACCAGGATTGAAAATGGCATTGCCATCGCATCCCCGACCCGCAAGGCTGCGGCTGTCGCGGTGATCACGAATCCGTTCGCAGGCAGCTATGTCGAAGATCTTTCGGATCTGATGGAAATCGGCGCTGAACTCGGCGGACTGCTCGGCGGGATGTGCGTCAATGCTCTCGGCATCGACCCGCACCGGGCGGAGAGTTATGGTAAGGCAGCGATGGTCGGCGAGAATGGCGAATTGGAGCACGCCGCCGCCATTCTGCATCCGAAACTCGGTGCGCCGTTACGGCAAACGGTCGGGAAGGGCGCGGCCCTGGTGCCGTCCTCAAAGAAGATGGGTTCCCCGGGCCAGGTGCTGGATATTCCACTCGGCCACAAGGACGCAGCCTATGTCCGCTCGCATTTTGACGGGATGGAAGTCCAATTGAATGATTCGCCGCGCGCCAATGAAATCTTGGTGGCGGTTGCAGTGACCGATAGCGGTCGGCCCTTGCCGAGGGTCGGCGGATTGCGCGCCGAGGATGCGGAGGGCAGGGACGGTCTGCGCTGAGCGCCATCTTTTCCGCTCGTCCGTTTTCACGCTGACAGGTTAGACGGGGTCAGCAGCGGTGCAGAATCAGTGCAAGTCCGAAGCTTACGGGTAGGAGAGGTTATGTCACTTGAGATTGTTCTGATTTCGATGCTTGTCCTGATCAATATCGCTTTGACGATTTTGGTCCTGACGCGGTCCGGCAAAGCGGGCGGCGCCCCTGAGTCTCTGCACGGCGAATTCCGCGGCATCCGTGAGGAGAATGCGACCGCGGCGAAACAGCTGCGTGAAGAAGTTGTTTCTTCCCAGTCACGAAGCACCGAAACTCTGACCGGAGTTCTGACCAAAATCGGCGAGATGCAGTCCGGAAAATTGATGGAAGTCAGGAATGAAGTCAAAACTCTGACCGACAGAAACGAATCGCGAATCGGAAGATTGACGGAGCAAGTCGGCGAGCAGCTCGGGACCCTGCGCGACAGCAACGAGGAAAAGCTGGAGAAGATGCGTGAGACTGTCGAGGAGAAGCTGCAGGGCACACTGGAGAAAAGGCTCGGCGAGTCCTTCAAGCTTGTGAGCGAACGGCTTGAGGCAGTGCAGAAGGGCTTGGGTGAAATGCAGGAGTTGGCAACCGGGGTCGGAGATCTGAAAGCGGTGCTGACGAATGTGAAGACGCGCGGCAATTGGGGCGAAATTCAACTCGGGGCTTTGCTGGAGCAGGTATTGGCACCGACACAATATGTCAGCAATGCGATGCCCAATCCACAAACCAGGGAAATCGTTGAATATGCGATCAAGCTTCCCGGTCCCGACAATGATGACTGCAAAGAGGTGTTGCTGCCGATCGACGCGAAGTTTCCGCAGGAGGATTACAACCGGCTGATCGATGCGTCTGAATGCGGTGACGCCGAGGCGGCGCAGCAGGCATCCAAAGGGTTGCTGCGGAGCGTTGAGAAATTCGCAAGAGACATCCGCTCGAAATACGTCCTGCCGCCGCACACCACGGATTTCGCGATTTTGTACCTTCCGACCGAGGGTCTCTATGCCGAAATCGTCCGATCGCCCGTGCTGCTGGAAAAGCTGCAGCGCGAGTTTCGGGTTGTGGTTGCCGGTCCGACCACGCTTGCCGCTATTCTTAACAGCCTGCAGATGGGATTCCGCACCCTGGCGATCGAAAAGCGCTCAAGCGAGGTCTGGACGGTTCTCTCTGCGGTGAAAACAGAATTCGGAAAATTCGGCGATGTGCTGGATAAGGTCAAAAAACAGGTTGCGACAGTTTCAGCCACCCTTGAGAAAACCGATACCCGCCGCCGCGTCATGGATCGAACACTCAGGGAAGTTGAGGAGATGCCGGTTTCCGAGGATATGCGGAAGCGCCTGGGAATCGAAGACGCCGAACAGGTGAGGCCGTCACTCACCATTGAATAGCGGGGTCGGTGCGATGATGGTTTCGGTGCGTGCTGAGTTCCGCTGCGCAAGGAGGAGGAACCACCCTGCACCTCGTCAGCCAGCCCGAAGTGCCGGTGCCGCAGAGGTTTGGAGCCGTCTTGGTGTTCGAGTAAGACACCCGGAAAGCAAGCATCGGCACATTCGATGTTACCGCCTCCCCGGGGGCTGAGGTGCCAGCACAATCTTTCCACTCAAGCGGCGCGGCCGTTTGGCATACTCTGCGAACCGGTTACCTGTGCCTCGGCCGACGCCATCCCCCGCAGCGCAATGGCTGGGTCGTGCATGGTCCACAAAACAAGCGGACCGCCGTAAAATGTTCCACAAATTCAGTCTACGCGGTTGACAGGTTAACCTGCATTCAGCCTTGCTCCGCATGCGTGCGGACGAACTATCGGCGTGTCCGAGCGTCATGCCCGCCGGATCAGTCTGTCAGCCTCCGAGACTGGGGGTTTTTTGCTTCGGCACTATTGGGGAGTATTCACCAGGCAATGACACCTGAGCCACAGCGGAGGCTGGAAACCCCCGGAATGCGCCAACGGGAACAAACCGGTGACGCAGGTCGCGCTTGCCGCATAGTTCTCAATCTGAACATAACAAAAAAACGTGAAACATACGAGAATCGTTCCCCCGGCAACCGGCGAAGACACGTCTTTGTAGTGAACCGAAGCTGAACGGAGGTTCCCCGAAACACCGGTTCATTCGTGACCCGCCCGGAGCGGGAACAGCTCCCCATGGGCGGACGGCTGCGAAAACCGCGGAATTCTGTCCGGTGGGCGGAAACCTGCGGCCTGGGACGCGTCAATATCCCGAAGCGGGGTGAATTGCCGCAGCGAAGCACCCAGTTCCGTTGAAAATTATGGTCCGCCGTCGCCGAAAAGAGGGGGTTTTCTGGTAAGCTCGAATTAGTTGACCGGTTGGATAGGCTGAGTGAAGACATGCCGGGCAAATGAATCCAAACCCCGCGGTGGCACTCATCGGGGCGGCGTTTCGCCTGTCCTATACTGCGTCTTCGATCGCGGTCGCGTAGGCGGCGAGGTCCGATGCGCTCATCCGAAGTTGCCGCGCTATCTGTTGCCACCTATCCAATGCGGCCGCGATTTCATTGATGATCGCATTGGCCCGGACCTGGTCCAGCGCGAAATACGGTGCAGCGGCCCGGGCAAGATCCAAGTTGGCCTCCGGACCGTCTTCCGATATCCAGGTCGTCAGTTCCCGTGCCTTTTCGGTCAGCGGCACCGGGTTCAGGTCATAGGCGGGCGAAAGGCGCCACTTGTTGTCGTTATCGTAGAGGAATCCATGGTTGCGGAGGTGATCGTCGAGATTGCCGACCATCACATTGAAGACGATCCGCCTCCACAGTTCATGCAGGTCTTTGGTCGGCGCGCTCGAATACATCCTGATGACATCGGCGATATCCGTGTAGGTCCCTTCGTCGCCGTCACTGAGCCCGAGTAGGGTCATGGCGGAAATGAACGGGATTCTCCGGTCTTTATCGCGGTCGAATCGTGTGATCAGGGACACCGGCCGGCCGGCCACGTCCAGCAGCGTTGCCTGGGCGACATTGATGCCTGCGGCGGCGGCGAGTGTCATCGCGAGGATTTCACCATGCGGGATGCTGCGATCGTCGTCGGTCTTCGGAAACTTGGCGATCGCCAGGCGACCGTGATTGTCGATGACGGCGGATTTGGGGCGGGCGCCACCAAGCGGCGAACCCTCGTTCAGCAGGAGTCTTAGATCTTCGGCGGTTTCGGTGTTGGACAGTACCGCGTCAGCGGCGTTGAGGAGTGCCGGCAGCCGTATAAGTGGCGGCACGCGGTAGCGTCCGATATCGTGGTCAAAGGTCTCTTCGCCTTCCCTGCGGAACCGGAGCGCGCCAATTCTCGTCCGATCACTAATGGCGAGGAGGTAGTCGAACTCGGACAAGGTGCGTTGTTCGCCGACTTTGCGAAAGGCGCGTCGAATCAGCTGTTGGCCCCAGCGGTCCGGGGCAGTGTCACGAAGCGCGCCAGGCAATGCCGACTTGCTGGAAGAGGTGTATATCTGCCGGCGCTCCAGCGGTAGGTTCGCTGGATCCAGGGCATAAGCATCGGCGCGGCCGTACCATCCGTCGGCATACTCGAAGACCGAACTCTGGCTGTGTCGCTTGGCGATGTAGTGGCATCGGGCGACGAAACGCGTCTCACCGCTATCGCCGACAAAAATCTCGATGGTGTCGGTCATGACCGTGACCGGCGACGCGGCCGCACCTTCCTTGGCAGTCGATCCTCGTCGATGTCCAGTCCGAGAGTATCGTCGCGGCGGTCGGCCGCCTGGGCGAGACGGTCGGGGAGACCCAGGATAACCAGGATCGTAGCATAGATGCCAATCGAGACCGACGGGTCGCCACGTTCGACTTTGTAGAGAGTGCCACGGCTGATGAACGCGCGCTCGGCCATGGAAACTGTCGAGATACGACGTTTCTTGCGGGCGACCACGATGTCGGCGCCCAACTTGGCGAGGGCTTGCCTAGCGGCTCTGGGAAGAGCATTTGTTGCCAGCGTTTTCATAATATGTCTTATATAATAGGCATTAAAGCTATATATTGTTCAATACATAAGTCAAATTGGTGGACGTTCAGCAGACTTTCGGGTTTCACTGGAACTGCATGAATAGGACTGCCCCGAAAACCAGGCTCCACGTCGCCGCATGTGTCGCATCGCCGAGCCACCTGCAGCCGATTTGGAACCAAGAGCATGTCGGGGTCACGTGGCATGAGCGTGCGAAGCTCTGTCAATACACGCCCGAAACTGTCCCATCTGCAGCTTCTGCGCAATTTGGACGGTAAGGGGGCGGCAGGTTCCCTGAAGTCATTCGATTTCCGGAAGGCGCTTCGCCGGGGGTGTGTTGCGGCTTCTCTGCGATCTCACGATTCCATCGATGACCGTCATTCCCACACCGGGCAGGTTCCCCTGCCGGACTGACTCCAGCATCGTGTTTCCGGGTGAGTGCTGAGCTTGGTCCATGAGGACGAAATCCGCCGAAAGTCCCGGCTCGAGCAGGCCGGCATCGAGCTTCCGCATGCGGGCAGTGTTGCCGGTTGCAAAGCAGATCGCAGTTTCGGCATCAATATTCCCGAGGCTGGACAGCAGCGCGATCATCCGCAGAATGCCCAGCGGCTGCACGCCGGAACCGGCGGGACCATCGGTTCCGAGGATGAGTTGATCGAGCTTTCCGAGCTCACGCGCGGTGTTGAGCGTCAGCAGGGCCGCTCTTTCATTTCCGTTATGGACAATCTCCAGGCTGTTGCGGCAGGATTCGCAGAGACAGATGATCTGATCATCGGGCAGTGCCGAATGGCCGCCATTGATATGCCCGACCACATCCGTGCCGGCTTCCAGGACGACGTCCTTGTCAATGAGGCCGGAGCCCGGAATCGAGGGGCCGCCGGTGTGAATCGTGCTCTGAATCCCGTATTTTCGGGCCCAGTCGACCATCCGCTTCGCCGTGGCTCCATCCTTGACCGAGCCGAGGCCGACTTCGCCCAGCAGCTTGACGCCGGATTCGGCCAATTCCTTGAAATCTTGCTCCTCCATGCCGTGTTCGATGACCGGCGCACCGGCCAGAACCTTGACACCAGATGGGCGGAAATTTTCGTACCAACGCTGTGCCGCAACGGCCATGCATTTGAGGCCGACAATGTCTTTGGGACGGCCGGGCATATGCACCTCGCCGGCGGAGATCATGGTGGTGACGCCGCCATGAAGGGTAGAGTCAATCCAGTGCATCTGCTGCTGCCTCGGCGTGTAGTCGCCGATGACCGGGTGAACATGGCTGTCGATCAGTCCAGGTGCCAGCGAAACGCCATTGGCGTTAATCACCTGATCGGCATCACCGGTGTCGAGGTCCTTCTCAAAGCCGATGGCCTCGATACGGCCGCCGATGGAAATGACACAATCCCCATCAAGAATGGGGTTCTCGATTTTTCCGGACAACAGCAGACCGATATTTCGGATCACGAGTTTGCGTGCATCGTCAGACATAGCCCTTTCCTTTTCAAGCTTGCCAGGCGTTTCGATTGTAGCGTTCTACCGGGGCTGTTCAATCCGGCAACGGACGGCAAATTCCGTTGACACGCATCCTGCCGCCTCCTATGCGATTCGTTGGTCATTCCACCTGACAACAGTTGTCCGGCGGATCATTAATTCGGAATTCTGGAATTGAGCGAGTACGCACAAGTCGGCAACGATGCGTCTGCCAAGCCCTTTCCGGGCGAAGAATTCCCAATTCCCGCGGGAGTCTTTGCCGAGACCGTGACCTCGGTGCGTCACTATACAGACAGGTTGTTCATGTTTCGCATGACACGGCCGAGATCATTTCGCTTCAGATCCGGTGAATTCGTCATGATCGGGCTTCCCAATGCGAAACGACCGATTTACCGCGCCTATTCCATTGCCAGCCCCAGCTGGGATGATGAGATCGAATTCTTTTCCATCAAGGTTCCGGATGGCCCGCTGACCCGGGATCTCCAGAAAATCACCCCGGGCGACACCATCCTCATGCGCCCGAAACCCACCGGCACCCTGGTCAATGACGCATTGCTCGCGGGCAAGCGGTTGTTCCTGTATTCCTCGGGCACCGGAATCGCGCCATTCGCTTCCCTGATCCGCGATCCGGAAACTTACGAAAAATTTGAAACGGTTATCCTCACACATACCTGCCGTGAGGTGGCCGAGCTTGCCTACGGGTTTGAGTTGGTCGCGGCGGCACGGGAAGACCCGTTGGTGGGTGAGGAAGCCGAGGCACGGCTGATCCACTATCCGACAACGACACGCGAAACTTCAGATAGGATGGGCCGAATCACAGACTTAGTTCAGTCCGGTGAACTGTTCCGGGAATTGGGTATTCCCGGCCTCGATGCAAAATCAGACAGATGCATGATCTGTGGCGCGATGGCCCTGCTCAAGGATATGAAATCGCTGCTTGAAGCCGACAGCTTCACCGAAGGCTCCAACAGTTCGCCGGCGGACTTTGTCATCGAACGCGCTTTCGTCGGTTAGTATTCCGAATTTGCGCCGGATTCTGTGTTTGGCACTCTGGCACGATTCACTGCGGTCATCGCAGTTGATAACCGACATTGTGTCACATTTCATCCTGTTTTATCATTTGGTCAAATATGGAGGGGATTCCGCATGTGTGTCCGGTTATTGTGCGCGTTGCCTCTTCCCGACGGGTGCCGGCCGATCTACATCCCCGAAATGATTCCGGTGCTTGATTCCGACGCAACCGACCAATTCACCGTACCGCCTTCTGCCGATCGGCCTGCCGTGCGAAATCCTGTTTGTTTTGATCGAAATCTGTCGACAATTGTTTGAAAGGATACAGCTATGACCCTCACAATCACCCGCCGCACTATGTTGGCAGGCGCCGCAGCTGCGCTGGCTCTGCCCGCATATCTTCGCCGTGCGCATGCGCAGGCTGCGCTCCGCGTTGCCGGTGTGCATGCCAGCCCGGTCGAAAATGCCTGGAACAGCCGCATCCACCTTGCCATGCAGGAAGCCGCCGGCGCGGGTCTGATCAGTTACGAGTTTTCCGAAGGTGTCGCGGCTACCGACTATCCGCGTGCCATGCGCGAATACGCGGATGCCGGAATGCAACTGATTTGGGGCGAGTCCTATGCCGTCGAACGCGAGGCCCGTGAGGTGGCGACCGACTATGCCGACACGGCGTTTCTTATGGGATCCTCCGGCGGACCGCAGGGCGACAATTTCGGCGTGTTCGGCACCCGTAACCACGAAGCCGCCTTTCTCGCCGGCATGCTCGCCGGGACCATGTCTGAGAGCAACGTCTACGGTTCAGTCGGCGGCTATCCGATCCCGGAGGTGAACCTGTTGATCAACGCATTCCGCATGGGTGTCAGCGAGGTGAACCCCGGCGCCACCTTTCTTAACAGCTTCATCGGTGCCTGGTTCGACCCGGCACGCGCGCAGGAAGCCGCGATTGCCCAGATCGATGCCGGTGCCGACATCCTCTTCGGCGAGCGCATCGGCACGGCGGATGGAGCGCAGGCACGCGGTGTGAAGGCTATCGGCAGCCTGATCGACTACACCCCGCGTTATCCCGACACTGTTTTCGCCAACGCGATCTGGAATTACGGGCCCACCATCGCGGCAGCCGTGGCCGATGTGCAGGCGGGCAACCCGGTGGGGCGTGACTACACCGAGTATTCCTTCATGGCGCATGGAGGCAATGAGCTTGTCTATGTGAAAGACATGGTGCCGGCAGGAGCAATTCCGGCCATGGAGGCAAGGCAGGCGATGATCGAGGCGGGCAGCTTCGAGGTTCCGATCGATCCCGCCGAGCCCGCCTGAGCGGTTTCGGAAGTGTGGCGGACGCGACGGCGCTGGCAGAGGCGATTTCCGCAGGTGCGGTCAGCCCGCAGGCTGTCGTGGATGCCACATATGATGCGGCCGTAACGCGCGGGGATCTCGGGGCGGTCGTAGCCTTGCTCCCTAGGAGCGAGGCCTTGCGCATGGCGGAGGAGGGTGCAGCCACGGGTGGCCCCTTCGCCGGCGTTCCAATGCTGGCCAAGGACCTCGGTGCCCCGGTGGCCGGCCTGCGGCAGGGTCTGGGGTCTGAAGCGCTGCGGCGGCGACTGCCTGCCACGGATCGGGAGACCGAGGGTCGTCTGACATGCGCGTTTCGGGCCGGTGGATTGGCACCCATCGGTCTTTCGACCGTTCCCGAGTTTGGCTTTGCATTCAGTGCCGAACCGCCGCAAGGGCCCGTGGCGCGGAATCCGTTCGATACCGATCGAACTCCGGGAGGTTCGTCCGGCGGCGCTGCGGCGGCGGTGGCGGGCGGTATCGTTTCCATTGCCCACGCCACCGACGCGGCGGGTTCCCTTCGTGTGCCGGCCGCGGCATGCGGTCTCTGGGGATTGAAACCCTCGCGCGGAGCAGTGGTGGCAGGACCGATCTTCGCAAACCACCTGATGGGAATCGCATCCGAGGGAGTCCTGGCCCGGTCGCTCAGGGATGTCGCGACAGCTTTCGAGATGACATGTCTGACAGAGGCCGAGGCCCGGCTGCCGGATGTGCCGGTGATCGGGCTGGCAATACCTCCGGCATGCGAATCCGGTGAGGCCGCCGCCGCTGCGCGGGTTTCGGACTATCTGGCTGATGCGGAATGCGAGGTCGTGGCCAAGGAGGCACCGGAGGAGCTGGGGCAGGATGTCCTCTTACTGATCGGAGAGATTCTCGCCGTCGCTCTCGCCGCCAGCCTGGATTCACTGGAGGTTGCGGACAGCGAAATCAGCCCACTGGCCGCCGCGAACAGGGCGAGAGGCCGTGCGATGTCAGGGATCGAAATCTTTGCTGTGACCAACCGGCTGGCGGAATTGTCGAATGCCACGCACACTGCGCTGCTGTCGCGGTGCGATGCGGTACTGATGCCTGTCCTTTCCGGTCCCCCGCCCCTGACCGGCCACTTTCCTACCGACCATACAGACCTTGAAAGGCATTTGCAGCGTATGGAGGCAATGGCGCCCTGCGCGGCGCTCGCCAATCTTGCAGGCCTTCCGTCGCTGGCCATGCCGGCAGCCATGTTGGACGGCCTCCCACGCGGGGTGCAGATCATCGGCCCGCAGCAGTCCGACCGCGCTCTTCTGGCGCTTGCCTCGCGGATCCTGCCGGCCCTGCCGCGGATCCCATTTCCCTTTCCCGTCGCCGGGATAGCGGAATGAGCACGGTTTTACATCTTGACCGGATAACAAAGCGCTTCGGCGGATTGACCGCCAATGACGATGTGACGCTGGAGTTGAAAAACGGCGAGATTCTCGCGCTCCTGGGCGAAAACGGTGCCGGCAAAACAACTTTGATGAACATCCTCTTCGGCCATTACGCCGCCGATGAGGGCACCGTGAATGTCTTCGGGCAGACGTTGCCGCCGGGTCGCCCCCGTTCCGCCATTCAGGCCGGTGTTGGCATGGTGCACCAACACTTCACGCTGGCGGGTAACCTGAGTGTCCTCGACAATGTGATGCTTGGATCGGAACCGCTGATTCGAGTCAGAAGCCGTCGTGACGAGGGTCGCATCCGACTGCTTGCCCTGTCTGAGAAATTCGGCCTGAAAACCGACCCGGATGCCCGTGTATCCGGTCTTTCGGTCGGAGAACGCCAGCGTGTCGAAATCCTCAAAGCGCTTTACCGTGGCGCGCGGATCCTGATCCTGGACGAACCTACCGCTGTCCTTACCCGGACCGAGGCGGAGCGCCTGTTCGATATCCTGCGAAGCATGACCCGGCAGGGTCTGTCGATCATTTTCATCAGTCACAAGCTGAGCGAAGTCATGGCTGCCTCCGACCGGATCGCTATCCTGAGGGGAGGCAGGAAAGTGGCCGAACGCGCGAATTCCGATACCTCGCCCGAGGAACTGGCCGAACTCATGGTCGGAAGCCGGGTAACGCGACCCAAACGGGAGGCTCATTCAATTGGGGCGCCGCTGCTGGCGGCCGAAGAGGTTACAGTTCATCTCGACGGCAAGCCCGCGCTGAACAATGTATCTTTCACGGCTCACGCCGGAGAGATTCTCGGCATTGTGGGAGTTTCCGGTAACGGGCAGGTGGCTCTTGGGGCCCTTCTTTCGGGAGTCGCGGCACCGGCGACCGGGCGGCTCACATTGGAGGGTCGTGAGATTGGCGGGTTGGGGCCGCGCGCATTCATTGCCGCGGGGGTTGGACGAATCCCGGAGGACCGCCATGCGGAAGGAGTTGTAGGAGAATTGCCGGTCTGGGAAAACGTCGTGTTGGAACAATTGGCAACACCCGAATTTTCTACCCGCGGCTTCGTCCGGCGCAGTGCGGCGCGGAGCCATGCGGCGGATCTCATCAAACTGTTCGATGTTCGCGGTGCCACACCTGAGATGCGTATCAGTCTGCTCTCAGGTGGCAATATGCAGAAGCTGATCCTTGGCCGGGCGTTGGCGGCTGCACCGAAGGTCATCATTGCCAATCAGCCCACGCGCGGCCTTGATGAGGGTGCGATTGCCGCTGTGCACGCCAAACTCCTTGCCGCGCGGGAAGCGGGTGCGGCGACGATCCTCATCACGGAAGACCTTGAAGAGGCCGTGGACCTGTCCGACCGGTTGCAGGCCATCGTCGGGGGACGCCTGTCGCGGCCGGTGGCAGTGGAGGAGTCCGACTCCCGCCGTCTCGGCCTGATGATGGCCGGCGTTTGGGAGAACTAGGCAATGCGATTTGAAAGACGCGCAAACGTGCCTTGGGCTCTGGCGGTAAGTGCACCGTTCGCCGCTGTCGGTGCGGCATTGGCCCTGTCTGCCGCGCTGATCATTGCAGCTGGTGTGAACCCGCTCTGGGCCTACCTGGAGATGCTGCGCGGCGCTTTGGGCTCCCGTCTCGCGGTAACGGAGATGCTGACCCGGGCTGTCCCACTTATACTGACCGGGTTGGCCGCCGCCGTTGCCTTTCGTGCGCGTTTCTGGAACATCGGCGGGGAAGGGCAGTTCTACATCGGCGCACTGGCCGTAGCCTGGGTGGGGCATGATCTGATATCGGGTCTGCCTTCAGCCATAGGGATCGCCGTCCTGTTGGTTGTCGGAATGGCGGCAGGTGCGCTCCTGCTGAGCGGACCCGCCTATTTGCGATTGCGGTACGGCGTCGACGAAGTGGTCACGACGCTTCTGATGAATTTCGTCGTGATCCTGTTTGTGGGGTTGATGATCGAGGGACCGCTTCGCGACCCGCTGGCGTTCGGCTGGCCGCAATCGGTGCCGGTCGATGGCACCTATCGTCTGCCGGACCTGATCCCGAAAACGCGGCTTCATATCGGTCTGCTGATCGCTGTGGCCGTGGCAGGTGTCGTCTGGTTGATTTTCGCACGTACCGTCTTTGGAACAGAGGCACGGGCTGCCGGCTTCAACGCGCGTGCGGCGGAATTCGCAGGTGTTTCCCTGCCGAGAACGGTAATCGGCGTTGCCCTTCTTTCAGGCGGCTTGGCAGGGCTGGCCGGAACCATCGAAGTCATGGGTGTGACGGGCGGCGTGACCACCACCATGTCACCGGGATTCGGATATGCGGGCATTGTCGTGGCGATGCTGGCCGCTTTGCACCCGGCAGGAGTTGTTGCCGCTGCTGTCTTTGTGGCCACGATCTTCGTTGGGGCGGATGCGATGAGTCGGGCCACAGGTGTGCCGTCCTTTATCGCAGACGTCATTGTGGCACTGGCACTCCTGACGATGCTGGCTGCGCTCTTCTTCAGCAGCTACAGAATTCGCCGATGATTGAATCGCTCGACCTTTTGTTCAGTGCGAGCCTCTGGGCTGCGGTGCTTCGCATCGCCACTCCGCTTATCTTTGGAGTGCTTGGCGTGCTCTTGTGCGAACGGGCGGGCGTCCTGAATCTCGGTATCGAGGGGATCATGACCATGGGCGCGATGATCGGCTGGCTCACGGTCTTCCTCGGTGCGGATCTTTGGACAGGCATTCTGGTTGCAGCGGTGGCGGGGGCGCTCATTGGGCTGTTGCATGCGCTCCTGACCGTGCCGCTGGGCTTGTCGCAGCACGTGTCCGGCCTCGGTATAACACTGTTTGCATCTGCTCTGGCTTATTACCTTTACCGCTTGATCGTTACCGTGGGAGAATCCCCACCGACGATTGATCCATTTCGCCCGCTTGATTTTCCGATCCTGTCGGAGGTTGCATTCCTCGGGCCCGTTTTCTTCTCGCAGACTGCACCCACTTATCTGGCGCTCGCGCTTGTGGCGGTCATGGCATACGTGCTGACCCGGACGCCGCTGGGCCTCGCGATCCGGATGACCGGGGAGAACCCTCACACGGTGGAGTCGCAGGGGCTTGATCCAACGCTCATCCGTATCGGCTGTGTCATGGCAGGCTCCGCACTCATGGCGTTGGGCGGCGCGTTCCTGACGACAGCAGCCTTCAACAGTTTCTTCCCGGGAATGGTGCAGGGACGAGGCTGGATCTGCATCGCCCTCGTGGTCTTCGCGTCCTGGCGGCCGGGAAAGGCGCTCTTGGGAGCCCTGCTCTTCGCGTTTTTCGATGCCTACCAATTGCGCCTGCAGGCTGTCGTGGAGGGCGTGCCCTACCAACTGTTCCTCATGGCGCCGTATCTCCTGTCCATCGTCGCATTGATTCTTGTGGCCCGCCGGGCCCAAGTGCCGGCGGCGTTGATGATTCCCTATCGAAGGGGGGAGCGTTAACCTGATCGAATTGTTTTCCTGTCCGGAGTTGCTGAAAGGCCCCTGACCGGGTCCACCTGTTGGTAAGCGGAGCTTCCGTTCAGACGCCGAGAAGCGCAGAGAAGCCCTGCCTGTCGCTGCGCAACTCATCGACAGTTCCGGTTCCGGTCATGCGGCCGTTTTCGATGAAGGAAATCCGGTCGGCGATCGACAGCACCGCATCGACCCGCTGCTCAACGAGAAGGATCGCAACGCCCTCATTCCTGAGCCGTAGAATGACCTGCTGGATCTGTTCGATCATTGAGGGTTGCAGGCCTTCGGTCGGCTCGTCGAGAAGCAGCAATTTAGGGTCGAGGCACAGGGCGCGGGCCACCGCGAGCATTTGCTGTTCTCCGCCGGACAGGGTCGCGGCCGGTTGCGACAGTCTTTCTCTCAATCTCGGAAAGATATCGAGAACATCGTCGCGCTGACGGCCGCTCCGGCCCCTGGCCATGAGACCGATCTGCAGATTCTCCTCGACAGTCAGTTCAGAAAACAGCCGCCGCCCCTGCGGTATCAGACCGCCGCCCCGCAGTGGAATTTCATGCGCCGGAACCTGACTGATTTCCTGCCCGTCAAGCCGGATACTGCCCGAGAGAAGCGGCAGATGTCCCATGATTGTCTTCAGAGCGGTGGATTTTCCGGCACCGTTGCGCCCCATCAGACAATGCACTTCTCCCGCTTCGACGGTGAAAGACAGTCCGAACAGCACCTGGACCCGGCCATAGGCGGCGTTAATGCCGCTGGCTTCAAGCACCGCTTACGGTCCCGAAATAGGCATCCTGAACGAGCCGGTCAGCGCGGATTTCCGCCGGTGACCCTTCCGCCAGAACTTCGCCGAAATTCAACACCGTGACAATATCGGCGGTTTCCATCACCACATTCATATTGTGTTCAATCAGCAGGATCGTGGTATCGCCGGCAAGCGAACGGATGAGCGATTTGAACTCTGCGATTTCACTCTCCGACAGCCCCTGCGTCGGCTCATCCATGATGAACAGCCTCGGATTCTGTCCAAGCCCCATGGCGATTTCCAGAAGCCGCTGATGTCCATAGCTGAGATCACCCGCATGGCTGTCGGCTCGATCCAGCAATCCGGTCCGGGATAGTGCCTGACGCACCCGTGGCTCCGTTTCGGTATCGCTGCCGCCGGAACGACGCACGCCAAGCGCCACATTCTCATGCACGGAAAGCCGCTCAAACACCGAGGTGATTTGAAACGTATAGGCGATTCCGAGACCAATCCGGCGGTGCGCCGGGAGATGGGATATGCTTCTGCCATCAAACAACACATCGCCGGAACTTGCCCTGAGGCGCCCGATCACGGTGCCGACAAAAGTCGATTTTCCGGCGCCGTTCGGTCCGATCAGTGCCCGGATCTGGCCCTCGGGAAGGTTGAAATCCACATTTCGCACCGCATGCAGTCCGCCGAAACTTTTGGTAAGGCCCTGGGTCGATAACAGCGTCATGGCAGCCATGCGAAGAGTCGTCGGCGCAATTCCCCGGCCAGCCCCTGCGGTGCGAACAGGGTCAGAAGCACGATTGCGGCGCCCACCACCAGCAGATGAGCGTCGGTGATTTCGCTGGAAAAATCCACCAGATAGAATGCGAAGGCGGTTCCGATCAGCGGTCCAATGGTGGTGCCGGCGCCGCCGAGCAGGACCCATAGAAGCGGCAGAATTGAATATTGCACCGAGGCGAAAGTGGCACCGGCATAACCGAACAGGAACGCGTAAGCGGCTCCGGAAGCGCCCGAAATCACTCCCGATAAGGTAATCGAAAGGAGTTTGTGCAGCTGCACATCATAACCGAGCATGCGCGCCCGGTCTTCATTTTCCCGAATGGCGACCAGGCATTTGCCAAAAGATGTCCGCATCAGCCAGGCAATGAACAGAAATGCGGCCGCGAAAATGCAGAACGCCGCGAAATAGCGCGTTGTCGGATCGGAAAAATCAAGCCCCGCGATCATCCGGTCCGCCTGCTGAATGACAAATCCCTCATCGCCTCGCGTGTATTCGCCGAAATACAGTATCGTCAGAAAGCCGGCCTGGGCGAACATCAGTGTGACGATCATGAATGCGACTCCGGTGGTGCGCAGTGCCAGGAAACCGACTGCGAGCGACATCATTGCGGCAGCGGCGAGACCGGTCAGAAATGCCGGAACCGGCCCCATGTCCAGATGCTGCATGGGCAGCGCCAAGCCATACATGCCGGTGGCGAAAAACAGCGCATGTCCGAGACTCAGGAGCCCGGTATAACCAAAGAGCAGGTTATATCCGACTGCATAGACCGCGAGCACCATGATGCGGGCAAACACACCATCATGGTATTCCGGCATCACAAAGAAAGCCAGGAAGAGCACGGCCAATACAGAGCCATGAAGATTGTGCTGCTTCATGCGCGGCGCCGGCCCAACAGCCCCTGCGGCCGGAAAACCAGAACCAGCGCCACCAACAGGGTTGCCAGGATTTTTGCCAGGGTGGGCGAAAAGAACACCGATATGATTCCGTCGCTCATGCCGATGATCACCGCCGCAATGATCGTGCCGGGCAGACTCCCGAGGCCGCCGATGATGACAACAATAAAGGAAAGCAGAAGCGGGTCACCTCCCATCAGATAATGCGCCTGCTGAACCGGTACGATCAGCACCGCGCCCAGTGCCGCAAGCGCCGCACCGAATGCAAAGACGATGGCATAGACGCGACGCACCGGAATGCCGAAGGAAGTGGCCATTTCGCCATCCTGCTGTGTGGCCCGCATGATGAGGCCGAACCGCGTGCGTGAAATCACCAGCCAGACGGTGGCGACAATGAGGATGGCGGCGGCGATTACCGCCAGTTTGTAGGTTGTCGTGGCCAGCCCCCACGGCCAGATCAGCTCGAAGCCGCTGTCACCGAAGCCGATCCACGGTATGGCGATGCGGGTGTTGAAGGGCGGCTCGACAGGGCGGGCATCCGGTCCGAATGTCATCAATGCGGTTTGCTGAATCACATAAAGCAGCCCAATCGTCGCGACGATTGTGCGCTCGGGATCATAATTCAGCCGCACCAAAATCAGCCGGTTGATGATGATGGCGATCAACCCGACGACCAGCGGGGCGGTAACCAGCGCCGCGGAGAATCCAAAAGCCGGATGGCCGGCGAGCGAGGTTGCCGTCCACCAGGCGACAATGGCACCGAGCATGAAGAATTCGCCATGCGCGACATTGACAACGCGCATGATGCCGAAAACAAGACTTAAGCCGACGGCGGTCAGTGAAATGACCGCCGCCGTAATCGCGCCTTCCAGACAGGCGAGAAAGAGATGCGGGCCGAAATCCATTCCGGCCGGTGCGTGCTATACCACCCCTGCGTCAGAAGGGCTGTGAAGTGTAATCCGCTTCATCCGGATAGAAAGTGTCCTCGATTGACGTCGTGTGGGCGAGAACGAGTTTACCCTCGGTGACCCGGGTGATGTATTGATGCCCGAAGACCTGGTGGGTCTTTCCGTTGAAGATCTTCGCGCCCTGCGGATGATCATCGGAAAGCGGCAGTTCGGTCATCGCCTCGACCGCTTCAATCAGTTTGGCGCGGTCCTGCGGGCCCTGATATCCGGCAGCTTCCATTCCGGCTTTGATGATGTTCAGAGTTTCCCAACAGCCGAACATATGGGCGTAGGTTGAGACATCCTTGGCATCAGAGACCGAGGCGCCGTTGGCATCGACACCGACCGCCTGGCGATAATTCATATCGTGGCTGGTTTGATTGTCCTGCGCATAGCGCGGATTGCCTTCCCAGAAATAGGTGCCTTCAAGGAATTCGAGGCCGGGGCTGGAAATATCCACAGCTTCAAGACTGTCGATGAAACCGAAAAGTTCCGGCCTGCTGGAGCCGAAAAATTCACCGAGCTCCTTGACGAAAGTCAGAACCGCCGGCCCCACCATCACATGATAGAGCACTTCGGTATCCTGCGGAATTTTCGGAAAATACTTGGTGAAGGAGGTTTCCGTCGGTGGAATCGCGATATGCGCGTTCACCTGACCACCGCTCTTCTCAAATGCGGCGGTGAAGTAATCCCGGTGATCATGCCCGAACGCGAAGTCCGGAAAAATCATCGCCACCTTCTTGCCGAGATTTGCAGCGACGAACGGACCCATCGCCTCGACCTGGCTTTTCACATCGGTGATGCCCGGCTGCAATGTGTAGCGGTTGAGCATTCCACTGGCGACATGATGGCCTTCCGACACCACGAAATACGGGATTTTCAACTCCCCCGCCCGCGGTGCCGAGCCGATGACGACATGGCTGAACAGGGTTCCGAAAGCGACATCGCAATTGGATTGGGTGGCAAATTTTTCGACGACTTCGG
Organism: Paracoccaceae bacterium; assembly: GCA_026706985.1. Lineage (GTDB taxonomy): Bacteria > Pseudomonadota > Alphaproteobacteria > Rhodobacterales > Rhodobacteraceae > JAPOXR01. The sequence goes on along the minus strand of JAPOXR010000060.1, from coordinate 65,892 downwards.
CGCCGCGCTTCGGATCGGTGCCGTCATCCTCGGCAATGATTTCAACCGGTCGGCCGTTGATTCCACCGGCATCGTTGATCCGCTTCACCGCCGCCTGCGTCGTGCGGTCATACCAGCGGCCATAGGCTGCACCAATTCCCGTGCGGTGAACCTGAAATCCGATCTTGATGGGTTCCGAACTCTGTGCCTGAGCATATCTGAACAGGCCTGGTATTGTGGAGCCGGCGACAATGGCTCCGGTGCCGGCGCCGAGCGTCTTCAGCAGTCTGCGGCGGGTGACTGGATTCGCGCTTGAGTCCTGTCTTCTCATTCTATGTCTCCCTCTCTGACACCGGGTGCTGCCGGCGCATCGGCGGAATCCTGCACCAAAGGCAGGGCTATGTCTATAAAATTGATATCTTCACAGTTGCGCACATTTTGGGCGGAACCCGCGCCGATTTCACGGGCAACGGCGGTTGCCGAAGTCAATGAGGGACGCTTTGAAGAATGCCCGGCTTACCGGCGGGACGCGGTGATCAGGCCCCGCGCGGCGAGGCCAGTAACCAGAGGCTGAGTAGGGTGTAGCACACCATGAAGATGGCCATCGGTATCTGGCTCAACGCCGCCCGGCGCGGTGTGCGGTAAAGATCAACAGCAATCCGGTGCGCCGCTAAAACGGCAAATACGTGACCGGCTACGATCGCCACACATTGCGTCAACAGAATGACCCGCACCGTGTGCCGGGTGTTGAAGAAGCCCGTGGTGACATAGAATTCACCAACGCCGAATAGATCGGCGCCGGTTGAGAACGGATCATTGACAGCGGCGAGCGCATATTGACCATTGACCATGAAGGAGGTCAGATAGTGCGCAAAATGATAGCCGAGCGTGATTGGAAGCACGGAAGGGGCAAGCCTGCGGAATGCGGTCATGAAACCCGGTCCATTGTTTGTGTCCGGTGACAGCCGGGCCAGTTCATTGCCCGCCCGGACACAGAGCGCGAAAACCGCGATGAGAAGGGCGGTCGACAATGCGATGCCGGCCAGGGTCTCGGCGATCACCGAGGAGCGCCCCGGAAACTCCAGCGGATTGATCCCGATCACCGAGAGCCACCAGAATGTCTCGTTCAACCCGTCAAAACTACCGATGGCAAGTGCCGCCAGGACAAAGACGGCGGCTGTACCGGTCAATGCCGGACCGGTGGCAATCTGCCAGCCGGGCAATCCAATGCGTATATGCGGGGAATCAAACCGTGCGCTTGTGACGGTGGCGAAAAGGCGGAACAGGATGGTGAAACACTCGCAGCGGGCGAGCCAATCGCGCTCACCGAAAACCACCATGCCGGCGAAAGTGAACAGCCAGTATCCGGCGGTGAATGCGGCAAGCCGTGGTGGATAGTCGGGTGCCGGATCCGCCAATGCGAAGGCGGAGAAAGCCAAAAGGGCAAGGATTCCGATTGCTGATCCGAATTGCGCCGGCAGCGGTATCAACCGCCGGTCGCCGGAGGCGAACAGGATCGAATATAACCCGGTCCAGGGGTTCAGCCATTTCCAGATATCTCCCAGCATACCCTGCAGAAATAGGAAAAGTGCCCACCAGATTGTCCACACCGTCAACGGCAACGGATTGGAAAGCGGATCACCGGATCCGGTCATGCCAACCACAATGAGTGCCGCAAGCAATATGGATGTCAGGAGGCTCGAGACGATCGGCGGCAGATGTGACATGCGGGGCCCCGGGATCCGGGCGGTGGCGAAGGCGCGCCCGGAGAATGATGCCGGAAGAGCGGCGATCGCAATTGCAGTCAGCGCGACGACGGTGATCCCGGTGGTGATGTAGAAATCGGTGGGCAGTAACAGAACGAAACCCTGCTCGGCGGCATGCGCCCGCGCCGGCAGGGCGGAAAGCAATAGCACCGATCCCGCTGCTGCAGCTTGTAAACAGATTTTCCGCCGCATATGGTTTCGCTTTGCTTGGATGGCCGCCTTAAGACTAAACCCGGAGCCGAAAAATTGAAACTTGCCGGGGCATTGGGAATAGTCGCCCTTGTCGTTATAGCTGTGATCGGCCTGGTGTGGATGCTGAACCGGCAGAGCCATGCGATTGTGGTCGAATCGGTCTCAGCAAGATCGGTTGACGGCATGCCGGGAACCTTGGTCGTTCTGGCGGGCATTTCCAACCAGGGCAGAGCCGACTGGCTCCTCGCCGCCGGCTCCGGCGAAGCTTCCGCATCCAGTTTCGTCAACCCGACAGATCATGCGGGGCCGTTGCCGGTGGCATCGGGGTCGACACCGCAGCTGGCGCTTGATGGCGTGTACCTTCTGTTGACGGGTGTTGAAGGTGACCTGCGGCAGGGACGGCTGGTTCCGGTCTGGTTCGAATTCAGGGAAGCGGGAAAGGTTGTTGCCAAGGCGCGGATCGGCAGCGCATTGCCCGGGGATACCGACCTTTCGGCGCCTGCCCGGACACTGGAGTTGACGGGTGCCGCTCCGGAGGTGGATCTCGACATCACGGCACTGAATCCCGGTTGGCGATTGCAGCTGCGGACATCCGGGATCCGGCTTGTCGAGCCGGGCGGCGATTCCGACGGTAATGATCTGTTCGGCCACGCACATCTATATGTCGGTGGGCTGAAATACGGCCGCGTCTTTTCCGAAAGCGTCGATATCGGAAAATTGCCGGTGGGAACGCATGCGATCCGGCTGGAACTCTACAGCGATGATCACCGCGCATTGACTGTCGGTGGCAGGAAAATCACCGATAGTGGATTGGTGACCGTGCATCGGTGAAATCCGGGAACAGCCGGATGTTGCAGTGCAGCATTTTCAGCTTTAAGGGGCCAAGCCTTGCCATAGCCCCGACCGCATACAACTCTGCGGGGCGGTATCCGATGCATGTTGGAGGTGGTCATGCAGACATCAACAGCGAACCCGGCAGTGAAGCCGATTTACCGGATCGGCGAAATTCCTCCGCTCGGTCATGTGCCGGAGAAAATGAAGGCATGGGTGATACGGCCGGACCGCCTCGGTGAACCGCATACCGCCATGTTGGAAGAGGATGTCGAGGTGCCGGCGATCGACAGCCATGAGGTATTGGTTTTCGTCATGGCCGCCGGGGTGAATTACAATGGTGTCTGGGCTGCCCTCGGAAAGCCCGTTTCGACCTTTGACGTGCATAAGGCGGACTACCATGTCGCCGGTTCCGATGCCTCCGGGATCGTCTGGGCGGTGGGCGAGAAAGTCCGGCGCTGGAAGGTCGGCGACGAGGTTGTGATTCACTGCAATCAGGATGATGGCGATGATGAGGAATGCAATGGGGGCGACCCCATGTATTCGCCGAGTCAACGGATCTGGGGATATGAAACCCCGGACGGCTCATTCGCGCAATTCACACGCGTGCAGGCGCAGCAGCTGATGCCGCGGCCGGTGCATCTGACATGGGAAGAATCGGCTTGCTACACGCTGACGCTGGCGACAGCCTACCGCATGCTCTTCGGCCACCGTCCGCATTCCCTCAAACCCGGCCAGAACGTGCTTGTCTGGGGCGCTTCCGGAGGCCTCGGTTCTTATGCGATTCAGCTGATCAACACCGCCGGTGCCAATGCGATCGGTGTGATCTCGGATGAATCGAAGCGCGATTTCGTCATGGATCTGGGCGCCAGAGGTGTCATCAACCGCCGGGAATTCAATTGCTGGGGCCGGTTACCCACTGTGAACACGCCCGAATACAGGGATTGGTTTGCCGAAGCGCGGCGCTTCGGCAAGGCTATCTGGGACATTACCGGCAAAGGCAATAACGTGGATATCGTGTTTGAACATCCCGGCGAGGCAACCTTTCCGGTGTCCGCTTTTGTGGTCAAGCGTGGCGGGATGGTGGTGATCTGTGCCGGCACCAGCGGCTACAATCTGACTTTGGATGCACGCTACCTATGGATGCATCAGAAACGCATCCAGGGATCGCATTTCGCCAATCTCCAACAGGCCAGCCAGGCCAATCGACTGATGCTTCACCGCCGGATTGATGCCTGCATGTCGGAAGTATTCTCCTGGCGTCAGATTCCCGAGGCCCATTGCAAAATGATGCGCAACGAACATTTGCCTGGCAATATGGCGGTGCTTGTGTCGACGCCGAAACCGGGTCTCCGGACTCTCGGGGATGCAATCGACTGCGCCGTGGGGGCCTGAGAACGAGGCCACTCAGGCAATTCTCCGGAACACTGTCGAGGCGAACCAACCGGTGAAAGCGGCAAGCAGGACCGAAAGCAGCCCGTAGAGCAGCGGCTGCTCGTGCGCCAACGCGTAAATCCACCTGCCCAGCCCGACTTTACGGACGTCAATCGTGCTTGCATGGCTGTCGACGACCTTGCCATCGCGGGTGATGTAGACTGTGGCGGTGTATTCGCCCTCCACCAGATTGGCCGGCAGCGCCACCTGGGTTCCGAACAGCGTGTCATCCCGGATCTCAACGGATTCCGGCTTTTCCGCATACAGCCCCTGACTCTGGCGGATCCGTACCAACGCATCGGGAAATTCCAGTGCATCATCGATGTCCTGCGGCATTTCGACCCAGTCAATCATCCGCTCAACCCGGATATTGTAACGCAGATCCTCGATATGCAGCAGGATGTCCTCAATGGGGGCTGAACTTGCGACCGCATAGAAGGTCGGTGCGGCCCCGACTTCGACCGCGTCGACATTGACCCATATTCCGAACACCCGCTCTTTGCGCCGTACGATCGATCTTTCCGGCGGGCCGGCAACGGTGATCACCAAGCCGAGTTTACCTTCCGGTTGCGGCGATTCGCGTTTGATGGCACCGTAAATCAGGATTTCCGAGCCGTCGAAATTCGCCGTGATGGCTACCCGGTTCTGGCTCAGCGCGGTGATGATCCGCTCGTCTTCGGCGGCGGAAGCCGCTGCTATCAGAATGAGGAAAGGTGCCAGGATTCGCATCATTGTGTGCCGATCGAATAAAGTTCCGCCGGCTGCACCAGCAGATCAAATGCCAGCTTGCCGCAAACACCGAGAACCAGCATGGAAAGAATGATACGCAACTGCTCCGCCTGCAGTTTAACACCCAGCCTGGCCCCGATCTGGGCACCGACGACACCGCCGATAAAGAGCAGAAATGCCAGCGCGACATCCACTGTCTGGTTGGTGTGTGCATGCATGATGGTCGTGAAGGCGGTGACGAAAGTGATCTGGAAGAGAGATGTGCCGATCACCACTTTTGTCGGCATGCCGAGCAGGTAAATCATTGCCGGCACCATAATAAAACCGCCGCCGACGCCCATGATCGCTGCCAGCAGGCCGACCAGTGCACCGACCAATAGCGGCGGAATGGCACTGATATAAAGGCCGGAGGTGCGGAACTTCACCTTGAAGGGCAGCCCGTGGATCCAGCTATGTTGGTGCAGCTTACGCCGTGGCTGGGTCTTGCGCCGCGAGCGGCTGACCGCCCGTGCGCTTTCAATGAACATCAGCGAGCCGATGATGCCCAGAAACACGACATAGCAGACCCGCACCAACAGATCGACCTGCCCCACAGCTTTCAGCGCCGCGAATACCTGCACACCGGCGGTGGCTCCGACCAGACCGCCGGCGAGCAGAATGAGTCCCATCCACAGATCAAGCGTTTTGCGGCGGAAATGTGCCAAGGCACCGGAGAATGACGCCGCAACGATCTGATTGGCCTCCGTCGCCACCGCCACTGCGGGTGGAATGCCGATAAAGAACAAAAGCGGTGTCATCAGAAAACCGCCGCCCACACCGAACATACCGGAGAGAATTCCCACCAGGCCACCAAGACCCAGTAACAGGAACGCGTTGACTGAAACCTCAGCGATGGGCAGGTAGATCTGCATCAAATCCTGTCGGTGATTGAGTGTGAAGTCCTTGGCCGTGCCAACAGGGCGCAGAAGCTTTCTATACGGATGTTGGCGGCAAACACGCAAGTGTGAATCGGAAAGAGATCATTACCGGGAAAATTCGCATAGTGACGGGGAACTGGCTTGCCTGTAGGGGATTTCAGGGGTTTGTGAGCTTGGCTTAGGCGGAGGGGTAATTGATGAGCAAATGCCCGAATATACTGATTTTCATGGTCGATCAGCTTGCCGGTCCGTTGTTCCCCGAAGGGCCTGCTGAATGGCTTGCGGTGCCGAACCTGAAGGCTCTGGCGGAACGGTCACTGCGGTTCCAGAATGCATATACACCGTTTCCGCTCTGCGCCCCGGCGAGGGCCGCTTTCATGTCCGGGCAGCTCGCCTCAAGGACCCGGATTTACGATAACGCCGCTGAATTCGCGAGCGACATACCGACTTTCGCGCATCATTTGCGTGACACCGGTTACCGGACCTGCCTGTCGGGAAAGATGCATTTTGTCGGCCCCGATCAGTTGCATGGGTTTGAGGAGCGGCTGACCACTGACATCTATCCGGCTGATTTCGGCTGGACACCGGATTACCGGAATCCCGACACGCGTGTGGATTGGTGGTACCATAATCTCGGCAGCGTGACCTCGGCGGGCGTTGCTGAAACCACAAATCAATTGGAATATGATGATGAGGTCGCCTATCATGCGACGCGTAAAATCTACGAATTCGGCAGTGGGCGGAACGATCAGCCATGGCTGCTGACGGTCAGTTTCACGCATCCCCATGACCCGTATGTGTGCCGCCGCAAATTCTGGGATGTTTATGCGGATTGCCGGCATCTCTCGCCTTCCGTCGCGGCAATTCCATATGCGATGCAGGATCCGCATTCACAGCGGATTCTCGATGCAAGCGACCACCGGTCGCATACCATCCGGGAGCAGGATATTGCGCGTGCCCGGCGCGCATATTTCGGCAATATCTCGTATATAGATGAACAGATCGGCGATGTTCTGACCGCCTTGCGGGCAATCCGTCAGGAGGATCGGACCATCATCATCTTTGTCGCCGATCACGGCGATATGCTGGGTGAGCGCGGTCTTTGGTTCAAGATGAGTTTCTTTGAATGGTCGGCGCGGGTGCCGCTGATGATTGCCGGTCCGGGTATTCTGCCGCAGAGCATGCCGCAGCCGGTCAGTATCGTTGATGTCACGCCGACATTGGCTGAAATCGCCGGTGTCGACATTGACGGGATACGCCCCTGGATTGACGGAGACTCGCTGCTCGCGGATCCGCAGCGCCCGGTGCTGATGGAATATACAGCCGAAGCGTCGGCATCGCCGCTGCTGGCGGTCCGCAGCGGTGAATGGAAATACATCACCTGCCGCGATGATCCGCCATTACTGTTCAATCTGGTCGCCGACCCTGAGGAAAGGCGTAATCTCGCCGGCGCCCCGGACGTCGCCGCTGCCGAAGAGGAGCTTCGCCGGATCGTGGCTGAACAGTGGGATCCGGTATCGCTCGACGAAGCTGTCAGACAATCGCAGGCGCAGCGTCACATCGTGTATCGGGCGCTTCGCAACGGCGAATACTATCCGTGGGATTACCAACCGCTGCAACAAGCCTCGGAACGGTATATGCGCAACCATATGGATTTGAATGTGGTCGATCGCGCACACCGGTTTCCCCGGGATGAATGACTCTGACGGGCAATGATGGCGGCTGAAGCGGATTTTGTCATTGTCGGTTCGGGCAGTGCCGGCTCGGTACTGGCTTCCCGGCTGTCCGGGGATGGCGGCAATTCAGTGCTGGTGCTGGAATTCGGCGGCACTGATTTCGGTCCCTTCATTCAGATGCCGGCGGCATTGTCTTTTCCGATGAATATGCGGCGCTATGACTGGGGTTATGAAACCGAACCGGAGCCGAATCTCGGCAACCGGCGCCTGGCGGCACCGCGCGGCAAGGTTGTCGGCGGATCATCATCGATCAATGGCATGGTCTATGTGCGCGGGCATGCCCGCGATTTCGACCATTGGGCGCAATCGGGCGCGCGCGGCTGGTCGAGCCGCGATGTGCTGCCTTATTTCCGCCGCCAGGAATGCTGGCATGATGGCGGTCATGGTGGCGATCCGTCGCGGCGGGGCGATTCCGGACCGCTGCATGTGCAGCGCGGGGAGCGCCGGAATCCATTGTTCAAAGCCTTTGAAGAGGCCGGCGGACAGGCCGGGTTTGCCGCCACCGGCGACTATAACGGGACGCAGCAGGAAGGCTTCGGGCCGATGGACCAGACGGTTTGGAAGGGTCGTCGCTGGTCGACTTCCAACGCTTATCTGAAGCCGGCACTGCGGCGCCCGAATGTCAGATTGCTGCGTGGCTTTGCCAGGCGGGTGCTGTTTGCTGAAGGACGGGCCATTGGGGTGGAAGCGGAAATAGGTGGTAAAATCGCGACTGTCAGTGCACGCCGGGAAGTGATCATTGCCGCGTCAGCCTTTAATTCACCGAAATTGCTGATGCTTTCGGGCATCGGACCGGCTCGGCATCTGCGCGATGTCGGCATTGAAGTGCGGCTGGACCGACCGGGTGTCGGTTCCAATCTTCAGGATCACCTTGAGGTGCTTGTGCAGCAGAGTTGCCTGCAGCCGATCACTTTGACAAAACACTGGAATCTGTTGGGCAAATGCGCCGTGGGGCTGCGCTGGCTTGTGTTCAGGGATGGCATCGGTGCGTCCAACCATTTCGAGTCGGCGGCATTCGTGCGCTCGCGCGCCGGCATTGAATATCCCGATATCCAGTTTCACTTCCTTCCCATCGCGGTGCGTTATGACGGGGTCCGCGCCGAGACCGGCCATGGGTTTCAGGCGCATGTCGGCCCCATGCGCTCAGCCTCGCGCGGCAGTGTCCGGCTGCGCAGCGCCGATCCGTGGGAGGCACCTTCAATCCGCTTCAACTATATGTCGGATGAGCAGGATTGGATTGAATTCAGGCATTGCATCCGGCTCACGCGGGAGATTTTCGCCCAGGCCGCTTTTGATCCGTACCGGGGTGGCGAAACCAGCCCCGGACCACAGGTGGTGAGCGATGCGGAACTCGATGAATTCGTCCGGCAAACCGTGGAGAGCGCCTACCATCCCTGCGGCAGCAACCGGATGGGCACGGATCGGCATGCGGTGGTGGATCCGGAATGCAGGGTGATCGGAATGGACGGGTTGCGGGTTGTCGACAGTTCGGTGTTTCCCCGCATCACCAACGGCAATCTGAACGCACCGACTATCATGGTGGCGGAGAAAGCGGCGGACCACATCCTCGGAAAACCGCCATTGCCCGCCGATGATTCGGAGATCTGGATTAATCCGCGTTGGCAGGAGAGCGATCGGTGATGCCCCTGGTGATGGATGGGCTGCAATATGCCAACTGGTCGGAAACGGTCTTCAGGCAGATGCGGCAGGGCGGCATTGATGCGGTTCATGCCACGGTCGCCTATCACGGAAACTTCGCCGAGGTTGAGGCGGCGATGGCGGAATGGATGCTGCGCTGCCGTCGGCACCGGGAACTGATTCTGCTGGCCTCGGAATTCGCCGATCTCGACCGGGCACGGCGATCCAGCCGCACGGCGATTTTCCCGGGTCTGCAGAATCCCTCACCGATCGGCGATGATCTTTCACTGCTTGAAGCCCTTTACCGGCTCGGTGTCCGTTTCATGCAGCTGACCTACAATAACCAGTCGCTTCTCGGCACCGGTTACATGGAGGCGGTGGATGCCGGTTTGACCCGGATGGGCCGGGAAGCGGTGGCGGAAATGAACCGCCTCGGCATGGTTATCGATTTGAGCCATGCCGGGCCGGACACCGCCCTGCAGGCGATCGAAGCATCCGCCGGTCCGGTTGCCATTACCCATGCTAACCCGCAATTCTGGCATCCCATCGGGCGCAATATTCCCGATCATGTCCTGAAGGCGCTGGCTGAGAGTGGCGGAATGCTGGGCCTGTCGCTGTATCCGCTGCATCTTGCCGGCGGGTCAGGCTGCCCGCTTGACGCTTTCTGCGGAATGGCGGCCGAAACCGCCGGCAGATACGGGGTGGAGTTCCTCGGAATCGGTTCCGATCTATGCCAGGACCGGCCGGCGGAATCGCTGCGATGGATGCGCTATGGGCGTTGGAGCCTGAAATCGGTCAAGGAAGAGGCGTTTCCCCGTCCGGTGAGTTGGTTTCAAGACAATCGGCAGTTTCCCGGATTGGCCGCCGGGCTCCGCCAGGCCGGATTCAGCGAACAGGATGCGGCGGCGGTGCTTGGAGAGAACTGGCATCGATTCCTGCGCCGGGTGATGGTGCGCGGGTGAGCCGGGAGGCTGCATCACCGATGCGTCCGCCGGACCTGGTGATGCGGTTGGAGCGCATGGGCGCGTCGCATGCCACGCGGCTGAGCTTCATGCGCCAGCTGATCCGGCGGCTGCATGCGGACGGATCGGTGGTTGAGCGCAATCTATGGCAGATCTGCGCACAGGGCTATGGGAGGGCTGTGTACTCCCTGCTGCTCGGCGGGCACCGCTACAGCCTGTGCGCTTTCAGCCGGGCATTGGACGCAGCCGACCGCACCGACCGGGTGATCGCCAATGCCTGGGATGCGACCTTCGTGCTGTATGATGGCGTACCCGGAAAGAGCGAACTGGAGCGGATAGAGGCGAATGCGACGCGGCAGGAAGCCGGACGCTACAGCCCGAAGGAATTGGTGCTGAGCCGCGCCAACAGGAGTATCCGCATCTTCGGACATGTCGTGGACCGTCTCGCCGCCGGTAAGCAACCGGACGCCGGTCTGGTAGTGCGCACCGGTTATCTCATGCGCACGACAGCGGTTTACGGCAACGGAAAATTCGGCCTCGCTGACCGTGACCGGATCGCATCCCGGCCAGCCCTCTCGGCACCGTTCCAGGCGGAAATGCTGACCGTCTGGCTGATACGCGGTTTCACTCATGATCTGGTGCAGCATATCGCCGCATGCCGGCAGCCGGATCAGTTTCAGCCACTCTGTCGGAAAATCAGGCGGCATCTCGGAATCGGAAATGCCACCGGGCTTGGCATGGCACCTTTCCTCGTCAGCCATCCGGTGCTGTTCAACAATTGGATGCGGGCGCGGGAGACGGCACTTGCCCGTATCTGCGCCCTTGAGCGGACCGACGATGCGACAGTTGCCGCATTTATGGCAGTTCTCAATCGGGCACGGGCGCATTTTGCCGAATTGGAGATCGAAGATGCGCTACAGAGCCATAAAAACCAGCTATTGCGCCGGGAGTTGAGTGAGTTCGAGCCAACTCTGCTCGGGCGGCCGCACCCATGGCGGCAATTGATCAATGAATCGAAATGCCGATCGCTTGAGTTCCAGGAATTACTGGTTGCGATCGCCATCGAACCGCATGCCTCATTGGTGGATGATCTATGCGCCGAAATGGCAAGCCCGGTGAATGCGGAAATCCGGCCGGGAAGTGAAATTTCGGATCTCCGGCGACTGTATGAGCGCCATTTCGGCTGGGTTGGGGAGTTCGATATGACCTGCCCGGATGCATCGCGCATGTTCTGGTATGTTTCCGAGGAGAAGCTTGAGCCCCGGCTCGGAGACGCTCAGCGTGATCCGGGCATCGAAAGGGCGTTGCCATTGGATACCGCTCGGCAACTCGCCGAACTCGGCGGGGAATTATTCCAATGCTCAGACCGGACGGTGGCGGAGTTTCTGATCCGGCGCCCGGGATTGCGGCATGCGGTGCGACGTCTGCAGACCGCCGAGAGTTGCACCTACTCTGAAATCAGGGCCAATCTGACCGGGTTCGGCATCCGCCCGATCGATATGCTGCGCAGCAAACTGGCCTTTTTCGGCGCCGAGCGGTTTGATCCGAAATCCGATCTCTGGACTCGCATCACGATGTATTCAGGTGCGCCGGATTTCTCCTCCATCGGTGCCGGTGACGCCGATGACTGGGCTTTCGCTTCGCTGTATCCGTAATGGCGGAACTCTCCTTTAACGAGATCGAACTCGGCATGCGCAAGGCCTGCTCCGTTCTCGGCTGTGACTACGGCGTCGCCGAGGAGTTTGGCCGGGCGGCCGTCTGGCTGGTCCGGCATAGCCGCATCAGCCTTGAGCCGCTGCTGGAGCTCAGTGAAACCGCGCCGGTGCTACCCGATATCCGGAACATGGAGTTCGGCTGGGAAACAGATCATCCGCTGGCACTGGCCTGCATATCGGCGTTCGATCTGGTTGCGGCCATGCCCGGCCGGCGCTTCCGTTTCCGGCGATGGAAGGGTGGTATCGAATCAGCTGTCGCGCTGGCGGGTGCGGCATCGCTTTCCTATGGCACCGGTTTCCGTTTCCGAACTTCCCGCTTTCTGCTCACTGTCGGCGCGACCGGGTTCGATGGCAAAATACCCGATCCCGGTGCGGAAACCCGGCTCGATATCGAGGCCGGCCCGGATCAGGTTTCATGCCCGATCCCCAAACAGGAGCGCGGTTCTGTTCCGGATAATGTGTGGGAACGGATCTGCCGCCTCGCGGAGCAGACCTATGTGCCGGCGAGCGAGATGTCGCGTCAGCTTGGCGCGGGTGCCGAATCCGGCTGACCCGCGCCAGGCTTACTTAACCGCAACAGAGATTTATTGCGGGATACTTCCTTCGATGCCTTCGACATAGAAATTCATGCCGAGGAGAGTCCCGTCATCGGCGGTCTCCCCTTCAGCCAACCATGGCGAGCCATCCTGTCTGTTCAAAGGACCGGTGAACGTATGGTATTCGCCGGAAACGATGGCATCGGAAATCGCCTGCGCTTCGGCCTGGATATCAGCCGGAATCTGATCCGAGAATTCGCCGATTTCCACCATGCCTTCCTTGATGCCATGCCAGGTGTCAATGCTTTCCCAGCTTCCGTCGAGCACATCGGCAACGCGCTGCACATAATAGGGTGCCCAATCATCGATGATGGAGGACAGGCGCGCATTCGGGCCGAACTGCTTCATGTCCGATGCCTGTCCGAAAGCATAGACGCCTTTCTCTTCGGCGATTGTCATTGCCGCCGGCGAGTCGGTGTGCTGCATGATGACATCGGCACCCTGCTCGATCAATGTAGTCGCAGCGTCGGCTTCCTTCGCCGGATCAAACCATGTGAACACCCAGACAATCTTGAAATTGACATCGGGATTGACCTTCTTCGCATGGATGTAGGCGGCGTTGATGCCCCGGATCACTTCCGGAATCGGATAGGATGCGATGTAGCCGATGGTGTTGGTTTTGGTCATTTTGCCGGCGATATGTCCGATCACGGCACGCCCTTCATAGAAACGCGCGGAATAGGTCGAAACATTGTCGGCGCGTTTATAGCCGGTCGCATGCTCGAATTTCACATCCGGAAACTTCGCCGCCACATTAATGGTCGGATCCATATAACCGAAGGATGTGGTGAAGATCAGATCATGCCCGGAAAGTGCCATCTGCGTCAGCACCCGTTCCGAGTCGCCGCCTTCCGGAACATTTTCCACGAAGGTGGTTTCAACCTTGTCACCATGCGCCGCTTCGACCGCCAGCCGGCCCTGGTCGTGTTCGTAAGTCCAACCGAAATCGCCGATCGGGCCGACATAAATGAAGCCGACCTTGAGCGGATCGGCCGCACCCGGCGCGGCCGCCAGCACGGCTCCTGCGACAGCCGCCGCTGCCGCCAGTAAACGATGTTTGAACATTGCTGTTTCCTTTTCCATTACCCTTCAAAATCAGAGATCACTCCAAATCCGTCACGCGCTGGCGCGGAACGGTTTTCCCAACGAATCCGGCGCATCCAGCGCCGCCCGTCTACCGGATCCAGAAATAGCGACAAGTGCGAGAATTGTCACTAAATACGGCGCCATTGACAGATAGGCGGCGTTTATTTCGATTCCGACCGCCTGAAAATTCAACTGCAGCAGCGTCACACCGCCGAACAGACATGCGCCGAGCACGACCCGGAAAGGCCGCCAGGAACTGAATACCACGAGGGCGAGGGCAATCCAGCCAGCGCCCGCTGTCACCCCATCCGTCCATTGCGGCACCCGAATCAGCGCTATGTAGGCCCCACCCAAGCCGCCACAGGCGCCGCCGAACAGGATCGCCAGGATCCGCGTGCGCACGACTTTGTAGCCGAGCGAGTGGGCGGCGTCGTGATTCTCGCCGACGGCGCGCAGCGCCAGACCGGCCCGGGAGTAACCGAGAAACCACCACACAGCGACCACGAGAACGGCGGAAAAATAGACCAGCGCATCATACCGGAACAGCAACAGACCGAGAACCGGTAAATCCGCCAGAGGTCCGAAATCCGGATAAGGGAAGGATGGCGGTTTGATCCCGGCATAAGACTGTCCAAGCAGTGCCGACAGGCCCAATCCGAAAAGAGTGAGTGCAAGTCCGGTCGCGACCTGGTTGGAGTGAAAAAACTGCGTCAGAATGCCGAAAATAAGCGCCAGTGCCGCGCCGGCGAAGACCGACGCGAACAGGCCGGTGACTGCGGATCCGGATTCGACGGCGACAATGAAACCGCTGACCGCACCGATAATCATCAGCCCCTCGACGCCGAGATTGAGCACGCCTGATTTCTCCACCACCAATTCACCGATGGCGGCAAACAGAACCGGCATCGCCGCCACGATCATGGTGGCGATCAAAGTCAGTGGATTGATGGCTCCGAAATCCATGTCAGTTACGCTCCAGACGACGGATGCGGATCCGGTAGCGGGTCAGAAATTCCATCGACAACAGAAAGAACAGGAGCATCCCCTGGAATGCCTGAATCGCCGCCGATGGGAGGTTAAGCATGAATTGTGCCATTTCGCCTCCGATATAGGTGAGGGCCATCAGTAATCCGGCGAAAACGATGCCGAACGGGTGCAGCCGACCGAGAAAAGCGACGATGATGGCGGTGAATCCATAGCCGACATTGAAATCGATCGACAGCTGCCCCGAAGGTCCGGAGAGCTCAAAAATTCCCGCCAATCCGGCAAACGCTCCGCCGGTACCGAGGCAGAAATAGGTCAGCACCGCCTGGTTCACACCGGCGAAGCGCGCGGCGCGGGGGGACTGGCCGGACAGTTTGATCTCAAAGCCGGTGCGATGCATCCGTAACAGGGCGTAAACCATGACCACTGCCAGCGCTGCAGTCACCACCCCGAGATGAATCCCGGTGCCGGCAATGAGTTCGGCATTGTGGGCGCTCTCATAGGTCTGCAGATTGCGTGATCCTGGAAATCCGGCACCGTCCGGGTTGCGCAGCAGGCCGAGCGCAACCGATGCCAGATACTGTTCCGCCACATAGACCAGCATCAGCGACACCAGGATTTCATTGGCTCTGAATGTGACCTTCAGAAATGCCGGAATCAATCCCCATAGCAGGCCGCCGAGAAGGCCGCAGAACAACATGAAGGGAAACAGCCACCAGGCGTCAAGCGGGTAGAAAGCCAGCGCCGCGCCGCCGCCGGCCACGGCACCCATGACATATTGTCCTTCGGCGCCGATATTCCAGATATTGGCACGGAAACCGAGTGACAGGCCGATGGCGATAAGAATCAAAGGCGCCGCCTTCACCAATATCTGCGGACGCGCATATGCGGCGAGGGCGGGATCAAAGAGAGGCGCCCAGAAGATCGTCCGGATGGCAACCAACGGATCCTTGCCCAGCAATGCGAACATCACGGCGCCGGCAACCATGGTTGCCGCCACCGCCATCACCGGGGTCAGTGCCGCCCATGTCCGGGAAGCCTCAAGGCGCGGTTCAAGCCGCAGCATCCGCCACCTCCCGCAATCCTTTGGCGCCGCCCATCAACAGGCCAAGCTCATCCCGCGTCACGTTTTCCACCCGCAGCTGCTCCGATAACCGGCCACCATTCAGCACAGCTATGGTCGAGGAAATTTCGATCAGCTCATCCAGATCCTGACTGATGACAACAATCGCTGCCCCGTCCTCCGCCATGTCGAGCAATGCCTGCCGGATTACCGAAGCCGCCGCCGCATCGACACCCCAGGTGGGTTGATTTACCACCAAAGCGCGCGGTGTCTGCAGGATTTCCCGGCCGATGACAAATTTCTGCAGATTGCCCCCGGAAAGCGCGCGGGCGGCGCTGAACGGCCCGGCTGCCCGGACATCAAAGCTGTGCATGACCGATTCGGCGAATGACCGAGCGGCCGACCAGTCCACTATACCGCCCGGCGACAGGCGCATGCGCACCGCGGCGGTCAGATAGGCGTTTTCCGTCAGGCTCATATCGGGGGCCGCCGAATGGCCGAGGCGCTCCTCCGGAGCCGCCGACAGGCCGAGCCGCCGCCTTTCATTGATGCCTTTTCCCTGCAGTTCAACGCCGTCAAGCCGCAATGAGCCGGAGGCGCGGGATTCACCGGACAGGGCGGCGGCCAGTTCTTCCTGCCCGTTGCCGGCGACACCGGCAATCCCCAGCACTTCGCCGGCCCGGACCGAGAAGGAGACGCCGGTGAGACCGGTTCCGAAAACGCTGACCGGCGGCAGCGACAGGCCACTGGCCTCAAGCAGTAACTCACCTTCGGTGGCCGATGCCGCCCTCGCCGGGGCCGAAAATGACCGCCCGACCATGAGTTCGGCGAGTTCGCGTGCGGATTTTTCCTTCGGATCGCACTTCGCCACCACCCGGCCGCCACGCAGAATGGTGGCCCGGTCACATAATTCGCGGATTTCCTCAAGCTTGTGCGAAATATAGAGAATGGCCGTTCCCTCAGCGACCAGCTGGCGCAGGGTCGCGAACAGGGTATCGACCTCCTGCGGCGTCAGCACCGAGGTCGGCTCGTCCATAATCAGCAAATCCGGATCCTGCAGCAGGCAGCGGATAATCTCGACCCGTTGCCTTTCGCCGACGGAGAGATCTCCGACCCGGCTGTCGGGGCTGAGCGGTAAGCCGTAACGCTCACCGGTGTTGGCGATCATTTCCGACAAGCGTGCACGCGGCGGCGGTTGATCCATGCCAAGAGCGATGTTCTCGGCGACACTCATGGCATCAAACAGTGAGAAATGCTGAAAGACCATGGTCACGCCCTTGGCCCGCGCCTGCTGCGGGGAGCGCGGCATATAGTCCTCGCCCCGCAGCCACATCCGACCTTCATCCGGCTGCGCCAACCCATAAATTGTTTTCACCAGGGTTGATTTGCCGGAACCGTTCTCACCGAACAGCGCATGGATTTCGCCCGTCGCCATTTCGAAATCCACCCGGTCATTGGCTTTGACTCCCGGAAAGGACTTGGAAATCTCTTGGGCACGGAAAAACATACCCGTCATTCCGCGTGCCTCTGCAGCAGCCGGGAAACAACGCCGACCGCGATGGCCTGCGGGTGCTTGCCGAGCGAACTGTCGCCGATCGGGCATTCGATCCGATCGACCGCATCAGGCTTATGTCCGGCATCGATCAGGCGTCTGCGGAAGCGTTTCCATTTTGTCGCCGAACCGATCAGCCCGGCTGAACGGAACCGGCTCGCCAAAATCCGATTGCAGATTTCCTGATCGAAACCGTGCGAATAGGTCATGATGAGATGTTCCGAGTCAGGCTCGGCGAGACCGACCGTGTCCGCCGGATTGACGGCGGGAAGTTTTCTGACATTGGGCCATTCCCGGTCCGGATACCGTTCCAGCCCGACATCAACCCAGACAATCTGGAATCCCGGCAGTGGCGCCAATACCGAAACGATTGCCCTTCCGACATGGCCAGCGCCGTAAATCCAGATATGTCGGCCTGGCCGGGCCACCGGTTCCACGATCCAGCCATCGGCGATGGCAACCTCCGACTTCGTTTCCCGAAGTCCGTCGGGTGCGCAACCGGCACCATGCTGCAGCGGGCGGATGAACAGCGCCTGTGTTTCCGAAAGCCTGGCGACGGCATTGCGGTCGAAAATTTCTGTCACCAGTGTCACCGAACCACCGCAGCACTGGCCGAGCCCGGGTCCCAACGACCGGCGCGCATAATCGGCGTGCGGAGACGCGCCGCTGAGCCGCTCGCGCGCGGCGGCCACACATTCATACTCCAATGCACCACCGCCGATGCTCCCTTCCTGCCCGCCATTCCAGACCAGCATCGAGGCGCCCGCCTCACGCGGTGAGGATCCTTCGGTCGCGGTGATGACAATGCGTGCTACCCTGTCATGTCGTCGCAACTGCCGGCACAGCGCGTCGAGATCAATGCTCACGCCCGAACCCCCTGCTGGCGCGCCACTGCCGCCAATATCCGCTCCGGTGTCGCCGGCGCGTCAAGATGCGGATAAACCGATCCGTCGCCGCATGCGGCAACGGCGTCTGACAGCGCCAGAAACGCCGAAATGCCGAGCATAAGGGGCGGTTCGCCGACCGCTTTCGATCGGTACACTGTATGTTCCCGGTTGCGGCCCTGTTCCCAGAGCCGGATGTTGAATTCGCGCGGTCGGTCCGAGCAGGCTGGAATCTTATAAGTGGAAGGCGCGTGCGTCATCAATTTTCCATCCGCGTTCCAGACCAGTTCCTCGGTCGTGAGCCAGCCGGCGCCCTGCACATAGCCACCCTCAATCTGACCGATATCGATTGCCGGGTTCAGCGATTTGCCGACATCATGCAGAATGTCGGCGCGGAGAATTCGGTTCTCGCCGGTGAGAGTGTCGATTACGACTTCCGAAACCGCGGCACCGTAAGCGAAATAGAAAAACGGCCGTCCCTTGCCGGCGATGCGGTCCCAGATGACTTTGGGGGTCGCATAGAATCCGGTTGCCGAGAGTGAAACCCGGTTCATATAGGCCAGTTTTATGGTTTCACCGAAACTGTATGAACCACCGCCGACTTCAAATCCGCCATTGCGGAATTTAACCTCGGCGGGTTTCACCTGATGCAGCGAGGCCAGCAAATCAACCAGCCGCCCGGTGATCTCGTCGCAGGCCCGCTTCACCGCCATGCCGTTGAGGTCGGAGCCGGAGGATGCCGCTGTCGGCGAGGTATTGGGAACTTTACCGGTGTCCGTCGCAGTGATTTTGACTGCCTCCATCGGTTGTCCAAACGCCTCCGCCGCGACCTGCGCCACCTTGATGAACAGCCCCTGTCCCATCTCGGTCCCGCCATGATTTATGTGGATGGATCCGTCCTGATACACATGCACGAGGGCGCCGGCCTGGTTGAGATGGGTCAGGGTGAATGAAATCCCGAATTTGACCGGGCTGAGCGCGATCCCGCGCCGCAGATTTTCCCGTTCCCTGTTCCAGGCGCGGATTTCCGCCCGCCGCTCGGCATAACCGCAACTCTCCATCAACTCTTCGATGATGTCATCAATGACGCAATCCTCGACCGGCATGTCATAGAAGGTCCTGTCGGGCCGCGGCGTGTTCTGAGGCGCATAGAAATTCACTTTGCGCACCTCGGCGGGGTCTTTACCGAGGGTGAATGCGATGTGATCAAGCACGCGTTCGCAGCCCAGCATTCCCTGCGGGCCGCCAAATCCGCGGAACGCCGTTGCCGATTGCGTGTTGGTGCGCAGGCGCGTGGACGTGATGCTCACCGCGGGCAGATTGTAGCAATTGTCGGCATGCAGCATGGCCCGGTCGGCGACCGGCAGTGACAGGTCCCGCGACCAACCGCAGCGGATATCCTGGATGTATTCCACTGCCTGAATCCGGCCATCATCGTCAAAGCCCGCCCGGTAGCGGATGGCGGCATCGTGACGTTTGCCGGTGATGGCCATGTCATCATCGCGGTCATAACGCATCTTGCACGCAGACCCGGTCAGCATGGCCATGACCGCGCATGCGCAGGCAGGTGCATTGCCCTGGCTTTCCTTGCCGCCGAATCCACCCCCCATGCGCCGTACCTCGGTGCGCACCGCATGCATGGGCCGGCCGATTGCCTCCGCGACCTTGTGCTGGATTTCAGTCGGATGCTGGCTCGAACTGTGGATGAGCATGTCGCCGCCTTCGAGCGGTACCGCCAGCGCCACCTGCCCCTCAAGATAGAAATGCTCCTGTCCGCCGATCCCGATTCGTCCGGAAACAATATGCGGAGCCTTGCCCAGGATCTGTTCCGGATTGCCTTTCCGGTAGTTCAGTGGCGGCTCCAGCTGGCTGTCGGCAGCCAAAGCATCCTCAATCGACAGGATGGAAGGCAATTGGCGATAGCTTATCCGGCCCAGGGCGGCTGCCCGGCGTGCCTGTAGATGCGATTCCGCGGCAACCAGAAATACCGGCTGGCCGACAAAATGCACCTTGTCGATGGCAAGCAGCGGTTCATCATGCGCCGCCGGCGAAACATCATTTGCCGCCGGCAGCCCGGAAGCGGTGAGAACAGCGACGACACCTTCGGCCTGCCGGACCTCGTCCAGATCGAGCGCAAGGATGTCGCCATGCGCGACCGTCGACAGGCCGAAAGCGAGATGCAGCGTGTTGGCCGGCAGCGGAATATCATCGACATAGACGGCCTCGCCGGTGACATGCAGCCGAGCCGCATCGTGGGGCAGTGGTTTGTGGACCGTGCGCATGGCTAGATTTCCAGCACGCTCGAAGGCTCATCCGGTCTTGTATCCTCCTGAAAATATTTCAGCAGCATGTTCTGAGCCACGTTGAGACGGTATCCGGCGGAGGCGCGGGCATCGCTGATCGGCACAAAATCGTCCCGCAATGCCTGCATGGCGGCACCGATTGAGGTCTTGTTCCAAGGCGATCCGGTCAGCACAGCCTCGGCCCCTGCCGCCCGCATGGGAATGCCGGCCATGCCGCCAAAGGCAAGCCGTGCCCTGACAACCAGCCCATCGCTCACATCGATCGCCAGGCAGCCGCAAACGGCGGAAATGTCCTGATCGAACCGTTTCGATAATTTGTAACACCGCAGTCGGTCAGGCTGGACCGGAAAACGGATGCACTCGATGAATTCACCATCCCGGCGATCCTGTTTGCCGTATTCGATGAAGAAATTTTCCAGTGCCAGCTGACGGCGTTCGCCGCCCCGCCGCAGCACTAATTCGGCACCGAGCGCGATCAATGCCGGTGCGGCATCGCCGATGGGTGATCCGTTGGCGATATTTCCTCCGATCGTGGCTGAATTACGCACCTGGACCGAGCCGAAACGGCGCAGTAATTCGGCAAAACCCGGATGGGCTCCGCGCATCCGCCGGTAGAGGCGGTTGATGCTGACCAGTGCGCCGATTTCAATCCAGCCGTCGGCACGCCGGACAAAATCCAACTCCAGCAGTTGCCCGATAAAACAGACCGGCGGTAAATCCTGCATTCCCTTTGTGACCCACAAGCCGACATCGGTGGCACCCGCGACCAGCCGCGCCCCGGGGTTGGCTTCATACCAGGCGGCGAAGCTGTCCAGATCTTCCGGAATTCGCGCATTTCCATTGCCGGCCGGAAATTCTTCCTCCGCCATCCATTGCGGGGGAGGCACCAGTGCCGCCTGTTCGGCGGCGCGGAAAATCGGCGCATAGCCGGTGCAGCGGCAGAGATTGCCGGCGAGCACATCATCATGGCGCTGCTCGCCGTTGCTGTGCGCCGCTACCAACGACATGACGATACCGGGAGTGCAGAATCCGCATTGACTTCCGTGGTGACGCACCATTTCCGTCTGCACCGGATGGATTTCGTCTCCGGGGCCACGCACACCTTCAATGGTGCGGACAGCCTTTCCATGCAACTGCGGCAGGAAAAGAATGCAGGAATTCACCGCCTCCCGCCGCAGTTCGCCACCGCGGAGATACGACACAGTGATCGTGCAGGCGCCGCAATCGCCTTCATTGCAGCCTTCCTTGGTGCCGGTCAATCCACGGCTCTCGCGGAGCCAATCGAGAACAGTGCGGGTCGGCGGATCAAATTCCGCCCGCACCGGCTCGCCATTGAGAGTGAATTCAATCTTCGCCATCGGTGCTCCCGCTGGCGGATGCGGCGAGATTGCCGATCCTGGAACCATATTCCTGCCTCCCAATGAATTGGAAAAGTGAGTACCGGTCAAGGCTTCGCATGCGCACAGCACCATGATGGCAAACCTTCCTTACCGCAATCACCAAAACTTCCCTGCTTCCATACAGAGCGGCACTTCCGGTATAAGGGTGTGAAAGTCACATGAACCGAAGATCAATCCTGTGAACCTGACAACGCAGAGCATATGTTCGCTTTCTCCGGTATTGCGGTCACAACAGGCCAGATGATGGTACAATCGCCGCAATCCCGGCAATGGCAGAAATCGCGAGCATGCCCGCACGTTTCCGAATCTTCGCCGACAGTCTGAAAACCGCTCCCTCGCCGCCCTACAGCATGGCGGTGTTCTGGGCAGACTTCAAAGCCGGCTTGATTCTGCTGCTGGTTGAAATCCCCTTCGCCATGGGGATCGGCGTGGTGTCGGGTATGGGGATTCCGGCAGCGCTCTATTGCCTCGTGATTGTTGCCATCGTCACAGCAATATTCGGCGGAACCCGTGCAATGATGAGCGGACCGGCGGTTGCCGTCGCCGTGATCGTGGCGCCGATATTCGCCTCTGGTGAGGTTGGAATTGTTGAGATGGGCATAATCGCCGCGCTCGCCGGCGGCATACAGATTCTCCTGGGGCTGACGGGAATCGGGCGCTTGATGGCGTATCTGCCATATGTGGTGCTGACCGCTTTCATTTCCGGTATCGGCCTGTTTCTGATCTGGTCCCAGAACTGGACATTATTCAATCTGGGCATGCCCGACATTGCGATTGCCGGCATCTGCCTCGCCGTTATCCTGTTCTGGCCGCGCCGTTTTCACAGGATTGTGCCGGGCCAGCTGGTCGGCGTCTCCGTGGCATGGGCGGTTTCGGTATTTCTGCTGCCGGGAAGCATGCAGCTGGGGGTCATTCCAACCGGTCTGCCGGAAATGGTTGTCAGAGCCCCATCGCTGCACTTCCTGCCGACCGCGATCATTCCGGCATTGCTGATCGCGCTGATCAGTTCGGTCTATACCTTGATGATTGCGCAATCCGTGGACTCGATGACCGGTGCCCGTCATAATCCGAACCGCCAACTCGCGGCCACCGGCATCGCCAATATTGTTGCGGGGCTGTTCGGTGCGGTTCCGGGAAGCGGCCAGTTCGGTGCCATGGGCACGGTGGTTGCCGGTGGCAGAACCGTTGTCGCCGGCATCGTGGTCGCGGTGCTGACGGCTGCCTTTATCCTTGGGGTGGGGCCTTACCTGTCCACCTTGCCGATGGCGGCGATTTCGTCTGTCCTTATCTGGATGGGATGGGAGTTGGTGGATTGGCGCATGGTACGGCGTCTCCTGCGCATCGAACGCCGTTTCGGCCTGGTATTCGCGGCCACTTGTCTGATTGCCGCACTCGGCGAACCGCTGGTCGCTGTCGTGTTCGGCTTCGTCGCCGCCGGTATCGGCAACGCCGCCGCACTCGAAAGAGTGGAAATGGACTCTGTGCTTTCGGTTCCCCTCAGCGATTCGACAATCCTCGCGGAAGAGGGTGGATTGGATCCGTTTTCAACCAGGGTCGGATTGCTGGCTTTCCGCGGATCTTTTTCGGTGGCATCGTCGCAGAGGCTGGCGGAACTGCTTGAGTTTGACATCCGCGGACATGAGGTGGCGATCTTTGACCTCTCAGGCATGACGCATACCGATGACAGCGCCGCCTATCTGTTGAAACTGCTGCTGCGGAAGGCCGGCACGCTCGGAATCGATGTCATCATCTGCGGCGTGCCGGAACAGCTCAGGGCCGCCTTCGATGCTTTTGATGTGTTCCAGGAAATTCCTGAAACGCGCATCACCTCGACGCGCGAACAGGCACAGACAATCGCCAGCAAGCTGCTCGCTGCCGGAGCCACTGCGTGAGGTGTGACGCGCAAACCGCCGAAGGGCGTAAAGGCTCGATTGCCCATAACCCTACGGCTCACACGGCGAAAGGGATGTCATGAGTAAGCCGGGAGTTCGCGGAGTGAGGGGAGAGTTCCAGAAGATTGTGGCGACCCTCTTGCGAACGTTGCTGGAGGAGCATCCCGCGCTTCTGGAAAGGCAAGAGATCGTTAGCCTGATGGATGCGGAGCATTGCAAGGATGTGCTCGACCTGAGGCTCCCGAATCTCGCGCTTTTGCGTCATCGGAACCAAGGGCGTATGATTCAAGGTCACGGCCGGTACTGGAAGCATGTGTACGCTGACGAGTTCCTCGTGTGCTCGCAGTGGCGGAAGGAGTATCACCAAGCCAACGCCCGCGCTCTGTCGAGGTTCGTGTCCGCGCTCGCGCGGAGAAGACCGGGGGACGCTGGTTCTCGGACGCTCCTGCAATATGTCGAGGCTTTCGACCGTCACGCTGCCAGCGGCAAAGCCGACTCGACTGCTGCTCCTGCTAAGCGAGCGCCGCAAGTGCAGCCGACCCGACAACCGGGAGCGGACTGGCCGGCGTGGCCGACGCCGGGCGACGAGGATTTGCGTGAGCTTGCTCAGGCGATGACACCGTTCATGCGTTTCCTCGATCCTGGCATCGTCTACGCTGTCGTCGAGGACAATCGCCGCATGGGGGCAGACTGGTCTTCGCAGCTTGAGGCGCTCGGCATCGACCCCGCCATCTATCTGTGGGAAAACTCGCCCTGCGTTTTCCCGGGCGTTCGCCGGTACGCCGGAAGCACGGAGATCGCGGTGTTCCGGAAACGAGCCAGACGGACAAAAGTTCCCCCACAATGCCTTGCGCTCGACGACAACGACTATCCGAAACATTTGTGGGCGTTCACCTTCACCGGCAAGCCGTTCCGCAAGCGCGGGCCGGACGGCTACCAGCTTGCGCACCTCTTCGACCACAAGGAACACGGGAACCGCTGGCGCGAGGAGCTGGATATCCCGCCGGATGCCAAGGAGCCGGTACTGCCGTACGGATTGTTCACGAGCGCGGCGAACTCGGCTTATGTACCGGGCACTTTCCTGAGGCCCACGGACTTCTCGGCCAAGCTGCGGAGTCTGATCCAGCGACGGGCGCAGCAACTCTACGGCAGGATTTGCCGCATCGTACCGCCGCCCTTGGCGGTAAAGCCCTGCGAAGACCAGAACTGGTCTCTCGACAATTTCCAGTGGAGCACGCCCGTGGGCGGCATGGACAACGTTCCTGGCTTTCTGGAGTTCCGTCGCGAGCGCCTGGGGGAACTCTTCGACAAGCGGCATGCAGCGCTGCGGACGGACTGACGGTCGGCGCGTTACCGCAGGTCGGCATGTCCGGCCACCCCCTCGGCGATGCCCGAGCAGCTTGCCGACCTGCGGCAGGTTCTCGCGGGACATGACGGCGTGGCTCGCTACGGTGTGGCGCAAATCATGCAGGCGCAGCCTGCCGAGCCGTGCGAGATCGTCGGCGTCGAGGAAGCGGGCGACCTTGTTGCGCGTGTTCGTTCGGATGCCGAGGCAGGGGTTGGAGCCGGCGCGGATGCGCGTCTGGACGATCCAGACCTTCCGGCCCGAGGGATGGATGCGCAGCCCGAAGCCGGGCAGAGCCCCCACAAGGAAATTGCAGAAGATTCTTGACAAAACTTCGAGGAACTCCTCGGCGAACTCGGCCATCGGGAGGCCGGGATGCCTGGGGCCGCCGTGCTGTTCCGGCTCGTCCAGCAAGGTGGCCAGCACCCGGCGCGCCTCGGCCACGCTCATGCGATCGGCCGCCCCAAAGGTAACCGAGCGCACCTTGCCGGTGGGTAACTTGCGGCGGAGGAAGAACGAACGCTGCCCGGAGGGGCCGATGCGAAGGCCGAGGCCGGATACGGTCTCGTCCCAGAGTTCATAATACCTGTCGCGAGGCTTGGCGGCGCGGATGCGCTCGCCGAAGGTGGATCGGGCGGTCATGAGGCGACTCCCTGGTCAAGCCGCGCGGCCGTTGGTCACAATAGGAAAATGAGTGCGCCGGGACAAGACGCGCGCCCCGCTCGCGGTGGTGAAGCGTAGGCGACACAGAAGGTGGCACGCAAGAATCGGCTTCCTAAAGATGATTGCGGACGTGGGGCGACTGCGGATAGCATTCGAGGTTCATCGCCTCGGCAATGAGGCTCCCAACCTTTCCGCCGCTTCGACAGGGTGCCCGTCGGCAAGGTGGGCGTAACCCGTGTCGTCCGGTGCCGCTCGTGACCGAGCAACATGCCGATCTGCGGCAGGTTCTCACCCGTTATGACTGCCTGACTGGCTGCTGTATGCCGAAGGTGATGTAGGCGTAGCCTGCCTCGCTGCGTGGCACCGCGCGCGGGCCAGTCTGTCAGTGCCGGGCGATAGGCCGCAGCCTCTTCCCGGTTCCAAATCGCAGTGAATTCCCAATCAGCTTCTTTCGACATTCGCTGTGCTGCGGTAGCAGGATGTTATGGAAGGCGGACCACGATTCGTTCATCTGCGACTACACAGCGAGTATTCGCTGTCGGAAGGGGCGGTCCGGCTGGCGGCGTTGCCTGATCTTTGCGCCGCAAATCAGATGCCCGCGGTGGCTGTCACCGACAACAACAATCTCTTCGCGGCGCTGGAATTCTCGACTGTTTGCGCCGAAAGCGGCGTTCAGCCAATCCATGGCTGCCAGTTTGACATCGCGTTTGAATGCGGGCAGCCTGGACCAACCATTGCAGCGATCGTTTTGCTGGCACAGGACGAATCCGGCTATCTCAGCCTGCTGCGGTTGAACTCACTGCTATATGTGCATTCAGAGAACAGTTCCGCCGGTTTGGAGATTGCCCGGCTGCGTGAGCATTCCGAAGGATTGATCTGCCTGACCGGTGCTGCCGACGGTCCGCTCGGGGCACTGCTGCTGGAAGGTCACGCCGCCAGGGCGGAGCGGATGCTTGCAGAATTGGCGTCGATCTTTCCGGATCGCCTATATATCGAGTTGCAGCGGCACAGATCTGAAGGCTCCGATTGCACTGTTCGCGAGAGCCGTGTGGAGCCGGATTTGATTGACTTGGCTTACCGAAGCGGTCTGCCGCTGGTGGCGACCAATGATGTCCACTTTCCCGACAAACCGATGTTTGAGGCGCATGATGCGCTGATCTGCATCGCCCAGGGCGCATCCGTGGATCAGACTTCCGGCCGCCGCAAATTGACCGAGGAGCACTATTTCAAGTCGCAGAATGAGATGGTCGAACTGTTCTCCGACCTACCGGAGGCGGTCGCCAATACAGTTGAAATCGCACGCCGCTGTTCCTGGCGGGCGCAGCGACGGGAACCGATTCTGCCGAAATTCGCCGACAACGAAGCCGTCGAATTGCGTGCGCAGGCAGAAGAAGGGCTGCGCCAGCGTCTCGCTGTCATTCCGCTCTCGGCCAAGGAGAGCGAATATTGGGAACGCCTGCAGTATGAACTCGGCATTATCGAAGGGGTCGGTTATGCCGGTTACTTTCTGATCGTTGCCGATTTCATCAAATGGGCCAAGGCGAACGGAATTCCGGTCGGGGCGGGGCGCGGATCCGGTGCCGGTTCACTGGTCGCATTCGCATTGACGATCACGGATCTGGATCCGCTGCGCTTCGATCTTCTCTTTGAGCGCTTTCTGAATCCGGAAAGGGTTTCCATGCCGGATTTCGATATCGATTTCTGCATGGACAGACGCGACGAGGTTATCCGCTATGTCCAGAACAAATACGGCGAGGACAAGGTCGCCCATATCGCGACTTTCGGTGCGTTGCTGTCGCGGGCGGCGGTGCGGGATGTCGGCCGGGTTCTTCGCATTCCTTATCCGAAGGTGGATCAACTGGCCAAACTGATACCGCGTGACGGGGCACGCAATCTGTCCATCGACGAGGCGATGGCGATCGAGTCAAGGCTGGTCGACGCCTGCCATGCGGATCCGGTTGTCGCCCGCATGTTTGATTTCGCCAAATCGATCGAGGGGTTGCTGCGTAATGTCTCGACACATGCGGCCGGGGTTGTGATCGGTGACCGGCCGCTGGACCAGCTCGTTCCACTCTACCGGGATTCGGATGCAGCCATGCCGGCGACCCAATTCTCCATGAAGTGGGCCGAGCAGGCGGGGTTGGTGAAGTTTGATTTTCTCGGGTTGAAGACGCTCACTGTCATCAGCAATGCCGTTGCGCTGCTAGCCGAACGCGGCATCGAGGTTGATATCAACAATATCCCGCTGGATGACGAAAAGGTGTTCCGCATGTGCGCGGCCGCCGAGACCGTCGCCATTTTCCAACTGGAAAGCGCCGGCATGATGGAAACGCTGCGGGATCTGGTTCCGACCTGCATAGAGGATATCGTCGCTTTGGTCGCGCTTTACCGGCCCGGCCCGATGGACAACATCCCGAAATACTGCGCTGTCAAGAACGGCCGCGCTGAGCGCCAGAAACAGCATGAATCAATTGATCGGATCGTCGCCGAGACGCACGGAATCATGGTCTATCAGGAACAGGTCATGCAGATTGCCCAGTCCATGGCCGGCTATTCTTTGGGACAGGCAGATCTTCTGCGGCGCGCGATCGGCAAGAAAGTCAAAAAGGATATGGATGCCGAACAGCCGAAATTCCTAGCGGGTTGCAAGGAAAATGGAGTCGATCACAATACCGCAAAGGGGGTGTGGGACCTGATGGCCCGCTTCGCCGAGTATGGTTTTCCGAAAGCGCATGCCGCCGCTTACGCGATCGTGAGCTATCAGACCGCCTGGCTCAAGGCGAACTATCCGGTTGAATTCATGACTTCCGCAATGAATTGCGACAGCGGCGATATCGGCAAGCTCAATGTCTATAGCCGTGAGCTGAAACGGCTCGGAATCAGGCTGCATCCGCCATGCGTCAATCATTCCGCGGCCCGGTTCAGCGTGCGCGAGGGCGAAATCCGCTACGGGTTGGGTGCCCTCCGCAGTGTCGGTGCGGTTGCCATGCAGCGGATTGTTGATGCCAGGAAGGATGGTCCCTTCAGCGACGTGTTCGACTTTGCCAGCCGCGTCGATCTGAAGCAGATCGGCAAACGGGCTGTCGAGACTTTGGCCCAGGCGGGGGCTTTCGATATGTTCGACAGCAACCGCGCACGCATACTCAACGCCACCGATATATTGATGTCGCATTCGGCGGGAACCCATGCCGAGCGCAATTCCGGCCAGATGTCGCTGTTTGGCGAAATTGAAAGCGATTTGCCGCCGCCGCAGATTCCGGATTGCGATGATTGGAACGATGCCGAGAAAGCGGAAAATGAACAGGCGGCACTCGGCATTTACCTGTCCGGCCATCCACTGGACGAATTTCGGCGACTGCTGAAACGGCGCAAAATCATCCCGATCGATCAACTAGGCAATCAGGTCACGGGTGAAACGAAGAGTTTCAAGATCGCGGCAGCCGTCGGTTCCATTCAAACCCGGTTGTCAAAAAAGGGAAACAGATTTGCATTCGTGGAATTTTCCGATGCTACCGGTTCATGTGAGGCAACAGTTTTTTCGGAAGCGCTCGAAACCCATCGTGACCGGTTGGTGCAGGGGGCCTGCGTGCTCGCCAGAGTGTCGGCGAATCTGGATCTGGATCAGCTGAAGATCCGGGTCAATGAGTTGGAATTCCTCACCGATCTGGTATCTGGCCCGGTCAAGGGTTTAAGGATTCACTTCAAATCACCCTCGGCACCGCAATTGGTGCGCAGTGTGCTTGCACGGGACACGAATGGAGAGAAGTCATTGGGTCAGATCCGCTTCTGCCCGCATGCTCCGGGTCTGGACAGCGATCTGGAGATCGCGATACCGGGCGACCATCCGGTCAATGCCGGTATCCGCAAGGCGATTGCCAGCCTCGATGGCGTGACGACAGTCGAAGATTTCTGACCGGACGGGCACACCGGTCATAGTCTCAGAGTTTCATATGTGTGCAATCAGGTATTGTTGATGCATGACAGAAGGGTAACCATGGCCAAGAGCGAGCTGTTGGACAATCACCAATTCGCTGTGCTGTAGCAACCCACGAACACGCACCAGGCAAACGAAGAAAGGTCTCTGGACCGGCTGTGGGTCGAAATGGCAGCGATGAATACGGGCGTCGCCAAGCGTGACAAGGCAAACGTCCAATGGAACATTGGCGTAGCGACCGCCATGAAATCCCTGATCATTGGTACCATCGCTATCCTGTAACCAACCAAACCTTTCACAATTGCACATCAGTACCCGCTGGTCCCCGGCAGGTACTGGCGACAGCCGGTGAGCAGTTCCGTTCTTCTGTGCAAATTCGGGAAGGGCTACACATCTTGAACTACGGTTCAAGCTGAGTCATTATGCTTTGTATTATCCGCCGGCAGCGTGCTGTCGGTTCAAGGGCCGCTCTTCGGAGTGGCCCTTGCTTTATGCTGGGGATGCGGGTGAGAACAGAGTGAGGCGCGGGTCTCATATGCGGTGATATGGTACAAGGGATTGCTGCAATTGATGGCAACCGCTAGAAGGCGGCGAACGACCCTCCGTGAAAAAATCCGCAGGCAGTTCCTTGAGAAAAAATCGACCAAGAGCCGAAAATCCAAAGGGATTTCATGATTCTTTCGGTGCCGATCTAACGGCGCGGCGGGAGACGATTGCGCGGATTTCCGAGGTCTTCGAATTGTATGGATTTGATCCGTTGGAGACTCCGGCGGTTGAGACACTGGATGCGCTGGGAAAGTTTCTGCCCGATACCGACCGCCCGAATGAGGGCGTTTTCGCATGGCGTGATGACGGCGACTGGATTGCATTGCGTTACGATCTGACGGCCCCGCTCGCTCGGGTCGCGGCGCAATACCGAAACACGCTTCCCCTGCCTTACCGGCGTTACGCGATCGGCCCGGTTTGGCGTAACGAAAAACCCGGTGTCGGCCGCTTCCGGCAATTTTATCAATGTGATGCGGATACGGTCGGGACCTCGTCGATGGCGGCGGATGCTGAACTCTGCATTTTGACGGCGACTGTCCTCGATGCGGTCGGAATACCGCAGCCTGAGTATCGCATCCGAATCAATAACCGGAAAATTCTTGACGGCGTTCTGCAAGCAGCGGGAATCCTTGATCCTGACAATCCGGAGGCGGGTGCGGAGATGCGCGGAACCGTGCTGCGCGCCATGGATAAGCTCGATAGGCTGGGACCGGAAGGCGTGAGGCTTCTCCTCGGCAAGGGGCGGAAGGATGCAAGCGGCGATTTCACCAAGGGAGCCGGCCTTACCGGCGTGCAGTTGGATGTTGTAATGCAATTTCTGGCGTCCGGCGTTGCGGATGCGGGTAAGACATTGAGCTGCCTTGAGGATCTGGTGGGTGGCACCGGATCCGGGGCCGACGGTGTCGCCGAACTCAGTGAAATGATGCAGCTGGTATCGGCGCATGGCGCTGCATCCGGCTGTGTGGTGGATCCTTCAGTTGTGCGCGGGCTGGCCTATTACACCGGACCCGTCATCGAGGCCGAGCTGTTGTTCACGGTGACGGATGCCAAGGGTCGGTCGCAGCAATTCGGATCGATCGCCGGCGGTGGCCGCTATGACGGGCTGGTCCGAAGATTCACCGGGCAGGATGTGCCTGCGACCGGGATTTCCATCGGCATCGACCGTCTGCTGGCGGCGCTCAAGGCAAGACAGCCGAACCTGGACGCTGCGGGACCGGTCATTGTGACCGTCATGGACCGCGACCAAATGCCGGAATACCAGCTGATGGCGGCAGAACTCCGGGCGGCCGGGATCCGTGCCGAAGTCTTTCTTGGAAACGCCCGGAATATCGGCAGGCAGATGAAATATGCCGATCAGCGCAATGCCCCGGTTGCCGTCATTGCGGGATCGCAGGAACGTGAGCAGGGGGTTGTGCAACTCAAGGACCTCCTGCTCGGTCGCAAATTGGCCGAGGGCGCTTCGCATGAGGAATGGAAGGCCCGCCCATCGCAACTCGCCGTTCCCCGGAGCCAATTGGTGGAGCAGGTCCGGCGACTGCTGACGCAGGGCTGAGGGTAATGGACCCTGTCTCCAGGGAAGCGGCGGAGAGTGAAGCCGGGCGGCTGCAGGGGTTCTTCCGGTCGCAGGGTGCGGAGCTGTTCAATACCGAAATCCTGCAGCCGGCCGACATCCTGCTGGATCTCTATGGCGAGGATATCCGCAGCCGCAGCTATGTCACCGCGGATTCGGTTCAGGGGGAACTCATGCTGCGGCCTGACTTCACCGTGCCTTTGGTCAAATTCCACATGGAGCGCCATGCCGCCGCTGCCGCTTACACCTATTGCGGACCTGTTTTCAGAAAACAATGGCCGGGTTCCGACCGTGCCCGCGAAAACCTGCAGGTTGGTTACGAGGTTTTCGGTGGAGCTGACAGCGCTGCCGCCGATGCCGGGCTTTATTCGATTTTTCACAATGCCCTGTCCGGGCTTGACCTCACCTCCGCCACCGGCGATCTCGGAATACTGATCGCCGCGATAGACGGCCTGCGGACGGATGCGGGACGGAAAGAAGCTCTCAAGCGGCATCTCTGGAGGCCGGAAAGATTCCGCAGCCTGTTGGAGCAATTCAGTTCGCAGACAGCCACAGCACGTTGGCCGAAAATTGATCCTGATGACCTTGAGGACCGCATCCGCGATGCCGGACCAGTGATTGGCACGCGCTCAATTGCTGAAGTTGCGGCGAGAATCCGCCGCATCGCCGAAGACGAACACCTGCCGCCGATCAGTGCCGAGGAAATCGCAGCCATAGAGGACATTCTGCTGCTGAAAGGCAGGTCGGAGGACGTTCTTGTGCGGCTTCGCGGAATTGCCGACCGGCACGGCCACATTGGCAGCGCGGTGGACCGCTTCGAGGCAAGATTGGATGAGCTGGCTAAACGGGGCATCGAGGCGGCCGGGCTCTGGTTTGAAGCCAGCTATGGCCGCACCAGTCTCGAATATTATGATGGCTTTGTGTTCGGCTTTTTCCGCAGCGGGGATGAACTACCGGTGGCGCTTGGCGGCCGTTATGACATGCTGACACGCGAACTCGGGGACGGCAGGTGGTGTCCGGCCGTGGGCGGTGTCGTGCGCCCGGAATTGACCGCATCACTGGCAAAGGCAGGTGCCGGATGCTGAGTTTTGCGATTCCATCAAAGGGAAGGCTGGCGGAGCAATCGGCATCCTGGCTTGCCGGCCATGGCATCGAAATTGTCAAATCAGATTCAGATCGCCGCTATTCCGGTTCACTGACCGGTGCGCTGGAGGCGGAACTTCTGTTTCTCTCAGCCAGCGAGATTCCAGTCGAGCTTGAACGTGGAAATCTCCATCTCGCGATTACCGGAATGGATGTCCTGCGCGAACGTATGCCGGAATGGCGTCGGCATGTGACCGAAATCGCGCCGCTTGGATTCGGTCATGCTGACTTGGCAATCTGCGTGCCGAAATTCTGGATTGACGCCGAGTCGGTGGATGATCTGGATGCCATTGCGGCGCGGTTCCGCAGACACCATGGCAGGCGGCTGCGCATCGCCACCAAATATCCGCAGCTTGCCCGCGGATTTCTAAGCCGCAACGGGGTCGCCGACTACCAGTTGGTTTTCAGCCGGGGCGCCACCGAGGGCACTGTCGCGAACAACAATGCCGAGGCGATAGCCGACCTTGTCTCAACCGGTCGCACGCTCGATGCCAACGGGCTCAAAAAACTGCCCGGCGGAACGATTCTTCAGTCTGAGGCGGCATTGTTTCTGTCGGCAGCCGAGATTCCCGAAAACAGCCAGGATGCGGTCAAGCGGTTTATCCGGAGGGCCCGAGCGGCGTTCAAATAACGCCGATCCAGGCAAGTTCGTTGGCGACTTTTTCGGGCAGGGCATCGTCACGCGCGGTGCCGGATGTCAGATCAGGCGGGCTGGAATTCAGCGGAAGATAGCGCCATCCCTGAAATGGCCGCCTCGGCACCGCTGCGGTCCGGACAATTCTTCTATCCATGACGATTGCGCAACGCGTGATGTTGTCCCCGCCCAGCCGCGGTTCCAGGCCGACTATGCGTTGCCGTGCAAGGATCAGACCATGGATCACCCAGTAGAGCGACCCTCCGTTCAGTATCTCAGCCGCACGTTTCGGGCGCATTCGGGTGACGTGTTCGGGCCGTGTCCAGACACCCGCCGCAATGCGCTCATCCTGCCATCGCTGCAGAGACTCAACGGATTCAGCGCCCACACAGAGCTTGACCAAATTCACATAAGCATCAGCCATGCCGAAGTTCACATTGCAGGTTAGGGGCGGTATTTCCAAACGCGTATCGGCAGAAAGTCCGGACTTCAAGAACAGCGCCGCTGGAAACGCCTTTGGCCACCATACAATATCCAAGTGATTTGCCGCCGCCCGGGCGTCGGCAACAGAAAGTGTCCAGGAAAAAATCGGTGTGGATTGCCTGTGAGGCAAGTGATCACAGGGCGGAGACGATAGGTCCCCGAGACGAGGGGTGACGTTGGAGGGCATGCGTCGAGGATTCGATGCAGCTACAAATACCCCCAAAACTGCACGATCATGCCACAACCAGTTCACGGAGGGCAGGGTAGGCCGGGTTGAAATCCAGGTTTTCCAATTATACGGAAATCCAGTATATGAATGTCTATGAACGATGGGTTTGACCCTGTCAAGGATGACATCAACCGGAAAAACACGGGCTGCCTTTGGCGTTCGGGCACAGGATTTTCGGAGATGTCGAATACCTGATCATCCCTTCGATCCGGAAACAGGACGGAGAGGAGAGGTTCAAGGTCATCGGCACAGTCGGTGAGAAATTGTTTACCGGTGTGTTCACTTGGCGGGGAGGTTTACCCCAGTTCTATATCGGTAAGAAGGAGCAACAGGGGTGAGGAAAGAGCTTACCGCACTGAAAGCTGATCCGGCCGACCCGGAGGATTTCGATGCAACGCCTAGGGCGATGGACCGCGCTTGGAAGGCACGCCTGATCCGTAGGACAAGAACCGGATTGGGTTTGTCGCAGACTGAATTTGCGCGCCGATTCTGCGTGCCGCGGGGAACGCTGCGGGACTGGGAACAGGCAAGGTCAACGCCGCCGGACTTTGCCATCGCCTATGTCAAGGTGATTGCCCGCAATCCGGACATGGTGGCGGAGGAAGTCGCCTGACGCCTATGTGCATTGATGCAGAGGTGGACTTTCTCGACAGGCCCGTGCCGCTCCAACGCTTCTATCGGTTGTGGAGTGTCATGAAGTCATGGATCGCAATCTTGGAAAACAGATCAACGGGATGGTTCACGGGAACCTTCTTTCACGGACTCTTGGCCGGAGTCGCGGAATCGATGGTAGATAGAGAATGAAATTTGCTGCATTAAAGTGTAAAATAAACATAATGCATCATTTTTCATGTATTATATGAAATATATCTTGAATATAATTTAGTGAATGATATATGCTGTATTAAAGGCAAAAACCTATTTAATGAGTGAGATATGGTGCATAAAATTGATTTCAGCCTTGCTTCCAGCGAAGCTATTGAAAACGCACTCAGCGAAAGAATTGAAGAAATTCGCCTGAAACAGAATGTCACTCAAGCCCGCCTTGCGCGCGAGGCGGGTGTCTCACGCAGCACCATCACGCGACTGGTTCAGAAAGGAAAAGGCATCTCTCTCGATAGTTTCATCCGCATCCTCAAAGCGCTGCACCTTGCGCACAATCTGGGAACGCTATTGCCGGATCCCGGCCTAAGTCCGCTTGAGGAATTGAAAAGGGCTAATCAACCGTCCCGCCGGCGCGCACGCGCCAGAAAACGGGATCAGAAAAAATGGACCTGGGAAGATCAGGCAGGATGATGGAATAGAAGCCTTATGACAACGGCCAGCGTCGAACTATGGGGTCAGCGCATCGGTGCTGTGACATGGGTGGCGGAGCGTGGAATCGGTATCTTTCAGTACACCCCTGAATTTGCGGCCAGCGGCATTGAAGTCTCTCCCCTGCAAATGCCGTTACGTAAAACGCCCTATGACTTTGCAGAGTTAAACCGGGAGACGTTCAAGGGGTTGCCCGGTATGCTGGCTGACAGCCTGCCTGACAAGTTCGGTAATGCCCTGATAAATGTCTGGCTTGCGAGCCGGAACCGTCTCGAAGCGAGCTTCAATCCGGTTGAACGGCTCTGCTATACCGGCAAACGCGGCATGGGTGCACTTGAATACAAACCGGCAATACCTGGCGCGCCCGCAAAAGCACGAACAGTCGAAGTGGAACGCCTTGCCGCCTTGGCAAACCGGATTTTAAGCGACCGTGAAATCCTCGCCGTTCACTTGACGGGCGGGGATGATGCGCGGGACATTGAGGATATATTGCGCGTCGGCACGTCAGCCGGTGGCGCACGGGCAAAGGCCATCCTTGCCTGGAATGAACAGACAGGCGAATTTCGATCCGGCCGGATCGGAGCAGGCAAAGGCTTTACGCATTGGCTCATGAAATTCGATGGCGTGGACGAAAACAAGGATAAAGAACTTGCTGATCCGAAGGGGTATGGACGTATCGAATATGCCTATTATCTGATGGCGGAAAAGGCGGATATCATCATGATGCCATGCCGTCTGCATGAAGAAGGCGGTCGGGCGCACTTCATGACCAAGCGTTTTGACCGCACCGACGCGGGCGACAAGCTGCATTATCAATCCTTGTGTGCGCTTCAGCATTTTGATTTCAACATGGCGGGCGCTTATTCGTATGAGCAGGCGCTTCACGCCATTAAATCCCTCACTCTTCCTGTTGAAGATGTTGAACAGCAGGTGCGCCGCACATTGTTCAATATCATTGCGCGCAATCAGGACGATCACGTCAAGAACATCGGATTTGTGATGGATAAAGAGGGTGAATGGCGGCTCTCACCGGCCTTTGACGTAGTCTACAGCTACAACCCGCAGGGTTCCTGGACGTCGCAGCATCAAATGAGCCTTGGCGGCAAACGCGGCGGGTTTGAGTTAAGCGACCTTATCGCTTTCGGAGAATTTTCCGGATTGAAAGTGCGTCGGATTAAAACAATCGTCGATGAGATCATCGAAACCGTGAAGCAGTGGGCCGAGTTTGCGGATCAGGCGAAAGTTCATGAGGAACATGTTACGCAAATCGAGCGTACACTCAGGGTTGCCAGACTGAGTTGATCCGGCATCTCATCGGCTCGCCCTCCGCTCTTGAGCGCATCAATCTTCATTTTGCGCAAACCGGAAGGATCGCGCATACCGGAATTGATGTTCGACACGACTTTCGAAAACCAGCGCACGGAATTGGCGTCTACGGATCATGCCGGAGAAGGGGATGCGATCAGCCACGATTGCTTGACACCTGCTTGCTGAATCAGCTAACGGGTGCGCCGCCACGGTGATAACAGTGGCTTTTTCTTGGTGTTGGTGGGCCTCGCAAGAGGAAACCTGTCGCCGCATCACGATTGGGTGAGCGGAGAGGACAACGCACTTCGATTTGTGGAAGGAGATCAGCCGTGACCAAACGCACGACTGCCAAGTACAAGATTGACAGACGCATGGGCGAAAACCTTTGGGGGCGCCCGAAATCACCTGTTAACCGGAGAGATTACGGCCCTGGCCAGCACGGTCAGAGGCGGCGCACGAAGCTTTCCGATTTCGGATTGCAGCTGCGGGCGAAGCAGAAGTTGAAGGGCTATTACGGTGATCTGACAGAAAAGCAGTTCCGCCGGATATTCGCCGAAGCCGAAAGGATGAAGGGTGATACGGGTGAAAACCTGATCGGCCTCTTGGAAAGGCGGCTCGATGCGGTGGTCTACCGGGCGAAATTCGCCGCAACGATCTTTGCCGCACGGCAATTCGTCAATCACGGGCATGCGCTCGTGAACGGAAAACGCGTCAACATTCCTTCCTACAGGGTACAGGAAGGCGATGTCATTGAGGTGCGTGAACGATCGAAGAAACTTGGAATGGTTGTGGTAGCCGCGGGATTGCCGGAACGCGATGTACCCGACTATGTGGAGGTTGATCACAACAAAATGACAGCCACCTTCCAACGCACACCGCATCTTGATGACGTGCCCTACGCGGTCATCATGGAGCCAAATCTCGTGGTGGAATATTACGCCAAAAACTGACCCCGGCGTGATCGGGTTCAACCGGACCGCCCAGCTGCAATCACTTCGCCATGTTTGAGCGCTTCACCCTGCCAAGGCGCTCTCTGGCGGATGTCGAACAGGGGCCTTACCGGCGGCGGCCGTTTTTCCTGCTGATGCTGATGTCGGCGGCGATGCCGCTGTCTTTCGCGACCTGGTCGGCGCTCTTGAACAACTTTGTCATCGAGGTTGCCGGATTCGACGGGGTTGGCATCGGCTGGCTGCACACCGTGCGGGAAATTCCCGGTTTCCTTGCCATCGGTGTGATTCTGCTGATTGTCTTTATCCGCGAACAGGTTCTCGGTATTTCATCGCTGCTGGTTCTCGGTGCCGCGACTGCGGTGGTCGCCTGGTTTCCGACCTATGGTGGTCTGCTGGCTACGACGATGATCTCGTCAATCGGATTTCATTATTTTGAAACCGTGAATCAGTCGCTGCAGCTGCAGTGGCTGGACAAGAAAACCGCACCTGAAGATATCGGCTGGCTGATCGCCGTCGGCTCCGGTGCCTCGCTGTTCGCTTACGGCCTGCTGGTCGCGTCCTGGAAAACCTTCGATCTGTCCTACAATATTGTGTATCTGACCGCCGGCGGGCTGACGGTGCTGATAGCGCTCTACTGCCTCCTCGCCTTTCCCCAGATAGAGACACCGAATCCGCAGCGTACGACGATGGTCCTGAGACGCCGCTACTGGCTGTATTATGCCCTGCAGTTCATGTCCGGGGCACGGCGGCAGATCTTCATTGTCTTTGCCGCTTTCATGATGGTGGAGCGGTTCGGATTTGAAGTGCACGAAGTCACGGCGCTGTTCATCATCAATTATGTCGCCAATATGCTGTTTGCCCCATTCATGGGGAAAGCGGTCGCGGTCTTCGGTGAAAGAGCGGCGCTGATTGTGGAATATGCGGGTCTGACGCTGATTTTCCTTGCCTATGGTGGCATCTATTACTTCGGTTGGGGCGTATTCCTGGCAGCATCACTCTACATTCTGGACCACTTGTTTTTCGCATTGGCATTCGCGCTGAAAACCTATTTTCAAAAGATTGCGGATCCCGGTGACATCGCCCCCACAGCCGCGGTCGCATTCACGATCAATCATATCGCCGCGGTGTTTCTGCCGGCATTGCTCGGTTATCTGTGGATTGTATCGCCGGGCAATGTGTTTGGACTGGCCGCGGTAATGGCTATTGTGTCGCTGATTCTGGCTTTGCTTATTCCGCGCCGGCCGGTGCCCGGTTATGAGACTATTCTGTCGAGACGGCGCGGCTCGGATATCTGAGCCCGGAAACCTCACGAGGAGCGAGGAAAATGTTGTCATTGTTTCGGAAAAAGACTGAATTTCCAGCCGCCGGAAAGGCGCTTCCCGGTAGGGTGGAGCCGATTTCCACCTCGGAGCGGCATGTTGTGAATGGACACAGGTTGAAGGGGCCGTATCCGGAAGGAATGAAACTCGCCACCTTCGGAATGGGCTGTTTCTGGGGTGTCGAAAGGCTGTTCTGGCAGCAACAGGGCGTCTGGGTCACGGCGGCGGGCTATGCCGGGGGTTTGACGCCGAACCCCACCTATGAGGAAGTCTGTTCCGGCATGACCGGCCATAATGAGGTAGTGCGGATCGTCTTTGACCCAGCCTTGGTCAGTTATCGGCAATTGCTGAAAGTTTTCTGGGAAGGCCACGATCCGACACAGGGGATGCGGCAGGGTAATGACTTCGGAACACAATACCGT
This sequence comes from Paracoccaceae bacterium, assembly GCA_026706985.1. Lineage (GTDB taxonomy): Bacteria > Pseudomonadota > Alphaproteobacteria > Rhodobacterales > Rhodobacteraceae > JAPOXR01. The sequence goes on along the minus strand of JAPOXR010000060.1, from coordinate 26,373 downwards.
TCGGGAATTTATGCGCACGACGCGGAATCAAAATCGGAGGCGGAGAACAGCCGTGATGTTTACGGCGGACTGATTGCACGATCCGGGCTGGGGCCGCTCACCACCGAAATCGTCGACGCGCCGCCCTTCTATTTTGCCGAGGATTACCACCAGCAGTATCTGGCCAGGAATCCGCATGGCTATTGTGGCCTGCGGGGCGTCGGAGTTGCCTGTCCAGCGGAATAATGGACATCGCCGTGAATTCCGGACCGGATTCTGTGAGATGCTTTGCCGTGTTGACAACTTTGCCCGGTCAGGAACGGGCGGAACAGCTTGCTGCCGCACTGGAGAATCTGCGTCCTGGACCGGTGGCAACCGTAGTCATGGATCTTGAGGATGGGAGCGGTATCTGGGAGGTCGGCGGTTATTTTGAAGAACGACCGGGCTCTGCCGAATTGGCGCTGCTCGCAGCGGCGTTCGGGTCGCGGGAATTCAAACTTTCAGAACTTCCCGACATCGATTGGGTGGACAAGGTTCATCGGGAACTGACCCCGGTGAGGGCCGGTCGCTTCACTCTGCAAGGCAGCCATATCCGGGATGTCGCCGAATTGCAGGGGGTTCCGATTCTGGTCGATGCTTCGATGGCGTTCGGGACCGGCCATCACGCCACCACACGCGGCTGTATTGAAGTGCTTGATGCGCTCGAAGAGGAGGGGTTCGAGGTGACCGCCGCAGCCGATATCGGCTGCGGAACCGGTGTGCTCGCGATCGCGATTGCCAAATTGTGGAATTGCCGGGTTTTGGCCAGCGACAATGATCCGACGGCGGTGAAAATCGCCCGCCTGAATGTGCAGGCGAACCATGCCGATCACCGCATTCAGTGTTTTGCAGCCGACGGGTTGTGCCACGACAGCTACCGGCCGGCATCACTTGATCTTATCACCTCCAATATATTGAGCGGGCCGTTAATCGGCATGGCGGCAAAATTGACCGGGACGCTGTGCAAAGACGGGCGGATGATTCTGTCGGGCATTGCTTCTGAACGTGCGCATATGGTCATCGAAGCTTACCGCAATGCGGGAGCCAGCCTTATCCGCCGGCAGCAGAGCGGCGATTGGGTGACGCTGCTGCTCAAGCGCTGAAACGGGTTGCCGGTCAGCCTGTCCCGGACCAGGCGACAACTTGCTGCCGCTGCGTGCCAAGACCCTCGACGCCGAGTTCCATAACCTGTCCGGCCTCGAGGAAACGCGGCGGTTTCATGCCCATACCGACGCCGGGTGGTGTTCCGGTTGGAATGACATCGCCGGGTTGCAGCGACATGAATTGCGAAATGTAGCTGACAAGGGTTTTCACCGGGAAAATCATGGTTCCGGTTGAACCATTCTGCCGGGTGGCACCGTCGACTTTCAGCCACATCCCCAGTTTCTGCGGATCCGGCACCTCATCTCTGGTCACCAGCCATGGTCCGATCGGGGCAAAGGTGTCAGCGCTCTTGCCCTTGATCCACTGTCCGCTGCGTTCGATCTGGAAGGAGCGCTCGGAAACATCATTAACGACACAATATCCGGCGACATGCGCCATGGCATCCTGTTCCGAAACATATCGGGTCTCACGGCCGATCACGACACCGAGTTCAACTTCCCAATCGGTCTTCCGCGAGCCCTTCGGAATGACGACATTGTCATTAGGCCCGATGATGCTGGAGGTGGCTTTGCCGAAAAGAATCGGTTCGGCGGGAATTTTAGCCCCGGTCTCCGCCGCGTGATCGGAATAATTCAGCCCGACGCAGACCAGTTTTCCGATTGAACCGACGCAGGGGCCGATCCGCAGACCGGGATCCAGAATGTCGAGCGAGTCGATATCGAGAGTTTCAGCCCATGACATATCCTCGATGTGCGGGCCGTCTAAATCGCTGATAATCGGAGACAAATCCCGGTATGCGCCTTCACTGTCAAGAATGGCGGGTTTTTCGGATCCTGCCGCTCCGATGCGTGCCAGCTTCATATTGCTTCTCCAGATTCAGGTAAGAATGCCGCCATCGATCACATGCGCCTGGCCGGTGGTGAATCCGGCCTGGTCCGATAGCAGATACAGGATCAACGCCGCAACTTCCCCGGCAGTGCCGAGACGCTGCATCGGTTGGCGGGCGACAAACGCATCCATTGCAGCCTCAAATCCACCCATGGATTTTCCTAACTCGGCCACTCTTTGCCGGAGCGAGGGGGTGTCAACCGTGCCCGGGCACACCGCATTGCAGCGTATGCCTTCCTGCACGTAGTCGGCGGCGATCGACTTGGTCATTCCGATCACCGCGGCTTTGGTGGTCCCATAGGCGAAGCGCAGCGGAATACCTTTGAGCGATGAGGCCGCGGAAGCGACATTCACGATGGCGCCACCGCCGTTTTCAATCATTTTCGGCAGCGCTTCGCGCAGGATGAAATACATGCTGTCCACATTCAGGGTGAAGGAGTGCCGCCAATCCTCCGGCGTGCAATCCTGCAGACGCCCGTGATGCACGTAACCCGCCGCGTTGACGACACCATCGAAAGCGGGTTCGCGTTCAATGAGCGCCGCGACAGCATCCATATCGGTGACGTCAAGCGTTTCCGTCGCAATTCCTTTTTGCCGCAACTCCACAAGCCCGTCCGGGTTGATGTCGGTCGCCAGCACATCGGCTCCGATCCCGGCGGCGGCCAATGCCGATTCTCTACCGATGCCGGCAGCCGCCGCGGTGATCAGGATGCGTTTTCCCGAGAGATCAATCAAAACTATACTCCGAGAGATGTGTCCCGGCGAAACTCATTCAAGCACGGCGGGCCAGTTTGTGTCACCCCGGGCGACATTGCCGGGAATGTCCTGAGACCATTGGTCACGCACCCCGAGGCTGAAATTGAGATAGAGTTTCCCATCATAAATGGACCAGGCTTCGGGTGCGGTGGAAGCGGTATATCCGTTTGCAACCGCCCAGGCGCAATAGCCGCCATATTGCGGAGCATAGGCTTCGGGAGCGGTCAGAAACAAGTCACGGTTGGCGGCGCTTGCGAAACGCCAGGTGGAGCCATTCCATTCGGCTTCGAATTCACCTGAACCCTTCACCGGTCGGCTTTCAGTAAAATACGCAACCGGATCATAACCGCGGATCGCATTGCCCCAGCGGGTAAAAACCGGATCCTTCGCCGCCATCGCCGGCGTCGCCGCCAAAGCGGCCGCGGCGATCAACAGCGATCTTCTCGTGAAAGTCATGAATTCTGTCTTTCCTTGGCAAAATCCGCATTGCGCCCGGTTTTGCAGCAAACCGCCCTCAAAAGCCACAGGAAATCCGTTGTTACACAGCTGCATTCTGATTCACATGTTGAAACATGTCTGGGCAGGCGTTATCCCGATGACAGGGTTACCGCTTTTCCGGCGAGCCAAGTCCATTCCCCATCCCGGCGACGGCTTCCAGCTTCTTTCGGCGATTTAAATGCGGCTGGTTTCAGCTTTCGGAAGCTGTTTCAAAAATTCATCCCGAAGCGCAACATGGTCAACCCTTTGAACGTCAATTTCGCCGGTACCGTCGGGAAGACACTGCCGTTACCCCGCTGTGGGACTGGGCTTCAACAATGGGCAGCGCCCGTTTGCGGCATATCCGCAACTGTGAAATTGGTGACGGGTTGGGTAAAATCGCCAAGTCGGGACCCCAACAAAAAAAAACTGCGGCCCCAGGAGGAAAGGGCCGCAGTTCCGGGAGAAAACTTCGTTTCAGTGCTTCAGCGGGTGTCGCCGAAAGCGAGCTTGTCGACATCGCCCCGATTGAGGCCGATATCGCTGAGTTGCGAGTCGGTCAGTGAAAGGAGCGCATCCCGTGTCTTGCGGGCGGTATGCCAACGAATGAGCCTGTTCAGTGGATTGAATGCCTTGAATCCGCTGCGGAGACTGGTTGAAGTGACCGGCACGGCGGCGAAAGCGACATTAGCCATTGCGGGATCCTTTCCTGTGACTGGTGTGCTAATTCCTTGCTGCGGATATCGGTGTCGGCGGGAATATGACAAATGCCGGTTTTGCATTTCCGGTTTGCATTCCACGCATAGCCGCGCGGAATGGGGGTGGACTACATGGAAGCCCAATTGTGGAATTCACTGGAAATGTTCCTGTTTCGTCCCTATTTGATGTTGAAACGTGCAAGGAAACCAAATGCGGGTTTTGGGGCTGGATCCGGGTCTGCGTGTGACCGGTTGGGGTGTGATTGAGAGTAGCGGTCATGCCGTTTCCCATGTCGCCAATGGAAGCTGCAGGTCGCTCGGCGGCAATCTCGGCGAAAGACTGGCAAGCCTGTATGATCAGCTGAGTGCGGTGGTGGCGGAGTTTGAGCCCGAAGAAGCCGCGGTCGAAAAGGTTTTCGTCAACAGCAATTCCAGCAGTTCGCTCCTGCTCGGCCATGCACGGGCGGTGGCCATACTGGCGGCGGCGAAGGCGGGAATCCCGGTCAGTGAATACGCACCGAATTCAGTCAAAAAGACGGTCACGGGAGTTGGGCATGCGCAGAAGCGGCAGATCACGCATATGGTCGGCCTGCAACTGCCTGGTGTGCGGATTGCCGGCGCCGATGCGTCGGATGCGCTGGCGGTGGCGATCGCGCATGCTGTCACCGCCCGCTTCGGCGGCCGGCTGCAAGCTGCCATCAGCACCGGAGCGTCAATGTGATCGGCTCGCTGAGCGGAAGAGTGACCGGCCGTTCACGCGAATTTGTCGTGATCGATGTCGGTGGAGTCGGATACATTGTTCACTGTTCCGAGCGCACGCTTGCCGAATTGCCGCCCATCGGCTCCTTGGCGAAACTGTATACCGATCTTCTCGTACGCGAGGATTTACTGCAATTGTTCGGCTTTTGTTCTTTGAAGGAGCGCGAGCTGCATAAAATGTTGATTTCAGTCCAGGGCGTCGGTGCCAAGGCGGCGCTGGCAGTGGTGGGTGCACTCGGTGTCGAAGGCACCATCCGGTCGGTAACGCTGGGCGATGTCAATGCGGTGCGCGCGGCACCCGGTGTCGGGCCACGGCTGGCGCAGAGGATCGTCAATGAATTGCGGGAAAAAATCACCGCGTTCGTCGGCTGGACGGAAACAGGCGGTGCGTCACCGCCAACCGGAAATCAGGCAGTTGCGATTGAGGCGGGGCCGGCGGAAGGTGCCGGTGCGGCCAGCATGGAGGCCCATTCAGCTTTGGTCAATCTCGGCTACCAGCATATCGATGCGGCGCGCGCTGTCGCCGCCGCTGCGGGTGCGGAACCGGATGCCGGGACCGAGGATCTGATCCGCGAGGCGCTGCTTCGCCTGACGCCGGCGTAGTTGAAACATGGCCGATAGCCCGACAATCGCCGCCGCGGCTCTGCCGGATGATCCGGACCGTGCTCTGCGCCCGCAGAGTCTGGAGGAATTTATCGGGCAGAATGAAGCCAGGACGAATCTTGGGATATTTGTCGAGAGTGCGCGCCGCAGATCCGTCGCCATGGACCATGCCCTGTTCTTCGGCCCGCCCGGTCTCGGCAAAACGACTCTGGCGCAGATCCTGGCACGCGAACTCGGCGTGAATTTCAAAATGACCTCGGGGCCGGTGTTGGCGAAGGCGGGAGATCTCGCGGCGATCCTGACCAGCCTGGAGGCAAGGGATGTATTGTTCATCGACGAGATCCACCGGCTGCAGCCGGCGGTTGAGGAGGTTCTTTACCCGGCGATGGAGGATTCGGCTTTGGATCTGGTGATCGGATCGGGCCCTGCCGCGCGCACAGTCAGGATCGAGTTGCAGCCTTTCACGCTGGTCGGAGCCACAACCCGTCAGGGTCTGCTGACAACGCCGCTGCGTGACCGTTTCGGCATTCCGACGCGGTTGGAATATTACCGCTTGCAGGAATTGAATGAGATCGTGATCCGGGGTGCCCGTCTGCTGGCGGTTGAAATCGATGCTGAAGGCGCGATTGAGATCGCCAAAAGGTCGCGCGGAACCCCGAGGATCGCCAACCGGCTGCTGAGCCGGGTACTGGACTTTGCGGTTGTTGAGGGTGAGGGACGTATCACACAGGCGATCGCCGCCGATGCTCTGCAGCGGTTAGGGGTTGATCAACTCGGGCTGGACGGTTCCGACAGACATTATCTTCTGACACTGGCGGAAACTTTTGAGGGCGGGCCTGTCGGCATAGAGACCATTGCGGCGGCAATGTCCGAGGCGCGCGATTCCATCGAGGAAGTCATCGAACCATTCCTGTTGCAGCGGGGATTGATTCAACGCACGCCGCGGGGCCGGATATTGTCGCCCAAGGGGCGGCGCCATCTCGGTCTGGCGGAACTGCCGGGGGAGGCGCAACCGCAGACTTTGTTTGAAGATGCGGATTGATCCCGCCCCGGTCTGACAGTCAGGGGCACCGGTGCGGACAGATGAAGAAGCATGAATTTCATCTCAGGGTCTATTACGAAGACACTGACATTGCAGGCATTGTCTATTACGCCAACTATCTGAAATTCATCGAGCGCGGCCGCTCCGAATTTCTCCGCCATTCCGGGGTGGATCAGGCGGCTTTGCTTGCCCGGCAACGGACTGCTTTCGCCGTGCGTTACCTGAAGGCGGAATTTCTCCGGCCGGCAGGATTTGATGACTGGCTGCGGGTCGAAACCGAATTGCTCCGCTGCACCGGCGCAAGGCTGATCCTGGCACAGCGGGTGTTGCGCGGGCAGGAGTTGGTGTTTTCCGCCGAAGTGACGCTCGCCTGCATTACGGAATCGGGCCGCCCGACGCGGATTCCGGGTCCGGTTACGGCTTTAATCTAAAGTGTGAAAGGGATCGATTCCCGAAAAAGCTGCACTTTTCCACGGAATGCGCTAGTATGAACTGAAAATTGAATGACCGCGAAGAGCGGCGACAATCGGGCAACAGGCAACTCTGATGGAAATTGAAGCGATTACCTCCGCGCAGGGCGTGGATTTTTCTATTGTCGGGCTATTTTTCCGTGCTGGAATCGTTGTTCAGCTGGTTATGCTGATCCTGCTGTTGGCATCTTTCTGGAGCTGGGCGATCATATTTCAGAAACTGGTCACCTACAGGAGGGTGCAGCGCGGCACGCTGGATTTTGACCGCCGGTTCTGGACCGAACAGCCGTTGGACGAGCTTTACACTTCGATATCCGATCGACCTTCGGGCGCGTCCGAGCGGATTTTCTGTGCCGCAATGGAAGAATGGAGAAAATCCCATCGGTCCGATGGCGGCCTGATCACCGGCACGCGGTCACGCATTGAAAGGGCGATGTCGTTAGCGGTCACGCGTGAGACCGGAAGCCTTACCCAGGGGCTGGATTTTCTTGCCACGGTCGGGTCGACGGCTCCATTTGTCGGGTTGTTCGGCACCGTCTGGGGGATTATGCGTGTGTTCAGCGATATCGGACACCAGGAAACCACGAGCCTCATTGTGGTCGCGCCGGGTATCGGTGAGGCCCTGGCTGCAACGGCTCTAGGGCTGATGGCGGCGATACCTGCCGTGGTCTTCTACAATAATCTGTCGGCGAAGGCGGATCGCCTTGCCGGCAATTTCGAGGATTTCGCGGACGAATTCTCAACCATCATGTCGAGGCAGTTGGAAGGCTGAAATGGGTGCGCAAATCGAGACCCGTCAAGCGCGCGGGCGGCGCAGCCGGCGACGCTCGCATCGGCCGATGTCGGAAATCAATGTGACGCCTTTCGTTGATGTCGTGTTGGTGCTGCTGATCATTTTCATCGTTGCGGCCCCGCTGCTGACGGTGGGAATCCCAATCCGCCTGCCGGAAACCGAGGCCGGGCCTTTACCATCCGAGCCTGAGCAGCCGTTGACGATTTCGGTTGCGGCAGATGGACGGGTGGCGTTGCAGTCAACCGAGATTCCGCGCTCTGAACTCATTCCGCGGTTGAGTGCGGTGATTGCGGAAAGAAATTCTGACCGGATTTATCTGCGCGGCGACCGTGACGCCCGCTATGAGACCGTCATGCGGGTCATGGGCGCGCTGAACAGGGCCGGGTTTCGCAATATCGGGCTGGTGACTGAAAGCGGGAGAGCGGCGGATGCGGCTGACGAAGACCGGCTTTAGGCATGCAGGCATCCGGTGCTTCGACGCTTCAATGCGGCAGTTTGTTTGCTTCTCGAATTGTCGGAATTCGGTTCCGATTGGCTAGGCATGGCCGATGCGTGCAGGCGCGACAGTTTCGGCGATCGGCCATTGCGGTCTGTTATTGTTGGTGATGTTTGGTGATTTCAGCCGCCGGCCACCAACTGATGCGGAAATCGCCGTCGCCGATGTCGAACTGATTTCCGAGCAGGAGTTCAGTCTCTTGACCGATGTTCAGCCCCCGGAGGAAACCGCTGTCGAGCCGCAGGTTGAGCCGGAACCCGAAACTGAGCCGGAACCGGATCTCGAAATTGATCCGCCGCTTGAGGTTGCCGAGGAGGTGAGCGCCGTCAGTGAAGGATCGGAAGTCACGGAAGAACCGGAGATTGTTTCGATCTCGGAGGAAGCGACAGAGGAGACGGACATTCCTGTCCGTCAGGCGGCGCCGAGAGTTGCGGAGGATGTGGCACCGGAACCCGAACCGGAGGTCAGGATCGAGGAGGTGGAGCAGCGGGCTGCTGAACAGGTGGTCTCGGAGGAACCGGTGTATGACACGGAACCGGCGAGGGAAAGTGAGCGTCAGCACACCGCTGCCGAAACCGTTTCCGAGGCAGAGGAAACCGAGGCAAGCGCAACCGTGCTGAGGCGGCCGTTGCGCAGGCCGGAGCGACCCGAGCCTGAACCCGAACCCGAACCCGAGCCGGAGCCGGAACCCGAGGAGTCTGTGGATATCGCCGAACTGATCAGGCAGCTGACTGAGGAGTTGGACGAAACCAATCCCGTGGATGACGCCGGCGCACGGGCTTCGGCACCGCTCACCGCCATTGAAAAGGAAGGCTTTAAGCGGGCGATTGAGCGATGCTGGAATGTCGCGTCACTGTCCAACGAAGCACGGCGGATCACGGTGACTATCGGGGCGGAGCTTGATCCGGACGGCCGTACGGTGCCCGGATCCATCAGGCTCCTGGAGGATTCGGGAGGTTCCAGGCAAGCGGTGTCGGTGGCCTTTGAGGCCGGGCGTCGGGCAATTCTGCGCTGTCTGAGTGCCGGTTATGATCTGCCGGCTGATAAGTATGAACATTGGCAGGCAATTGAGATAGTCTTCGATCCAGTGGAGATGAGATACAGATGAAATCAACAGCCATTTCGTTAATGCTGCTGCTGGCAGTGATGGGTTCGGCAGCGACAGAGCTGCGGGCGCAGACCGCACCACCCCTCAGGATCGTCATAACCGAAGGGGTAATAGAACCGCTGCCGTTCGCAGTTTCGATCTCCGCCACCGGCACCGAGGCGGATCAGCGGATGGCCGCAGACATCGCTCGGGTCATTACATCGGATCTGGAAGGTACGGGCTTGTTCCGCGCCATTCCGCAGGCGGCGCATATCGCCAGACCCCAGGGCATCGATGTCCCGGTTCCCTTTGCCGACTGGAAGGCCATACGCGCTCAGGCTCTGGTGCAGGGTTCAACGCGCAGTGTCGAGGCCGGCATAGAGGTTAATTTCAGGCTTTTCGACGTGTTTGCGGAATCGCCGTTCGGCCAGGGGTTGCGGTATCGTGCGGATGAAAGCAGCTGGCGACGGGTGGCGCATAAGATCGCCGATACCGTTTACCATCGGGTGACCGGTGAATTGCCATTTTTTGATTCACAGGTGGCATTCATTTCCGAATCCGGCAGCAAGGATAACCGGATGAAGCGACTAATGATTATGGATTATGACGGTGCCAATCCGCGTAGCCTGACCGACGGCACCGCCATCATCCTGGCCCCCAGATTCTCACCGGATGGTGATCTCCTGATCTACACATCCTACGAAACCGGGTTTCCGAATGTGTTCCTGCTTGATCTGCGCAGCGGCAGTCGCCGCTCGATCCTGCGTACCGCCGACATGACCTTCGCGCCGCGTTTTTCACCGGATGGAAGCAAGGTCGTGCTGTCGCTGACACGGGGAGCGAACACCGACATCTATGAGGTTGAAATCGGTGGCCAGGCACGCAGGCTGACCCACAGTGCGGCGATCGACACCGCACCCTCATATTCGCCGGACGGAAAATGGATCACTTTCGAGTCGGACCGCAGTCAGACACAGCAGATCTATGTGCTGCGAACCGACTATGGTGAACCACGGCGTATCAGTTTCGGGAGCGGACGTTACGGCACGCCGGTTTGGTCTCCGACCGGAGACTATATTGCCTTCACAAAACAGCTGGGTGGGAAGTTTCATATCGGTGTGATGCGTGCCGATGGCAGCGAAGAGCGGATTCTGACTTCATCATTCCTGGATGAAGGTCCGACCTGGGCTCCGAATGGCCGGGCGCTGATGTTTTTCCGCGAGTCACCGGGACCGACCGGAGGACCGTCCCTCTATTCCGTGGATCTGTATGGACGGAATCTGAAACGCGTTCAAACACCCGAGTTCGGCTCCGATCCGGCGTGGTCGCCGCTGCGCAAGTGACGGTTCCCTAACGGTCGGATTTGCGATAGATTCAACGGATAAAAAAACAGAATGGAGGCAGTGTTATGAAACTCAATGCAGTAGGTGCGATTTTGGCCGCCTTAGCGCTCGCCGCATGTTCCGGCAGTGGCGGGGGTATTTTTGACGGGTCCGGGGAGACCGGCGAAGCCGGAATCTCCGGGGACGAAGGTTCGATCGAGCAATCGGCACTCAGGGATTACGAGCCCGATTCGGCGGAATATTTCGCCAACCTGATCGGTAACACGATCTATTTCGAAGTCGATCGAAGCCACATAACCGAGCAGTCGGTGCAGGTTCTGCGACATCAGGCCGAATGGCTGAGCAGAAATCCGAATTACACGATCCTGGTTGAAGGTCATGCCGACGAGCAGGGGACGCGGGAATATAACCTCGCGCTCGGTGCACGCAGAGCTGCCGCAGTGTCGGCTTACCTGACGGATCTCGGGGTTTTGGAATCGCGTCTGAAAACCGTCACCTACGGTAAAGAGCGGCCTGTTTCGGTCTGCTCCTTCGAATCCTGCTGGTCCAAGAACCGGCGTGCGGTGACCGTCGTTGAACAGGAATTGGGAGGCTAAATGGTCCTGCTGACCCGGTTACGGCGACTGATTGCCGCATTTGCCTTAACCACCTTTGCCATTGTTCCGGCGCAGGCGCAGGAAGCGGGTCAGGTCACGCTCGCGGATCTACGCCTGCAACTGCTTGATCTTTACGGTCAGATGGAGGCGCTGCGCCGGGAATTGACGCCTAGTCTGACCAGGCCCGAGAGCCAATTGAGTTCCGGCAACTCGACATTGCGGCGGCTGGATGAGCTGGAATGGGAGCTACGCGACACCATTTCGAAAGTTGAGGATCTGGAATTCCGTATTCTGCGGATTGCCGCCGATGGTAACCGGCAGATCAGGGATCTTGAGTTTATGCTGGCGGAACTCAGCGGGCAGGATCTGTCGCTGTTGGAAATGGGTCAGCCGCTCGGCGAAGAGCTGCCATCGACGGTGTCAAATATTGCCGAGGATGCTGAACCGGCGGAGGTTGCGGATCTGTCTGAATTGGAGAAGGATCGATTTGAACGCGCTGTGACGGCATACCGAAGCGGCGACGCCAAGTCCGCAATAGATCAGTTCAGCGAACTTGCGGCGGCCTATCCGAATGGAGAGTTCGTCGCTGATGCCCATTACTTCCGTGGCGAGGCGCATGTCAGTGAAGGCAATCTGACCGAAGCGGGTAAGGCATTTCTCGAAGCATTCAGCCATGACCGGAATGGTCCGGTGGCACCAAGGGCATTGCTCAGACTCGGTGAAACTCTGGTCGATCTGGAAAGACACAGCGAGGCCTGCGAGATTCTGCGGAATGTCGGTGCCCTGTATCCGAATTCCGGTGAAGCCGGGCTTGCCGGAAACAGGCTCAGCGGCATGGAGTGCGGGTGACGGCGACACTGCACCACAGCTTTGCCAATTCGCTGCGGGAAATCAGTGCCGCCCAATCCGTAAAGCGCGTCGCGGCTGCCGTCTCCGGCGGCAGCGACTCGATGGCCCTGCTGTGCCTGCTGTCCGGCTGGTGCCGCCGGAGCGAGGTGGAACTCGCCGCGGTATCGGTTGATCACGGCATTCGGCCAGCGGCGCGGAATGAATGTGATCTTGTGGCCGGCCTCGCCCGCAAACTCGGTCACGAACACAGAATTCTGCGATGGCAGCCGGTTGATGGCGGCAACCTGCAGAATGAAGCCCGCCGGGGGCGCTATCGGCTCATCGCCGGCTGGGCCCGGGAGGCGGGGATTGAGGCCGTGCTGCTCGGCCACACGATGGATGACCAGGCTGAAACCCTGCTGTTGAATCTTGCCAGGGGCTCCGGTGTCGACGGTCTCGCGGCAATGCCTTCGGCAATCGAGCGCGACGGCATGCTGTGGCTGCGGCCGCTGCTCACATTCCGCCGCCACGCATTGAGGAAGTTTCTGTGCGATCGTGGAGTCAGCTGGGTCGAGGATCCGAGCAATGACGATGACCGGTTTGACCGGGTAAAGCTGCGGCGGATGATCCCCGAATTGGCGTCGCTGGGCATGAGTGTCGAGCGCCTGTCGGCAACCGCCGGGCGCATGCAGTTGGCCCGTCAGGCACTCGAACAGGCAACAGAGGAAGCCGCCCGGCACTGTGCTTGCCTGACCGAATTGGGCGAAGTGCGGTTCAGCGGCGAATTGTGGTCGCTCTCCACGGAGCTGCGTCTCCGCCTGGTATCGGACGCGTTGCGGGCGGTGTCGGTCAGCACTTACAGGCCGCGCCTGCATTCGCTGGTCAACGCGCTTGAATCCGCCCGGCTGAGGGTGGTGACTTTGTCAGGCTGCATGATGCTGCCGATGCCCGGAAACGGGATGCTGGTCATGCGCGAGCACGCGGCCTGTGGTCCGCCGGTCTCGGCGGATGCGCTGTGGGACAAGCGCTGGCTTCTTGATGCGCCCGGTATTCCGGACGGCAGCATGATTGCCGCTTTGGGAAAGGCGGGGCTGAAGGAACTCGGTTGCCACCCGGCAGCCGACCTGTCCCCGGAGCGCTTATCGGTAACCCCGTCGCTATGGCTGCGGGGCCGCCTGTATGCGGCACCCTTCGCCGGGCTGCGCTCCGGGATACGCTTCCGGCTGGAAAACAGCAGTGTGAAGTGGCTCGGTTCCGCACGGCGGCATTGAATTGAGAGCTTTTGCAATTATCTGATTCGGGGATTAATAATTGCGGCAGAACTGCACTGCCAATGACCGTCGGCTTAAAGCCGAAAAAATTGGAGGATCCCGTTTTGGGAAATCACCTGAAAAACCTGCTTCTCTGGGGTGCTCTTTTCATATTGATCATCGTTCTGTTCAATGTGTTCACCAACGGAAGGTCGATTTCCTCCATTCAGGCGGTGCCGCTTTCGTCATTTTATGAAAGGGTGGAAGCCGGCGAGGTCTCGTCTGTTGTTCTGGATGGAGAGACCATCTTCGCCAACACCGTGGATGGCGGCAGATTTTCGACGATCCGTCCACGCGAGGTTGATGTCACAGCGCTCCTGCTCGAAAATGGCGTGCAGATTGAGGCGAAGTCGCAGGAGCCGAGCGGGTTGATGTCGTTTCTGGCACCGCTCATTCCGTTCCTGATCCTGATCGCCATCTGGCTGTTCTTCATGAATCGGATGCAGGGCGGTGGCCGCGGCGGTGCCCTGGGGTTCGGCAGATCAAAGGCCAAACTCCTGACCGAGAGGCAGGGAAAAGTCACCTTCGCGGATGTGGCGGGGATTGACGAGGCCAAGGAAGAGCTTGAGGAAATTGTCGATTTTCTGCGCGATCCGGTGAAATTCTCAAAATTGGGCGGCAAGATTCCCACTGGTGCGCTCCTCGTGGGATCGCCGGGAACAGGAAAGACCTTGCTGGCGAGGGCCATCGCCGGTGAGGCCGGGGTTCCGTTCTTCACCATCTCGGGATCGGATTTTGTCGAAATGTTTGTCGGTGTCGGCGCTTCCCGGGTGCGCGATATGTTTGAGCAGGCGAAGAAGAACGCCCCCTGTATCGTGTTCATTGATGAAATCGATGCCGTCGGCCGTTCGCGCGGTATCGGTATCGGCGGCGGCAATGACGAAAGAGAGCAGACGCTGAATCAGCTTCTGGTGGAAATGGATGGTTTTGAGGCCAATGAGGGTGTGATTATCATAGCCGCGACCAACCGGCCCGATGTGCTGGATCCGGCGCTGCTGCGTCCGGGCCGGTTCGACCGGCAGGTTGAGGTGCCGACACCCGATATCGCCGGGCGCGAGAAGATTCTGGAAGTGCATGCGCGGAAAATTAAATCCGGACCGGATGTGAAACTCAAAGTGATTGCGCGCGGAACGCCCGGATTTTCCGGAGCGGATCTTGCCAATCTGGTGAATGAGGCAGCGCTGCTCGCAGCCCGGGTCGGGCGCAGTTACGTCACCATGGAAGATTTCGAAAACGCCAAGGACAAGGTGATGATGGGCAGCGAACGGCGTTCGCTGGTGATGACCGAAGAGGAGAAAAGACTGACCGCCTATCACGAGGCCGGTCACGCGATTGTGGGCATGCATGCGCCGCAGCACGATCCGATCCACAAGGCGACGATCATTCCGCGTGGCCGGGCACTGGGCCTGGTGATCGCGCTCCCTGAACGCGACCAGCTCTCCGTCACCTATACCAAATACCTGTCAAAAATCACGATGGCGATGGGCGGAAAAGCTGCGGAGGAACTGAAATTCGGATCAGAAAACGTCACCTCCGGCGCGGCATCGGACATCAAACAGGTGACGCGTATCGCGCGTGCCATGGTGACCCAGTTCGGCATGTCCGATCAGCTGGGAAATATTGATTATGCGCACGAACATGACACCTATCTCGGTCACTTCAACCAGGGGCCGGGGGTCGGTCCGGCGACACAGGAAGTGATCGATTCGGAAATCCGCCGGATCTGCGACTGGGCCTATGCCAGGGCCAAGGAGATCCTGGTCGAGAAGGATGACGAACTTGTGCGCCTGGCGGAAGGGTTGCTGGAATATGAGACACTGACCGGCGACGAGATCAAGCGGGTGATCAGCGGTCATCCATTGGAACGTAATGAGGATGACGGCAGCGAGGACGATAGCCAGGGTTCGGTCACGGTGGTGCCGAAAACAAAAAGACCGCCCGCCGCCAAGGCGGGAGGCCGGCTGGAGCCGACGCCGACATGAAGCAATCGGCAATCAGTTCCGCGCCTGCCGGCAGGAGTTATGCCGTGACCCGCCCGCGGAAGAGGGCAGAGTTCTGAATGGGACCATTTTTGATTGCTCTGCTGATCCTGGCAACGGTCATTTATTTCTCGAGGAAACAATCGAGCGGGCCGGGTGGGATTTTCGGTTACGGCAAATCACCCGCTAAATTACTGTCGGAAGATCAGGTCCGGGTGCGCTTTTCAGATGTCGCCGGCATTGACGAGGCCAAGGAGGATCTGGAGGAGATCGTCGAATTTCTGCGCCAGCCGGGTATGTTTTCGCGCTTGGGTGGTAAGATTCCGAAGGGTGCGCTGCTGGTCGGGCCGCCTGGAACCGGCAAGACATTGCTGGCGCGGGCCATTGCCGGCGAGGCCGGAGTGCCCTTCTTTTCCATTTCCGGATCCGACTTTGTGCAGATGTTCGTCGGTGTCGGCGCTTCCCGGGTACGCGATATGTTCGAGCAGGCAAAGAAAAACGCCCCATGCATCATCTTCATTGATGAGATCGATGCTGTCGGCAGGTCGAGGGGTGTCGGCTATGGCGGAGGCAATGACGAGCGCGAGCAGACACTGAATCAATTGCTCGTGGAAATGGACGGATTTGAGGCCAATGAAGGCATCGTGATCATCGCCGCGACCAATCGACCGGATGTTCTGGATCAGGCTTTGCTGCGCCCCGGAAGGTTTGACCGCCAGGTTGTTGTACCGGTGCCGGACATCAAGGGGCGGGAAGCGATACTGCGTGTGCATGGCCGCAATGTGGTGCTGGGTGCGGATGTCAATTTGAAGGTGATTGCCCGTGGAACCCCCGGATTTTCCGGTGCCGACCTTGCCAACCTGGTGAATGAAGCCGCCTTGATCGCCGCCCGCGTGCACAGGAAATTCGTTTCCATGGAGGATTTCGAAACCGCGAAAGACAAGGTGGTGCTGGGCAGCGAACGCCGCTCCCTGGTGATGACCGAAGATGAGCGTCGGCAGATTGCCTATCATGAGGCCGGACATGCGCTGGTCGGGATCAATGTCCCGCAGCATGATCCGATCCACAAAGCCACCATCATTCCGCGCGGCCTGGCGCTGGGCGTCGTGCACTCGCAGCCGGAACACGACGAGGTGTCGATTACCCTCACCAAATACAAGTCCAAGATTGCCATGGCGATGGGAGGGCGGGCTGCCGAGGAGTTGATTTTCGGCATTGCCAACGTGACTTCCGGTGCCGCATCGGATATCAAGCAGGCGACTAAAATCGCCCGTGCGATGGTCACGCAGTTCGGTATGTCGGAGAAGCTCGGCAAAATCGATTACACGACGGAGCAGTCAGCCTTTCCCGGTGTCCCGGGCGGTGCCAATGCCAGTCCTGAAACCGGTGAGATGATCGATGCCGAGGTGCGGCGCATCGTCGAGGAGGGTTATGCGACGGCGCAGAGGATCTTGTCCGAAAAAAAGAACGAACTGGATCGGCTGGCGCAGGGATTGCTCGAATATGAGACCCTGACCGGTTCCGAAATCACCGAGATCATCGCAGGACGTGGTATCGCCGCTGCGGAAACACCACCTTCCAACACAATCCCGTTCAAACCTCGAAGCGCGACCTCGATTCCACGGGCTGGAAACAAGCGGGCATGACGGCTCTCCATCGCGGTCTCGCCCCCGACCATTCCGGGGCGTCGTGGCGACTTTGCCTGTGCCCGCGGTCGCACATGGGTGCAACATGAGTGCGATGCAGGATTCAGGTCATCCCGGAACCGTGGACTGGATCGGCGTCGTGCGCGATCGGGACGGTTCGCTGCGCTCGGCATCGCTGAAGGAAACCAATCTCGAATTTTCCGGCCTGCCGGGTGAATCCCATGGCGGATTGACCCGGCCTTCCTGCGTGCGGGTTGAAGAGCTTTATCCCCTTGGCACCGACATTCGGAATACCAGGCAGCTCAGTATCGCCTCGGCGGAAGATCTCGCTGCGATTGCCCGGGAGATGGGCTTGTCGGATCTTGCACCGGCACTGATCGGGGCGAATGTCGTGATAAGGGGAATCCCGGATTTCACATTGGTTCCGCCGGGGTCGCGGATTCAATTCGCGGGCGGCGCCACGGTCACTGTTGATCTGGAAAACCATCCCTGCAATCTTCCGGCACGCGAGATCGAGATGACCCATCCGGGTTTCGGCAGGAAATTCAAGACCGCGGCCAGGGGCCGGCGCGGCATAACCGGCTGGGTTGAACGCGAAGGCGTCATCAGGCCCGGCGATTCGGTCAGACTGTTCATACCGACACAGCCGGCCTGGCCGCATGCGGGCTAAGCGGCAATCGCAGTAGGGGAAAACAGATGTCAGCAAGATTGATCGACGGAAAGGCATTCGCCGCCGGCATCAGGGTGCGGGTCGCCGAATCCGTCGACTCTCTCGCGATCAGACCCGGTCTCGCGGTTGTGCTCGTCGGTACCGACCCGGCAAGCCAGGTCTATGTGCGCAATAAAGCGAAACAGACTGCCGAGACCGGCATGGTTTCATTCAAGCACGAACTGCCTGAAGATGTTTCCGAGGCGGAACTGCTCGCACTGATCGATCGGTTGAACGCGGACCCGGAAGTGCATGGAATTCTGGTGCAGCTGCCGCTGCCGTCGCAGATCGATTCCGGTAAGGTGATCAATGCCATCGATGTGGCCAAGGATGTTGACGGTTTTACGATTCAGAATGTCGGACGCCTGACAACGGGATTGCCGGCATTGGTTCCCTGCACGCCCTTAGGTTGCCTGCTGATGCTGCGCCACCATCTGGGTCACCTGTCCGGGTTGAATGCGGTCGTGGTCGGTCGCTCGAATATCGTCGGAAAACCGATGGCAAGCCTGCTTCTGCGTGAGCATTGCACCGTTACAATTGCCCATAGCCGCACAGGCGACCTGCCGGCACTTTGCCGGAGTGCTGAGATTCTTGTGGCCGCTGTCGGTCGGCCGGAATTCGTGCAGGGCGACTGGATCGGCGAAGGCGCAACTGTGATTGATGTCGGAATCAACCGCCTGCCGGCACCCGAACGCGGCGAGGGGAAAACCCGGATCGTCGGCGATGTCGCCTTTTCGCAGGCGGTGGGCCATGCCGGTGCGATCACACCCGTGCCGGGGGGTGTCGGCCCGATGACAATCGCTTGCCTGCTGGCCAACACGCTGACAGCCTGCTGCCGGGCAAACGGCATCGAACCGCCCGCGGATCTGACCGGATAACTGTCGGATTCCCGCCGCGAAGCCGGCACCCGGACCGGAAACAGTTCTCCTGTCCGCAACACCCGTGCCGCGAATTGGGTATGGAAGCTGAGGGCAGATCAGCGATGGGGAAATTCAGGCATGCGGCTTTGGAGTATTCATCCCTGCCATCTTGACCCGAGAGGGTTGGTCACGTTGTGGCGGGAGGGTCTGCTCGCGCAAGCGGTTTTGCGGCATGCGACAAAGGGATATCGGCACCATCCGCAATTGGCCCGCTTTCGCGCGCAGGCATTTCCGATCGCCTCAATCGCGCAGTATCTGTGGGAAGTGCATGCGGAATCGGTCACGAGGGGCTACCGGTTCGATGCCACCAGGATAACGGCTGCCGGCATCGCCGGGCAAATCGATGTGCCGCGTGGCCAGATCGGCTTCGAATGGCGGCATCTGCAGAAGAAGCTTGAACGGCGCGTGCCCGAATGGCTGACACAGTCTCCGCCGCGGGTTCATCCCCTCTTCCGGGTTATCCCGGGCGGTGTCGCCGAGTGGGAACGGGGATAATGGGAACGTATCACCGGGCGGCAAAGGGATTTTCGGGCTGTCGCGTGCGGATTGCTGAGCGTCCAGCTCTTCACAGGGCGCCATAGATCGCGTCGATCAGGCGCTTGTATCTCGCCTCCGAGCCGACGCTGTCCAACATCCGGTTCATCACATAGGCAACGCCGAGCCCGGCATCCGGGTCGGCGAAGGAAAAAGATCCACCCCAGCCGGTATGGCCGAAAGAAGCCGGATTGGGGCCGAGCATGCTTTCATCGCCGCCGAGGGCGAAGCCGGCGGCGAAACGGCTATTTCTGTTGAGCCCGACATCCGGCCCTTCGAAACGCACGGAAGTTGCCCGGCGGAGGCCGGGTGCCGAGATAAGATCACCGCCGCCCTGCGCCAGAATTCCATACAGTCTGGCAAGCGAGCGGGCGGTCGCATGGCCGTTGGCGGCAGGAATGTCAGCTCTTCGCCAAGCCCGCTCATTCGGGGTCAATGCTGAGATCGGAGGCGTCAGCATGTCGCTGTGATATCCGGATTTCCTCATTTCATCGATCCAGTCATCGACACCTTCAGCGGCAACAAGTTCGGCAGCGCGGCTGTCCTCGGCCCGGTCGAGCCCGACATAGAGATCAAGACCCAACCCGCGGGCGATTTCGTCGGCGATGAACTGTCCGGGCATGCGTCCATCGGCCCGGCGAAGCGTCTCGCCGGCCAAAGACCCGTAAGAAAACGCGTGATACACGCAACGGCTTGCCGGAGGCCAAAGCGGTGCCATCCGTGCGAATGCCTCGACACAGGGGTGCCAATCATACACTTCCTGAAGTTTCATCGGTGCACCGGGGGCATGCAGACCGGCTTGGTGGGACATGATCAGATCCAGCGAAATCCGGTCTTTTCCATTTGCAGCGAATTCAGGCCAGACACGGGCCACAGGGTCGGCATAATTGAGTATTCCCCGTTCCACCGTCATGCCGACAGCCAGTGCCAGAATGCCCTTTGTCATCGACCAGATATTGACGAGCGTATCTTCCTGCCAGCGCCGCCCGCGCGCCGCATCCGCATACCCACCCCAAAGATCGACAACGAATTCGCCATTCCTGACAACAGCAAGACTGAAACCCAAATCCAGACCTTCCGCCAGATTCAGCTCCATCGCTTCCCTGCAGGCTTGGAAACGGGGATGCACACTGCCGTATAGATTCATTATGTTCGACCCAAATGGTGGTGTTCAGCATCAGCACTTCCATCCCGTCCGCAAGTCCGGGACCCGCAACGGTTTGCGGCGTACGCATAGCCATAAGTCTCCAGCTGTCGCGTTCCGATGGTTTCAGAGTCGGGCCTGGACGAGTTGTTCCAATCGTTCAAGAATGTCCAAATGCTGCTTCGTTCTGAGCGGTGCTGTCGAATAGAACTGATTACGGGAAAATTCGATCCCCTCCTTTCGTTCCAATCGGAAATGGCCGGGCTTCATGGCAGAAATCTGCGTGTGGTCTGCTGCAAATGTGAAGCCAAAATTCTGAAAATTCACGTTCAAGCCCGAGGAGCCTTCAAGTGACTTTTCAATCAATTGAAGTATTTCAGTATACAATTCAAATGGATGGAATACATCCTGATCAGTTTCAACCAGCAAACTGCTGTCATACATTCGGCGAACGGTATGTGTTTCAATTATGGCATGACCATGTTCATTCTTTAACCAGCTCACCAAGTCACCGATAAATGCGTCAATGAAATCCGTATCTGAGCATGAAGTCACGATGATGCCATCATTATAAACTTCAAACCGCTCTACCGCGCAGTCTTTGAACAGGCCGTGGCAAAATTCGACTTTTGGACTCTTGATGTCGGCCAGAGTCTGGGGTGCACTGCTGAAATTATATCGTTCTGCTACTTTAGCGGCGAGAAGCGGGAGGTAAGCCTGTCCCTTCGGGCGCGTTGCACGAAACAATACCGTGACGCGGCTCATCTCGATAGCCAGCAGCTTCATGATGACCTCCTTAAGTTCTGGATCTACAACAGGCCGGCATAACGATTCTGCGCGGGCTCAAAGGGCCTGTCTTGTGCGCCCTGTCCCTTTTGCTTTTCGCGAGCCCTGATCGCAGAAACTGGCGATCGGGGGCTATCCGTTTCATTCAGATCCTGTTGCGGCAGATCCTGGCCCCGATAGTTGCGGTCGGAACGGCCTGCCAGAGGCAGCAAACCCACAGCTGGTTCAGCTTTGGTAATTGCCAGCAAAAGATCGCTTACGGTTTCAAGAGTCCAATTTCCGGGCGCGCCGAACCAGCGCGTGACCTGCTCAGGCCGACGGCCAATGCGTCGAGCAATATCGGCCTTTTTCAAATTGTTTTCCTTTTGTTGTGTAAGAAATTCCTCAATAACCAAATCATACAAACGATCACGGAAGCGCTCTCGAAAATAGGACAGTGTTCCGAGCGGGATCTTGTCGCCATTCAGAACTTCAGACAAGAAAGGCTTTTGAGACGTATTCATCGATTTCACTCCCCTTCAATGGATCATAGGTGGAAAAAATCTGCTCTCAAAAAACGGCCTTACAGCCGCATATTTCATCGCGGAATTCGGCGGAACCAGCTCCCCCGAGATCCTTTCTTCGTCTCCAACGCAACGCCACAAAGCAGTCCTTTGCGGAAAACCTGCCGAAAACTCTTAATCCTGGCTTCGGGGCACGGCTTCGAATCTCCCATACTTCGTCCTCAGCGGGATGAAGCCGGGCCAGATAGACATTTGTAGGCTTGTTGTGAGGATCAATCAGCGAAACAGAAACAATTCTCCCTTCGACAAAACTATCAAAGTCAGCCAACAGCTTTCCACATCGCAACTCTTCTTCCTCGTTCGGCCATGGGCCAGTAGTCATGTATGTGCTTTGAGGCTACAAATGCCGGTTCATCGGCTCGCTCCTCAGTCTTGGCTCCACCAGGAAAAGAGAACCTTGAGCGACCGCTTGCTCAAGGAAGGATTTTATTGACATATAAGTCAATGCCCCCATTTGTCAAAATGCGAGCATTCGCTCGTCACACAATTTAGGCATTCTGCGAACCGGCAGCACTTGAATCTAACCGGGTTCACAGCAGAAGCCACTGAAAAGCACGTGGAATTGCAAGTCATACGCTGAATTTGACCGAAATTCGGGATTGAACCGGCTCGCTTAGGCAACCGAAGGTACAGACGGTTGATTATCTGCCGTGTCTCCGCGGGTATGGGGCTTGAATGCCGTTCAGATATCAGTAATGCAGTTGTTGTGATTTCTGTATTGCTCATTGTCCTCAAACGGCTCGGGCTCGGGCTTCTGACACTGTTTGTCGTGTCCCTGCTGATATTCGCATCGGTCAACATGTTGCCCGGGGATTTTGCGCAAGCCATTCTGGGTCAGGGTGCGACGCCGGAGGCAGTGGCGGCAATCCGGGAAGATCTGGGGCTGAACAAGCCGGCTGTAACCCGCTATATCGATTGGCTTTCCGGCATATTGGTCGGGGATTTCGGGGTCAGCTTCGCGCAGGCGAATTTCGCCGTTTATGCGGGAGACGCCGCTGCTCAGGGCGGCATCGGTTCGGTGGCGGATCAACTGCTGCCAAGATTCCGGAACACTTTGTTCCTGGCATCGGTATCGGCGGCGATAGCGGTTCCCCTGTCGCTTGCCCTCGGCGTGCTCGCGGCCATGTTCGCCAACACAGCCTTCGACCGGGCAGTGAATATCGCCACTCTGTCGTCGATCTCATCACCCGAATTTTTTGTCGCCTATATGCTGATCCTGTTCCTGGCGGTTTTGAATCCGGTGTTCCCCTCGCTCTCCAACATTTACGATGAGATGTCGTTTGCGGAACGGTTGAACCGGTCCATGCTGCCGGCTCTGACGCTCACCCTGGTTGTGACCGCACATATGATGCGGATGACCCGGGCGGCGATCATCAACCTGATGGCTTCACCCTATATCGAAATGGCCCGGCTCAAGGGCATCGGTCCGCTCCGGGTCATTGTGACGCATGCGCTGCCGAATGCGTTGGCACCCATCATCAATGTGATCGCGCTCAATCTCGCCTATCTCATTACCGGTGTCGTCGTCGTTGAGGTGGTGTTCGTCTATCCGGGCATCGGCCAGCTTTTCGTGGATAGTGTGAAAGTCCGGGATATACCGGTGGTTCAGGCCTGCTGCCTGATCTTCGCCTCGGCTTACATTCTTCTCAATCTGACGGCGGACATATTGTCGATCCTGTCAAATCCGCGGCTGCGCCATCCGAAATAGGGAACAGCTATGTCGACGCTCCTTTCCATGACATTGTCGATTTTGGTGATCCTGGCAGGTGGCTGGCTCGTGCAGTTTGCCGGTCGCCGGATTCCGTGGCCGCGTGACGGTCTCAGGGAATATTTCCGGGATATGCCTTACCTGGTCGGCTGTGGTTTCGCATTGGCTGCGCTCTGCCTGTTCTGGTCATACCGGTTTTACTTCGTGCAGGATGTGAAATTTTTTCAATGGGCGGTGCAGGGTCTGATCATCTTCACCGTCGCCGGATTTGGATTCCGCTGGCTCGGACGGAGAGTCGGCACCTCCGGTTCCAGGAAGCTGTTCAGACAGATGCCGGTCACCGCCGCATTCGGAATATTGATCATCCTTCTGTATGTCATCGCCGCGGTCTTCGCGGACCTGTTCGCACCATATGGGCAGGCGGAGATTTTCGACAAAATCAACGTGCTGCCGGGTGGTGATGTGGAATTGGGCGGTGATCCCCGTTTCATTCTCGGAACCGATCAGCTGGGCCGCGATTTGCTGACGCGCCTGATCTATGGCGCTCAAAACACAGTCGGAATTGCATTTGTCACCACCTGTCTCGCATTTCTGATAGGAGCCAGCTGCGGATTCCTGGCGGCGACACTCGGCGGTTGGTTTGACCAGATCGCATCGCGCGTGGTCGATGCGCTGATGGCTATTCCGCAATTGATTTTTGCCCTGCTCCTGATGACCATCGCCACCTCCTGGGCCGGGTCCAACAAGGTGTTGATCATGGTCTATATGGTTGTCATCATTGCCGTGCTGGACAGCACAAGGGTGTACAGGCTGGCCCGGGCAGTCGGGCAGAATATCGTCGTTATGGATTATATCGAGGCAGCCAAGCTGCGCGGCGAGAATCTGACTTATCTGGTGTTCCGGGAAATTCTCCCGAATGCGACCTCGCCGCTGCTTGCCGAGTTCGGATTGCGCTTCTGTTTTGTCTTTCTCACGATCGCGGCCCTGTCATTTCTCGGCATCGGCATCCAACCGCCATTGGCCGATTGGGGCACGATGGTGCGTGATCTGTCCCAGTTCATCAATTTTGCGGCATTCAGCCCGCTTACCGCGACATTGCCGCTTCTCGCCGCGGGCGCCATCGCCCTGCTTACGGTGGCGGTGAACTTCGTTGTTGACTGGATGCTCCACAAAACCTCCGGGTTGAAGGAGTAGATGATGTCTGAGCCGACTCCGTTGGTGAAAATCCGTGGCCTGAAGATCGAGGGGCGAACGGATGAGACATGGATCCAGATCGTCAATGGAGTCGATTTAGACCTGAATACCGGCGAGGTGTTGGGACTCATCGGGGAATCAGGTGCCGGAAAATCGACGATTGGTCTGGCCGCTATGGGTTTCACCCGCGACGGATGCCGGATATCGGGCGGCACGGTGGAGTTTGACGGTGTGGACCTCGTGCAGGCGGATGCGGCGACGAAACGGGCACTGCTGGGCAAGCGTATCGCGTATGTGGCACAGTCGGCGGCGGCCAGCTTTAACCCGGCGCACAGGATAATCCGCCAGCATACGGAAGCGCCGACCCAGCACCGGGTAATGTCGTCGGGTGAGTCGGAACAGGATGCCATCGAACTCTATGGCAAACTCAGGCTTCCCAATCCCGGTGAAATCGGGTTCCGTTACCCGCACCAGGTCTCCGGCGGCCAGCTGCAGCGGGCGATGACGGCGATGGCGATGTCATGCCGGCCGGATTTGATCATATTCGATGAACCGACAACGGCGCTCGATGTCACGACGCAGATCGAGGTTCTCGCCGCAATCCGCGATATCGTCGAACAGTTCGATACCGCAGCCATCTATATCACGCATGATTTGGCCGTCGTTGCCCAGATGGCGGACAAGATCAAGGTGTTGCTCAGGGGCGATCAGGTCGAGGAGGCGGATACGCGGACAATGCTCTCGAACCCGCAGGAAGAATATACGAAATCACTTTGGGCGGTCAGAAGCTTCCAGCGGCAGGAGAAGATGCCGGCGACGGCGGGAACCGTGCCGGTGATTTCAATGCGTGCGGTCGATGCGTCATATGGAAAACTCCAGGTCCTGTACGATGTGAGTTTTGATATTCATGAGGGCAGAACGGTTGCCGTGGTCGGGGAGTCGGGCTCCGGTAAATCCACCGCGGCAAGATGCATAACCGGTCTCCTGCCACCGACTTCCGGCGAAGTTTGTTTCAACGGCGAACCGCTCCCGGCGGATTACCGCAAGCGCAGCACTGAGCAGCTGCGGCAGGCGCAGATGATCTACCAGATGGCGGATACAGCACTGAATCCGCGCAAATCCATTGCTGAAATCATTGGCAGACCGGTCGAATTCTATCTCGGGTTGAAGGGGCGGGAGAAGCGCCGCCGCGTTGAACAGTTGCTGGAGCAGATTGAAATGGATCCGGCAGTCTATTTTGACCGCATTCCCTCTGAATTGTCCGGCGGACAGAAACAGCGCATCGGAATTGCGCGTGCCTTGGCGGCGGAACCGAAATTCATCATCTGTGACGAGGTGACTTCGGCGTTGGACCAGCTCGTAGCCGAGGGCATTCTGAAGCTGCTGGCGAACCTGCAGGACACGCTCGGGCTGTCCTATATGTTCATCACCCACGATCTGGCGACTGTCAGGTCAATTGCGGACGAAGTCGTCGTGATGAAGGAGGGACGGGTCATCGAGGCCGGACCGAAAACCGAGATGTTCACTCCACCGCACCATTCCTACACCGAGCTACTGTTGAGTTCGGTGCCGGAAATGGATCCGGACTGGCTCGACACATTGCTGGAGAGCCGGGGAATCGAAAATCTAGGCGAAGCCGCTATGGCCGCCGCCGGCTGATCGGCTCGGCTCAAATCCCCACAGTATGCGAACCGACAGATCATTGAGTGTTCTGCCGTATTTGGCAGCCGTCCGATCCACGGAAACTCCGGGCAAATCAGGGCAATCGCGTTTGAAAGTATTCCTCTTTGATTTTCTCCTGGATTCTGTGTTGCCGCATGATTTCCTGTTGAAAAACAACAGGCTGAGGCAGTGTGATGCAGGATATGGCATGGATATTCGAGGGGGTTGAAGACCCCCGGACAAGCAACGCGACCCGTCAT
>JAPOXR010000017.1 GCA_026706985.1 Paracoccaceae bacterium | reverse complement strand
CCTGTGAACAAAGGCGGAAGGCCTCACATCAATTGCGGTCGTTGGTTATCGAGGCTAGAGATGCACCCCGGATCGAATGGACTGGGTGAACGCGATGTTTCTGAGAAACGCATGGTATGCCGCCGGCTGGAGCGGCGATTTTTCAAGACAACTCAAGGCGCAGACAATTCTCGGTGAATCAATCCTGTTCTTCCGCACCGGTGACGGGCGGCTCGCAGCCCTGGAGAATGCCTGTCCGCACCGGAAATTGCCGTTATCGATGGGACGTCTCATCGGTGACAATGTCGAATGTGGCTATCACGGCCTCACATTTGACTGTTCAGGCAAATGTGTCGCCGCCCCGACGCAGCATGACAGCATTCCCAAACGCGCCACAGTCAGATCCTACCCCACGATTGACCGATACCGGCTGGCCTGGATCTGGATGGGGGATCCGGACCGGGCGGATCCGGACCTTGTTTTCCCGATAGAGAATTTTGACAATCCGCAATGGGGCGCAACCGATGGCGGGGCGCTGGAAATTGAATGCAATTATCTTTGGGTTGCCGATAATTTACTTGATCCGAGCCATGTCGCCTGGGTCCATACCACTTCCTTTGCCGGAGCCGGCACCGATAACCGTCCACTTGAAGTCTCCAAAACCGACCGCGGAGTCATCGTGCATCGCTGGATCCGTGGCGGACTCCCCTCGCCCTATTACGCCGATCTGGTCAAATTCGAAGGCGAATGCGACCGGCTGCAGCATTACGAAATGTGTTTTCCGGCCATAGCGCTGAATAAGTCAGTCTATACACCGGCAGGGACCGGAGGCGCGGATAAGGATCCGGTGGCCGACACCTACATCAATATCTCCTACAACTTCCTGACCCCAATCGATGCAAACCGGACCTTGTATATCTGGTTTCAGCACCGCAACACCGATCCCTCCGATCAGGCCATATCGGAACGGATGAATGACGGTGCGCGCGGCGCATTTGAGGAAGACCGTGATATCCTGGAAGCGGTGCATAAGGGCATGGCGGACAAAGTGACGCCGAATATCGATCTTGGACTTGATGCCGGAGCACGCCTGTTCAGATTGTCGCTGCAGCGGCTGATCGATGCTGAAGCCGGTGCCTGAAAGCGGCGGCAGGATATCAGAGTTTGACCCGGTTTGATCGGGCCTCGAGGTGCCGGAACAGGAGCGATAGCCCGAAACACAGAACGAAATAAAGCGCCGCCGTCGTGATCCAGGTTTCGAATATCAACCGGGTTGAATTGGCGAGTTCAACCGCACGCCGGGTCAGATCCTGAACCGAAATGAGAGAAATAATGGCGCTGTCCTTGATCAGGGAAATGAACAGGTTCGCCAATGGCGGCAGCACCTTGCGCAAAGCCTGCGGCAGAATGATGAACCGCATTTCATCCAGCCAACTCATGCCGAGCGAACGCGCCGCCTCGCGCTGACCCTTGGCGATGGATTCGATACCGGCGCGCACGATTTCGCCGACAAATGCGCTCTCAAACAGCGCCAGAACGATGATTCCCGAAATCAATGACGGGAAACGCCGCATATCGCCGAAGAAAAACTCCCAGACACCATTGTTTTCGGAGCGCGCGATCGCATAGGCCCATGCCTCGATATTGAGCGCCGCGATCAATTGCTCCGACAGGAAAAAGAAAAAGATGAAGATGACCACAAGCGGCGGAATGTTGCGCAGGAATTCGAGATAGGTGCGCGCCAGCATACGGACGGTCAGATTTTTCGCGGTTCTTCCGATACCCAGAATAATGCCCAGGACAATTGCCAGCAGGCTTGCATAGATGCTGATTCTGATGGTGTTTATCAGGCCGAGAATGAGGAAATTGGCAGTCCAGCCACCGGCCTCATCATCATAACGGAACAGATAGTTGGGGATCAGTTCCCAGCGCCATTTGTAATTGAGTTTACCGTCAATCTGCGTCCAGACATAACCAAAAAACAGGATCAGAATGAGCGCGATCACAAGATCGGCCCAATGCAGCCGTTTTTTTTGACGCCGGGCCCAGCCTGTCATTGTCACAACTGAATTCGGACCTCGCCGGGCGCGATGCCCGGCGAGGTCAATTTCGCCTTATTGGGCAACCATGCCCATCCAGTCTTCGGTTTTGAACCAGTAATCATGCCGGTCCTTCAGCCAACCGGTGCGCCAACTCTGCGCAATCCAGTTATTGAAGTAATTCAGCGCATCGGGATCACCCTTACGCACGGCAAAAGCCTCGCCGCGCGGATCGAAAAGATCATCAAACGGCACATAGAGTGTTTCCGGATAGCGGGCGGCTTCCCGGTTGGGTGTCGGCTGCGCCGCCAGCGTCGCATGCGCATTGCCATTCAGCACTTCCTGCGCTGATGCGCCATCCTCGTCAAACAGCAGCAGTTGAGCCT
This sequence comes from Paracoccaceae bacterium, assembly GCA_026706985.1. GTDB lineage: Bacteria > Pseudomonadota > Alphaproteobacteria > Rhodobacterales > Rhodobacteraceae > JAPOXR01. The sequence continues at coordinate 23,714 of JAPOXR010000017.1, read as the reverse complement.
GCGGGAATTTCTGCGGAATCACCGTCGCCGGGGTAGCGCCGCGCCGGGCTGTGAAAACCACATCCGGGTCGTTGAAATCCTCCATCATGAATCCTTCGGTCATGCTGGAATTGGCCAGAATCGCGAGACCGGAAAATGCGTACGGATCGGTGAAGTTTATCGTCAGGTTGCGCTGTGCGGTCACCGACATGCCACTGATGATGACATCGAACTTGCCCGCCACCAGCGCCGGAATAATTCCGTCCCATGAAGTCGGTATGAATTCGACATCAACACCCATATCGGCTGCCAACTGCCTTCCGACATCGAGCTCGAAGCCGATCAATTCACCATTCTTGTCGCGCATCGACCAGGGAACAAACAGGTCGAGACCGATCTTGATCACGCCACGTTTCTTGATTGCCTCAATCACACTCTCGCTGGCGAGTTCCTGGGTATGGCTCTGCGCCGTCGCCGGTGCTGCGACTGCGGCAGCGAGCAGGCCGGCAGCGGCCAGGCCCAGTATGCGTCTTGTCATTTTCATTTTTTCCTCCTTCAGGATTTGGACAAGCAAACTGTTAATGTGCGACCGCGTATCTCTTTTCGAGATAGGTCACAAAAACCGACAGGATGAGCGTCACCACCATGTACACGGCGGCCACCGTGAACCAGATCTCAAAGCTCATATAAGTGTCGGAAATGATGTTACGGCCGATTGTGGTCAACTCGGCCACCGCGACCACGCTGACGATCGCGGAACTCTTGATCAGATGCACGGCCTCGCCGGTCAGTGGCGGCAGCATGAATTTCACCGATTGCGGCAGAACCACATGCCGGTAACATTGAGCTGTCGACATGCCGATTGACCTTGCCGCTTCCCACTGACCCTTCGGAATTGCCAGGATTCCGGCGCGCAGAATTTCCGAGATCAGCGCCGAATGATAGACCGCGAGGCACAATACGGATGCGGAAAACCGGTTGAAGCCGAAGATCGGGCCGAGCACATAATAGATCAGATACAGCAGAACCAGCAGCGGCAGATTGCGGATGAATTCCAGATAGCAACTCGCAACCGCCGACCCCACCAACAGGCCGGACAGCCGGAGAATGGCAATCACCAGCCCCAACACCGTCGCCAGCAGGAAGGAGCGCAGCGATAAATCGATCGTCTTGTAGAGACCGACCAGGATTTCGCCGGGCTGGAACCCGTCATCCGTCAGGGAATACAGGAACTGCGGGACCCGGTACCACTGCCAGTTATATCCCATGGCTTCGGCACCGGTGACAGCGACCCTGATCAGCAGCCACATGATCAGGAGATAGAGAATTACCGATGCCGGCCTGGAGCTGAGCGATTTTTGCAGTGTCCGCAGGAGTCCCCCTGCAACAGAATTCCTGCCGCCGGTTCCAGTCAGTCCAACCATCCTGTTCAGTGATCCAGAATCTGGTTGAGAAACATCCGGCAGCGCTCGCTCTCCGGGTTCTCGAAAAACTTATCCGGCGGCGAGGTCTCGATGATCCTGCCGTCTTCCATGAACACCATTTTGTCGGCGACCTTGCGGGCGAATCCCATCTCGTGGGTGACGCAAACCATGGTCATTCCGGTTTCAGCCAGTTCAACCATCACATCAAGCACCTCGTTGATCATCTCCGGATCCAGCGCCGAGGTGGGTTCGTCAAAAAGCATGACTTTCGGCTGCATGCAGAGCGAGCGGGCGATCGCCACCCGCTGCTGTTGACCACCGGAGAGCTGTATCGGGTATTTTTCCGCCTGCTCGGGAATATGCACCCTTTCGAGATAGGCGAGTGCCCGGCGTTCGGCCTCTGCCTTGGAAATTTTCCGCACCCGGATCGGTCCGACCGTCAGGTTTTCCAGGACGGTCAGATGTGGGAACAGGTTGAACTGTTGAAACACCATCCCGACTTCCATGCGCACGGCACGGATATTCCGGGTTTCATCGGTCAGCTCAATCCCATCCACCACCAGCTGACCGGCGGAATGTTCCTCCAACCGGTTGATACATCTGATCAATGTCGACTTTCCGGACCCGGAAGGTCCACAAATAACAACCCGTTCGCCGACATTCACTGACAAATCGATATCTGAAAGGGCCTTGAAATCTCCGAACCATTTTTCCAGTCCACTGATTTCGATAATCGGCTGCGCATCGGCCATCAGGCACCTGCCCGACTTGACCCAATCATGCTCATCTCGGCCATCCCTCCCCGGCCAGTCCGAGCCGCAACCTAACAAACCGGCCAGTGATTCTCAACCGGCATGCCGAAGGCAAAGCCGGCGTTACGCAAAGAGTCACGGCGGCAAACCTGGTCCGCCGGTTTCAACCGCATGGCAGAAATCAGTTGTCGATCACCGGCCGGCCAACTAAAATTCCATCATACCCGGCGGAGCGGTTGATATGGCTCAGGAAGTTCTGACACCCATTACCCAGGCGATGCGGGAAGGCGCGCTCAGCCGGCGCGAGCTGAAAGAACTCATGCAGCGCAGCGATGTCCCCGGACTGGTGCATTTCGCCGGGTTTGCCGGGATATTGTTATGTACCGGAAGCCTGATCTGGCTGGCCTCCGGAAGCTGGCTGGTGGTGCCTGCCATGTTTCTGCACGGGGTGGTCTGGGTGCATCATTTCGCACTTCAGCATGAATGTGTGCATTACACGGCGTTCCGCACCCGCTGGCTGAACGAATTGATGGGAAATTACTGTGGCTTCGCCATCATGCTGCCGAACCGCTTTTTCCGTTACGAACATTGCGATCACCACACCTACACACAGCTGCACGGCAAGGACCCGGAACTGATTGAACTGCCGATTTCGCTCGGCAAATATCTGTGGTTCGTCTCGTCGATTCCCTTCTGGGGTCAGAAATTCAAAGAGATCTTCCTCCATGCCGGCGGCCGGCTGTTGCCGCCGGAAGAGAAGTTCGTGCCGCTGGAGGATCGGAAATCCCTTTATTGGGAAGCCCGGATCATGTTGCTCGCCTATGCCGCAATCATTGTCGCCTGCGCGGCGACCGGCTGGTGGAGTCCGTTCTGGTATTGGTGGCTGCCGCTGTTCCTCGGTGAGCCGGTCATGCGGATGATCCGCATGACCGAACATGTCGGCAGGCCGAATATCCGTGATATGAAGGAAAACACCCGCACCAACCTGGTGACTCTTCCGATGCGGTTCCTGGCCTGGAATATGAACTACCATGCCGAGCATCACTACGCCGCCTCGGTTCCGTTCCACGCCCTGCCGAAACTGCACCGCAAACTCGAAGGTTTCGTCTATGTGGAGGAGCGCGGATATCTCGGTGCGCATGCTGATATTCTGGCGCAGATTTTCGGCACAAGGCCGCGCCTTGGCACGGTCAGCGAAAAGTGACACGGCCAAAACAGTGGCAGGATCTGATCGCCATCGACGAATTGGAATCCGGAGATGTCACGCCGGTGAATTTCGGCAGCCGCGAACTCGCTGTCTATGATACCGTGGATGGTGTAACAGTGAGCCTCGCGCGATGCACCCACGGGGCGGCAAATCTCTGCGATGGCTATTTCAATGGACGTCAGATCGAGTGTCCGCTGCACCAGGGGCTGTTCGATGCCCGCACCGGCAAAGCTCTCGCCGCGCCCGCCCGCAAACCATTATTCATGATCGAGTCGCGGGTCATTGACGGGAAGGTGCAGATCCTGATCTGAGTATCCGCCTCAGAACTCCATCCGCGAGGCCCAGACCACCCGGCCGAGGCATTCGTCGTTTCCGGGCCAGGGCCGGGATGGGTGGATGGGAATATCCCGAACCAAATTCCAGTTGCCGTCGCTGTCCCTGACAGCGCGGCGAAGGAGCGGCTGTGGCCGGTCCGAGGCAAATGCGTAGATGCCGCCTTCGACCGGATTGGTAAGCCGCCTGTCGACGACGGCGCAGCCGCCGGAGACCAGCAGCGGCCGCATCTCGTCATCCTCAATCTCGACGGCGAGGAGCTGAACCGGGTCAAGTCCGAAGGCACGCAGAAATGTCGCGGTGAAAAGCATGCAGCCGCTCGGCGTCGCCGCACCTTCAATCTCCGCCGCTTCCACCGGATAAGCAAGTATGGCGGGGGATCTGCCGACAGATGTCCTTTCCGGCGGGCCGACACTGATCTCCATTCCCAGCGCCGCGCAGATCTCAAGCAATCTTCCCGCCTTCGGCTCGTGGTTCCCCCGGAGAAACCGCCATATCGCGTTGCGGGGAAGCCCGGCACCGCCGGCGACACCGGTCGCCGAGCGTGACCCGAGCGCCATCTCCGCCCGGCGCCGTATATCAGAGAGATCACTCATGCCGTTCCATAATTGTAACGGACGCTCCCATATGCCGCAAGCATTTGTACCTGCTGCTCACAACATATGAGCGGGCGGTAGAGAGTGACGGTTTGTCACTATGGCGGGTCGCGGGATCCGGTTTCGGGAGATGAATGCTCTGTTCTCAGTGCGGAAAGTTCACATTGAAGCGCCATTGACCGCCGGAGAGTTGGCTGATGCGTGACTTTTCGTCACGCAATTCATCGCGTTTGGTTTCGGCGAATTTCACCAGGCTCGGCACCGCCAGCCTGCCCTGATCAAAAATCACCGCCTCGGCGCGTTGCAGCTGATCCGCTGACAATTCCCGGCGCACGATGACTGCCGCGGATTTCGCGGTCTCGTGGCCATAGGCGGTCGCTAAACTGAACCAGATATAGGCCTGTTCCGGATCCGGATTGATTACCTTGCCACGCGAATACAGAACTCCGAGCCGGTTGCCCGCCATGGCCACTCCGCTGGACGCCGCAGCCACATAGTGCCGTATCGCCACCTCGAGCCGCGCCGCCTGGTTGAGGCGGGGACTCACATGCCGGCCGGCTTCATACAATTTTCCGAGTTCGTAGCTGGCCATGGCATTTCCCGTACTCGCCGCCTGGATCAGCCGGTCCAACCCTTCACTGACATCCGCCTCAACCCCTTCACCGTTGAGAAACGCCAGCGCCATCGCGGTCTGCGCGTGCGGGTTTCCCTGGACAGCGGATTTTGTGAACCACTCAAATGCCTGCTCCGGGTCACGCGAAACACCTCTTCCATCCCGGTACAGAACGCCGAGATTAAACTGCGCCAGATGATGCCCGAATTCGGCGGCGCTTTGAAAATACGCTGCCGCTGCTCCCGCATCCGCCTCGACGCCCAGCCCCTTTTCATGCATCACACCCAGATTAACCTGGGATGACAGATGGCCCATTTCCGCCAGCGGAAGCCACTCCTCGAGCGCTGTCGTATAATCGCCATTCACGTAAGCGACCCAACCATCCTCAAAATCCGCCGCTGCCGACACACAAGGCAAAATCACGAGGAATGCGGAAACCAACAGACCCGGCCACCGCGCCGGTCGGCGCGGCCCCGGATGGTGACTTGGAAAGCAGGATATGGTCACAGGTCGATCCGGATCACCCCATCCTCGGTCTCGGCGCGGGAGCAGCAGAGCAGCATGCGTTCGGTCCTTTCCTGTCTGGAAAGAACATAGTCCCGGTGTTCCACCGCGCCTTCCAGATAGCGCACCGCACACACACCGCAAAGCCCGTCGGAACATTTCGTGTCGACCGGGATGCCGGCGGCGGCGAGGGCCTCAATGGCGGTCAGTTCGGGGGGAACTTTGATGCTTTGACCGCTGCGGGTCAGTTCGAGGTGGAAGGCGAAATTCTCCCGTTCAGGCGCTTCCGGAACCGAAAAATACTCCCGCAGCAGCGCCTCTTCCGGCCAACCTTTGGCCATTGCGGTGGCAAAAACCGAATCCATGTAGCTCTCGCCACCGCAGGTATACAGTCGGAAACCATTGCGGAATTCCGGAATCAGCTTATCAAAATCCGCCCGTCCGTTTTCGGCCGAGAAATGAAAACACAAACTGTCCGCCCACGGCGCGGCGCGCAGTTCCGGAGCAAATCCGAATTTCCGCTCTGAGCGGGCGCTGCAGTGAAACAGGAAAGGTTTGTTGACCGTATGCAGCCTGTGCGCCATCGCCATTAGCGGTGTGACGCCGATGCCGCCGGCCATCAGCAGTGTGAATTCGGCTCTTTCATCGAGCGGAAAATGGTTGCGCGGCGGCGATATGAAAACCCTGCGCCCTTCCCTGAAGGCTCGCCAGAGCAAGTCCGAACCGCCTCTGCCACCGGGCTCCCGTAACACCCCGAAGACGTATTTTGTGCGGTCCGCCGGGTCGCCGGCGAGCGAGAATTGGCGCTCATATTCAGGTGCGATCACGATATCGACATGCGCGCCGGCCTCGAATTCCGGCAGTGTCTGCCCGGCCTCGGCGAGAAACTCGAAACGTGCGACATCGTCAGCGAGATCATCGCGCCTCGCCAGCCGCACTGGAAACACCGGCGGCGCACCTGTGGGCATGTTCCATACCGGCGTCAGCCCGTCAGTCTCGCCGGAAGCGAGCTTTTTTCTGTACGCTTCCGGGGTCAGCATCGAACGGTAGCGTTCGATTCCGCTTTCACGATCCAGCGGCTGCGTGACCGGATAAGGTGCCGGCATGACATCGGCGGGATAGACAGCCAGCGTCTGATCCTCGTAATCCACTTTCAACTCGGTGTTCAGGCCACGCTCATTGGTCGATGTCGCCCGCACGTAACGACCCGTCGACCGGTCGAGTTCGATATCCCACCACCATTTCTTGACCGGGTTGATCTTTCCCCTTCCGAGCCGGTCATCCAATCTGGCCAGGGTCTTCGCTGACGCCGGCACATTGATCGCCATCCATCTGAAGGAGGCGTCGGAAAACAACCCCTGCAAATTCCACGGACAGGTTTTCATGCACCGCCCGCACATGCCGCCGGCGGCATTGGTTAACCGGTAGCGGGCGCATTTCTCGGCATCCGACTTCCAGATCTCATAGCCGTTATACATGAGCTTGGGACCGGCGGTGATCGCCCCCGATGGGCATTCGCGGGCGCATTTGTTGCAGGATTCGCAGAATCGCTGCAGCCCGAAATCGATCGGCTTGTCGAACTGCATCGGCATCGAGGTTGTGACCACGCCGGATTTCAGCCTCGGTCCGAGAAACGGATTCAGGATAACCTCACCGATACGGCTGACCTCGCCCAGGCCTGACATCAGCAGCAGGGGCGGCTGCAGCACCTCGCTGTCCAGCACCGAGTGAACGCGGGCTGAATATCCGTTGCGGCGGATCTGTTCGGCGATGACGCCGCCGATCAACGAAAACCGCAGATATGCCCGCATCGACTGCGCAACCGAGATCCAGTCATCACCGGAGGCGCCTTCCATGGTCTCATAGCCCTGATCATAGAGCATGGAGATCGCATTATCGTGGTAAGGGGTAATCGGGTTGCCGCCGGAATCATGCGAGTAATAGACCCAGTCGGGTGCGCGAGAGAGGCCGACGGCGTCGGTTGCCAGATAGTATGATGCACCCTTGATATTGGCGGCATTGCGTTCCGGATCCCGGGCCGACGGCGCTACCGGTCCGCGCGCTTCGCCGAATTGCAGCAGCAACAGCGCCCCCAGCGCCCGCCTGGCACAGCCGCCGATCGGACTCTTCATCACGTAGTGGCCGCCCTTAGCCGCTTCCTGCACATTTGTTCCCATATCGCCGAACAGGGCGCGGGCAAAAAAGTCGGCGCGTTTCGGAAACCGCGGCACACGCACGCTGTCGATGAGTGTCGTCGGTTCATCGACGCGCTTGATCGCTTCAAACTCATGCGGGCCGAGCCGGAATTCGCGGTCGGCGAAGGGAACCGCGGTTGCGGACCGCCGCTCCGACCCGGCGCCGAAATGCCAGGCGGGTCCGTGGCTGCGCAATCCGGCGCGTCCGGCACCTTCCGCCAACGGGCGGTCGGGTTCGAGTTCGAGCGAGGTGGTGACGGCTGCAAGCCCGAAACGATCGCCGAGAAACGCGTTCTCCACCCGACCCGCACTGATACCGCAGAGTCCGGCTGACACCGCAAGCCGGGTCAGATCAACATCCGAGGTGGTTGCCGAATGTGCGCGTGCGGAAAATCCCAGCATGCGGATATAGCTGGCGATGACCACCGCGGCATTGGCTGTCAGCAGCGCCGCACGCTCCGCCTGGGTGCCACGGAACCATTCCGTGCCCACCTCATCCACCGGCGGCTCACGGGTGAATTCCACAAGCATCACGATCGCATGGCTGTGGTCGGTGATCGGTCCCGGGCTTTGCCGGGCGGCGGCCAGCGTATCGGCGTATATGGCATCGACCCCGGCGGCATAGGTAACCGGCTGGCCTGCCTCCAACTCTTCCCGGATTCCATCGATCAGCGGATTGCGACGCGCCTCCGGGAGCAAGTGTTCCGGCTTCATGCCGGCGATACCGGCCAGCGAGGCATCAAAATAGTAGCTCGACGCCTTGAAATGGTTCGACCGCTCATGCGGGCAGTCTGGGATTTCCGCCGGTGCCGCGGCCACCTTACCGTCCCGCACCGTGTCCAGCATTGCCAGGAAACGGGCAATCGCATGCGCGATCGATTCCGGTGGATGGCGGCTCCAATCCAACGCCGTATCCGCGACCGTCTGAAGTTGGGGCGGCTCAATGTCGGTGCGCCGCAGCCGCTCCATGGGAAACGGTCCGAAGTGAAATGGCCTGTCCCGGTTTGAGAAGTATCGCATTTCCCGGACCCGCTCCGCGCTTGAATATTTTTGCCCTGCTCGCCCGATCGGCAGACTAACCGCCGCACATGGTGCTGGCAATTGGCTTTTTCGGCCGATTCACATCGCAGATTTGCAATGATTCATTGCAAGAATTGAAAATTTTGCGTAATTTCAGCAGAAAACAATGTCCTGATGCTTGTGGATTGCGCAAAATGCTCTCCAAGACGGATCTCCTGCTGCTGTCTTCGCTGCAGCAAGACGCGTCGATGACGACGCAGGAACTCGGACGCGCTTTGGATCTGTCGCCCTCGCAGGCATCCCGCCGCCGGCAGAGGCTGGAGTCCGAGGGTTATATCAGCCGGGTCGCCGCGCATCTCGACCCGGCCCGGATCGGACTCAGTATCCAAGCCTTCCTGTTCGTAACCGTGGATGTGAATGGCTCCAAGACCACCGATTCCTTCATCGGTATGGCGCGCGAATTGCCCGGAATCGTCGGCGCCTGGAGCCTGACCGGGGAGGCAAGCTATCTGCTGCGTGTGTTCTGTGCCGATCTTTCGGAACTGCGGCAGCTTGTGCATGAGGTGCTGCTGCAGCAGGAATGTGTCGCCCGGGTGCAGAGCCATATCGTTCTGGATCAGTCCAAACCCGACTCGCCTCTGCCGATTCCGGAGCGCTGAGCGATGGATACCTTTCTTCTGCTGGCCACCGTTTTCCTGTCGGCGGCTGTGCTGGCGGTCCCGATCGCCCGCCGGGTCGGGCTTGGATCGGTCCTTGGTTACCTCCTGGCGGGGATCGTGGTCGGACAATTCATGGCACTGGTCGGCATAGGTGCGCACGGTATTCTGGAATTCGCGGAATTCGGCATCGTGATGCTGTTATTTGTGATCGGTCTGGAGATACAGCCGCGCACATTGTGGGAAATGCGGCATAGGCTCCTCGGCCTCGGCGGGCTGCAGATCGGTGCCACGACCGCAGCCATCGCCATAGCCGGCTATCTGCTGGGTTTTCCCTGGCCCACCGCTCTGGCGGTCGGAATGACGCTGGCCCTCTCCTCAACCGCAATGGTCATGCAGACCTTGTCGGAAAAGGGGCTGACACATACGGTCGGCGGGCGGTCTTCGCTGTTCGTGCTGCTGACGCAGGATGTTGCCGTGATCCCGATGCTGGTGATCATCCCCTTTCTGGCCGCTCCGAAAATTGAACCCCGGGGGTTGGCGGCCGAATCCGCCATGCATGGCGAGGAAGGGGTGGATCAGGTCTGGACCATGATCGAAACCCTTCCCGGCTGGGGTGTCGCCGGTGTCATGCTGGCGTCGATATTATTCATCATTGTCGGCGGGCATTTTCTGGTGCGGCCATTATTTGGCTTTGTCTCCTCGTCACGGCTGATGGAAGTGTCAACGGCGGCGACATTGCTGCTGGTCGTCGGCACGGCATTGCTCATGAAGCTGGTCGGATTGTCGCCGGCGCTGGGCACGTTTCTCGCCGGAGTGGTTCTCGCCAACTCTGAATTCCGGCATGAAATGAAATCCAATATCGAACCCTTCAAGGGATTGCTGCTCGGCCTGTTCTTCCTCATGGTCGGGGCGAGCATGGATTTCGGCGTTCTGTTCAGCAACATCATCGAAGTGGTCGGGATCGCCTTCGGTTTGATCATCATCAAGCTCTGCGTGCTTTACAGTTTGGCGCTGATTTTCTCGATCAAGGGGCGCGACCGCTGGCTGTTCACCCTCGGACTGGCACAGGCCGGTGAATTCGGCCTGGTGTTGATCAGCTTCATGTCACAGACGCATGTGATTGACCCGCAGCATTCAGAAATCCTGCTGCTTGTCGTTGCCCTGTCGATGGTGCTCACCCCGGCCCTCTTCATCGGTTATGATTATCTCGCCCGTCGCGTCGGCGATCCGGTTGACCGTGCCCCGGATGAGGATGTGACCCGCCAAGGGCCGATCATCATCGCCGGGGTCGGCCGTTTCGGCCAGACCGTCAATCAACTGGCAAATGCGAATGGGCTGCGAACGACGGTGTTGGACGCCGATATCAATGCCATATCCCGGTTGAGACGCATCGGTGTTAAGGCATTTCTCGGCGACCCGACCCGGCCTGAACTGCTGCAGGCCGCCGGTCTCAACAGCGCCGAGGCGCTTGTCGTGGCCATCGATTCACCGGAAAAAGTCACCCAGTTGGTGCGCTTGGCGAGACGGCGGCGCCCGGATCTGTTCATTGTCGCCCGGGCCCGCGACCGGATACATGCGTTTTCGCTTTATCAGGCCGGCGCCAGTGCCATCGTGCGCGAAACCTTTGACTCTTCGCTCCGGGCCGGACGCTACGTGCTGCAACGCATGGGCGTACCGGAAGAGGAAGCGCATCGGCGCACCCGGGCATTTTACCGGTTTGACCGCAATTCAACGCGTGAGTTGGCGTTGGTGTGGGACCCGGATGTGCCGATCGAAAAAAATGAAGCCTATATTGATCTGGTCAGACAGATTAACAGCGAAATGGATATCGGGCTCGGCAAGGCCTATGACGAAATTTCCGGAATAGGCAGCGAGACAATTCCACAAAAGGTCGAGCCGCCTGTGGAAGAGACGCAACAACCGGCACCACCGGAAAGCCCTTAATTCCGCGACACCCCGGCCTCATCAAATGTCGACATACCGGAGTGACAGGCGAGAGCGCATTTCAGAATCAATATCGCGGCTGCGGCACCGGATCCCTCGCCGAGGCGCATTTCCAGATCCAGCAGCGGCAGTTTGCCCAGCCTCTCGAGCAGCCGTCCATGCGCAGCCTCATCCGATCTGTGCCCGGCGATGGCGTGATCCAGCGCGTCACCTGCTTCCGCCTGCAATGCGGCGGCGGCGGCGCTGCACACAAAACCGTCGAGTATCACCGGAATTTCATAGCAACGGGCCCGCATGATGGCACCCGCCATGGCGGCGATTTCGCGGCCGCCGAGATGTTGCAGGGCGCGCAATCCGGCAGTCCTGTCAAATGGTCCGTTCAGTGCCACAGCAGCAGCCACCGCCTCTTGCTTGGTGCGCAGCGTATCCCCGGTCACGCCGGTACCCTTGCCGATCCACCCGTCGGCATCGCCGCCATACAAAGCGAAACAAATCGCCGAGGCCGCGGTGGTGTTACCGATACCCATTTCGCCGACCACGAGCAGCCCGGTGCGGCGGCTGACCGCATTCCAGCCTCTTTCGATCGCCGCCAGAAACTCCGCCTCTGACATGGCGGGCCCCTGCGTGATGTCCCCTGTCGGACGGTCAAGTTCAATCGGACAGACATCGAGTCTTGCTCCCGCCTGCACCGCAAGCTGGTTGATTGCGGCACCTCCAACCTCGAAATTCGCCACCATCTGACGGGTGACCTCGGGCGGAAAAGCCGAAACCCCCCTTTTCGCAACACCATGATTGCCAGCGAAAATCAGTATCTGAGGATCAATCCGATCCGGCCAGGTATGGCCGCGCCAAGCGGCGTACCAGACTGCAAGTTCTTCCAACCGACCGAGCGAACCGCTCGGCTTGGTCAGGCGGGCATTTCTTTCCTTTGCCTGCCGGACAACAGCTGCATTGCCCTTCGGCAAATCCCGCAACCTGTCCCTGAACTCCTGTAACTGCGCAAAACGTGTTATCCCGGCTGCCATTGGTTTCTCCGGCTTAACAGTTCAGTCTAATCCGTCTGTTTCTTAACAGATATCGGCAGACCTGACCACAATGGACGCAGCCGCTTCAGTTTTTTCTCAAAAGGACAATCCGATTGCTGTTTGTTCCGCGTCTGCCATTCACCATACCCCAACAGTTTGAAGTCTTGGTGAAGCTCTGTTCATTGACCATGACACCCAATCGCTTGAACGCGAGACCGTCCGCCGCTTCCCAGACCAGACGCTCAAGCAGCAGCGTGCTGTTCCGGATCTCGCCGACTTCAAATGCGATATGACCACCGGAGCGCAGAATCCGCGCCAGCTCCCTGAGTGTCCGCCGCACCATTTTCCGCCAGCCTGAGGCGCTCCGCTGCAATTTGATACCGACAGCCGAGGCATCGATTTCGGCAAACCAGCAGCGCAGCCAATTGTCAGATGCATAATTCACGATGTCCAGAAATGGTGGTGAGGTCACCACCAGATCGACCGAGGCGTTTTCGATATCCCGTGTGTTCCATGCCACCTCCGCGAACAGCCTCTGATCCGCGGATGACTGCAGGCACCCGTGACGCAGGAGACTCCTTGTCTTGTTCAGAATGATTGCCGGGATGTCCCGCTTCGGCGGTTGCTGGCCGAGCCTGCGGTTGATCCGTTCCTGGGCATGAATTGAAACCGCTTGGTTCGGTGGCATTGAACGTGCCGAAAAGAAACCCGGTGAATGGCCTGACAGACGGCTGAGCGCCACCATCCTGATCCAGTCGGCGACCCGGTCCATTTCCCGCGCCCGGATCCAGGATTTTAGCGATTCAAGCCCCTTCAGGGTGTGCGGATGGTAGAAGGTGAGGAGCTTTTCGTCCTTAATCTCCTCCGCACACCAGTCCACGCCGGCCAGCGCATCCCGCACTTCGGGCAGTGTTATCGAATTCAGGCGCGGGCGGGTTATCAATGTTGACAGCGGATTGATGTCATTACCGAGAACCCGGCGATGCATCAACGCGGCCTGAACCGGCGTTGTGCCGCGTCCCATGAAAGGGTCATGGACGGTGTCACCGGGCTGTGTGAGCCGCTTGATAAAGAATTCCGGCAGTTGCGGTTTGAAACACGCCCGGTAGGAGATCTCATGGATTGAATGTGACTTTCTCTGACCCGCGGTCCAGAACTCATTCACGAAATACGGGATGCCCCCAATTTCTTCCTCAATTGTGACACTGCCGAATTCATTGAACAGCCGGATGCCGTCGAGTAGCCCAGCTTTCGACTGAAAGCGCTGTTCAAAAAGATTCATCCCGCAACTCCCCACCCGGCGCTCCACCGGATCTTAACATGGGTGTGTCCGGTGCCGAAGCCGCGTGAAGATGACGGGCTCCGTGATTTCAGTTTTGTCGCCGAAGTGATACGGAAACAGCGTGCAGTCGATTTCCGGCCTCTGCCCGGAACCGCGATTGTGCGGGCATCGGGAGCCAAGCCATGCGCTACCTTGACAGGAATCTGGTAAAGATGTTCCGGCTGTCGGACATCATAGCGGCGATCGGATTTCTGACCCGCATTCCGGTCGGCGACGGGGACAGTCCGAGCCAGGCCGAAGGGGCCTGGGCCTGGGTTGTGGCAGGCTGTGTGGTGGGATTGATCGCGGGCACGGCCGCTGCTGTGGTGCTAGCGCTCAGTTCCAGCCCTATCCTCGGCGCAATCTGCGGATTGATTGTGCTGGTCCTGCTTACAGGGGGGCTGCATGAGGACGGGCTGGCCGATACCGCTGACGGGTTGTGGGGCGGCGATTCACCTTCCCGCCGGCTGGAAATCATGCACGACAGCCGCATCGGTGCCTATGCCTGCATGGCATTGACGATCGTCTTTCTGGCCCGGTTTGCCGGTATTGCCGAGGCTTCAGGGAGTTTCAATCCGATCGCTGTCTTCACCGCTTCAGCCGTGGTGTCGCGGGCCGTAATGCTGGTCTCGATGCATCTGGTACCCTTTGCCCGGGAGGATGGCATGGCGGTGGCATTCGGCCGCCCGCCGGCCCGGGCCGCGGCTGCAGGCGCAGCCCTTGCCGCGATTATCGCCCTCATCTGTGTCGGGTTACAGGCTTTCCCGATGATCCTGGCGGCGGCTCTCGCGGGCGCGGCCCTCGGTTTTGCCGTTCATCGCCTCACCGGTGGCCATACCGGCGACAGTCTCGGCGCGACTCAGCAAGTCGCGGAGATCGCCTGCCTGCTGTGTCTGGCGGCATACGCGTAGGCGTCAGCGGCTGCGGGCACGCAGAACCGCCTCCATCCGATCGCTGGCGGAATCCTGGCTGGTGCTGGATACAATGGCGATTTCACGTCCAAGTCGATCAAAGGCTGATTCAAACAGCTGGCGCTCGGAATAGGATTGTTCACGCTGGTCATCATGCCGGTGCAGATCGCGCACGACCTCGGCAATCTGTATAATATCACCGGAATTGATTTTCTGATCATATTCCTGTGCACGGCGTGACCACATCAGCTTCTTGACTACCGCTTTGCCCTTCAGAATCGTCATCGCTTTTTCGACAATTTCAGGGCTGGCCAAGGCCCGCATGCCAATTGAAACCGCCCTGTTCGTGGGCACACGGATCGTGAGCTTGTCTTTTTTCACGTAGATGGTGAACATCTGCATACTGTTTCCGGACACCTCGAAATTGTCGATTCCAGTAATCTGACCAACGCCATGCGCCGGGTAGACGACATAGTCGCCGACTGAAAAATCCAGGACTTTCTTTTTGCGTCCCATGCGCTGTGGCCCTCTTTGTTACCCGGGATTTCGACTCGCCGGCATCGATAGAATGGCGGTTCTCATTGCGTTCCCGGCCCCGGTTCAGGGGAGAAATATTTTTCCAGCTTGCCTTCTTCGCCTTCATGGGTTTCGGCATCCGGTGGTGGATCCGTCCGCTCATAGATCACCGGCCAGATTTCAGAATATTTGCGGTTGAACTCGACCCAGACCTCCATTCCCGGCTCGGTATCGGGAATAATCGCATCGACCGGACATTCCGGTTCGCAGACACCGCAATCGATGCATTCATCCGGATGAATGACGAGCATGTTCTCGCCTTCATAAAAGCAATCAACCGGACAGACTTCGACGCAATCCGTGTATTTGCATGCGATGCAGCTATCAGTGACCACATATGTCATCTGTGTTTCATGCCCGGAAATCAAACCCAGCGGTAGATATGAACTGCGTCGCCCGCTTTCAAGTTGAACAGTACAGCGGCACTTCCGCCGAAATCAGGAATCCAGCGATGTCTTCAGCCCGGCCAGCACGGCGAAAGGGCTGTCGGGATCCGGTTCAGCCGCTTTGGCCACTTTCTCAGTCGGACGCGTTTTGCGCCGCTCCGATCCGGATTCGTTGTCACGGCGCGGCTTTCGATGCCGCCGGTTTTCCGCCGGGCGGCGGCGTTGCCTGGATTCCTGTTTCTCCGGCCGCGGACGCGGGCGCCAATAGAATGTGAAAAACTCTTCCTGTTCAGCCTCCACCTCTTTCCCTGTCACCGATTCCCCGGCGCTGTCCTCCGCATCCGGCACTTCAGTCTGCGGAGCCGCCGTGCCTTCCTGTGCCGGCTTCCGGACTTTCTCCCGTTCGCCCCTCTCGGCCCGATAACCGAGCCCGGTCATCAATTCGGCGAAATCCGGCAATGACAATCCGGTGAAGGAAAGCATATCGGCAGTGGCTTCAAACCCGGCGCGCCCGTCCATTTCACGGATTTTCCCGAGCAGCCGGTCAAGCATGTCAACGCGGACTGCGCGGCCGCCGGCGCGGTAAAACCCCGACAGGGGATAGTAACCCTGCGGCAGCGCCGCATCCGCGGCAACCGTCACCAATCCCGGCGGCGGCGGCGGCGGAAATTCAGAAAGATTCTGTGCCAGCGACCACAGGAGGATCCGCAATCGGGTCGCTTCCGGTTTCAGCGCCGAAAACATGAAAATCGTATGCTGGCTGAATCTCACGCCATGTGCCCGCAGACTTTTGCGGGCGTCCTGGTCCAGCGCTTTGATATCCTCCGCAACATCCATACGCAGCAGCACACCGTAAGACTCGCATAATCTGAAAGCGATGCCACGCGCCAGCCCGGTGACGGTTTCGTCATCGCGCAGCTTCAGGATCGGACCGAGATGCGCCGATATCTTTTGGCTGACAAACGCCTGCAACCTGCGTTCGATCTGCCCGCATGCCTCCACACCCACCTCATCATCGGTGAAAATCCGCACTTCGGGTGCGAATTTATCGTGTCCCGCTGACAGTTTGCCGACAGCCAGATCACCCCACATCAGGCTTCCCTGCTCGGTGATGCCGAGTTCCTGGTTCGGCGCATTGAAAAGGCGACTCGCGCGCAGCGAAAATTCCGCCGTCAGGGCGGCGGCGCTGGCCTGCCGCATCATCCTGGCTTCGTCTTCGCTTGCCGCCCGCTCCGGGAAGAACCGGAACCCTTCTATTTTTCCGACACGCTCACCTTCGACTGTAAGCACACCCTGAGCGTCCACATCGGCCAATAGGTTTTCCTTCCGTTTCAGCTGATTCCTGAGCACGCTGATGCGGCGATCGACGAATCGGCGTGTGAGACTTGCGTGCAACGCATCTGAAATGCGGTCTTCGAGAGTGCGGGTCCGCTGCCGCCAATAATCTATATCGCTGAGCCAGTCCACCTTTTGCGACACGAATGTCCAGGTTCGGCCGAATGCAATGCGTCGGGAAAGCGTGTCCACATCGCCGTCGATCCGGTCAATGCGCTGAACCTGACTCTCCAGCCACTCGGCCGGGATTTCACCGCGATCCTGCAGAAACACAAAGATCTGCCGCAGCAATTCGGTATGTTCATGCGACGAGATTTTGCGGAAATCGGGAACCTGGCAGACATCCCACAATAGTCTCACATCGGCCGGCCGAGTGACCCGGTCGCGGATTTCGGCAAGTTCCGAGATATCACGAAGCGCAGTGATATCCTCAGCTTCCCTGGCCCGGGTCAGAAGGGGGTTTTCGCTCGGCAAGGTCAGCGACGCCAGAAGTGACGCGATCGATCGGAAATCGAGATCGGAATTCCGCCATTGCAGTTTCCGCAACTGTCGGAAACGACTCTCCTCGATTGCCGCCGAGACGGGGGCTTCCAGCGGCTCGGCATCCGATGTCACGCCAAAGGTGCCGGGTGATCGGTAGCGCCCGGCCCGGCCGGCAATCTGCCCGATTTCGTGCACGCCGAGCGGGCGCACCCGCCGTCCATCAAATTTTGTCAGCCCGGCGAAAGCGACATGATCGATGTCAAGATTGAGCCCCATGCCGATCGCATCGGTTGCCACCAGGATTTCGACATCGCCATTCTGATACAGCCCGACCTGGGCGTTCCGGGTGCGCGGGCTGAGCGCACCGAGCACGACCGCGGCACCGCCTCGCCGCTGCCGCACCGCCTCGGCGATGGCGTAGACATCCTCGACCGAAAAACAGACAATCGCTGAACGCGGCTTGATGCGTGATATTTTTTTCATCCCGGTATAAGTCAGTTCAGAAAACCGTCTGCGGCTTTTGAATGACGCCTCCGGGACCAGCTGTGCGATCAGGCCGCGCATCGTTTCGGAACCAAGGAACACGGTTTCCGACAGACCGCGCGCGGAGAGCAGCCGCTGCGTGAAAACATGTCCGCGCTCCTCATCGCCGCAGAGCTGGATTTCATCCACGGCAAGAAACTCAACGCCGCTCGCCTGCGGCATGGCCTCGACCGTGCACACCCAGTAACTGGCCTGTTTCGGGATAATCCGTTCCTCGCCGGTCACCAGGGCCACCGAAGACGGGCCGCGCGCTTCCCGGACCCGGTCATAGACTTCCCGTGCCAGCAAGCGCAGCGGCAATCCGATCATGCCGGTCCGATGTTCCAGCATCCGCTCAATCGCATACCAGGTCTTGCCGGTATTGGTCGGTCCGAGGACCGCCTTCACTTGTGCGTCGTGGATCACTGATTTCAGCTGCCGGCTACCTTCAGATCAGATTTTTCCGGGTTATGCTCTCGAGACGCCGGATCCATTCGCCGATACCCTGCCGGTTCGGATGAATTCCCTCGACCACGAGCAGAACCGAGAGCGCTTCCTCATTCAGCCCGCGCCGCTCCAGAATCATCGCCATCCCGGCCATGGCTCCGAAATGGCGGTCATTCAGCGCCAGAGTCCTTTCGATATCCGCCATCGACAATTCATACCGTCCCATCATGAACCACGCGGTGGCGCGCGCATTCCAGCCTTCGGCGAATTGCGGCGCATGATCGGTGAGCGCGGTCAAATGATCAATCGCCGCCCGGTGACGCCTTTGCGCGATCGCTCTGCGGCCCCGCTGCAGCAATAGATTCATCGATGGAGAGCCGCTGTCGGACCAGATTTCCAGTATCCGGAGTTCGATCTGCTGCGCTGTTTCCGTATCCGCAGTCAGCAGTTGTGCGAACAGCAGATCGACTTCGCTGTCCGCGGCATCGCCGGCGGATGCAAACCATTGTGCCGCAAACACGGCTATGGCCAGACAAATTAATTGAATGCGCATTTCGGTCCCGTAACCTACAGGCTATCCTGCATCCGGTGATTTTGGAATACTGAAACCAATGGCCGCGACTCTGGGAAAAGCCATGCAGGCGCTGGAAAACGCCTTTCCGGACGGGTTTGACTGCCCGGTCCGGTTCGAAATCACCGACCTCGGCAGCCTGATGTTGGACAGCGAAGGTGTCCGCCAGGGGCATGAGGATGCCGTCTGCGTGATGCGCGCCGATTCTGAGGTTTTCGCGGATATTCTATCGGGCCGGGCAGATGCCATGAAATTGTTCTTCAGCGGACGGCTGCGGATCGAGGGAGAGATCGGTGCCGCTATGCGGCTGGGGCGCTCGCTTTGACACCGGCACCCTATTTCGGCGGAGACAGCGGCGACTGCTCGGCCTCGTGGCTGCACACTTCCGATGATGTCAAAATCCGCCTGGTTCACTGGCCGGAAGGCCATAGGGGAACCATTCTGCTGTTCAACGGACGCACCGAATATGCAGAGAAATTCTCCGACGCAGCGACTGAATTTCGCCACCGGGGCTTCGCTTTCGCGACTTTTGACTGGCGCGGCCAAGGCCTGTCGGACCGGCAGTCCGGTGATCCGGCGCTCTGCCATATCGATGATTTTTCGGAATTCCAGCTTGACGCGGATGCAGCGCTTACCGCCTTGAAACGGCTGGGCGCGGCTGAGCCGATCTACCTGGTCGGACATTCCATGGGCGGCTGCATTGCCCTGCGTGCGTTGCATCGCGGTTTCGATGTCGAAGCGACGCTGTTCGCAGCGCCGATGTGGCGTATCTATCTCAACCGAATTCTACGCCGGGTGGGATTCGTCGTCGCCGAACTCTCGGTCCGCTTCGGTCAGAGCCGGCGTTACCTGGTCGGAACCGATCAGCGCAACTACATCCACATGGCCAATCCCGGGAAAAACCTGCTGACCTCGGACAGCGAGATTTTCTTCCGGCTGAAGGCACAGATCGAGTCTCATCCCGAACTGGCCACGGGCGGTCCGTCTTATGGCTGGCTGCGGGCTGCCTTGCGCGAGTGCCGGGAATTGATGGAAATTGATCCGCCCGCACACCGAGCGCATATCCTGATCGGCGACCAGGACCGGGTTGTCGACCCGAAAGCAGTGCGCATAATCAATTCCCGCTGGTCGCAATGCAGCCTAGAGACCATTGCTGACGCCCGCCACGAACTGATGATGGAACGCCCGCCGATCCGGCAATATGTCTTCAATCAAGTCGCCACCTTTTTCAGCCAAAGAAGCTGACAACAGCCCGTTTTCTGCTCCGTAGCCGGGCTATACCTATGAGGGTTGGTCAGTATATGGCTGGGTAAACGGGGCCATTGCTGGCCCCTTCCGTCACAGGTCCGGACTGGTCCACATTGAAGCACCCGGTCCAGCGCATGTTAGGTTCGCTCACTTGACATAGTTCGACCGCATGACTCTGACTCCGGGCAACTGGAATCGTGTGAGGATAACATTGATCCTGGCCCAGTTGATTTTCTCTGATCGGTGTCTCCGACCAAGCCACCGCCTAAAAATCTCGTATGAACAGATTCGGTATGTAGGGAAGGGCATTTATACATTGTAGCTGGGCGGCGTTTCCTGTGGAAAAATCCGCCCCGCGTGTGCGGGGAACACAGTAACAGGCCGCCTGACTCCCGGATCTCGGACGGATCATCCCCGCGTGTGCGGGGAACACACCGGATCAAGGAGCGGGGTGCCAAGGCAACGCTCATCATCCCCGCGTGTGCGGGGAACACTGTGCATCGATGAATTCCACCGCGCCGGCGGACGGATCATCCCCGCGTGTGCGGGGAACACGTCCCACAGGGTTTTATTCTCGCGGAACTCGGCGGATCATCCCCGCGTGTGCGGGGAACACTCGCCGGGCAGGCTGAGAATGTATGCCGGAAACGGATCATCCCCGCGTGTGCGGGGAACACGCGCACAGGAAAGTTCCGCCATAGGGCCGGATGCCATCATCCCCGCGTGTGCGGGGAACACGCCCCATGCATCTCTCAACCCACTCGGTCGGTAGGATCATCCCCGCGTGTGCGGGGAACACCGTTCAGGAACCCCGAATTCATTTGAAATCGCCGGATCATCCCCGCGTGTGCGGGGAACACTACAGAAAGGCTCTGGACAAAGTGCTGCAGGCCGGATCATCCCCGCGTGTGCGGGGAACACGAAGTCGATGCTTTGCCGTTTCGTGCCTACAACGGATCATCCCCGCGTGTGCGGGGAACACCAATTACGCAGAGCAACACGCGCACGCCTGATCGGATCATCCCCGCGTGTGCGGGGAACACCAGAAACACTCTATGAAATATTCAAGTGTCATTGGATCATCCCCGCGTGTGCGGGGAACACTGCCTTCACCCGATGATGCCATCGTTTCAGTCCGGATCATCCCCGCGTGTGCGGGGAACACGCAGTCGGCTTTTCCTCGCCACGGACAATCGCCGGATCATCCCCGCGTGTGCGGGGAACACATGCATAGGGTCGATGTTGAAATCGCCTCATTCGGATCATCCCCGCGTGTGCGGGGAACACGCGGCCTAACACGCGATAAACCCGGGCGAGACCGGATCATCCCCGCGTGTGCGGGGAACACGACAAACCGACTAATCACATGACCAAGCAAGACGGATCATCCCCGCGTGTGCGGGGAACACACCAAGCGTATTGCTCTCGCCAATCGCAAGAGCGGATCATCCCCGCGTGTGCGGGGAACACTTCCTCCTCGAAGTCATCATCATCATCATCCACGGATCATCCCCGCGTGTGCGGGGAACACTCATCCACGATGACGACATCATAGAGACGCAGCGGATCATCCCCGCGTGTGCGGGGAACACCCACGCTGAAATACGGGGAAATCCTCGCCGCTCGGATCATCCTCGCGTGTGCGGGGAACACCCCTCGATCGCCCGCATGAGGGACAGGCCACGCGGATCATCCCCGCGTGTGCGGGGAACACGGATCGCCGTCAGTCTGTCTTTGCAGCCATGTCGGATCATCCCCGCGTGTGCGGGGAACACACGAGGTCACGCAGTTCTATGGCCGTCTGCCGCGGATCATCCCCGCGTGTGCGGGGAACACGATCAACCGCTTTCGCCGAATATGCCGGGAATCGGATCATCCCCGCGTGTGCGGGGAACACGGCGATATGCCATAGAATAAGACGGGAACCGCCGGATCATCCCCGCGTGTGCGGGGAACACCGGCCATCTTCGGTTCGCTGTCGGTGCAGCGACGGATCATCCCCGCGTGTGCGGGGAACACGTAATGCCATGAATCCGGATCGGGC
The DNA here is from genome assembly GCA_026706985.1 of Paracoccaceae bacterium. Lineage (GTDB taxonomy): Bacteria > Pseudomonadota > Alphaproteobacteria > Rhodobacterales > Rhodobacteraceae > JAPOXR01. The sequence goes on along the minus strand of JAPOXR010000017.1, from coordinate 1,619 downwards.
GAATCACCGGATCATCCCCGCGTGTGCGGGGAACACGACATCGATCAAATGCGTGGTGATGGAACGGCCGGATCATCCCCGCGTGTGCGGGGAACACGTGATGGCACGGGCTTAAAAAAGCCCTAAGCCCGGATCATCCCCGCGTGTGCGGGGAACACAAAACAACAGGAGATAAATCGCAACCGCAGGCCGGATCATCCCCGCGTGTGCGGGGAACACCTGCGATCATTCACAAACCGCAACCCGGTCAGCGGATCATCCCCGCGTGTGCGGGGAACACGCCATGCCAAGACCAGGGGGAACGCTGAAATTCGGATCATCCCCGCGTGTGCGGGGAACACAGAAGCAGCTTGATACATACTGGCAGACAATCCGGATCATCCCCGCGTGTGCGGGGAACACGGTCGTCCCATGGCAGCGTCGCTCTGTAGTGGCGGATCATCCCCGCGTGTGCGGGGAACACCACAGGCAATCGGCATGCCACATCGGGCCGTCCGGATCATCCCCGCGTGTGCGGGGAACACAGCCTGGGCGCGGGTAAGCAAGTCCTGGCCTTCGGATCATCCCCGCGTGTGCGGGGAACACGTGCGGAAATAATCAGCAACGGGAACATCACGCGGATCATCCCCGCGTGTGCGGGGAACACGGGGAACCCGTGGTTCTCGGTGAAGCTCTCCCCGGATCATCCCCGCGTGTGCGGGGAACACGGTAAATTGCTGCAAATAGTCGTGCAAGTGCCCGGATCATCCCCGCGTGTGCGGGGAACACGTATTTCCGCAACAATTCCACAGCCCACGCAACGGATCATCCCCGCGTGTGCGGGGAACACGGCGACCTCACAGGTGACATCGAGGTCGTCAGCGGATCATCCCCGCGTGTGCGGGGAACACCGTTTTCCTGCGCTCACGTTGCGGGACGCCGCCGGATCATCCCCGCGTGTGCGGGGAACACGGCCTGATGCACGCCGTCAGTCACCCAGTCACCGGATCATCCCCGCGTGTGCGGGGAACACATTTCATCTTTGGCATTGGCCAGATATTCTACCGGATCATCCCCGCGTGTGCGGGGAACACCGTGGAATGGCTATCGGCAACGCTTTAAAGAGCGGATCATCCCCGCGTGTGCGGGGAACACCAGGCTCGCGGTGAAGCGTTGGTCTCTGAGGACGGATCATCCCCGCGTGTGCGGGGAACACCATACCAGACCAATCGACAGTGTTTTCAGGCTCGGATCATCCCCGCGTGTGCGGGGAACACAAAGAAACTCTGGGCTGAGGAAAGCGACAAGCCGGATCATCCCCGCGTGTGCGGGGAACACTATTCTGCTGTCCATTGATGACTTCGAGCGGGCGGATCATCCCCGCGTGTGCGGGGAACACACGCATGGTGAAACAAAGGACTGTCTGAAATGCGGATCATCCCCGCGTGTGCGGGGAACACGCCCTCCGAGTTCGGGTCGTCAAGAGCATCAACGGATCATCCCCGCGTGTGCGGGGAACACTTTAGAGCGCGATGACTTTAAGTAGAAGCATAGCCTGAGTTCCTGAAGTAGTTTGCACATTCTTCGGGCGGAAACTGGTCCAGCAGGTCGCCGATGCGCCTCCATGTCGCCTCGGCTGT
>JAPOXR010000039.1 GCA_026706985.1 Paracoccaceae bacterium | reverse complement strand
GGACTGTTCCGGTCTCCGGACGCCCGGGCAACGATCCAATCCGAAACGGATCGCCTGCTTTCCGTCGAAATAACCTGCCACTCAACAACGAGTCGGGCATGCACCGCAACCGTTCGCTGACGCTCACCCACACCGCGGCCTCGACGGATCCGAACTACAACAACGTCAACCTCGGCACGGTCTCGGTGGAGGTCGCGGACGCGCCGGTGGTGGAGACCTACGACCCGTGGGGCTCGTACTCCGTCCGCGCGGGCCGGGAGAGCGAGACGGACCCCTACGTGACGGCCTCGGTCAAGCCGATGTCGTACAAGTTCAAGCTGCGCCGGGACCTGTGGCTGGGGGCGGGCGACGGCGGCAGGCTCGACTACGCCGTGCGGGCGTCGAACGCCCCGGTGGGCGGTCCGATCACGGTGACCGCCACGGTGCCGAACACGCACAACGACCGCAGCGAGGTGGGGCTGTCGCTGACCCCCGCGGGCGCGGCGCAGGACTCGGTCACCTTCACCCTCGCGGACCGCATGCCGCAGAGACCCCACAAGGAAATTGCAGAAGATTCTTGACACAACTATCGGCGGGTTCGACCGGCGGATCGAGAAGCTGGTCACGGGCTCCGGGGACCTTGCCGGGAGCTACACCATACTGACCTCGATTCCCGGCATCGGCCCGGTCACGGCGGCGGCACTGACCGCGTGGATGGGCGAGGCCGCCGCCCTGATCGGCGTCGCGCCCTTCGCCCGTGACCGCGGAACGCTGAAGGGCGGGCGCCATGTCGGCGGCCGGGGGACGTGCTGCACATGGCGGCGATGGCGGCCTGCATGTTCAATCCTGAGATGGCGGAGTTTCACAAACGGCTCAGGGAAAGGGGAAAATGCCACAAGGTCGCCGTGACCGCGGTCATGCGGAAGCTCATCGTCACCGCCAACGCCCTGCTGCGCGACCGGCGCATGTGGGAGGACCGGACGCCGCCTGACGCCCGGACGGAAGTCGTTCGCCCGGATGGTTCCCGGATGTGGGCAGACTGTGGAAAACCCCGGAATCAGTCAGAAAAGACCAATAACGGAGTTGACCGACAACATGGATGCTCACGCGGCACACCGACCGCACACGCCGCCTCCGCCGAACCCAGGCCGTCACTCACGGCACGGCGCCAGCGCCGGACCGGATCCATCCGTACCCTGACACCGACATCGGAGGGCGGTAAAAGACATGAACGCAGTGGCCCCGTCTCTGATAACACGACGGGGCAGGGCAAAAACCTGCATGGGGTTCTCCTGTTCCGTTGTTTTGTCACGACGAACCTATGGAGAACCCCGCCCGATCCGGCAGGAATTTTCATCCGCTGAGGCCGGGGAACCTCCGTTCGGGCTCCGCCCTCTCTCCGTTTCCCCGGGCCCTGCAGCCACCGTCTCAGAATCTCAAAGGTGTTTGATCAGGTACAACTTGCTCACGTCGATTCCGGCGACTGTGATGGCCATGTTCTCCCGCTCCTGTTCCCGCGATGATCCGGTTCATGAACCCAGGCATCCATTCAGGCCCCGGGAGACAAACGGAAGGACAGGCCGACCATGCTCACATTCGGAGCTGGATCCAGGATTCAATCGGTCCGACCTGTCCTGCGGAGCCTGCGGCCCCGCTCCGTCGTCGCCGGGAGTCACACCCGGCGACGGCAATCCCGAAACAGGAATGCGGGAAAGCGGGCAGTTCGGCAACAGCGGAGTTTTCCACAGGAAACGCCGCCCAGCCACAATGTATAACCACCCTTTCCCCACATACCGAATCTGTTCATACGAGATTCTGAGACGGTGGCCGGTGAGGCCGGGGAGGCTGAAGCTGTTTCATGCGACCTGGCCGCCGACGGTGAGGCCTCCGATGAGCAGCGTCGGCAGCCCGACACCGACCGGCACCCACTGACCGTTCTTGCCGCAATTTCCGATGCCTGGATCAAGCTGCAGGTCATTGCCGATGGCCCGGATATTCCGCAATGCCGTCGCGCCGTCCCCGATCAGGGTGGCATTCTTCACCGGGGTGCCGATCTTGCCGTTACGGACCCGGTAGGCCTCGGTGCAGGAGAATACGAACTTGCCGCTGGTGATATCGACCTGTCCACCGCCGAAGCCGACGGCGTGAATTCCGTCCCTGAGTTCCGCCGCGATGTCAGCCGGTTCCCCGCTTCCCGCCAGCATGAAGGTATTGGTCATGCGCGGCATCGGCGGATGCGCATAGGATTGGCGCCTGCCATTGCCGGTTGACTGCACGCCGGTCAGACGCGCATTCTGCCGGTCCTGCATGTAGCCGACGAGAATTCCGTCCTCGATTAATGTGGTTGTCTGCCCCGGCGTTCCCTCATCATCGACGGAAATCGAACCGCGGCGGTCGGCAATTGTGCCGTCATCGACCACGGTCACGCCTCCGGCCGCAATGCGCTGACCCATAAGCCCGGCAAATGCCGATGTCTGTTTGCGGTTGAAATCGCCTTCAAGTCCGTGCCCCACGGCCTCATGCAGAAGAATTCCCGGCCATCCCGGCCCCAGCACGACATCAAACACACCGGCTGGTGCCGGTTCGGCGGATAATCCGAGGAGTGCGATCCGCAATGCTTCCTTTGCCAGGCCTTGCCACAGATGGGGCTCGGTCAGACTCAGCAGCGAATAGCGGCCGCCTTCACCCGCATAGCCGGAGTGTCTTTCACCATTTTCCTCGACGATCACCGAAACATTGAGCCTGACCATCGGGCGGCGGTCGCGCATCAGCGCACCGTCCGGGCGGAGAATTTCAATTTCCTGAAGCGACGAAGCAAGGACAGCCGTCGCCTGAACGACCCGGTGGTCCAGCCCACGTGCATAGGCATCGATCTCTTTCATGAGTTCGACTCTGGCCGGGAACTGCATTTCCGAAACCGGGTCGGTCTCCGCATACAGCTTTTGATTTGTCGCATGCGGCGGCGGCGCCATGATGCCACCGCCATTGCGGACTGCAAAACGTGCGGTTTCCATGGCCCGCTGCAGCGCCGCTTCACTGATTTCGCTGGAATGGGCATATCCGGCGGTTTCGCCGGCGACAGCCCGCAATCCGAAGCCTTCGCTGGCGCTGTAGCTGGCATCGCGTAACCGTCCATCATCAAACACCAGCGTCTGCGCGCGATGCCGCTCAAGAAACAATTCGCCATCTTCGCCGCCGGCGCAGGCGGCTTTGACTGTGCGCAGCGAGCGTTCGGCGTCAAGGGAGGTTTCAAATGGTCTGAAGTGCCCCGGATCGGTAACCATGCGGGATGCTCCCGAAGCTGAGTTGTGGAGTATTGCAGTTGCCAGTCCAATATGCTTTTCAGTGCGCGCAAACAACCGGGGATTCCCGCCGCCGAGGCCTGTCAGTGGCCCGATCGGTGGAAGTCAGGATGGAGCGGATGATGAAAATTCTAATTCGGACAGCCGCCTGTCCCGCTGCGTTGCTTTCAGCCGGTGGCGCCTTGGCGGTTGATGTCGATCAGGATCTGGAAATCATCGGCCGTCCCTATGACGGGCTTTACGGGTTCCAGCCGGCGGTGACGGAATTGGCCCGCGACATTGTGTGGTTTGACAATCTACTGCTTGTTGTCATCGGAATCATTTGCCTGTTCGTGCTCGGGCTGCTGCTTTGGGTCACCATAAGGTATAATTCGCACCGTAATCCGACCCCGGCCGACTTTTCCCACAATACACCACTGGAAATCACCTGGACGCTGGTTCCGGTTGTCATCCTGGTCGCGATCGGCGCGATTTCGCTGCCGATCCTGTTCAAGCAGCAGCGGCTTCCGGAAGCTGACATCACGATTAAGGCGACCGGCAATCAATGGTACTGGACCTACGAATATTCCGATCACGATTTCAGCTTCGACAGTTTCATGCTCTTCCCGGAAGAGCTTGAGGATTATGGATACTCACAGGGTGAGTATCTGCTGGCGACAGATACCGCGGTGGTGCTCCCGGTCGGCAAGACCGCAGTGGTGCATGTGACGGCATCGGATGTGATCCATGCCTGGACCATTCCCGCCTTCGGCGTCAAGCAGGATGCTGTTCCGGGACGCCTTGCCGGGCTTTGGTTCAAACCGGAAGTTGAGGGAGTCTATTTCGGCCAGTGCTCGGAACTGTGTGGAAAGGATCATTCCTATATGCCGATCACCGTGAAAGTTGTCAGCGAGGAAGCGTATGAAAGGTGGCTGGACGCAGCCAGAGCTGAATATGCTGAGGCGCCGACTTCGACGCAACTGCTTTATGCTTCCAGATGACAGGGCGGTGTGCGGATACCGCATTGGGTGACTGACGGGTCAGATGGCGGATATCTCGGCAATTCAATCCCGTGCTGAAGCTGATGTCAGCGACCTGCTGACACTGCTGAAGCCGAGGGTAATGTCACTCGCCGTGTTCACCGCGGCGGTGGCGATGTTCGCCGCACCTGGAGCGTTACACCCGGTCATCGGCTTCGCATCGCTGCTTTTCATTGCAATCGGCGCCGGCGCTTCCGGTGCGCTGAATATGTGGTGGGATGCCGATATCGACATTCTCATGCGCCGCACCCGTGCCAGACCGGTGCCGGATGGGCGGGTTTCGCGCCAGGATGCGCTGATGCTCGGCCTGTGGCTTTCCGGGTTTTCGGTTGTCATGCTGGCATTGACCGCCAATCTGCTGGCGGCGTTGCTGCTGGCGCTGACCATTTTCTATTATGCCGTCATTTACACGATTCTGCTGAAGCGCTCGACGCCGCAGAATATCGTCATCGGCGGAGCCGCCGGCGCCCTTCCTCCAATCATCGGATGGGCGGTCACCACCGGAGGGATTTCAGTCGAGCCGTTGGCTATGTTCATGTTGATCCTGTTGTGGACACCGCCGCATTTCTGGTCGCTGGCGCTGTTCTCATCCGATGATTACCGCCGCGCCGGCGTGCCGATGTTGACCATCACCCATGGTGATCATGCTACGCGGCGCTGGATCTGGTGGTATTCGCTCAGCCTCTTACCGGTGTCGGCTTTCCTTGCCCTCAGCGGTGTCGGCGGTCCGCTGACACTCGCCGCCGCCGTCATCCTGAATGCACTAATGCTGCATTTTGCCTGGCGGCTGCGCCGGCGTGACGCGGAGACGGCGGAACGCGACCGCTGGTCAGAGGAACGCCGGTTTTTCCGGCTTTCCATTCTGTATCTGTTTGCCATTTTCGCGGCCTTTGCCGCCGATACTGCGGCGGGGATGATTTTCGGCTGGTTCCCGCTGTCAGCGGTTGCACTCCTGTGATGTCGATCCCGGGCACGCATGAGTTGCATGTACGCCGCGGCCGGCGCAATGCGGTACTGGGACTCGTTCTGGGGGGATTTGTTCTGCTGGTGTTCGCAATCACCCTGGTGAAATTATCCAGCGGCCAGTCCATGGAGGCATTTGACCATGTTCTGCGGCCCTCGCTGATGGAGACTGAGAAGTGACGCTGGCTATGCGCAACCGCCGCAGCATGCTGGCGCTTGCCGGCGTGGTGATGCTGATGGCCGGGGCGGCATGGGCCTCGGTTCCCCTTTATGACTGGTTCTGCCGCGTCACCGGATTCGGCGGTGCCACAGTGGCTGCGGATACGGTTCCCGACAGCATTCTTGAACGGACCGTGCTGGTGCGTTTCGACGCTTCGCTGGAGCGGAATATGCCATGGAAATTCCGCCCTGCCGAGCGGGAAATCGAGGTCCGGTTGGGTGAATCGGTGATCATGCATTATGAAGCGTCCAATCCGACATCGCAGCCGATTGCCGGAACCGCAAGCTTCAACGTGTTTCCATTCACCGCCGGCGGCTACTTTGTGAAACTGGATTGCTTCTGTTTCCAGGAACAGGTTCTGCAGCCCGGGGAAACGGTCTTGATGCCGGTGAATTTCTACATCGATCCGGAAATTATCGATCATCCGGAGGCCGGTGCCGCGGCGACCATCACTTTGTCTTACACTTTCCACCGTACGGAAATGCCGGAGGAAGTCGCAGCCGCCGACACGCCGGCACTGACCGGTCAGACATATGCGTTCGAGGGCGTTTAGCTATGGCTCATGAAAAAAATCACGATTACCACATTCTGAACCCGTCCGTATGGCCGTTTCTCGGAGCTGTCGGCGGTTTCACCATGCTTTTCGGGGCAGTGTTGTTCTTCCACGATTACGGCCCGTGGCTGATGATGATCGGTGCGGCACTGGTGGTCTATGTGATGGTCGCATGGTGGGGTGATGTGATCCGCGAATCTGAAACCGGAGATCATACACCGGTGGTCCAGATCGGCCTCCGTTACGGTTTCATCCTGTTTGTCATGTCCGAGATCATGTTCTTTTCCGCCTGGTTCTGGAATTTTTTCAAACATGCGATGTATCCGATGCAGGAAGGGTCGGGCGGGGTCTGGCCGCCGGTCGGCATTGAGACGTTCGATCCCTGGCATCTGCCACTGATCAATACGCTGATCCTGCTGGCCTCAGGTGCGGCATGCACATGGGCGCACCATGCCATAGCGCATGAGAATAACCGTCGTGACATGATCAATGGCCTGACGCTGGCGATTATCCTCGGCGTCGCCTTCACCGGCCTGCAGGCCTATGAGTATTCGCACGCCGCATTTGGCTTTTCCGGCAATATCTACGGTGCCAGTTTCTTCATGGCGACCGGTTTTCACGGGGCGCATGTTATCATCGGTTCGGCGTTCCTGTTTGTCTGCCTGATGCGGGCATTGGCCGGGCAGATGACCCCGACGGCGCATGTCGGATTTGAAACAGCCGCCTGGTACTGGCATTTCGTCGATGTGGTCTGGTTGTTCCTGTTCGCGGCGGTCTATATCTGGGGTGGCTGACAGGTTTCCGCTTGTTGATTTGAAAACTGGAGTTCCGCCGGCCGCGCAATGCCGGACTTCATCCGGAAATTTTTTGAAGCGTCGACCGTGCTGATGCCGTGGTGGCATTGATGCGCCGGTTACTGTTTCCTCTGCTGCTTGGACTGTTCGGCGTGGCGGTGCTCGGTTCGCTTTGTGTCTGGCAGGTTCAGCGTCTCCAGTGGAAGAAGGGTGTGCTTCTTGAGATCGATCAGCGGATCGGCGCACCGCCACTACCGCTGCCCCGGGCGGCAACGGCGGAGTGGGATAATTTCCAGCCCGTGAGGGTGAAAGGCCGGCTCTCGGCGCCGCACCTCTATGTCCTGGTCAGCCGGCAGGGATTCGGACCCGGTTTCCGGGTGATTTCACCCTTTGAGACGGATGGCCGCAGGGTGTTGCTCGACCAGGGTTTTCTTGCCGAAACCGAAACACTTGAACAGAGTATCACCGGGGACCGATTTGAGATAACCGGTAATCTGCACTGGCCGGATGAAACCGACCGGCTGTTCACGCCGGAACCGGACGGTGCGCTTTGGTTTGCGCGCGATGTCGAGGCGATGGCGGACACACTCGGCACCGAGCCGTTGCTGATCGTCCTGCGGCACTCGGAGCCGATAATCGGGCAATTACGTCCGTGGCCGGTGGATAGTGCGGGGATTCCCAATAATCATAGGAATTATGCCATTACCTGGTTTCTGCTTGCACTGGCCTGGTGCGGGATGACGGCACTCTGGGTTTGGCGTATCAGGCGGGGGCGGGAAGGCTGACGGAGAAGTGAATTTGTCGGAAATGCGCTACATATCCACCCGTGGCAGTGCCGCTGCATTGGGTTTTGAAGATGCGATGCTGACCGGGCTGGCGGCGGATGGCGGGCTGTATATGCCGGAGAGCTGGCCGCAATTCTCAGCTGCCGATTTCGCCGAATTGCGGGGCCGGAAATTCGAGGAGATTGTGCTTCGCATTTGCCTTGAATTTGTCGGAGGAAGTTTCTCCGAGGCGGAATTGAAACCGATGATTGACCAGTCCTATTCCCGGTTCCGGCACCCGGCGCGGTGCCCGTTGCGGCAACTGGATAATAATCTGCATCTGCTGGAACTGTTTCACGGACCGACACTGGCGTTCAAGGATTTCGCGCTGCAATTGGTCGGCCGGATGTTCGCTGCCTCCCTGCAGCGCCGGGCGAGACGTTCCGTGATTGTCGGGGCGACGAGCGGCGACACCGGCTCGGCGGCAATCGAAGCTTTCCGCGGGCTGGAAAGCGTGGATATGTTCATCCTGTTTCCCGAGGGAAGGGTCTCTGAAGTGCAGCGCCGGCAGATGACGACGGCTTCCGACAGCAATGTGCATGCGATTGCCGTGGATGGTGATTTTGATGCCTGCCAGGCACGGGTCAAGGACATGTTCAACGATGCCGGTTTTCGGCAGGAGTTCTGTCTTGGTGCGGTGAATTCGATCAACTGGGCGCGGATTGTCGTGCAGGCGGCATATTTCGTGGCCGCGGCACTGCAGCTCGGCGCGCCCGAACGCGGGGTCACATTCGCGGTTCCAACCGGTAATTTCGGCGATGTCTTTGCCGCTTATGTGGCAAAACAGCTGGGCTTGCCGATTGACCGGCTGATCGTCGCCACGAACAGAAACGACATACTGCACCGGGCGTTGACCACCGGCAGCTACCGCACCGGGCCGGTGTCGGCGACCTATAGCCCATCGATGGATATTCAGGTCAGTTCAAATTTTGAGCGGGCGCTTTTCGAAGCCAGCGACAGGGATGCACCGCGCATTGTCGAGCTGATGTGTCGGCAGGGCGGGTTCGAAATTCCCGGGGATATGCTGGACAGGCTGCGGTCCGACTATGTCAGCGGCCGCGTCTCGGAAAATCAGACTCTGTCCCGTATCGGTGACATCCATGCGCGCACCGGGCAGGCGGTCTGCCCGCATACGGCGGTCGGCATCGAAACCGCTTACTCTGTCAGCGACACAAACTCGCCGGTCATTGCCTTGGCAACGGCCCATCCAGCAAAATTCCCCGATGCCGTTCGCCACGCCACCGGCACAGAGCCGTGCCTGCCGGATTGGATGGCTGAATTAATGTCACTGCCTGAGCGGATGATCCGGGCCCCGGACAGCCTGCCCGACCTTCAGGCGATCATCCGCGAAAGGGTGTCGGCATGACGGCCGAACTCACAATCCTGCCGAATGGGCTGCGGGTAGCCACCGACCACATGCCGGGGCTGAGGACCGCCGCAATCGCTATTCATATCCGTGCCGGTGCCCGCCACGAAACCGAGCGCCAGAACGGCATTGCCCATTTTCTCGAACATATGGCTTTCAAGGGGACAAATACACGGACATCGCTGCAGATCGCTGAGGAAATCGAAGATGTCGGCGGCTTTCTGAATGCATTCACAGGCCGTGAAGCCACTGTCTATTTGGCAGCGGTTCTGGATGAGGATGTGCCATTGGCCGTTGAGATGCTCGCCGATATCGTGCAGAATTCCGTGTTCGAGCATAATGAGATGGAACTCGAGCGCAGCGTCATTCTCAACGAAATCGGTGAAATTGAGGATTCACCGACCGATGTTGTCTTTGACGCGCTGCAACTGACAGCCTATCCGGGACAATCCTATGGAAGGCCGATTATCGGTTCCGGTGAACGGGTTGCCGCATTCCGCCGCAAGGATATCCTGCAATTCGTCGATCGGCATTACCGGCCGGAACGGATGATCCTGAGTGCCGCCGGCGCCGTGCGCCATGACGAGTTGGCGAAACAGGCGGAAAAGCTGTTCACATGTGCAGCGCTGCCGGGTTCAGACAAATCGCCCTCCTGCCGCTTCGTCGGCGGTGAATGCCGCCGGCCGAAGCCGGTTGAACAGGCCCAGTTCGCACTGGCTTTCGAAAGCCCGGCCCTGATGCATAAGCGGCAGGCAGCAGCACGCATCTACGGGGTTCTGCTTGGCGGCGGTTCATCATCGCGGCTGTTCACCGAAGCCCGGGAAAAGCGCGGTCTGTGCTATTCCATCTCAGCGCATTCGTCGCCGGGTTCGGATACTGGAATCTTCATTTTGCATGCCAGTACCGGTGAGAGGGAATTACCGGACCTGGCTTTTCTCTGTGCCCGGGAAATCAGGCGTTCCGCCGCCGGATTGACCGACAAGGAGATCGATCGGGCGAAAACCCAGATCCGGGTGGGTATTCTGATGGGACATGAAAGTCCCGCAAACCGTATCGAGCGCATGGCGACGATGTTGGCCTTGACTGACCGCATCGTTCCCATTGAGGAGACAATCGAGAGATATGATTGCGTGGCCCGCGAAGATGTTGAACAGTTTGCCGCTGAACTCGTGGGTCGGGACAATGCGGCGATGGCGGTCTGTGGGCCGGTCGACAATGCGCCGCCGCTGGAGGCGCTGCTTGCGCGGATGTCAAATTGAGATTCCTGAAGAGTAAAACCCCGGTTCTGAACACCGACCGGCTGCGCCTGAGGCTGCCGGAGACCAGCGATTATGCCGCCTGGGCGGAATTGCGTGAATCCAGCCGTGAATTTCTTGAACCCTGGGAGCCGACCTGGTCTGATGATCATCTGACCCGAGATTCCTTCCTGGCCCGGGTCAGTTGGGCTGAAACGGCCTTGAAACGCGTCACCGGACTCTCATTTCTCATGATCAGGCGCGATGACGACATTCTGGTGGGAGGCATCACGCTGGACCAGATGCTGTTCGGCCCCTCGCAGTCAGTGAATATCGGCTATTGGGTCGGTGAGCCATTCGCCCGGCAGGGCTATATGACGGAAGCGCTGCGCAAGCTGGTGCACCATTGTTTCACCGAGATCGGTCTCAGCCGCATTGAGGCGGCCTGCCTGCCATCCAATTCCGCCTCCTGCGGATTGCTGGAAAAGACAGGCTTCAAATATGAGGGCGTTGCCCAGAGCTACCTGCAGATCGCCGGCTATTGGCGGTCGCATGTATTGTATGCAAATCTTCGCAGCGACCGTCGCGGCAGGGTCGGGACAGGCTGAAAGGTCTGGCGCTGCATGGCATTGAATCCGGCCTCGGAAGAATTCACCGCATTGCTCGCGGATTCGGTGCCGGCGGCGGCATTACAGCTGCCTGCGGATGCTTTCAGCCTTGACCTGCGCGGGCGGTTCACCGGCCAGGACGGGTTTGTGATTGCCCCTTCCGATAGCGATGAGGTCGCACGCATCGTAAGGCTTTGCCACCAATGGCAGGTGCCGCTGGTGCCGGTAGGGGGAGCGACCGGACTTGTCGCCGGGCATCTGGCGCAGGATTTGCCTCGTCCTGTGATTGTTTCATCGGCGCGTATGAACCGCATCCGCGGTATCAGTCCCGGCGCCTCAATCATCACCGCCGAGGCGGGATGCACACTGCAGAGTATCCAGCAGGCCGCCGCTTCAGTGGGTCGGATTTTTCCCATGGCGTTGGCGTCGAAAGGGAGTTGTCACATCGGTGGCAACCTGGCCACCAATTCCGGCGGCGCACTGACAATCAAGCATGGCAACATGCGTGATCTCTGCCTTGGGTTGGAGGTCGTGCTGCCCGACGGGCGGATATGGAATGGTCTGAGCGGCTTGAGAAAGGACAATCAGGGGTATGATGTGAGAAATCTCCTGATCGGCTCGGAAGGAACTCTGGGCATTATCACCGCCGCCAGCCTGCGCCTGACACGGCCACCGGTAGAACGCATCGCCGCGCTTGCCGCTGTGCGAAATCCCGCCACCGCCCGCGAACTGCTGGAATTCATTCTCGACCGGTTCGGTGACATGCTGACGGCATTTGAATTGTTAAGCCGCACCGGGTTCGAGTTTCTCGCCGAGACCGGGAGTAATTTCCACCAGCCATTTTCCGAATTGCCGCGCTGGGCGGTGTTGATTGATATCGGATCAAGCTGCGAATTCGGACTTGTGGACAAATTCGCAGATGATCTCAGCCTCGCCGCTGAGAAGTCCCTGATCGAAGACGCAGTCATCGCCGACAATGCAGCGCGGATTGAGAAAATGTGGGAGATGCGCGAGGCTATTCCCGAAGCCAACCGCCGAATAGGTTCGGTTTCATCCCACGACATCGCCGTGCCGATCGAATCCATTGCTGAATTCATCGCTGAAGCTGACAATAGTGTCGCTGCGATCGGTGAATTCCGGATCAATTGTTTCGGCCATATGGGTGACGGCAATCTGCATTACAATGTGTTTCCCCTGCCCGGAGAAAGTTCAGACCGGACCGCCCGCAAGCGCATAATGGACAGCATCCACGCGCTGGTCCGCAGTTACGGCGGCTCTATTTCAGCCGAGCACGGAACCGGCCGCGCCAAGGCCGCGGAGCTGAAAAGATACAGCGATCCGGCATTTTTCGATACGCTCCGGCAGATCAAGTCGGCACTTGATCCGATAGGCATCATGAATCCCGGTGCGGTTCTGGAACAAGCGCTGGACTGATTGAACACCATGGTCAGGCCTGGCTCCGTGCCCAATTCGTTTGGCCTTGCCCTGCAGGTTACGACCGCCTAACCTATGTGTCCCAATTGTGGAGGAGTAAAATGAAGTTATCAAAACAAACCGCATGCGTTTCGCTCATTGCGTTCGCAGCTTCCACCGGTGCGGTGCAGGCGGATAAACTGACCTATTATTGCAGCGCCCAGGAAGATTGGTGCCAGTTGATGGCGCGCAGTTTCGAGGAAGCCACGGGAATCGATGTCAACATGACCCGTAAATCCTCGGGCGAGACATTCGCCCAGATTCGCGCCGAAGCGTCGAACCCGAAAGGTGATGTCTGGTGGGGCGGAACGGGAGACCCGCACCTGCAGGCGGCTGAAGAAGGTCTGACAGAGGAATATATCTCTCCCATGCGCGGAGAACTGCATGGCTGGGCAATCTCGCAGGCGGAAAGCGCGGGCAACCGCACAATCGGCATCTATTCCGGTGCCCTCGGCTACGGCTACAATACCGAACTGGTCGCAGCCAACGGTCTGGCCGAACCCGCTTGCTGGGAAGATCTTTTGAAACCCGAATATAAGGGCCATGTGCAGATGGCGAACCCGAACTCCTCGGGAACCGCTTACACGACATTGGCCTCGATCGTGCAAATCTTCGGTGAAGATGACGGGTTTGAATTCATGAAGGGTCTGCATGCCAATATCAATCAGTACACCAAGTCCGGCTCGGCCCCGATTAAGGCTGCGGGACGGGGTGAGAACACCATCGGCATCGTCTTCATGCATGATGCGGTGAAACAGGCGGTCAACGGTTTTCCGATAAACGTCGTGGCACCTTGCGAGGGAACCGGATACGAGATCGGCTCGATGTCAATCATCGCCGGCGCCCGCAACATGGACGAGGCGAAAATGTTCTATGACTGGGCGCTTTCAGCGGAGGCGCAGAATCTGGCTTTGCAGGTCAATGCGTTCCAGGTGCCCTCGAATGTGAACGCCGAAACTTCGCCAAGCGCGCCTGACATGTCAACGATCAAGCTCATTGATTACGACTTCAAAAAGTACGGTTCGTCGGACGAACGCAAGCGTTTGCTGAAAAAATGGGATGACGAGGTCTCGACGCTTCCGCAATAGACCGTGCGGGAAGCAATCCCTGAAAAAACAGCCCACCCGGTACTGATTTACTGGATCATCGCCGGGTGGGTCGGTTACCTGCTGCTCCCTTGGTATGGGATTGAAGACGGGTTTTTCGGTCTCGAATGGTTAATCGACGGCTATCCGTTTGACGAAGATTACGCGCCGGCGGCGTTCCTGATCGCGCAGGGCGAAAAACTCTGGCTGTCACCACTGCTCATTCCCCTGATCGCACCCTTGTTGGTGCTCAGGCGCAACAAATCCGATCCTGTCTACTCCACTGTCCTGATCCTGGCTGGCGGATTCGGTTTTTCCTGGCTGATCGCCCAAGGATTCGGAATTGGCCTCCGCGGCTTCAATTATGATTGGTTGAGCACGGTTTTCGGGAGCCTCGGCGACCGCCAATTCGGCATGGGCTACGGGGCGCTGATCATTGCGTCGTCATTTCTATTCACCTTTACCCAAGGTATCGCCGCAAGGGGAGCGGTCAATGGTGATGTTTTCGTCGTCAGCGCCATCGGCGGCGTCATCGTTATTGTCGCGATCTTTGTCTTTTTCCCGATCGGCAACATGCTGTTTACCGCCTTTGTCACCGATGAGGGCGGTTATTCGCTGAAAATCTTTTCTGAGAAATTCTTTGACAACCGGCTGTGGGGACTCGGATGCTTTGCCGGCGGGCGCTGCGGCGCAGCTGTGAATTCACTTTTCCTTGCCATTTTCGTGGGCATCACCACGACGGCGCTGGGCCTGGCTTTCGCGCTCGTGGTGACACGCTCGGGCTTCCGCTTCAAATCCGGTCTCAGGGCGCTCACCGTGCTGCCAATCATCACACCACCCTTCGTCATCGGGCTGGCGCTGATCCTGCTCTTCGGCCTCTCGGGTTCGGTGACCGTATTCATAGCCGATCTGTTAGGCGGACAGCCGACGCGTTGGCTTTACGGGCTTCCAGGCATCCTGATTGCCCAGACCCTTGCATTCACGCCGATCGCCTTCCTGGTTCTGATCGGCGTTGTCGAAGGGGTATCGCCATCGATGGAGGAGGCGGCGCAGACGCTGCGGGCGGATAACTGGCAGACCTTCAGAACCGTCTCCCTGCCGCTGATGCGCCCGGGACTGGCGAATGCGTTCCTTCTCGGCTTTATCGAGAGCATGGCGGATTTCGGTAACCCGCTGGTGCTTGGCGGCAATTTCGATGTTCTGTCGACAGAAATATTCTTTGCCATTGTCGGTGCGCAGTATGATCAGGGCCGCGCCGCCGTTTTGGCAATGGTGCTCCTATGCTTCACCTTGTCAGCCTTCTATTTCCAGCGTGCCTGGCTCGGCCGCAAGAGCTACACAACTGTGACCGGAAAGGGTGATGCCGGTGTGCATCCCTTGATGCCGAAACGTTTGGGCATTCCGGTGATCGTCATTGCCGGAATCTGGGGCAGTTTCACGGCGATCGTTTACGGCATGATCGTCTACGGCAGCTTTGTGGAGTTGTGGGGTGTGCGTAATACCCTGACCTTCAAACATTACATCACCGCATTCTCCATCGGGTTCAACGAACACGGGCTGCATTGGTCGGGCGCCGCCTGGGACAGCTTCTGGACCACGATCACCATTGCCGCCATTGCGGCCCCGCTCACCGCCATCGTCGGCTTGGTGACCGCCTACCTGCTGACGCGCCAGAGTTTCGCCGGCAAGAACGCATTCGAATTCGGCACCATGCTCTCATTCGCGATCCCGGGCACGGTCATTGGTGTCAGCTACATACTGGCCTTCAATGTTCCACCCATCGAGATCACCGGCACCGGGGTGATCCTGATAGTCAGCTTTATCTTCCGTAACATGCCGGTCGGCGTTCGTGCCGGTATCGCCAGCATGTCGCAACTCGACCGATCCCTGGATGAGAGCTCGCTGACGCTCGGCGCGAATTCCTGGCAGACTTTCCGTCGTGTGATCCTGCCGCTCCTGCGCCCGGCGATCCTGGCAGCGCTGGTATTCAGCTTCGTGCGGGCGATGACAGCGATCAGCGCGGTGATTTTTCTCGTCAGTGCGCAATATGACATGGCGACGAGTTACATTATCGGACGGGTCGAAAACAATGATTACGGTCTTGCGATCGCCTATTCGACGACACTGATTTTCGTCATGCTTGCCGCCGTCGCCCTGCTGCAGTTTCTTGTCGGACGGGTTCAGATCGGCCGACGCACACAGTTCATGACAGGAGCCTGAGCCATGGCGCGGACACGGATATCGGGAAAGGCGGCACCGGTCAGTTTTATCGGAGTCAGCAAGACTTATGGTGGGGAGGTGGTCGCCGTCGACAATATCGACCTCGAAATCGAGGCGGGAAAGCTGGTGACGCTGCTCGGCCCGTCGGGCTGCGGCAAGACCACGACCCTGCGCATGATCGCCGGGCTGGAAATGGCCACTTCCGGGAAAATCCTGATTGGTGACAAGGATGTGACCAAACTCCCGGCAACGGACCGTGATGTTTCGATGGTGTTTCAATCCTATGCGCTGTTTCCTCATATGAGCGTGTTGGAGAATGTTTCATACGGGCTTGGTTTTTCCGGTTTTCCGAAATCCGAAGCCCGGGACCGAGCCCGTGCCGGTCTGGATTTAGTGGGACTTGAGGGCTTTGACGACCGACTTCCCAGCGAATTGTCAGGTGGTCAGCAGCAACGGGTCGCAGTCGCGCGGGCACTTGTGCTGGAGCCGCAGGTCCTGCTCTTTGACGAGCCGCTGTCAAATCTCGATGCCAAGCTGCGCCGCCAGGTGCGCGAGGATATCCGGTCGATCCAGCAGGAACTTGGCCTCACCGTTGTCTATGTCACCCATGACCAGGAAGAGGCGCTGGCGGTCAGCGATGTGATCGTGGTGATGCGGAATGCCGCCATCGCCCAGATCGGCACACCGCGGGACCTTTATGACGCGCCCGTTGACGCATTTGTCGCCGACTTCATCGGCGAGGCCAATCTGATTCCCTGCGAAGTTGTTTCAGTCTCCGCCGGATCCGCAGTCATTGATGTGGACGGTTACCGCCATAGCCTGGCGTCACGCGGTCTGCCCGAAGGGCGGGCACAATTGGCGGTGCGCCCGGCGCGGATTATTCTCGATGGCAACGAGGGTTTCGATGCCACCGTCGCCAAAGCCACCTATGTGGGTGTTCGCATGGAATACTCACTGGAAACCGCATTCGGGTCGATATTCGCAGTGCAGGATGATGTCATGAACCCCCTGCGGCCGGGCAGTGCCGTCAAGGTGTCCTTCCATGTCACCGGCCCCGTCCTGATCCCGTCAGAGTGACTTGGATCTGTTCATACTGGGATTTGATCCGGCGGCGGGCCGGGAGGGGAGTGGTCAGGTAATAGGCCGGACCGGGGTCGGCCGCATGTCAACGAGCGGCGTCGGATGAATGGTTTTTTAAACAGGATGACTATTCTTGAAATTGAAAGGCACGTTTCCCTCATTGTCACTGTTTGACTCTATTCGGTTCCGTTTCCCCGACACCGCTCCAGAATCCCAAATGTGTGCATGCAATCAGACACATTCCCGGACGGCGTCCTGGGAATCCGCCGGAAATCCGTTCCACGAAGGCTTTCAATCGATGGCATGAGAGATAGAGATCAGCTGTCCTGACCCGAACAAAGGTAGAAAACTTCATTCGGGACATCCCGAAAGATCAGCGACGGCATCGAAACTCCACCCACCGGACATTACGTCATGTCACCAGCCACCTGGTGACGGCAGGTCGGACGGATCGTCATAGTTCAGGATGTCTTTGTCCACCGGACGGGGTTCAGGCTCCGATGGTTTGCGTTCGATCTCCGGAACAGGCTCTCCCCGCTCCACCAGAAAGCTCCGGAAACTCGGAATCGGACAGACGACCCCACCTTTGTCATTCTCCTGCAACGCCCCCTGATGAATCAGGTGGCTGGCGAATTCATCGACATCCATGCCTGTCGGCAGACGCCAACCCGGTTCGTTACAATTGTGCTTCCGAATCAGACGTTCAACTCCGATTAACCCTTCGTCCGGATCCAGGTCCCGCATCACAGCGGCAATAAGATACGAGGACATCCGCATCTCCGGGCTCTGCTGTCTGTTGTAGTAATTGCGCCGCAGCTCCAGGTTCCTCTCCATCACAACGCTCCAGCGGACACCGGACAGCTGACCGTCCACACCGGGGCGGACCATTTCACCCGCGAGGGCCTGCAGCGCGAAGTGCAGGTGCCGCGGCCAGCCCTCGGTGTCCGCGGCAAGCCGGTCGAGCCGTTCACCATGTCCCGCCGGATCAACCCCGAAATGCCGGCACCAGCCACGCACCAGCCCGCGGGCCTCCTCCGCTTCCAGACAGCCGATGCCGGTTGTCGTCAGGCCGCGGGTCAGTCCGGCCCCTCCCGCAATCGCCGGTGCGTTGCCGAGACCCGCCAGAACCAGCAGAACCGGCAGGCCGTGGACAGCCTCATGCAGGGACTGAAGCGTCAGTTTCACCTCCGGCATATGCATACCATCGGTAATGTTCTGGAACTCGTCAATGGCCAGAACCACCGGGGCCTGCCAGCGGTCCGCCGGCAAACGGTCTGCCAGTTCGCCGATGTTCCGTGGCCTTTCAAGCGCCGAACTGTCAGCGTCAAGGCTGGCACCCAGCGGACCTGGATTCGCTGAATAGCTGACGCGGGAGGCAATGCTCTTCAGTCGCCCCTTCCAGCTGTCGGCATCAAGCCGTGCCAGATTCTCAAGCCTCGCAATTATCTTGTCGGTGTTCTGACTGAACTCGGCACTGTTCGTATAAAGAAGCCGCGGTTGCCCCGGTTCCGCAGAACCGGAATGCAGATGCCTGGCCAACTCCCGCAGTAATGTGCTCTTGCCTGCACCTGGGGCACCGTGGATGATGCGGGTGCGCTTGCTCAGATGGCTGCTGTCTTTTGTCAGGGAGCGCTGCCAGGTGTCAACGGCGGCGTGGGAAAGCGCTTCCAGCTCAGCCTGCCTACCGGCGAACACGGGCGGATACGCTCCCTCCGAACTTCCGATGAAGTCCCTGAGCCCCTCGAAATCAACGATTTTTCTGCTCCATTTCCGTTAACCGCCATTGCTTCAGTGGACATGAACGCCACCTGCTGAATGGTTCCGACGGCAGCTTAGGGCTGCAACATGAAAAACCGTTAACGGATAACTTCATTTATATCGAAATTGTGCTGCAGGGGAAATGACATGACTTTTCGGGAAGCAATTCCCCTATGGTCATTGTCTAAGTCTATTCTATGCCGTTTCCGAAACCTGCAGCGGACGTGTTGTGGGCGGCAGTTCCAGGCGGCAGCGTCCACCGGTTTACTCACAATGTCTGGAGCGGTTCCTCAATCACCGTCGAATTCGCACAGGCAGTGCACCTGCATTCCCATCTCTTCCAGCCTCTGCCGGCCGCCGAGTGCGGGTAGATTGATAATGAATGCGCAGCCGGCGATTTCGGCGCCGAGACGTTCCAGCAGATGAATTCCGGCTATGGCGGTTCCGCCTGTCGCCAACAGATCATCCACCAGCAGAACCTTCTCTCCCGCCATCACGGCATCGTCATGGATCTCCATGATCTCGCTGCCATATTCGAGTTCATAGGATTCGGACAATGTCCTGCCCGGGAGCTTGCCGCGTTTGCGGATCAGCACGAACCCGGCTGAAATCTGGTGCGCCACGGCACCGCCGATCACGAATCCCCGCGCTTCCAATGCCGCCACCTTTTCGATTTGGCTTCCCGACCAGGGATGCAGGAGTTGGTCGACCGCAATGCGTAGCCCGCGCGGCTGCTTAAACAGGGTGGTGACATCCCGGAACATGATGCCAGGCTTCGGAAAGTCAGGAATTGTGCGGATATAGTCCTTGATGTCATTCGCCGTCGGCATCGAAAATCCATAGCAGTGCGGCGGAAAATTTCAGCATTTGAGAACCCGCCCGGCGATAACGGACAGTTTTTCAACCAGTTCCGGATCGCGTTGATCCGGTGCCGTGATGACGGCGTACTCCAGCGACCTGTCGCACCCATGCTGGCAGATCCCGCGCCCGTTCCGCATCTCCCCGGCGATCCGCTGCACCAGGCGCTTGGCACTTTCTGAATTCGCCACCAGGGTGGCAATGACCTTGCTGATGTCGATCTCGCCATGATCCGGATGCCAGCTGTCGTAATCCGTAACCATGGCGACCGTGGCGAAGCAGATTTCAGCTTCTCTTGCCAGCTTTGCTTCCGGCATATTGGTCATGCCGATTACATCGCATCCCCAGCTCCGGTACAGGTTGGATTCGGCAAGGGTTGAAAATTGCGGCCCCTCCATCGCCAGATAGGTGCCCCCATTATGCACCTGAATGCCCAGCTCGCTCGCTGCCTGCAGGCAGACAGCACCCAGGCGCGGGCAGGTCGGGTGGGCGATCGACACATGTCCGGTGCATCCATGCGTGAAAAACGACTTGGTGCGCGCCGAAGTGCGATCGATGAATTGATCAACAATGACAAAATCCCCCGGGGCGTAATCCTCGCGGAACGACCCGCAGGCGGAAATCGACACAAGGTCCGTGATTCCAAGTGTCTTCATGGCGGCAATATTCGCCGGATAGGGAACTTCGGATGGCGGGATTCTGTGGCCTCGCCCGTGACGCGGCAGAAAGGCCATCTCCATACCGCCGATGCGGCCGATTAGGATGTCATCGGACGGACGGCCCCATGCCGTTTCCACGCTGACCCATTCCGAATCCTGCAGCGCATCGATACCGTAAATGCCGGATCCGCCGATAAAACCGAGTTTTGGCATTGCCGTCCCTATTCCGTGTCCGTCGGTCTGACCATGCTGAACAGCGAAGTCACATGGCTATAGTCATGGTATCCAAGGCGCGCAACCGGGCTGAAACACAGCACATCGAACCGCCCGTTGCGGATGCAGTCATCACGGACATGAATGCCGGTGACCTCACCGAACACCACCCTGTTATCCTCGCCCGGCAGTGTCACAATCCGGGTCAGGCGGCATTCGAGGTTGGCGGGGGCACCGAGAACAAGGCTGCATTCGATGGTTTCACACTCACTGCGTTCGATGCCGGCGCGCTCGAATTCGTCCACCCCGGCCGCATAGGGTCCGGACGTCCGGTTCATCTGCCGGCGCATGCGGTATTCGACGATATTGACACAGAAGCAGCCGGTTTCCTCGATATTTGCTGTGCTGTCCTTGCCGGAATGCCGGTCCGGTTTACCGCCGGTGCTGGCGAACATCACCTGAGGGGGATGGTAAGCGACGGCATTGAAAAATGAATAGGGCGCCAGGTTGTCACCATGAGCGTCGCGGCTTGAAATCCAGCCGATCGGTCTTGGCGTCACGATGGCATTGAACGGGTTGTGCGCGAGCCCATGCCCGTCCGCCGGTTTGTAAAACATGAGCTTCCCGCAGCATTTGCCGATAGATCGGCCCTGCGATACGGACATTTGACCCGAAAGCGCAAGTTGGTTTGCCGATGTTCAGACTGCAGTGTGAGGCCGAAGAGGAGAGGTGGGAGGTCGAGGCGCTCTTCGACAGCGCGTTCGGTCCGGGCCGCATCGCGCTTTCGGCATACAGGCTGAGGGAAGGCGTGCCACCTGTCGCCGAGCTCTCACTGACAGCGAGGGATGAATTCAGGACGCTTTGCGGTGCCATCCGTTTCTGGCCGTTTCTAGTGGATGAAGAACCGGCATTGCTGCTCGGGCCGGTGGCGGTGCATCCGACCCGGCAGGGTGAGGGGTTGGGTGGCCTGCTGATCCGTGATGGTGTTGACCGGGCACGCGATCTCGGTTGGCGGGATGTGTTTCTCATCGGTGACCAGCCCTATTACGGCCGTTTCGGTTTCTCGCAGGTACAAGGGATCACGTTCCCGCCACCGACGGATCCTGCGCGGATTCTTCATTTCAGCCCAATTGGAGCTGAATGCGGATTGCAGGGAAGTGCAGGTAAGTGGAGTGGCGGGTCAGGGGTTCAGATACAGCGCCGGTCCGACAGCCTTTGAAACCCGGGCGCGGACGTCGCTGTCTGACGCGGCACGCGCCTCATCAATGGCTGCCTTCACTGCCGTGAGTTCGACCCGCCTGATCATGTGTTTGACGCGTCCAATCGCCGCAGCGCGCATCGAGAGTTTGCGCAGCCCCACTGCTGCCAGACAGATGGCTTCCAAGGGGCGCCCGGCGGCTTCACCGCAATAGCTGAGGGCGGTGTCATAGTCGACGCATCGATGAACAATATGCTCAATGAGGCTGAGATAACTGACGCTCAGGGTGCTGTAACGGCTGCGCACCCGTTCATTCTGCCGATCCGCGGCGAAGAAAAACTGCTGCAGGTCATTGCCGCCGATGGATATGAAATCGGCGAGTTCAAAAAACCGATCCGGTGCGAATGCCAGCGAAGGCGTCTCCAACATGGCGCCTATCCGGACTGTCTCCGGAATCGGTTTGCCGCGACCGCGCTCAATGTCCAGCGCTTTCAGAAAAATCTCTCTTGCCTTCTCGAATTCGGATGATTCCGCGATCATCGGAAACATCACATTCAATGGCCTTCCGCTTGCGCCACGGATCAAGGCTTCGAGCTGCAACCTGAGGCCCAACGGATGATCCAGCGCAACCCGGATTGCCCGCCACCCCATGGCCGGATTGGGTTCGTCCTCGCGGTTCAAGCGGGAAATTATCTTGTCCGATCCGATGTCGAGAGTGCGGAAACAGACCGGCCTGCCGCGCGCCGAATCCAGGACCAGCCCATACTGTTCCGCCAGTTCCTCTCTGAATGCCATTCTGTTGACAGCCAGATATCTGAGTTCGGTGCGGAAAAGCCCGACCCCTTCGGCGCCTGACTTCACCATAGAGGGAAGATCCGACATCAATCCCGCATTCATATGCAGGCTGACAGTGATGCCATCCCTTGAAGTCGCAGGCAGGTCACGGAGCTTCTGGTAACGTTCCTGCGCCTTGGTGAACATGGCGATCCGGCCGCGGACTTCTGTCGCCACCGATTCATCGGGACGCAGGTAAACCGTGCCCGACTCGCCATCGACCATGATCGCATCGCCATTCAGCGCTTCACCGATGATCCCGTCAACATGAACCAGCAACGGAATTGCCATTGCCCTGGCGATGATGGTGGCATGCGATCCGACGGATCCCTCCTCGAGTACCACCGCCTTGAGATTACGGCCATATTCAAGCAATTCACCGGGTCCGATGGAACGGGCAACCAATACCGGGTTTTCCGGCACCTCGCTGTCATGCTGGCGGCCCTGGCCGGTCAAGATTCTCAGCAGCCGGTTCGAAAGATCATTCAGGTCGTGCAGCCTGTCTCGCAGATACGGGTCGGCTCCCGACAAAAGGCCGTAGGCTCTGGATTGCTCCGCCTGCACCGCCGCTTCGGCCGACAATCCGCTATGGATGCCCGACTCCATGTGTTCGACCCAACTTCTCGAGTTCGCCAGCATCTTGTAGGTTTTAACCACTTCCAACTGTTCGGGCATCGCATGCATTTGCAGTGAGCTTGTGTGCTGGTCCACATTCTCGCGCAGCGTCTCAAGCGCCCGGTCCAGGCGCTTGATCTCACGGCCCGGATCCTCGGCAACTGGATTTGTGACCACAACCCGCGGCTCGTGAAGCAGTACACGGCCCTCGGCAATACCTTCCTGACCAATTCCCCCCTTGAATTCGGCCGGGTGGGTATGCGGTGCCGCCAATGAATGCTGGGCACTGACGAATTTACCGAGTTCAGCCATATCCGCCAGTGCAATGGCGACAACTTCGAGCGTGGTGGTTTCCACCTCGGTGAATTTCCGCGCCTCGGCGGACTGCACGACCAGCACACCGAGCGGTTCACCATGCTGCATCAAGGGCACGCCGAGGAAGGATGAATAGGCTTTCTCGCCGGTCTCCGGCATGTAGCGGAAACCCGCTTCATCCGGGGCGCTGGCGGTGTTGATCGGCTTCATCTTTTCGGCAACCCTGCCAACCAGACCTTCGCCGAGCCGCATCCGGGTCACATGCACCGCTTCGCTGTTCAGCCCGTCGGTAGCACAGAGTTCGAGGGTATTGGCGTCGCGCAGCAGGTAGATCGAACAGACGTCGGTGCCGACCGTGTTGGCGATCATGGTTGCGATTTGATCCAACCGGGTCTGCCCGTCATTGACCTTGTCGAGAAGGTCCCGCAATCCGCGCAGGAGCTTGCGGGATCGTTCATCCCTGTCCTGATCCTGTTGATCCGGTGCCACGCTCAGACACCCTTCGGGTCAAACGCGTCATGCAGGGCCTGGACGCCCAATTCCATAAACCGCCGTGCCACAAGAACAGATATCTTGATTTCCGATGTCGCAATAACCTGAATATTGATGCCGTATTTCGCCAGTGCCTCGAACATGCGGGCCGCTACTCCGGATTGCGAGCGCATACCGATGCCGACAACCGAAATCTTGCACACATCAGTATCAAGCCGCAGCGAGCGGAAATTCACCTCACCACTGGTCTTGATGCCGTTGAGCAGTTCCCCGGCGCGTCCGACATCCTCGACCGGGCAGGAAAAAGTGATATCGGTACGCCCGCTTTCAGAGATGTTCTGCACGATCATGTCGACATTCACACCGGCTTCCGCCAGCGGCCCGAACACCGCCGCGGCGACACCGGGGCGGTCGGCGACAGAGAGGATCGTGACCTTAGCTTCGTCGCGCGAATGGGCAACACCGGAGACTGTATTGGCTTCCATGATTTCCTCCTCGTCGCAGAGAATCGTTCCGGGCGCATCGGTAAAACTCGAACGGACGCAAAGCCGGACCTTGTTGCGCATTGCCAGCTCCACGGAGCGCGTCTGCAGCACCTTGGCGCCGAGCGATGCCAGTTCCAGCATTTCCTCGTAAGAGATGCGTTCCAGCTTGCGCGCATCCCGGACCAGGCGCGGGTCCGCCGTGTAAACCCCGTCAACATCGGTGAAGATGTCGCAGCGTTCCGCACCGAATGCGGCGGCAAAAGCAACGGCGGTGGTATCCGAGCCGCCGCGGCCGAGTGTCGATACCCGCTGTTCCGCGGAAACGCCCTGGAATCCGGCCACCACCGCCGCCTTCATACCCTCGGCGAATTTGCCGTTTATGGCATCGGTGCCGATTGCGGTGATTTTGGCTGCGCCATGCGTGGAATTGGTGTGCACCGGCACCTGCCATCCCTGCCAACTGCGTGCCGGCACCCCGAGTTCCTGTATGGCAAGCGCCATCATGCCGGCGGTGACATTCTCGCCATTCGCCACTACCGCATCATACTCGCGCGCATCCATCAGGGGGGTCACAGATTGCGCCGCCGCCGCCAGTTCATTGGTACGCCCGGCCATGGCGGACACCACGACAATGGTGTCATAGCCATTATCGACCTCGGCTTTCACCCTGGCTGCGGCACCCCTGATCCGATCCAGCCCGTCGACTGAAGTGCCGCCGAATTTCATTACCAGATGGGGCAAATTCAGTCTGCCTTCCCTGCCGGTCCGCAGACGGCCAGTATCCCAGCGCTGCGCAATCTTTTCAGTCTATTGGCCATTTGCGAATTTGCAAATTCAGTATGCCTTGTCCTCCGGCAGTGGCACCGGAGGCAATGTCAGTTGGATTTTCGTGTGTCGGGCCAGGGGAGCGGAACCAGCGGGATGCCTTCCTGCAGCAATTCGGCCGCTTCACTGATTTTCGCTTCGCCGACAATCGACCGTTCCGGAGCCTCGCCATTGTTCATGGCCCTGGCTTCGGCGGCAAACCGCCGACCGACATTTTCGAATTTCTTCTCCACCAGACGGCGCAACTCGGCGAGTGCGGTTACCGCCGGCGCTTCCGGTGCACTGAGGTCAAACGGTTTCTGTTTTTCGGCGGGGGCGTCCGGTTTCCGCAATTGCGGCGCCATCATGTTCTTTCCGACGGTGTCTGAACCACAGATCGGGCAGGACAGCATTCCGGCATTGTCGAGATCCTCATAGGTTTCATTTGAGCTGAACCAACTGTCAAAGACATGGTCGTTGGAACATCGAAGCGAGAACTTGATCATGGCAGCGGATTCATGCCCAATTGCCGCCCGGAATTCAACCTGAATGCTTCAAGCCTTGCTGGGCCGCAGTTTCCTCGGGTCGAAGTCGCGCAATATCGGCTTCAATTCAGGTTCGCTGACACGCTTGGCCGCCTTTTCCGGACTTAGCCAGACAAGCTTGCGCTGCCCCAATTCCGGGAAATCCTCGTTCAGCTTGTCGACCTCTATCGGAAACACCGCGACGATACAGGGAACCGGCTGATCAATCTTGATATATTTGGTGTAGGAATAATGGCCCATACACTGTTCGAATGGTTTACCGGCAACACCGGCTTCCTCGAAAGCCTCGCGTAATGCCGATTGCGCCGGAGTCTTTCCGTTGATGGGCCAGCCTTTGGGAAGCACCCAGCGCCCGGTCCCGCGCGTGCTCACCAGGAGAATGCGCGGTTTTTTCTTCGAGAGTTGAAAGCAAAGCGCGGCGAACTGCGCCCGGACCTCGGTCTTCTTGCTTCGGATAGAAAGCCGCGCCTGACCTATAGACATTGAAACCCCGCTCACTGCTCGGACATATTATTATTTGCAGGCAACCCGTAACTATCGTCAAAGACCGCCTTTTGGCAACCCGATAGCCCTGCATGAGAACCAGGGCTATCGCGTTTGAAAATATTCCTTTTTGATTTTCTCTTGGATTCTGTGTTGCCGCATGATTTCCTGTTGAAAAACAACAGGCTGAGGCAGTGTGATGCAGGATCCGGC
>JAPOXR010000009.1 GCA_026706985.1 Paracoccaceae bacterium | reverse complement strand
ATCAGCATGGAAATGCCACATCCGGGGCGGCCACTCAACTTTTAGGTCAAGCTCTAAGTGTTCAACCCAGAGCCTGTCCGCCTTTGGTACAAACCGTCTATAGGATCGGTCATCGCCTGTTTTGGCACAACCGATCAGAAGGATTGCGATGCGCCTCGGATCAAAAGCTGTAGAATATGCGAATGGGTCTGCCTGCGCTCTGGATACGAAGTTCACGCATATGGCCGTGTTGTGATCCCTTCACTCCCGAAGAATGAGAAAACCGCAGTCCAGGAACCGTGCTCCATCAACAATTCAACCACAGCAACGACGTCGTCCTGTTCGTTGTCTGCAAGCGTTGCTCACCATTCTCCAAATTGGTTCGTGTATTCGACATTCCAAGCCACAGAATGATATATTCCTTCAATGGAATGTTTGTAAGGATTCCACGATTATCAATCTCCAGTCCGACCGTCTATCAGACTTTGAGGCAACAATAGGACATTGAACAGGCAGAATCTTTCCAGTGATCCGGACTATGCAACAGTTCGAATGTCTCACTTGAATGGCAACCAGAGCGACCAGCCAAGACGGGTCGGGCGGTCATCCCGCCATTCGAGGCCGGTCTTCATTTCCGCGTGTCCCGCTGCCGGCTGAGCGATGTAGGTTCCGAAGGCGCGGTCCCAGACCGAAAGGGCAAAACCGTAATTCGCATCATGTTCGCTGCGGTGGATGGAATGGTGCACCCGGTGCATGTCCGGTGTGACGAGGACCAGGCGGACAATTCTGTCGAGCCACAGGGGAAGTCTGAGATTAGCGTGGTTGAACATGGCCGTTCCGTTAAGAATGATCTCGAACAGGATAACCGCCACAGCACTCGGCCCGAGCAGGTAAACGGTTGCGATCTTCAGCAGCATGGAAAGCGCAACCTCGATCGGATGGAAACGGATTGCGGTCGTCACATCGATATCCACATCCGCATGGTGAACCCTGTGCAGACGCCACAATACCGGTATCTTGTGGGTAGCCAGATGCTGACCCCAGATCACGAAATCCAGGATCAGGACGGCCAGCAATGTTTCGAGCCAGAACGGCCAGTCGAGCGAATTCAGTGCGCCGAGTTCGAGTCGATACGCATCCATGGCAGCACCGACCGCCAGCAATGGCATGAACACGGCCATGGCCCGGAGGGCCACCGAATCGACAATGACAATGGCCCAGTTCGTCGCCCACCGCCTGCGTCTCGCATGCGTGCGCTGCCGCCGGGGCCAGAGTGATTCGAGGCCGGCCAGCAGGGCGAACAGTCCGATGAACACGGAGACACGGATCAGGAGTTCGTTTTCAAGCATGCCCCGCGACTTCCCGGCTTTCCAAATGCATGCCCGGAAATTACATCAACCGGGGAGGAAAGTCAGCCGGGTCCGGTTTCGGAGGAGTAGCGTTTGTCACCGACAGATAATCGATTTGAACCTCTGAATCCCGAATTCCGGACGGTCATCCGTGAACAGTTCGAACGTCAGGGCCTGCTGCGCAATTTCGACGCCAAGCTGCTCGATATTGAGCCGGGTTCCGTGACAATTGCGGCACCAACCGGTCCCGAAGTGTCGCAGCAGGACGGATTCCCGCATGCCGGATTCGGTTGGAGTCTCGGCGACTCGGCGGCCGGTTTTGCCGCCCTGTCGCTGATGGCGGCGGGTGAGCGTGTGCTGACGGTGGAGATGAAGACCAATCTGCTCGCACCGGCGGTGGGACAACGCGTGATCGCCCGTGGCCGGGTTCTCCGGTTTGGACGCAGCCTCTGCGTTGTTCAGTCCGACCTGTTTTCAGAGGCGCCCGATGGCGAAAAACATGTCGCCGTAATGCTCGGCACCATGATCCGATCCTGACCATCACCCCGGCCCGGCCCCGGGACCGGCGGTTTCGCTCAGCCTCTGATTGATCAGATCCGCTGTTTTCCGAGCTCCGAAGAGCGCGATCAGGCTGCCGAAGCGCGGGCCGTGCGAGGCACCGAGCAGGACTTCATACAGGGCCTTGAACCAGTCCCGGAGTTGCCCGAACCCATGCGCTTTGCCGACCGCGCAGACGAGGCTTTGAAACTCTTCGGAATCATTTCCGCCGGTCCAGCCGGTGAGCCGCTCCCGCAACTCTGCCATAGCCGTCCGCTCGGTTTCCGTGGGCGCTCTGAATTGCCGGCTGCCGGCACCATGGTCGCGGAAATACCGTAACGCGCAGCTGACGCAGTCGGCTAGGTCCGGATTTGCATCCGGCGACGCGTCGGGCGCATATTTCTTGATAAAACCCCACAAATCCCGCTCATCGGCGGTCGGCAGAGTCGAAATCAGATTAACCAGCATGGAATAGGAGACCGCCATCGTCGAATGCGGCGGATCGCCGCCATGAATGTGCCAGACCGGATTGTTGAGCCTGCCGGCGCAGTCCTGCCCGGGATAAGCACTGAGATGGCGGTGATATTCGTCCACGGTTGCCGGAACCACACCGGGAAACAGGCGTTTCGCAGTGCCGGGTTTCCTGTAGACAAAGGCGCTCAGGCATTCCGGTGGGGCCCAGGACAGCCAATCTTCCATCGACACTCCGCCGCCGCTTCCGGATTTTGAGATCTTGCGCCCCTGTTCGTCCAGAAACAATTCAAACACCATGCCGATCGGCGGTGATGAACCCAACGCCCGGCAGATTTTCGCCGCCAATTGGGCTGAGGGGGCCAGATCTTTCCCATACATCTCGTAATCGACGCCGAGCGCCCACCAGCGGGCTGCCCAGTCGGCCTTCCACTGCAGTTTGACATTTCCGCCGGTCACCGGGATTTCCATCCGCTCGCCATCCGGCTCTTCGTAGATGATGGTGCCCTTGGAGGGACGCCGCTCCAATGTCGGCACCTGCAGCACGCGCCCGGTTTTCGGGCTGATCGGAAGAAACGGTGAATAGCTCGCCTGTCTGCCTTCTGCGATGCCCCCCAGCGTCGGCAGGACAATTTCCATCACCTTTTCGAAACGCTCCAGCACCCTGAGCAGGACTTCATCAAAACGCCCGCTGCGGTAGCACTCGGAGGCAGTCAGGAATTCACATTCAAAACCGAAACGATGGAGAAACTCCCGCAGCCGGTCATTATTGTGGGCGGCGAAACTCGTGGAACTCCCGAACGGATCGCGGACTTGGCAAAGTGGCAGATGCAGATCCTGTCGCAGCAGCGAAGGGTTGGGTATGTTGCCGGGAACCTTGCGCATTCCATCCATGTCATCGGAAAAGCAGATCAGCCGCGTCGGCAGGTCGGAAATCTCGGCGAAAGCCCGACGCACCATTTCGGTACGCGCAACCTCGCCGAAGGTTCCAATATGCGGCAGTCCTGAAGGTCCGAAGCCGGTCTGAAAGGCGATGTCGGACTCATCCCTGGACGTGTTCCTGATCCGCCTCAGAAGCTCCCTCGCTTCGTGAAACGGCCAGGCGCTCGACTGCAGCGCGGCATTCATCATTTCGGACATAGCCGTTCCCATATGCAATGGAGCGGCGTGGTAGCGCCGCCGCACCGCCGCGTCAACGGCGGACAAGGGGCCGAAATTGGCAGGAAACTCTTTGCAGCTTGAATTTCAGGAAGAATTTCAGCAGTTATAGCGGCTCACCGCTGTAGGTGAATGGAAAATTTAGCAACCCTCTGGGAGATCCTTAATGAATAGACGATTGAATGCTGTGCTGAGTTCAACCGGCCTTGTGGTGGCCGGCTTTGCGGCACAGGCAGATGAGATTGACTTCCTGTGTTATCAGGATGGCAATGAATGTGAAGTGTTCGAGTCCATGTCGGCCGACTTCACCGATATGACCGGCCATGTGGTGACGGTGAACACCGTCGGTTACGATGTTATCCGCGACCAATTGCTGAACCAGGCGCAGGCAGGCAATGCCCCTGATATCGCGCGGGTGACCAATCTGGGCGCATTCGGGCGCCTGGCGCTCGACCTCACACCCTATGTCGACGCCGGTTACTGGGAAGAGAATTACGGTTCGGTACTGGCCTGGTTCCGTGAACCCGGCGGTATGGATAAAGGCATCTATGGCTGGAACACGCAGCTGACTGTCACCGGTCCCTTCGTCAATGTCTCGGCATTCGAGGATGCGGGTGTTGAGATGCCCGGCGACGGTGCCACCTGGGATGAGTGGGCGGCAGCGGCCAAGGAAGTGCAGGACGCACTCGGCATGACAGCCGGTCTGGTGATGGACCGCACTGCCCACCGCTGGGCAGGCCCCGCCTTTTCCTACGGTGCCAAATTCTTTGATGAATCGGGCGAGCCGATCCTCGTGGATGAGGGCTTCCGGAAATTCGCCCAGGTCTTTGTCGATTGGCATGCTTCCGGCCTGATGCCGGCCGAAGGATGGCCGGCGGGATCCGGCACCCAATACCGTAACGCGGCACCGCTCTTCCTCTCGGGAGATTCCGCAATGCATATGTCCGGCTCGTGGATGATTTCCAATTACGCTTCCAACATCAAGGATTTCGATTGGAAAGCCGTTCCGGCGCCATGTGGTCCCGGCGGTTGCGGTGCGATGCCGGGCGGTGCGGCGCTGGTAGCATTCGCCGACACCGAGGTGCCGGAAGCGGCGGCTGCCTTCATCGATTGGATGGCACAGACCGAGCAGGCCGAAAGGTTCGCCTCGGAGACCAATAACATCACCGCGCATGCGGGGCTGCAGGCATCGGGTGTCGATTATCAGAATGCAACGCCCGCGATCGCCGATGCGCTTTCGGTTTTCGCCGCCAATGCCGGTGTCGCCACGGAAACCACACCGCAGGCATATGTTTTCATCGGTTATCCGAAGAATTTCGCCATCTACGGGATCGTCCCGGACTACATCACCAAGGCCATCAACGGTGAAATGTCGCTTGATGACGCGCTGGCGGCGATTGATGCGGATGTGGCGGCGAAGATCGCCGAGTAAGGAACAGAGACTGATGGGTCCGGGGCAATGGAAGCCGTTGATGCGGTTTTTGACGCCTTTTCCGGCAGCCGCTGGCCCATCGGATTACTTGTATATCTGATCATTGGCTGGGTTCTGATCCGCCCGACGGGCGGCATCGGAACCCGCCTCATTTCCATACTGGGATGGCCGATCGAGGCGGCGCAACGCGCCGCCGGGGCGACCAGCCTGCCATATCTGTTCATCCTACCGAACTTTCTGGTTTTCGGTCTCTATACATTCGCGCCGATGTTCATGAATGTCGGCTTCTCGGTCACCGAAGGCGAATCCATTCTATTCACCGAACGCCCTTACGCCGCCGACGATAATTTTCAGCGTCTGCTGAACGAAACCAATATCGATACCGGGCGGGAAAACCGCGAGGATGACAAATTCATCCGCGCATTGGTGGATACACTGATCTTCGTGGTCTTTCAGGTGCCGATCATGATTCTGATCGCGCTTGCCACGGCGTTGGCGCTCAACCGGGATATCTGGGGGCGCGGTTTCTGGAGATCGGTGTTTTTCTATCCGGTGATGCTGTCACCGGTGGTGGTCGCGTTTCTCTGGTCGCTGATCCTGAAACGGCAGGGGCTTCTGTCGCTCACACTGATGCGTTGGGGCGTCATCGAGGAGCCGATTCAATGGCTTCAGGATCCCGGTTGGACCATGATGTGGTCGATATTCGTCTATACCTGGGCACATCTGGGATTCTACATGCTGATCCTGCTGGCCGGGCTGCAGGCAATCCCCAGGGATCTCTATGAGGCGGCGGAAATGGACGGCACCCGGCCCTGGCGCCAGCTCACCCGCATCACCCTGCCATTGCTCGGCCCGACATTGCTGGTGGTGACCGTGCTTTCACTGATCAAGGCTTTCCAGGCGTTTGAGGAACTGTATGCGTTGAATGTCCGCTGGATTTCCGTCGTCGCCTATATCTTTGAAACCTCCGGGCTGCGCGGCAACCCCACAGCGCATGGTCTCGGCATCGCCGCCGTGGCCTCACTGCTGGTCGCGGTTGGACTGATGCTGCTTTCGCTCCTGCAGATACGCCTTTCAGGCCGGAGTTCCAGGTGACCGCGCTTTGGACCTTCCTCAGCCGGACACAGGGAAGAAACCGCCTGACCTGGGTTGACTGGGTGAGTTACGGTTATCTCGCATTCGGATTTTTGCTCATTTTCCTGCCGGTCTGCTGGATTGTGCTGAATAGTCTGAAGACTCCTTCGCAGCTGGAACAGCAGGATATTTCGCTGCTTCCAGGCGAATACAGGCAGGTCGCACGGGCCACCGTTTACGGGCCGGACGGGCGTTCCATATTCATCATCGAGAATCTTCCTGACTGGGTCCTCAACTGGCGCACCATGAATGAGGAAGACCGGGCGGACCAGGATGTGGAAGGGTTGCTGAACGGTTTCCGCGGCGACAGCCATTATGCCCTGCGTTCGGCGCTCGGACAGGTGCCCCTGAAGGCGCGCTCCCTGATCAGCGAGCGCCGCCTGCCGCAGTGGCTGCTGCGTTACCCGGCTTTGTCCGCCAGCGCCAAGGCGGAGTTTGATGCCGCCGGCGCAATCGCCGGACTGGCAGAGGAAGAGCAGCGGTTGCTGGCGGAATTTCTCGGGCTTGATCCCTACCAGGCCAACAAGCTGATCAGCCAGGTTCTCGTCAGCGCGATCCATCCGGAGACCGGCGAACGGACGGCGTTCGCGGTGCCGCGCTTCGATCCGTCCAAACCGACACTGCCGGCGCGGCTGGTCGACAATTCCTCTGACAGGGTATTCAAAATCGAGACCGCGACGGCACATGCCGAACGCCGGATTCAACCGGCCTTCAGCAACTTCATCGAGCCGCTTGCCGGACGCGCCAGAGCTGTCACAGTGAATTTCACCCGCTGTTTCACCAATTCTCTCCTGGTCACCGTGATTGCCACCATCATCACGCTCGCTATCAATTCCATGGCCGCCTTCGCCTTGTCCAAATACCGGTTCCGCGGCCAGACTTTTTTCTTCGTCTTCATTCTCGCAACCCTGATGGTGCCACCGACGATCACGCTTGTCGGGGTATTCAAGGCCATACACGCGACCGGGCTTTCAGGGTCCATCTGGGGTGTCATCATCCCCGGTGCGGCAACACCGGCAGGCGTCTTTCTGTTACGCCAGTATATGCTGACGATTCCCGATGAGTTGCTGGAGGCGGCGAGAATGGATGCGGCCTCGGAATGGAAAATCTATTGGCGCATCATGCTGCCGCTTGCCCTGCCGGCGCTTGCCGCCCTCGGAATCCTGTCGATTGTCTGGCGCTGGAATGATCTGATCCTGCCGATGGTGGCGATCGCGACCACCAAGGATGCCTACACCATTCAGCTCTGCCTGCTGGAATTCCGCGGCGAGCATCTGAGCCGGGAACATTTCCGCCTGGCGATGACAGTGTTCTCATTAATCCCGACGACGCTCGTCTTCGTGTTTCTGCAGAAATACATCACAACCGGCATCGCCAATACCGGACTGAAATGACATGGCTGATCTGATTCTGGAAAATCTACGCAAATCCTTCGGCTCCGAGGAGGTGATCCACGGCATCGACATGTCGGTTTCCAGCGGCGAATTCTGCGTCTTTGTAGGTCCTTCCGGATGCGGAAAATCGACCCTCCTGCGGATGATCGCCGGGCTCGAGGACATCACCGGCGGCGAAGTCCGGATCGACGGGAAAACCGTCAACCATATCCCGGCAGCGCAGCGCGGCCTTGCCATGGTGTTCCAGAGCTACGCGCTCTACCCGCATATGTCAGTGCGCCAGAACATGTCCTTCGGGTTGGAAAACCTCAGGATGACCCGGCCTGAGATCGCCGGCCGGGTGGATGAGGCGGCCCGCATGCTGCAGATTGAGGCGCTGCTCGAGCGCAAACCCGGGCAGTTATCCGGCGGGCAACGACAACGCGTCGCCATCGGCCGTGCCGTGGTGCGTGAGCCGACGATTTTCCTGTTTGACGAACCCCTGTCCAATCTCGACGCCGAATTACGGGTCACCATGCGCGCTGAAATCGCCGATCTGCATTCCCGGCTCGGCAACACGATGATTTATGTGACCCATGACCAGGTCGAAGCGATGACCATGGCGGACAAGATCGCGGTGCTGCGCGACGGCATCATGGAGCAGTTCGGTGCGCCGCTGGAATTGTTCAATTTACCGCAGAACCGGTTTGTCGCCGGGTTCATCGGCTCACCCTCGATGAATTTTCTCGCCGGTGAGGTCCGCGCCGGCCAGGTGGCGCTGAAGAATGGAGCGATGCTGCCACTCGACGGGCGGTTCATGGTCTCCGAAGGCCAGACCATCGAACTCGGCATCCGCGCCGGCGACCTGACGCTCGGCAGCGGACAGGGTGTCGATGTGGAAATCAGCTCGGTGGAGCAACTCGGCGCCGAGAGTTATCTCTATTGCAGATCGACACTCGGCGAACAGATCACATTGCATGAAAGCGGTCAAACCCGCGCCCGGCGCGGCGAAAAGGTCAGTCTGCGGATAGACCCGGACAGCATGCATCTGTTCGATCTGCAAAGCGGACGCAGCTGCCGGACCGGCTGAGGCGGCGGAACGGAAAGCCCGGTCACACCGTGAAACGCCGCAACAGTTCCGGCGGCGCTTCCATTTCCTTGATCTGCTCACGGATGACGGTGCGGAATTCCGCTTCCCTGCGATGATCTTCGCAGGGTTTCGTCTGACCCGGGTCGGCCACAATGTCATACAGGGCGCTCTGCGCATCGATATTACCCGCGATATTGGGGTTTTCCAACAGGTCGGTGAAGGGGATTTTGAGCACCGGGATGCCGTCGGTGAAGCCGAAACCGGGAGTGAGCTCCGCCCGGCTGAGATCGTCGCGGGAGAAAAATGAATCCATATGCGTCGGCATCAGCGTGTATTGGCAGCGTTCGGCTTCTCGGTCATTCTGCGGATACCAGAAATAGCTGTAACGCCCATCGGTCGCGTTGATGCCGCTTCCCCAATAGCCATACAGCGCATGTCTCCGCTGACCACCCTCGGTGATGCAACCGAGGAGTGAGTTGCCGTGCAGGCCGGGCGGCGGCTCGACCGCGAACGTCTCGAGGATGGTCGGCATCAGATCTACATTCTGTGTCAGCCCGTCGCAGTTGCCGCCGGCGCGTTGTCCGAGACCGGGATGATGGAAGTAGAGCGGTATCCTCGCGATCTCGTTGAAGATGGGCATCTGTCCCTTGCCCCACCAATCATGCTCGCCGAGCAGGAATCCATGATCGGTGGTGACAATGAGGGCCGTGTCATTCCACAGATTATACGCGTCGAAAGCATCGAGGAGTCGTCCGAGAAGCGAGTCGCAATAGCAGACCAGGGCCGAATAATTGGCGCGCAATTCGGCGATTTCCGCCGGCGTCTCGCGCACCGGCGCATAGAGGGGCCACTCCAGAATCGGGCCGTCATAGCGGTTCGGAAACAGCGCTCTGAACCTCGCCGGGGCATGGAATGGTTCATGCGGGTCAAATGTTTCGATCTGCAGGAACCAATTTTCCGCGCTCCGGTTTCTGGTCAGAAAATCCAGCCCCGCGGTGAAACATCTGAAGGAAGCCATTTCCTGCTCGTCAGCCATCGCCCCGCGGCTGTCCACATAGGCCAGTGATTTCGGGTTCTGTGCGAAGCGCTGCAGATGCAACCGGTGATGCGTGCGTCCGATCTCTTCCAGATCCTTCGACACCTGCCCGATCCAAGGATCGTTTTCCTGGCCGCGGAAGAATTCATAGCTACTGTACTGCGTATGGTAGGTGGCCCCGCCCTGCTCAAAATAATGATAGTGATCGGTTGCCAGATGCGTGTGCACACCGGCCTCCCGCAATTGGTGGGTGAAGCAATTATCGAACGGTTCGATCGGCCCCCATCCCCGGTGCAGAAAACTCAGCCTGCCGGTCATGATGTCACGGCGGGCAGGCATGCAGGGCATGCTGCCGACAAAATGATTGGAGAAACAGACCGATTGCCGCCGCAGCCGATCGAAATTCGGCGTTGGCAGCCTGCCGTCGAGAAAATGCAGATTCAGCGAGTCAAATAACACGAGAACCGCTCTCAAAGCCGCCACCCCGAAACCTGTCCGGCGAAGGCCTGCCGGATTCGATCAAGCCCTTTGAAGAATGCCGTGTGGGTTATCATTCCGGTGTCGGTGCTTCAACGCGGATCGTGATGATGTCCACTTCCTCATATTGCTGGTGATGCACCGATGTCGCCAGATGCCGCAACAGGCGCAGCGAGACTTCGCGCCCCGAAGAATATTCCTCCGCCCGTTCGCTCATCAGCGAGATCCGGTCTTCAAGATTTTCCTCGCCGACCGCCGCAATGAATTCAAGCTCAGCCGCATGTTCTTCCCGGTGTGCCGTCAACAGCAGGCGCCGTGGCGGTGAGGTGGCATCTTCATCCTCGTGCAGCATGGTCAGGAGCGTCTCCTCGACAGCGGCGTCGAGACGCTGCACCATATCATCCTGCCAACCTTCCCGGCGCGCGAACTCACCGACGAATTGCCTGACCGCAGGCAACTCTGTAATGGCGAACCGTGTCTGCATGCGTCGCCGGCGTGGCTGTGTGATCTCCAGGAACAGGGTCAGGACAATCGCCGTCAACGCGCCCGCGGTCATTCCGCTATCGAATAAACCGCCGGCAATTCCGGTCAGATATTCGGGAAAAATCGCGTCAAGTTCGCAGCCGACTCCGACCCAGAAGGAAATTCCGGCGATCAGTCCCTTACGGAAATCAAGGCCGCCCTCCACCACGATCCTCATTCCGAGAACGAACAGCGAGGACAGCAGAATGGCGATATAGGCACCGGCGACAGGTGTCGGAATCGCCAAAATAACCGCCAGCGCCTTCGGCAGGAAAGCGCCACAGATGAAGATCGCACCGAGCATGATTCCCACCCGCCGCGCAGCTACCCCGGTGAGTTCGGCCACCGGCACGCTTGTCGAATAAGTGGTGTTGGGAACCGTGGCCGCCAGCCCGGAGAGGAGATTGCCCACGCCATCGGCGGCGACAGCCCCCTGCACGGCGCGGAAATCGATTGCCCGCTTGCGGCGCCATGAGACGCGCTGAATGGCCACACCGTCGCCTATAGTCTCCACGGCCCCGACCAGAGTGACAAGAATGAAGCCCGGCAACAGCGACCAGAATACCGGGCCGAATTCCAGATCAAGACCCGGCCAGTTCCCCTGTGGCAGACCGATCCAACCCGCGGCCGCCACAAGTTGGAAGTCATAGAGCCCGTAATATGCGCCAATAACGGACCCTGTGATCACTCCGAATACCGGTGCCCAGAGCCGCAGCATGCCGCGCGATTTGAAAGCGACAGCCAGGATCACCGCAATCGTCGCGCCTGCGCAAATCGCTGCGGCCTCGGTTTCCCCGGGTGGAACCAGCATGTCGGCAATAATCGGCATCACGGTGACCGGAATCAGCATGATCACGGTTCCCGCAACCGTCGGTGTGAGGACTCGGCGAAACAGAGACAGGCGGGCCGCAAGCGCAAATTGAAACAATGCCGATATGGCGACCAGGGTGCCGAGCATGCCGGGACCGCCCTTCGCGATCGCGGCAACGCAGATAGCGATGAATGCGCCCGATGTTCCCATCGCGAGGACATAGCCGGCGCCGACACGGCCGATGCGGACAGTCTGCAGAATCGTTGTTGCGCCGCAGATCGCGGCGGCGGCAAACACCGCCCAGGAAACAAATTCCTCGGATCCGCCACCCGCTCTCACCACTATTGCCGGTGTAAGAATGATGCCGAGGGCGATCAGAACGGCAAACTGCACTCCCAAGCCGAAGGCCAGATAGAACGGCGGCCGTTCGTCCAACTGATATCGCATCGTGCCGGGATTTTTCATGCCGAACTCTTTCTGCCGAGATGCCGGATCAGTTAGATGACCGGTACATCATGCAGAATTCTCCCCGCATCACAAGCGTCCGGCCTGTCCGATCAGATCGGTGAGCAGGCTGAAGGCCGCCCGTATCGCACCGGCATCGGCGGTGCCTTTGCCGGCAATGTCAAAGGCGGTGCCATGCGCCGGTGTGGTGACAGGAATCGGCAATCCGCCGAGGACAGAAACACCGCGATCGAAACCAAGCAGTTTCAGCGCAATCTGCCCCTGGTCATGATACATGGTGACAATAGCATCGGTTGATTTGTCGAAAACCTTGCGGAACACCGTATCCGAAGGCCAGGGACCATCCACCGCCATCTGCATCCGTTGCAGGGACTCAACCGCCGGGCGGATGATCTCGATCTCCTCGCGGCCGAAATTGCCGCCATCACCCGCATGCGGATTCAGCGCCGCCACGGAAATCCGCGGGCGTGCAATCCCTGCCCGCCGCAGCGTTCGGTCGATCAGCCTGACGGCCTCACCGATGCGCTCGGCGGAAATCATGTCAGGGACATCGCGCAGCGCCACATGGCTGGTCACCCGGCTGGTCCAGATGCCATCGAGAACATTGAGTTCCGAGTGGTAGCCCTCGGTCTGCAACCGGTCGGCCATGTAATGCAGCTCATCGCTCTGCCGTAATCCGGCCAGATGCATTGCCGCCTTGTTGAACGGGCCGAATAGAAACCCGTCGATTATGTCCGCCTGCGCCAGTTCCAGCGCCCGGTCGAGCACTTTCAGCGTCGACTGCCCGCCGGCATGGGTGACCTCGGCGATACCGACCGCATCCGGCTCGATCGTCTGCTGCGCATCGAGTGCAAACCTTTCCACCGCCTGCCAATCACCGGCAACCGGATCGACCGGGGTCATGGAAAACTTCAATCCGGCGATATTCTGACCGGCACCGAAGACATGCGCATCGCCGATCAACAATATATCCGCCTGCAGAGCCGCGTCGCCACCATGCAACAGCCGGGCGATCAGTTCCGGGCCGATGCCGCCCGGATCCCCTGGGATGATCCCGATTCTAGACCTTTGCCGCATCACTATCCAACCCCATCCCTGCGGGTAGTTTTTCCTTCCGCACATCGGCAATGTTCACGACTGTACTCTGCAAATGTCGGCGCAGCACCGCCGATGTCTGCACGGGATCGCGCACCGACAACGCCTCGCAGATCGATTTATGCTCCGCCAATGTGTTGGCACGGCGCTTGGTCTGCCGCGACGACATGAAACGGGCCCGCCACAACCTTGCATTGATGCGCCGATGCGTTTCCACGAGCGGCTCGTTCCGGGCCGCCTCGACGATGCGCGCATGAAAAGCCATGTCGAGATCGAAAAATTTCAGCGGTGGTGCCGCCAGGGGAATTTTCCGCATGCGCAGATCAAGCCGCAGAATGTCCCGGATATCGCGCTTTGTCGCCTCCCGGCAGGCGACCTCCCCGGCGAGCGCCTCCAACGCCGCCAATACAGCAAGATTCTTGGCTATGCTTTCGAGGGAAGGATCGGCGACCCGCGGTCGGCGGGTTGAGCTGTATTCAATTAGGCCCTCAATCTCGAGAATGCTCAGCGCCTGTTTCAGCGGCGTGCGGCTGATGCCGAGCTCCTCGGCTAGATCACGCTCCGGCACCGGCAAGCCTGGCGGCAGTTTCTCCAGCAATATCAGTTTGCGCAGCGTGTCCGCGGCATCCTCGGAAAGGCTGCGTCGGCGCGGCAGCTGCACATGTTGTTCCGCCAGGCTTTCCTGCACACTCTTCACGCCGCTCACCTTCCCCAACGCAGCACCAGCGGATCAAGGGGTTTCAGGCAATCCATCAAGCCCTGCCGCACCTCAGCTGCCAGCGGGCGCACGGGATGCCGGCAGAATGAAGATGCGATGACTCCACCTTCCCGCATCGCTTCCTTGGCTGCACGGAATCCGCATTGGCGGTTTTCGAAATTGATGGTCGGCAGCAGTTTCCCATAGAGGGCGGCGGCAGCTGTGCGGTCACCGGCCAGATATTGTGTGATCACCGGACCGATAAGATCGGCGATCAGTGCCGACGTCATGCTTCCGGTGGCCCCGGCATCGAGATCGGCCAGAAGCGTGATCCCTTCCTCGCCGTCAAAAGGCCCTTCGACCGCGTCACCGGCCAGCGCCAGCAATTCACGCAGTTTTGCCGCTGCCCCGGCGCATTCGATCTTGAACAGTTTCAGATTCTCAATGTCACGCGCCATGCGGGCCAACAGCGCCGCCGGCAGATCGACTCCGGACAGCGGCGCATCCTGCAGCATGATCGGCAATCCGACCTCCGATACGCGGACGAACTGCTCAAAAACCTGGCTTTCCGTGCCCTTCAGCAATGCGCCGTGATAGGGCGGCATCATCATGACAATATCGGCGCCCAACGCCTTCGCCCGCCGGGCCCGGGCAACGGCGATTTCGGTGGCGAAGTGACTGATGGTGACAATGGTGGGAACGCGGCCATCGATATGCTGCAGACACAAGCTGTCGAGAATTCCGCGCTCCTCGTCGCTGAGTAGGAATTGTTCGGAAAAGTTCGCCAACAGGCATATTCCGTCGACACCCTGATCGAACATGAAATCGAGTACCCGCCGCATGCCAGCAAGGTCCAGCTGCCCATCCGGCTGAAAGGGTGTCGGCGCAACCGGCCAGATGCCGCTGTAGGGTTTCATTCGATGATTTCAAAATGTTTGATGTGCCGGTCGGTTATGCTGATGCCGAGGCCGGGGATGTTGTCATCAAGCTGCAGACTACCGTTCTCAGCTTCCGGGTCGCCTTCGAAAATGTAGTAGAAAAGCTCATTGCCGACTTCAACATCATGGACCGGAAAATACTCCGCCAGAGGGCAGTTCGTGCCGGCCATCGTCAAATGGTAATTGTGCATCTGCCCGGCATGCGGGATCACCGGCACCTGGAAAGCCTCAGCGACGGCATTGATCTTGTTGGCGGCGGTGATGCCGCCGACCCGGTTGGTGTCATATTGCAGAACGCTCACCGCCCCTGCCCGCAGCAGCTGCGCACAGCCGAGCAAAGAAAATTCATGCTCGCCGCCGGAGATCGGAATGGGGCCACGGTTGAGTCCCGCATAACCTTCAATGTCATCGGCGAGGACCGGCTCTTCCAGCCAGCGCGGCTCGAACTTCTCCAGCTTCGGCAGCATGCGCCGCGTATAGTCCAGATTCCAACCCATATAGGCTTCCAGCATCAGGTCATTTTCAAAGCCGATCACTTCGCGCACCGCCTCGACACGCTTCAGGTTTTCGCGCATTCCCGCCATGCCGTCGCGCGGGCCGAACCCGAAGCGCATCTTGAAAGCGGTATGCCCCATCGCCAATGCCTGTTCGGCTTCGCGCTGCATGTCAGCGGGCGGGCCGGCATAAAGTTTAGAGTAATAGACCGGGATACGGTCCTTACTCCGCCCACCCAGCAATTTGAAAACCGGTTTACCGGCAATCTTCCCCATCAAGTCCCAAAGCGCGATATCGATGGCACTGATCGCGACCATCCCGATCCCTTTACGCCCCCAGGCATGCGTCATCCGGTACATTTT
The DNA here is from genome assembly GCA_026706985.1 of Paracoccaceae bacterium. Lineage (GTDB taxonomy): Bacteria > Pseudomonadota > Alphaproteobacteria > Rhodobacterales > Rhodobacteraceae > JAPOXR01. The sequence goes on along the minus strand of JAPOXR010000009.1, from coordinate 11,057 downwards.
GTCCCAAAGATAGGCACAGTCGAACGGATCTTCGCCGATTACGAGACCCGCATACCAGTCATCAATGGCCTTTTTCACCACCGAGGGCGCCAGTGCCGCATTGCCGATTCCCACTGTGCCCTTGTCGGTTTCGACCTCGCAGGTCAGCCATTGGTGAAACCGGAAGGATGCCATCGCATCGCCCTTCTCACGCAGCACATCCGATGCGTTGGTGCAGAAATTCCGGTTTGGCGGCACCGTCGGACCGGTCCAATTCCAGACCCGGCTGCGAACAGATTTGATTGTCTCCATATCAGCGATCTCAACCCTGGCGCGTCATGCGCGCTGCGATAAATTGTCCAACCGGCCTGCCGAACAACGCCAGAGCGGTTAGCAGCAGGAAGAAAAGGGTCAGCGGACGAGTCGGCAATAGCCACCATTTCTCATCCAGCATCACCATCGACTGGCCCAGCCGCTGCTCAAGCATTCCACCCAGAATCAAGCCGATGGCGAGCGGCACCACCGAAAACCCGTAGCGGCGCATAAAGAAACCGGCGATGCCGGCAATCAGCGCTACCCAGACATCGAGCATGGACTGGTCCAGAGCATAGGCTCCAACCACCGAAAAAATGAAGACACACGGCCACAGCACCCGCACCGGCACCAGAGTGACGCGGGCAAAGATCCGGGCTCCGAACAAGCCGACAGCGAGAAACAGCAGATTGACGAACATCATCGACCAGAAAATGGAAAATGCGAAATTCGCCTGTTCGGTGAACATTGTCGGTCCGGGCCGCAGCCCATGCACAACCAAACCCACCAGGATCACCGCCGCGGTCGGCGATCCCGGTATACCGAGGGCAAGCGTCGGCACCATGGCACCGCCGGTGGCTGAATTGTTCGCCGCCTCCGAGCCGGCGATTCCTTCGATGGCTCCTTTGCCGAATTCTTCCGGCGTCTTCGACCAGCGCCGCGCCTCATTGTATCCGATCATGGACGCGACGGTCGCGCCTTCCGCCGGCAGGATACCGATGAAGGTTCCGATACCGGTGGACCGCAGAATGGTTTTCCAGACCCGCCGGTAATCCTCCCGCGACGGAAGCGCGATGGCTTTCATCCGTATACGCTCATGCACGATGTCGAGTTTCGATGCCTGAACCAGGATCTCGGAAATCCCGAACACACCGATCATCACCGGCACGAAGCCAATTCCGTCGCTGAGTTCCGACCAACCGAAGGTGAAGCGCTCCACGCTCGTCATGAGATCGATGCCGACAGTCGCCAGCAACACGCCGAATGCGCCGGCGATCAGGTTCTTTATCGGTGAACCGCCGCCGATCGTAGCCAGCATGGAAAGCCCGAACACAGTAAGGGCGAAGTATTCCGGGGGTGCAAAATTGTAGGCGGCACGGGCGAGCAAAGGTGCCGCCAGCATGAGCACGATGACACTGCCGACACCGCCTATGGTCGAGGAAACCACAGCCAGTCCCAGCGCCCGCCCGGCCTCACCACGCTGCGCCAGCGGATAGCCGTCAAGGCATGTTGTGGCACTCGCCGATGTACCGGGTGTGTTGATCAGGATCGCGGTGATGGCACCGGCAAAAGTCGCCGAACAGTAAATCGCGGTCAGCACCGCCACCGCGGCAACCGGTTCCATCGTGATGGTGAATGGCAGCAGCAATGCGGCGCCGGTGGTGGCATTCAGGCCCGGTAGCGCTCCGATCACAACACCACCCAATGTCGCCGTCACCAGGAACAGCAGCAATACCGGATCGGTCAGGGCAATCAGACCTGCAAAGAAGGCTTCCATTGCCTCAGCCGTACCAAAGACTTGTCAGGATGCCGCGCGGAAACCGGATTCTGAACAATTGATCAAACAGCAGGAACACAGCGACGGGCACAGCGACGCCGACCAGCAGCAGGATCCTGCCCCGCCTCTCTCCCCAGAGCACAGCCAAAGCCGTCGCCGTAACCGCCAATGCGAGAAAGAAATCGATTGCGGTGAGAATGGCAAAAACCGGAAGCAAGCCGATTGTCGCCCAGTTGACGCGGCTGATTCTGTTACCGGTGATGACCGGATCGCGCAGCATCATGAGGATGGTCAGACCGGCGATCAGGCCAGCGATCAGCTGAGGAAAATCCGACGGCTGAATTCCGCGTTTCAGTATCGGCGGCATTCGCTCAAAGTCTGTGGTCAGAAAATATGCAGCGGCGCAAAATATGAGAATGAGCGCCGGCACAAGCCAGCGCTCAAGATGAGTTCCGGTGACGTCCTTGTTGATCGTCCGCACTCCGCAGCCGCGGCGAAGGCAACCCCGCCGCGGCAATTGTCAGGCGCTTACTCGATAAAACCGAGTTCTTTCAGTGCCGCCTGCATATCCGTCACCATGGTCGAAATCTGGCCACCCCAGACATCCGAACCGGCGACCGAACTGGAATCCAGCCCGACCGTGGTGAGGAAACCCTGATAGACCGTATGATTCATCGCCTTGAGCAACGCTTCCTCGATCCGGGCGGCGACATCATCGGGCACATCCTTGTGCACGACAAAACCACGCACCGTGGAGAAGCTGACCGGAATTCCCATTTCCTGAGCCGTCGAGACATCGGGCAATGCCGCCATCCTCTGGTCGGCGAGAACCACGATCGGGCAAATATCACCGGCTTCGATCTGGCTTCCCGCTTCCGCCAGGTTCAGGACCGCGGCATCAACCGCGCCGGCCACCAATTGCGTCGCCAGTTCGCCACCACCGTCGAAGGGCAGGATTTTCGGTGTCATCATGCCGCCTTTCACGGTGAACATGAATGCCGAAACATCATCGATATTGCCCACATGGGTGGTGCCGTAGGTGATCGGTGCCTGTTTCTGTTTGGCGACAAAATCCTCGGCGCTGTCATACGCGCCGCAACGCACCATCAGGATCTGCGGATCATCCGTCCCGCGTGCGATCGGCCGGATATCATCGAGGTTCATCTTGGTTTTGCCCTTGGCCAATTCGGCCGCATGACCGATGGTAAAGGCTAGGATCGTATACCCGTCGGCAGGCACGCCGAGATAGTAATCCATCGCCGCGGTACCGCCACCGCCGCGCTTGTTCACAACCACCATGTCCTGCCCGAGTTCACGGCGGGCGCGAAGCATCATCATGCGGGTGGTCACATCCGTGCCGCCGCCATTGCCGGCATGGGTCACGACCTCAATCGTCTTGCCTGGATATTCATCCGCCGCGCCCGGCAGGGCGGCAGCGAGCAAAACGGCCGTGAGGGTGCCGAGTTTCCTGAAATTCATAAGTCTCTCCTTGAAAGTCTGTGGGGAGTTTGGGTCTGCATCCACGAATATGTGACAACCACCCAAACGTCAATGGCATTTGGCGTTCCAAATTCCATTCAAGGAAGAAGTCTTAATTCAATCAAGTTTTTCCAGCCGTGGCGTGCATAAAACTATCATGAGCATCCGAATCTTGATTTCCGGCAGTTTCTCAATCAACAGCCCGTCTGCCGCCAGTCACATCCGGCGGATCCGGTTGGGGCAAAGCCGAAACCGCAGCGGAAGGCACGATGGAGCGGGTTTCCCACAGCAACTCACACCAAACTTTTCCACAGCCATCTCCTCATTTTATTCCCGATTCAATAGTCATACGAGGTACACAGGGTTGACCGAAGTGTCGCTTAAATATAAAGTTTCATACAGTTATCCGCTACGCTCGTAGGCGAGCATTTATGCGAAGGCCTTCCGTGGGCCATGCCTGTGGAGGGCCTTTTCGTGTGAAAGCAGCAGTGTTCATCGATGGCGGGCATCTTCGGGTGCTGGTCCGGCAAGCCGGTCACAGGTACGATCCAGATTGCATTGAGGCTGTCGCCCATGCCTGCGTTGCCGAGGACGAAACTCTGCTCCGGATTCTCTATTACGACTGCGCACCCTACCAGGGAAATCCTAAATTGCCGGTTTCGGGCAAGCGGACACAATTCCAAGGTTCGGACGAATGGTTAAAGGTGCTGGCAGCGAAATCTCTTTTTGCGGTTCGTCTCGGCACGCTCAAATTCCGGGGGTTCGAGCCAAAACGAACCCCCATCGCTTCAGCTACACTATCGGATGAGGACTTCAAGCCGCGCTTCGAACAGAAGGGCGTCGACATGCGGATTGGCCTCGACATCGCTTCCTACGCTGATGACCGGTCCATCGACAAGATCATCCTAGTTACCGGCGATACGGATTGCCTGCCGGCAATGAAGCGCGCCCGAACCGCCGGTCTGCAAGTCGTCCTTGTTCAATTTCCGAAGCAGCGATTCGCAAAGGAACTCTTATGGCACTCCGACTTCCAGAGACCGGTCGTATGGCCTCGGCAGAATCCGCAAGAGACACATGGATAAATGCCAAGTTGGGTCCCTCTGAGAATCGCCCGTTTCAGTTCTCTTCCCAGCCCAATTCCGGGGCGGGCTCCCATCCCTCACCCGCAAGATGGTCTCGCGGCTGGCGTTGAACCTCCGGGCAGGCGAGGAGACGCTGGCACCGGTCGCGAGGAGCTCAAACACCGACTGCCGCGCCTCAGCGGATAGATGGTGCGGCCGGTCGGGATGCCCGCCCTCGGCCGTAGCCTGGTGAAGGCTGGGCTAGACGCACTCCAAGAGGAGATCCCGCTAGAATTCCATTACCGCATCGACAACATGCATGGTGAATTTGCCCGTCGTGCTTATGAGATCGACACCGCCAAGCACCAGGCTGTGAACCCTGACATCGATCGGACGCATGAAGGTCTGCCATCGTTGCGGCGGCATCCGTGGTATTGCGCCCGAGACGGTCGAGTTCGGAGACGACCGGGACATTGCCGGGATCAAGCGGTCGATGAGCCTCCTGTACTCCAATCGGTTGCTGATGGCGGCGCTTCCCGAGATTATCTCGGTGACGAAGCCAGCAAGCCGAAGCCAAAGCGCCCGAAGACCTACAAAAAACGGATTCCAAACTGAGACTCTCCGAATTTAGACTGCTGAACCATCTCTCTCCCGACACGGTGATATAAGGGAGTTTTCCATCTCATGGCGCTTTCTACTGTGTCCCGTTCAGAAGTGTTCCGGCAGGCCAATCGCAATCTGACGCGGGAAATCTTGTTTCTGAGTTCAGCGGCAGTATCGGCCCGAATGATGTGATTGCGATCCCGAATGAAATCAGCTTCGATTCCGGTCAGGCTAAGATAAAGCCCGGATTTCGGGAATTCCTCAGCGAATTCTGCGCCGGCTAATTCAGGACGCTTTACATATTTCCGAAACATATCAGTGAAATCAGGATCGAAGGGCACGCATTCTCGGAATGGGCCGCCGCCGCCACCGGGCGGGAAGCTTTCCGCCTCAATCTGGATCTGAGTCAAAGGCGGGCGCGAAGACGCCGCCGGGTCGCCTTCGGGCACATCATCGATTACGAAAAAACAATCGACAATATCAGTTCAACCGTCGACCGGTCGCAGTGAAAACTGCCGGCGAGGCTGCCGTCAGCAGACATAGTTCAATCCGAGCCGACCGCCATCAATGTAGATTGTCTCTCCGGTGATGTAGCTCGCTTTCGGAGAGGCCAGAAATGACACCACACTGGCGATTTCGCCGGGTTGGCCGACACGTTTCAGAGGGGTCCGGGATAAAATCCTCTGCATGGCTTCCGGCTGGTCATTGACTGCCGCCATCATCTCGGTGTCAATTGATCCCGGCCCGACAGCATTGACCCTGATATTGTGTTCGGCCAAAGCCAGAGCCGCCGATTTGGTGAGCTGGATAATTCCACCCTTGGAAGCGCAATAGGCGGGTATTCCCGGAATTGCGACAATCCCGTTAATCGAGGCCATATTGATGACCGCGCCTTCAATCCGGTGTTCGATCATGATCTTCGCCGCACATTGAGTGGCGACAAACGGACCCGTTAGATTCACGTCAATGACCCGACGGAACGCATCTATCCCGTAGGACAGAAATTCACCGGGCAGCGCGATACCGGCGTTATTGACCAAGACATTCAGCGGACCGGCCTCGTCGCTGATCCTTGCAAAAAGTGCGTTAATCTCTTCGGCATTGCCGAAATCGCACCGCATCGCGATGGCATCCCCGCTTATCCGCGCTGCCGCCTGTTCAACCCCTTTTAGATTGATGTCTGTCAGGACGAGTCTGTAACCATCATCCGAAAGCGCCTCGGCACAGGCAAACCCGATCCCCTGCGCCGCACCTGACACTACTGCCAGCGGTTTTTCACTCATTGATCTGTCTCCGTCTCGCTGTAACCATAAATCTCCGCAGCCGATCCGGCCGATACATATCCGGCTTCGATATCGGCCCGCACTGCATCGGGGTGCCTTTGCGACGGGTTGCCCCAGCCACCGCCACCGGGAAGGCAGAGCTGCAGCCGCTTACCGACAGGCACCGCCTGCCGCCCTTTGCTGCACAGATCCTCGCCATCCGCAATGCGCACAATTCCCTTGCCACCCGGTCCGCCGCCATCGCGCCCACGGGCCGGACAGCCGACCCGGTCGAACATGGCATTGAACCAGAATCGATATCCCGGCGAAGCTTCAATCTCCATGATCTGCCCGAGGCCACCCCTGGTCCTGCCTGGCCCTCCCGAATCCTGAAGCAGTTCCTTGCGCCAGACTGTGATCGGCCCCACCTGCTCGGTGGCCTCGACACTCATCGTGGAAACGCCGGAAGGAAACGCCGTCGCTGAAAGTCCGTCGAGTTCAGGCCGCGCTCCGGTGCCGCCGGAATTGAACATCAGGATTTCCGCCGATGGGCTGTCCGACCCGGTGGCACGCACGGATATCTGCACGTTCCACAGCGCCGACGCGCCTTCCGCCGGAATCCGGCCCGGCAGAGCAAGATGTAGTGCACCGAGGACAACATCAGGCAGAAAATGACCGAGGACATGGCGCACGGAAACCGGGGCCGGCCGCTCCGCCGCCAATATGCAGCCCGGCGGGACAAGGATTTCAAACGGCTCCAGCGAACCCGCATTGTTCGGGATGTCCGGTGAAATCGCGCATTTCAGGGCAAAACCGGAATAGGCCCGGGTGTAGACCTCCGGCACATTGACACCGAACGCGCTCATGCCGCTGGTGCCGGTGAAATCGACCAATAAATTGTCTCCGGCCACAGTCAATTCGATGCACATGGTGACCGGCGACTCGTACCCGTCCACGGTCATCCGGTTCCGATACACCCCGTCGGGCAGCGCCGAGATCGCCTTCCGGGTCGCCCGGTTGCTGGTATCCACGATATGGTCCGCCAGCGAATCGATATTCTCAAGACCGAATTCATCCATCATCCGCTGCAAGCGGCGGTTCCCGGCCTCGTTACAGGCCGCAAGCGAATACAGGTCCCCGACCGTCTGATCGGGTGTCCGCGTATTGCCGCGTATGATGCTGATCAGGAGCGGATTGATGACGCCGCGCTCGGCGAATTTGCAGATCGGGACCAGCAACCCTTCTTCGAATACCTCCGCCGCATCGGGTCCGAATCCCCTGCCGCCGATATCGATCACATGCGCTGTGCAGGCGAAAAATCCGATCAGCCCGCCGTTGCGGAACACCGGTGTGACCGCGGTGAAATCATGCAGATGACCGGTTCCCTTCCACGGGTCATTGGTCAGATAGACATCACCCTCGAAAATGTTCCGCTCACCGATTTCGCGGACGAAATGACGCACGCTCTCCGCCATTGAATTGACATGCCCCGGCGTCCCGGTCACCGCCTGCGCAATCATCCGCGCCCACCGGTCAAAAAGGCCCGCCGACAAGTCACCGGCCTCCCGCACCGAGGTTGAAAAAGCGGTGCGGATCATCGTTGCGGCCTGCTCCTCGACCACCGAAGTCAGCCGGTTCCACATGATCTGATAATCATGCCAGCTTTCGCTCATGTCGCCCTCCTCCGTAGAAGCAGCGCTCCATCCGACTGCGCCACGGCGGTGAACGCACAGGTGACGATGGTTGAGGTTTCAGCTTCGGTGATCACCGCCGGCCCCTTCACAACACAATTCGGCCGCATCAATTGGCGCGGAATCTCCGCCGCCTCGACATGCCGTCGCTCAGCCACATCATACAGCAACCTTTTACCCGCGGGCGACACCGGGATTTCCTGCTCCACCGCACTCACCGCATGCACCGGCGGCGCCTCGCCCGACACTGACAGTACCCAATCCGTGATCTCCACACCGAGACCGGCGACAATTCTTCCGAACAGTATCTCGTATTGACGCTCGAACTCCTCAAGCAGAACCTTCGGTGACGCCGCATCGACCCGGGTGAGCGGCAGCGTCACCGGAATCTCCCACCCCTGCCCAATGTAACGCATATAGGCCCGCAACCGGGTCTGCCGAACCGACTCCCGCATGCGGGCGGCACCGGAAAAGCGTTCTGCCTCCGCCTCCATTTCCTCCAGTGCCGCATTCACCCGCGCCGGCGAAAACGCGTCCAGCCTTTGATACAGGCCGCGTGCGGTCTCGAAACTGAATGCGGCTTTCAGAAATCCGATCGCCGAACCGACACCGGCGCCTGGAGGAATGATCACCCGGTCGATCCCGAGTTTCTCGCACAGCCGGCAGGCGTGCAGCGGTGCCCCGCCGCCGAATGCGATTATACTGAACTGTTCCAGATCCCGCCCATGCTCGACCGCATGCACCCGCGCCGCATTGGCCATATTCTCATCGACCGTCTCGGTAACCGCAACCGCCAGGGCATCAAGCGTGGCGTCATCATCCAGCAACGTCTCCACCGCACTCACCGCCCGGTCAACCCGCAGCGGAATCGTACCCCCGGCAAAACTCTGTGCATCGAACCGTCCAAGCAGCAGCTGAGCGTCGGTGACAGTGGGACGCGTTCCACCACCACCATAACAGGCCGGGCCCGGGTCGGACCCGGCTGACCGGGGGCCGACTGCGACCCGCCCCAGGGAATCCCTGTGCGCGATGGAACCACCGCCGGCACCGATTTCAATCATTTCGACAACCGGCGTCGAAATCAGCATCCCGGAGCCCTTCCGAAAACGGTCAAGGCGTGCGACTTCCAGCGTCCCGGCGGTCTTCGGAGCGCCGTCCTCAATCAGGCTGATCTTTGCCGTGGTTCCGCCCATATCAAGACTCATCACCTTGTCCATGCAATGTGCACGGGCATAGAGTGCAGCGAATACAGCCCCGCCGGCGGGACCGGACTCGAGCAGCCGCACCGGCTGTTCGATGGCCGTTTCCAACTCGATCAAGCCGCCTCCCGAATGCAGCAGGAATAACGGCGCCGTGATGCCGAAACGGTGCAGCTGGTTGACTAATCCGCGAAGATACGCGGCGATCAGCGGCTGCACATAGGCGTTGGCGATCACTGTGTTGAAACGCGGCAACTCACGGATTTTCGGCGACACAATTGATGACAGCGAGACCCGCAGCTTCGGCATCGCCCGCAGAAGCGCTTCGGCCAGCCGACGCTCATGCCCGCCATTGGCGTACGCGTGCAACAGCCCGATAGCGACCGACTCATAACCGCCCTCTTCGATCACCCGGACCAGCCTATCGACTTCGCCTTCACTCAACTGCAGCAGCGGTGTGCCATCCGCCGACACCCTCTCGGCAACCGTGTGACGGTGCCGGCGTGGAATCAAAGGTTCGGGCAAACGGAGGTTCAGATCATACTGCTCGAAGCGGTTTTCCGAACGCATCTCAATAACATCCCGAAAGCCCTGCGTGGTGACGAAGGCGGTCCTGGCACCACGGCGCTCGATCAGTGCATTGGTCACCAATGTCGTGCCATGCAGGATTTCAGAAACCGCGCCCGGCGGGATACCCAGATCCCCGATCACCCGCCTGATTCCATCCATGATCACCGCATCCGGCCGGGCCAAATCCGTCAGGATTTTGCGGCTGTGGATCTGTCCATCCCGCTCGAGCGCGATATCGGTAAAGGTGCCGCCGACATCGACACCGATGCGGACCGGGTTTCCAATCCCGGATTTACCTGAAGTTATTTCAATACCCTGAGACAAGGCCCCGACCTAAACAGCATTTTGCATTTCCAGATTGCCATAGGCGTATCGCAAGGGCCTGCGCTTCATCGGACAGCATCCCGTCTTGCCACAGATCCGGCGCTGACACCCGGATCGTCCTGCACCCGACAATGAGTCATGGAGACGTAGAAAACTCGTTGCACATCCCGGCACCCTTACACCCAACCGACTCTTGCAGGAAGCGATACCGATGCCGCCCGGCAATTCGGAACAAATCCCTGTTTCTCAATTTATGGAACGAGGTCGGAAATCCAATGCAACCGGAGACCATCCATGAGTCGGCCGATCGAGCCTAACATTGAAGAATCAAATTTGTCGACCAAACCCGCGAACCCGTATCCCATCCGAAAACCATAGCGACAACCTTCCCGGAAGTAAGCCGCCGCACAAAAACTGCCGGGAAGGAAGCGACTGCAAAACCGGTCACATACGGACGTCGCCTGACACCCCGTGTCAGCCTAGTGGTAAATTTGAAACAAGAGATTCCAGTTTTTCCGGAAATGTGATACTGTCCTTCTGCCGCGGCTATGCGGCCGATGACAGTGGAGACAGACGGGTGACCATCCGGGCTAACCTTGACCCACCTCGGCCAACTGAAGCACCCGCCGGGGAGGAGCACAAATCCACGGCATCTACCCAGCCAGCCTCAGGAAGCGCAATCTGTGTCTTCCCGCTGATGGACGTGCCGCTTCGGGCCGAATCAAATGTAACCGGTCACCACAGATAGTTCTTTTGTCGCAGGATTGACGCAACACATCTGTTGACTTCACTCTGTGTCGGCTATGAATCATTCCAATGCTGTTTAACTGCTGCTTCAAAACTTTAGCGAAATCAACTTAACATGATCGAACAATCAAAGTTTTACACAACCTATAATCCAGGAGTTTCCAATGAATGGAAACCAAATGAAAAAGTGGTTGAAGAAACGGGGCTGTACGTTCGAGACACATAAGCGGGGAAGCGGGCACTTGACTGTACGGTTGGGAACCGGCTTGATAGCTAACCTGCATTTCTCAAACCATGGATTGAAGCTTCCATGGGCGGGGTTTCCGGCGGTT
>JAPOXR010000075.1 GCA_026706985.1 Paracoccaceae bacterium | reverse complement strand
GGCTGCCGGACCCCCGAACGTCACCTGGGGTGCATGGCATGGGGATTCAGGCTAGACTGCAGCTGCCCTCCAGGTTTATGCCTCCCGAAACCTGCCTCTATGCCCGTACCGGTCGGACAGCGCTCCCGGTGCCTCGTGCCGGCGGAAATGCGCTTCGGGGAATTCGCGCTCCCCGCCGCTCAATACCACTTCCAACGCCCTGCCTCTCAGCGAACCGCCTCCTGCCGATGTCGTCCGCCGCGCTGGCATCAACTATCGTTACAGAAGATTAAGTCAGCCGTCTTTAGCGGTGCGGGTCTCAGCTTGGCACTAATTCCATGCGGTTTCAAAATCCGCCGGTAGAAACAAATCGCTACGGCTGAGTTCGGTGACATCGGTTTTGCCGCACAGGGCCATGGTGAAATCGAGCTCTTTATGAATCACTTCCAGGGCGCTGCGGACGCCTTTCTCACCCATGGCGCCGAGACCATAGATGTAAGAGCGTCCGATATAGGTCGCGTGCGCGCCCATGGCAAGGGCTTTGAGCACATCCTGACCGGACCTGATACCTGAATCGAAATGGATTTCGACCGAGCCGCCTACCGCCTGGGCAATCCTTGAAACCATCCGGATGGAGGACATGGCTCCATCCAATTGCCGGCCGCCATGATTTGAGACAATGATCGCGTCAGCCCCGATATCGGCCGCACGCCGCGCATCCTCGACATCGAGTATTCCCTTGAGGATCAAAGGACCACCCCAGAGCCGCTTTATTGCGACAACGCGTTTCCAGTCCAGCGACTGGTCGAATTGATTCGCCGTCCACTCCATCAGGGAGCCGGTATCGGTCACGCCTCGCGCATGGCCGATGATATTGCCGAATTTTTTACGCTTGGTGGCGAGCATGCCCATTCCCCAACGCAGCTTTGTCGACAGGTTCAGAAGATTGCCGAATGTCGGGCGCGGAGGCACGGACAGGCCGTTCTTCAGATCCTTGTGCCGCTGTCCGAGAATCTGCAGATCGAGTGTGAGCACGAGCGCTCGGCATCCGGCGTCACGCGCCCGCCCGACAAGCGATTCGACGAATTCCTGATCACGCATCACATAGAGTTGAAACCAGAATCCGGGTGTCGCATGCGCTGCCACTTCCTCAATCGAGCAGATCGACATGGTGGACAGCGTGAAAGGCACACCGAAACCGGCGGCGGCCCGCGCCGCCTTGATTTCACCATCCGCACACTGCATCCCGGTGAGGCCGACCGGCGCCAGAGCCACCGGCATGCTGACTTCCTGTCCGACCATGCTTGATTTGGTGCTGCGCCCGGTCATATCCACCCCGACACGCTGCCGCAGCTTGATATGCGAAAAGTCCTCGCTGTTGTCGCGGAATGTCTGTTCGGTCCAACTGCCGGATTCAGTGTAGTCAAAGAACATCCGCGGCACCCGGCGTTGGTAAAGCCGTTTCAGATCGTCAATATTTGTGATCACCGTCATGCGCTGTGCGCACCCGCCGCAAGTTCAGCGACGAAATCGAGAACTTCCGTTGGAGTCTTGTTGTCTCCCAGCATTGAGACGATTGACGAGCCAACGACAACACCGTCCGCCGTTGCCGCTATGGATCTTGCCGCATCGGCGGTCTTGATGCCGAATCCGACGCAGACCGGCAATGGGGTGGCGGCCTTGATACGCGCCACATCGGGCGCGACTTCCTCGGCCCGCGCTGCACCTGCACCGGTGATACCGGTGATCGACACATAGTAGACAAAGCCGCTGGTGTTCCGCAGAACCTGAGGCAGACGCTTATCGTCCGTTGTCGGTGTCGCAAGGCGGATAAAATTCAACCCGGCCCGTATTGCCGGAATGCAAAGCTCCTGATCCTCCTCGGGGGGAAGGTCGACAATGATGAAGCCGTCACAACCGGCTTCCTCAGCCTCGGCGATGAATTTCCCGGCACCGATATTGTGGATCGGATTATAGTAACCCATCAGCACGATCGGAGTTTCATTGTCCTGTTCGCGGAAGGCGCGCACCATTGACAGGGTTTTGTGGAGCGTCTGACCGCCTGCCAGCGCCCGTTGACCGGCAAGCTGGATGGTCGGGCCATCGGCCATCGGGTCGGTGAAAGGAATACCGAGTTCAATGATATCCACTCCGGCGTCCGGCAAACCCCGCAGAACACTCAACGAGGTCTCAAAATCCGGATCGCCGGCCATAATGTAGGCGACGAATGCCTTGCGGCGGGATGCTTTCAATGCCGCGAATCGTGTATCAAGCCGGGTCACGCTTCTGGCCAATTCCGCCGAGTCAATAATATGGCGAATCCGGGTTGGCGACATTGACCATCCACAAAACGCCGAACCGGTCGCGCACGATGCCGAAACCCTCAGTCCAGAATGTTTTATCGAAAGGCATGGAAACCTCGCCGCCATCGGCAAACTGGCCGAACACCGCCTTCGCAGTCGCCGTATCCCCGAAGTCGATTGCCACATGCACACTCTGAGGCTGCACATATTCGCCCATTGGCAGATCAGATGCCATGAGCAACGAGTCACGGAACTGCAGCCGCGCATGCATGATCTTGTCCTGAACTTCTTCCGGCATACCGGCACAGCTCGGTTCGTCCCGGAAACGCATCATCGCGACAATGCTTCCGCCCAGAACTTCAGCATACCATTCAAATGCCTCTTTGCAGTTTCCGTCAAAGGTCAGGTAAGGGGTGAAAGCCATCGAATTCTGTCCATTTGTCTTTTTTCAGTTCGGATACTGAGTCTGGGTCTGAACGCAACCGAGGTCAAGCCAAAGCGCATCGGCGGGAGTGCTGAAAATGGGTTTTAGGACCGGAATTGTCGGGCTGCCGAATGTCGGCAAATCCACTCTCTTCAACGCCTTGACCCGGAACCGGGCGATGGCGGAGAATTATCCATTCTGCACCATTGAGCCGAATAGCGGCGAGGCGGCGGTTCCGGATGTCCGCCTGGGAACCATCGCGGAGATTGCAGGCTCGGCACGAACGGTTCCGGCGCGCATGCGGTTTGTCGATATCGCCGGTCTGGTCGGTGGTGCTTCGGAGGGGCACGGCCTGGGCAACCGGTTTCTCTCCAGCATACGCGAAATGGACGCGATCATCCATTTGGTCCGCTGTTTCGATGACAGCGGCATCACGCATGTAGCCGGCAGGATTGATCCGCTGGAAGATATTCTGACCATCGAGACCGAATTGATCCTGGCCGACCTCCATTTCGTCGAACGGCGGCGGGAAGGGCTTGTGCGCAAACTCAAGGGCGGAGACAGCGATGCGCTCGCCGAGGACAGTCTGCTGGTTGCCGCTCAGGCGGTGCTGGAAGAAGGAAAACCGGCGCGCGCCGCGATCATCGCGCCAGGCGAAGCCGAACACTGGCGCAGACTCGGTCTGCTGTCGGCGAAACCCGTGCTGTATGTGGCCAATGTCGATGAGGATTCCCTCGGCAGCGGCAACCGGTATTCGGCACAGGTTGGCGAACATGCGGCCGCCGTGCAATCGGCATTCATACTCTGTTGCGCGGCGCTGGAGGAACAGCTCTCCGATTTGGATCCGGAGGAAGCGAAGGAATATCTACGGGTTTCGGGGAGCGGCGAATCGGGGCTGCAGAATCTCGTCAATGCCGGTTTTGAGTTATTGGGGCTGCACAGTTTCTTCACCGCCAATCACCGGGAAGCCCGCGCCTGGACGATTTCCCTGGGGGCGACCGCGATCGAGGCAGCGGGCAGGATTCATCGTGATTTCAGCCGCGGCTTTATCCGTGCTGAAACCATTTCCTACGGTGATTATGTCAATTTCGGCGGCGAAGCCGGTGCCCGTGAAGCCGGCAGACTGCGGGCTGAAGGCAGGGATTACCAGGTTGCCGATGGCGATGTGCTGCAGATTCTATTCAATGTCTGAACGGGTCTGCAGCACCGTGTCGCAGCGCTCGCACAGATCGGCATGTGAATGGCGCCCGACATCGGGGAGAATTTTCCAGCATCGTCGGCATTTTTCCCCTTGCGCAAGTTCAAACGCCACCGCGACACCCTGTGTCTCTTCGCTGCTGAAGGCATGTTCCGGCGCCTCATCCAGCGACAGCTGAATGCCGGAAGTGATACAGATATCGGCGAATTCAACCGATTCCAGCACCTTCAGATCCTGCTGATCCGCGAGGAAGACCGTTGGAGCGGCTTCCAGACTTGAGCCGATGATCTTTTCCCGGCGCTGCAATTCAAGCGCTGCCGTCACCACCCGACGCACTTTTCTGATGCCTGACCATTTTGCCGCCAGTTCTGTGTTCAGCCAGTCAGCCGGCGAATCGGGAAAATCCTCCAGGTGAATCGATGAAATCTGACCTGGAAACCGGTCCAGCCAGACCTCTTCGGCGGTGAAGGTGAGTATCGGTGCGACCCAGGCGGTGAGACGGCGGTGCAGGAGATCAAGAACAGTCTGTGTCGCCCGGCGCCGGATATCGTCTGCGGCATCGCAATACAGCCTGTCCTTGCGGATATCGAAGTAAAAGGCCGACAAATCTCCATTGGCGAAATCAAACAATATCTGGAACACGCGCTGGAAGTCATAAGCGGCGTAGCTCTCGCGGACCTGCCTGTCAGTCTCAGCGAGCCGGTGCAGAATCCACGCCTCCAGTTCCGGTAGGTCACTTTCATGGACCGCATCCGCGGCGCTGAAACCGTTCAGATTGCCGAGCATGAAGCGGAAACAGTTGCGTAGCCGCCGATAACTGTCGGTGACGCCTTTCAGGATTTCCTTGCCGATGCGGAGATCGGTGCGGTAATCCGACTGCGCCACCCAGAGCCTGAGGATGTCGGCCCCGTTCAGGCGGACAACATCATCCGGAGCCACGGTATTGCCCAGCGATTTGGCCATTTTCATGCCGTTCTCATCAAGCGTGAAACCGTGCGTGAGAACCCCCCGGTAGGGTGCGCGCCCGCAGGTCCCACAGGCCTGCAGCAAAGATGAATGGAACCAGCCTCGATGCTGGTCGGTGCCTTCAAGATAGAGATCGGCGATGCCGTCCTGTGGTCCGTCTTCCCGGTCGCGCAGGGCGAAAGCATGCGTTGATCCGGAATCGAACCAGACATCCAGAATATCAAACACCTGTTCGAATTCCTCCGGATCATGAAGGCCCTCGAGAAACCTGGTCTTGGCATCGTCGCGGTACCAGGCATCGGCTCCCTCTTCAGCGAAGGCAGCGAAGATGCGGCGGTTCACCTCATCATCCCGAAGCAGAAAATCACCATCCTTCGGATCGGCTCCGATACGGGTGAAGCAGGTCAGTGGCACACCCCAGGCGCGTTGCCGCGAGAGCACCCAGTCCGGGCGGTTCCCGATCATCGAATGCAGCCGGTTCCGCCCCGACGGGGGAGTCCAGTGAACGCAATCCTGAATCGAATTCAACGCCCGTTCACGGATCGTCCGACCCAATTCGTCACGGCCATCCCCGACAGGGCGGTCTATGGCAGCGAACCACTGCCGGGTGCAGCGGAAAATCAAGGGTGCCTTTGACCGCCAGCTATGCGGATAGGAGTGGGTAATCCGTGCCCGGGCGGAGAGGCAGCCGGATTCGCCGAGCTTTGCAATCACCTCGCGGTTGGCGGTACCCTCCTTGCCCTCAGAGGTGTAAATCGCGTGGCCGCCGAAAAACGGCAGATCCGGGCGGAAACTCCCATCCTCCAGCACGTAATCGGGCATCTCCAACCCGTACCGCGTTCCGATCCGGTAGTCGTCATCGCCATGCGAAGGCGCCGTGTGGACAAAACCGGTGCCGGCATCATCCGTCACATGTTCACCGGGCAGAAGCGGCACTTCGAAATCCCATCGGCTGCCCGCACCGGTCATGCCACGTAGCGGATGTGAACAGGAGAGCGCGTCGAGCGTGGCCGCGGAAACGGAGCCGACTCTTGCATAGCTGTCGACCCTGGAGACACGCATGCATTCCTCCGCAAGCCGGTCGGCGATCAACAGGCGGGTGCCGGGCGTCAGCCAGTTTCCGTCAGCCGCCGCCGTGACTTCAAACAGGCCGTACTCAATCTTCGGGTTGAAACAGATCGCCCGGTTGGATGGCAGTGTCCATGGCGTGGTTGTCCAGATGAACACGGAAACGCCGCTGCCCAGTTCCGTATCCACAGCAACCGGGAAACGCACCCAGATCGCGTCGCTCTTCCGATCCTGATATTCAACCTCGGCCTCCGCCAGCGCCGTCTTTTCCACGCTCGACCAGAGCACCGGTTTGAAACCCTGATACAGCGTTTCGTTCATGACGAATTTCATGAATTCGGCGGCGATCACCGCTTCCGCGTAGTGATCCATCGTCAGGTAGGGATCATCCCATTTGCCGGTCACGCCGAGGCGGCGGAATTCACCCCGCTGGATGTCGATCCATTGTTCCGCGAAACGGCGGCACTCACCGCGCAATTCAATAATCGGCACATCGTCCTTGGCAGCGCCCCGCTCGCGGTACTGCTCCTCGATTTTCCACTCAATCGGCAGACCATGGCAGTCCCAGCCCGGCACGTAGCGCGCATCCTTACCCATCATCTGCTGCGAGCGGACCACGATATCTTTCAGAATCTTGTTCAACGCATGGCCGATATGAAGATGTCCGTTGGCATAGGGAGGGCCGTCATGCAGGACGAATACTGGCCGCCCACCGGCCTGTTCCCGCAGCCGGTCATAGACGCCGATCCGTTCCCAGCGTTCGAGCCATTCCGGTTCCCGCTTCGGCAGTCCGGCCCGCATCGGAAAATCCGTCTGCGGCAATAGCAGGCTGTCCTTGTAGTCGTGGGCGGATTCAGACATTCGGTCTTCCCTGCTGCGGTTTCGGGAAACTTTACGGGCCGGATAAACCGGTCGATGGGCAGCCCTCTATATGCCGCCCGACCGGCTCCGTCTAGCGGACCAGCCGGAGGGATTCTTTTGGTAGGTGAAATGCCTGCCCAGACCTGATAGCGCTGCGAATCGGGATTGCACTGATCGTTCATCGGCCAGTGCATTCGGAATCCTTACCATCGGCTCACCATTCAGCGCGGGGTGTAATCATGCAGGGAATCAAATTCGCCGACAGCCTTTCGAGATTGGGAACAGAATCCGCTTTCGTCGTTTTGGCCCGGGCACAGGCCTTGGCGGCAGAGGGCGAGGACATCATAAACCTTGGTATCGGCCAGCCGGACTTCACGACACCGGAGCATATCGTTGAGGCCGCTATCAAGGCGCTCCGCGACGGTCATCACGGCTACACCCCAGCGAACGGTATTCCTGCCCTGCGCGAGGCGGTGGCGGCCGACCTGCACAGGCGGCATGTGGTCGAGGTGAACCCGGACAATGTCGTGGTCGTGCCCGGCGGCAAGCCGACGATGTTCTTTGCCGTCCTTATGTTCGGACAGCCCGGTGCCGAGATCATGTATCCCAATCCGGGATTTCCGATTTACGAGAGCGTGATCAATTTCTCAGGTGCCAAGGCGGTGCCGATCGCGCTTGAGGAAAAAAACGGTTTTGCCTTCTCGGCAGAATCCATTCTGGCGAAAATCACCGACAGAACCAGGCTGATTATTCTGAATTCACCGGCTAATCCCACCGGCGGTGTGACGCCGAAGGCGGAAATCGACCGCCTTGTGGCGGGATTGGCTGAGCATCCGCATGTGGCGGTCATGTCGGACGAGATTTACTCGAACATGCTCTATGGCGGCCGCGGGCATGTCTCGCTTCTGCAATATCCGGAGATACGTGACCGCTTGATCATGCTTGACGGCTGGTCAAAAACATATGCCATGACCGGGTGGCGGCTGGGCTATGCGGTGTGGCCGGATTCCTGCGTCGCGCATGTCACCAGACTGTGCATCAATGATCATTCCTGTGTGAATGCGGCGGCCCAATATGCGGGCATTGCCGCATTGGAGGGACCCCAGGATGAAGCCAGGGCAATGGTGACGGAGTTTGATGCGAGGCGGCAGGTCATCGTGCGCGGGTTGAACAATCTGCCCGGAGTGACCTGCACCGACGCCGCCGGTGCGTTTTACGCGTTTCCGAACATCTCCGGGACCGGGATGAGCGCGCAGCAGGCGCAGGATAAGTTTCTTGACGAAGCCGGCGTGGCGACCGTGGCCGGGACCTCTTTCGGAGCCTGGGGCGAGGGCTATGTCCGTTTTTCCTACGCCAATTCAACGGAGAATATCGAGGAGGCGCTGCGCCGCATCTCCTCACTGCTGCAGGGCTGAGCGGCGAAGGGCGGCGCTGGAATATCAGTTCCGCCGGTCTTTCCAGACCGGGCTGCGCTTTTCGATGAAGGCCGAAATCCCTTCTTCGGCGTCTTCCGTCATCATGTTCCTGACCATAACCGAGGAAGTGTAACTGTATGCCTCCTCAACCGGCAGCTCCACCTGCCGGTAAAAGGCCTCTTTGCCGATCGCCAGAACCCGTGGCGATTTACATGTGATTTTCCGCGCCAGCTCCGATACCGCTTCATCCAGACGGTCCGGTGGAACGGCCTGGTTGATCAGACCGAATTCAACCGCCTGTGCGGCACTGATGGATTCCCCTGTCAGCAGCATTTCCATGATCCGTTTGCGCGGAATGTTGCGTGAAACCGCGACCATCGGCGTTGAACAGAACAGCCCGATATTGACCCCCGGCGTGGCGAAGACGGCATTGTCGCTGGCAACCGCCAGATCGCAGGATGCGACAAGCTGGCAGCCCGCCGCGGTCGCGATGCCATGGATGCGGGCAATCACCGGGATGGGAAGCCGCTGGATTGACAGCATGAGCTCCGAACATTGCGCAAACAGCCTCTCATGGCTGCTTTCGCCTTCACCCGACCGCAGTTCCTTGAGATCATGGCCGGCACAGAATCCCTGCCCGGAACCGGCAAGCACAACCGCTTTGACAGACCGCTCCGAAGCAATTCCGTCCAGAGCCGACTGCAACGCCTGCATCAGCCCGGAGGAAAGCGCATTGTAAGCGGACGGGCGATTCATTGTCAGAAATGCCACATCCCCTTCGTCCTGGCGCAACAGCGGGGAATCCAGCAGCTGGATGTCAGGCATGTTTCGAAACTCCACGCGCATTGAGTTCTTGCTTTGCGGAGACACGGATTGTCAAGCCCTGATAGGTCCTGACCCCAACGCCCGGATTGTAACGCAACAGAAATCACTTGCGGCAATGAAACATCAGATGTTAACATTAATAATATGTCTGAGTTGCTGTATTACGATCTCAAGCAGGCGCCGGGCGTTTCGCCGAGCCTGGCGACGCATGTTTACCGCGAATTGGGCCGACGCATCGTCGGCGGCCTGTATCGTGAAGGTGAGTTGATTGAAGATGAGGGCCGGCTTGGAGAACGCTATGGTGTCAGCAAGTCGGTTGTCCGTGAATCCATAAAGTTGCTTGTCGGCAAAGGCCTGCTGGAGGTTCGCCGGGGCAGTGGCACACGCGTGCGCCGCCGCGCCAGCTGGCACCTGCTTGATGATGATGTGCTTGCCTGGCACCTGTCATCCGATCCACGGCCTGACTTCCTGCGGCAACTCACCGAATTCCGCAGGATCATTGAACCGAGCGCAGCCGCCTGGGCCGCCAGCTTCGGAACCGAGGCGGAACATGCGGAGATTGAGGCGGCGCAGGTCAAGATGGAGCGCGGTGAACAATCGATAGAGGAATTCGTGCTGGCGGATGCGATGTTTCACCGCGGCATACTGCGCGCCGCCGGGAATGAACTCCTGCTGTCGATGGAAGGTGTGATTTTTTCCGCGCTTCTCAGTTCAATCCGCCTGACCAACTCGGATCCAAGGGAAAATGCCGGATCGATCCCGTTTCACCGGGCTGTCCTGAATGCCATCAAACAGCGCGATCACGAGGCGGCGGAAGCGAAAATGCGTGCGCATCTCGCAGACACGACCGAACGGCTGGAAAACGCGATCGCGGGAATGTCGTGGCGGCTCCGCGGTGACGGGAAGAAAAGCGGTGGAACAACAGGGGATGACAGAATTCCTCCGGTTCGGGGTGGCTGAAGAACTGGAGGTGGCAATACGGAGGGTGAAGACCGGGTCCGTATTCGCGAACAGCGCCACCAAAGCAAAAGGTGTCCAAGTGGCACCGATACAACTAAATGGAGAAGACATGACTCTTAGAAATTCCAAATCGCTGCTGGCGGCTACGGGTGCCGCGATCATGCTGGCGGGAGCGGCTGCGGCCGATATGGTCGCGCTGTTGCTGCCCGAGAATGTCAACCCGCGTTGGGAGCAGCAGGATGCGACCGCGTTCGTCAACACCATGGCCGCGATTGCGCCAGACATCGAGGTTGAGGTGTTCAATGCCAACAATGATACATCAGTCCAGCAGCGTCAGGCTGAGCAGGCGCTGACACAGGGCGCTAAGGTGTTGATCGTTATACCGATCGACGGCGAGAGTTCGGCGATTATCGCTGATACAGCGGCTGAAGAGGGTGTGCCCACCATTGCCTATGACCGCATGATCAATTCTGCCAACACGACATTCTGGGTGCAGGCCGATCTCGAAGGGATGGGTTATGATCAGGCTATGCATGTGATTGAGAATACTAAGGATGGCGACACGCTGGTTATGCTGAAGGGGTCGCCGACGGATCCGAACGCGGCGGTCATCCATAACGGCCAGCTGCGGGCACTGACGCCGCTGTACGAGAGCGGTGCGCGGATTATGGGGTACGAAAACTGGACCCCGGGTTGGGACCCGGCAATCGCCCGCCGTTCAATGGATCAGGCTCTCACTCAGCTCAACAACAATGTGCAGGGAGTCGTTTCCTCCAATGACGGGAATGCGGGTGCGGCGATTGCCGCCATGGAAGAACAGGGTATGGCGGGAACAGTTCCTGTTTCCGGCCTCGACTGCACTGTGCAGGCGCAGCAGCTGATGCTTCTCGGCAAACAGACCCAGTGCGGCTGGCGCCCCTTGGCTGATATGGCTGAAGCCGCGGCAAAGGTCACGGTGCGGCTGGTCAATGGCGAGGATTTCTCTGACCTGGCATCGCAGACCGTAACCAATGGCGTGGGAGCGGTTGTGGCCTACGTGCCCGTTGGATCCTATTCGGCCGTCGGGGCGGAAGGGGTCGCCTACGTGATCGAGAATGATCCGTCGATTTCCAAGGAAATGGTCTGCCAGGGTGAAGCCGCGGCTACGAACTTCTGCAATTGAAGCGGATGCATGGTTACTGAATCACAAAGGGTGGGGCTTTCGGCCCCATCTCCCCATCTCCGGGCCGAGCGCATTCAAAAGCACTTCGGTGGTGTCCATGCCCTGCGGGGCGTCGACTTTGAGGTTGCGCGTGGAGAAGTCATGGCACTTGTCGGCGACAATGGTGCCGGTAAATCCACGCTGATGAAAGTCTTTGCCGGGGCGCATATTGCGGAAGAGGGGCGGTTTTTTCTTGACGGAAATGAAGTCACAATCGGCAATCCGCAGGACGCAACCGCGCTTGGAATCCAGATTGTGTATCAGGACCTCGCGCTGTGCGAGAATCTGGATGTTGCCGCGAATCTTTCCTTGGGAGCCGAACCGGTCAAACCCGGCTGGGGATTTATTCCGCGCATTCTGCGTCCGCTCGATGATCTGCAGATGGAAGTGACGGCAAAGAAGGCCATTGACAGTTTGGAAGTCCGTACATTGCAATCGGTGCGGGCAAAGGTAGGAGGTTTGTCGGGCGGGCAGAGGCAGGCGATCGCCATTGCCAGGGCGGTCGGTGCGAAGAGCAGCGTTGTCATGCTTGACGAACCAACCGCGGCGTTGGGTGTCGCCCAGACCAGGCAGGTGCTTGAAGTCGTGAAACGGCTCCGCGACACCAATCATGCGGTGGTGTATATCTCGCACAACATGCGGGACATATTCGAGGTTTCGGACCGGATTTGTGTCCTTCGCCACGGCGGAAATGTCGCGACATTCACCACCGCCGAGACCGATCCGGACGAGATCGTCGCCGCCATGACGCGTGGATTGGATGGGGCAAAAACTGCAGCTTAAGCCAAATCAATCCCTCCTTGACCGCTTCCGCGCCATGCGCGAGACGCGTTTCGGTGCCTTTGTGCCGGTGTTATTCGCTCTGGCCGCAATCTGGATCTATTTCGGATTGGCGCTTCCCCTGGTCGACCTGTTGACGGGTGACGAGGAGACGTTCCGCTCGATTTTTCTCTCTCCGCGCAACATTTACAATCTTTTCATGCAGTCGGCGGTGATTGCCACGCTTGCCGTGGGGATCACCATTGTACTGCTCCTGGGAGACATTGATCTGTCCGCCGCCGCTACCGCCGGTGTCTGCGCGGCATTGCTGGGAGTCCTGGTTCTGGCCGGCGTGCCGGGTTGGCTGGCATGCCTCATGGTTATCGGTGTCGGCATCGTGATGGGAGCGGCGCAGGGTCTGCTCGTGGCCTATGTCGGAATTCCGTCCTTCGTTGTGACCCTCGCCGGCCTGCTTGGATATCAGGGCCTCATGCAGAAAATCCTGCCGACGGGGAATTTGAATGTGGGCGATGTCTTTGTGCGCGGTATCGCGCGTGTGCTCATTCCCGATCTGTGGGGACTGTTATTGGGACTGGTCTGTATCACCGCCTTCGCCTTTCTCAATCTACGCAAGCAGGCGCAGCGGCGGGCAAAGGGACTCGAGCTCGATTCAAACATGGCACTATGGGGACAGGTGGTTATTTTCGGCGTGCTGGTGATGGCTGTCATTTTCACGTTGAATGCCTACCGCTCGCTGCCCCTGCTGCTGGTGCTGCTCGTGGGAATCACGACGCTGCTCGGTTGGATCACAACATCAACGCCTTTCGGGCGCTCACTCTTCGCGGTTGGCGGCAATCCGGAAAGTGCAAGGCGCGTCGGCATGAATGTCAGGCGACTGCGTGTAGCGGCTTTCGGCATCGTGGGATTGATGGCGGCCGTCGGCGGTATTTTCGGCGCCTCACGATTCGGTTCGGTTTCCTACACGGCCTTCGCCGGCGGATCATTGTTGCTGGAAGCCATCGGAGCGGCGGTTATCGGTGGAACATCGCTGTTCGGCGGGCGCGGCTCGGTCTGGAATGCCATTCTCGGTGCGCTGGTTATCGGTTCGCTCGGCAACGGGCTCGATCTTACCGGAGCAAGTGCCGCCGACAAATTGATGGTCTCGGGGGCGATTTTGATACTGGCGGTGTCGATTGATGCGGCATCACGGTCGGGACCCGGCGGCGGACAGTAGGTGGTGGAATTGAGCGGTCTCTGGACTGATGAAGAGCGCGCGCTGCTTGATGCGATGCTGAATTGCCTGATCCCGGCAAATCCGGAGCGGAGGATTCCCGCCGCCGGGGATCTGGGAGTGGCGGATTTTCTCGCTCAGCGGCTGCGCCGGGAGGTGGAACTCGGATCCGCCATCAAGACATTATTGAATGGTGCTCCGGCGCATGCCGACGCGATGACACCACAGGCTGTCACGGCGCTCGAAAACGAGTTCCCCGCTGAGTTCCGGGCACTGCTGTCGGTGACTTATATGGGCTATTACAGCCGTCCCGACATTCGTGCACTTGTCGGCGTCGGTTCGCATCCGGTCCATCCGGAAGGCTATGAAGTCGAGTCGGAATCCGAAGCATTGCTGGACGGGTTAACCGCTCCGGTGCGTGAACGCGGCCGGAACTACCGTGACACCGGACCCATCAGGAAAAGCTGATATGGCCAGTGACCCGGTGGATGTTCTGATTATCGGCGCCGGCGCCTCGGGGGCTGCCTTCGCCTGGTCGCTCCTGGAAACGAGGATGCGGATTCTGTGCCTTGAGCAGGGGTCGCATCTGCACGACAGTGATTTCCCTTCCCGGAACCAGGATTACGAGTTGTCCCGCTACGGGGCGTTTTCCTGCGACCCGAATGTGCGCCGGCTGCAGCAGGATTACCCGATCAATTCCGAGGAAAGCTGCATCACGCCGGTCAATTGGAATGGGGTCGGGGGGTCGACGATCAATTTCCTCGGCCATTGGCCACGCATGAAGCCTTCGGATTTCCGAACCCGTTCGATGGATGGGGTAGGCGATGACTGGCCGGTCGACTATCACACGCTTGCGCCATTCTACGAAATGAATGACCGCAACACCGGCGTCTCCGGCCTGGCCGGAAATCCGGGCTACCCGGACTATGCGCCGCCATTGCCATCGATCCCCATGGGCAGGCTGGGACGGAAGCTGGCCCGCGGTTTCAATGAGTTGGGTTGGCACTGGTGGCCCTCTGATGCGGCGATCCTCAGCCAGCCGTTTGACGGGCGGCAGAAATGCGTGAATGCGGGAACCTGCGATCTGGGTTGTGCGGCAGGAGCCAAGGGCGGCACGAATTTCACCTATTGGCCGATTCTGGAAAGAGCCGGGGTCGAATTGCGCACCGAATGCCGTGTCCGGGAAATCCTGATTGACGAATCCACCGGCCTTGCTTCCGGCGTCCTTTATTTTGATCCGGATGGAGAGCTGCGGGAGCAAAGGGCGCATCTGCTGGCGGTCGCATGCAACGGCGTGGGCACACCGCGCCTGTTGCTCAATTCGGTCTCTGAACAGTTTCCCGACGGGCTCGCCAACCGATCCGGCATGGTTGGAAGAAACCTGATGTTTCATCCGTTGACCGGTGTGTCCGGAGTGTTTGACGAGCCGATGAGAGGCCATGAAGGGCCGATGGCGTGTTCGATACTCAGCCAGGAATTCTATGAATCGGATCCCGCACGCGGCTTTCTGCGCGGCTACGGGTTACACGCCGGCCGATCGACAACGCCGATGACCTTTGCCTTGGGGGGCTTCGGAATCGATGACCCCATTCCCTGGGGGGCGGAGCATCGGAGGATCATGGACAGTGTTTATCCCTATCTCGCCGGTTTGACCGTGGTCACCGAAGACCTTCCGGAACCGCATAACCGGGTAACCCTCGATCCCAAATTGACCGACAGTGACGGAATTCCGGCCCCGAAGATCACCTATTCGCTCAGCGGCAATACGCGCCGGATGCTTCGGCACGGCGCCGAACGGGCAACGGAAGTGCTGCTTGCCGCCGGTGCAAACAAAATCCTGAAGGGAGACTGTGAAAAGGTCTGGTGGCGCGCCGGCTGGCATCAGATGGGCACATGCCGCATGGGCAGCGACCCGGCCAATTCAGTTGTCGATGCCTGGGGGCGTAGCCATGATGTCAAGAATCTGTTCATCGTTGACGGATCCATTTTCGTGACCTCCGGTGCGGTCAACCCGACCTCAACGATCCAGGCTTTGGCGCTGTATATCGGCGACTGTATCAAATCCAATATTGAAAATCTGTTCGATTGAGATTGCAAATGGCTCAGCAGACCAGTCTTTGCCGACGCGGCCGCATTCAACTGCCGGATGCAGGGATCGGGCCGTCCGAATGAAAATCACCGCCCTGAAAAGCCATGTTCTGGCGTATGAACTGCCGCAGGAGCTGGGATATTCCCAGCAATATTACCGCCGCCGCACGGCACACCTCGTCGAAGTCACGACCGATACCGGGATAACCGGTTGGGGAGAGTGTTTCGGCCCGGGTAATGTCGCACTCGCCAACAGGGTCATTGTTGAAAAAGTGATCCAGCCGCTGATCCTGAACGACGATCCGCTGGACCGGGACGTGATCTGGCACAAGGTCTATAACCTGCTGCGCGATCACGGGCAGAAGGGAATGCCGATCCAGGCGCTGTCGGGGGTAGATATCGCGCTCTGGGACATTGCCGGCAAAGTCGCGGGCCTGCCGGTCCACAAACTGATCGGCGGGGCGCATCGCCAGATGGTCAAAGCCTATGGCTACGGCATGATGCTGAAGCGTCAGAGCCTGCGCGACCATGTGGCGCGTTTCGCGGATGAGGCGGCGGCGATCAGGGAAATGGGGTTTGCCGCGACCAAGATGAAAGTGGGTCTCGGACCGGAGAAGGATATCCGGCTCGCACAGGCGGTGCGCCGGAGCATCGGCGATGAATTCCCGTTCATGGTGGACGCCAACCATTGCTACACGGTTTCTGACGCGCTTTATGTCGGCCGCGGTCTCCAGGAATTGCGGCCCTACTGGTTCGAAGAACCTGTCGCACCGGAGGACCTTGAAGGTTACCGCGAGCTCCGCTCGAAACTCGACATCAATATCGCCGGCGGGGAGGCCGAGTTCACCCGCTGGGGTTGGCGGAGGCTCCTAGAGAGCCGCGGTCTCGACATCGCGCAGCCGGAAGTCTGCGGGCTCGGCGGGATTTCCGAATATCTGCGCGTGCTGGCCCTCTGCCACACCCATTTCACTCCCGTAGTCAACCATGTCTGGGGTTCGGCGGTCTCGGTGGCGGTTAATCTTCAGCTGTTGGCGGCGCTGCCGGCGTTGCCGGGCAGTTTGTTTCCATGGGAGCCGATGCTGGAGTTTGACACCACCCATAACCTGTTCCGGGATGACCTGTTGACCGAGAAGCTGGATATTCAGGGTCAGGTGAAGGCGAATGGGGGTATGGTCAGGGTGCCTGACGGCCCCGGTTTCGGTATTGAACCGGACCGCGATTTCATCCGGCATCATGCGTTGGAAGAATGATGATTCCGGCGACCACGTGTTTACCCCTGTTGCGGGCACGGAATCTCTGAAGTCAGGCTGGCCAGCTCCTCGCCATTCCAACTCACGGTAATCGTGGATTCGCATTTCACGTCATCGGGCAATTCGCGCATTGAAACCCGGCATGCGATCGCAGCCAGCCCTGACGGTCGCTGGATATTGAGGGAGTGGGTGAAGACGCAGCCGACGGCATGCCCCGGGTCAGAGCCTGCGGTGAATTCAGCCACCGTTTCACCGGTGAAGACAGTGTGGGTGTCTTTGAGTTCGGTGGTGGCGGCAGGCTGTTGCCAGCCATTCCGCAGCATTCCATCGGTTGGTCCGGCGCATTTTCTCTGCAGGGGGCCAACCGATGTGATCCGGTATCGCTGTTCATCCGGTGGGGCTTGCGGCGGTGGAAAGGGATCTCCGGGCAGACAGTGTTCTGACGGTTGCAGCGGCAGGAGCAGTGCGGATCCGGATGTCAATATTGTTGATTCCCGGCGCTCCCCGGCGGGCCAGATGAGTGGCCAGTATGACGAGCCGATTGCAAGGCGGAGCCTGTGCCCGGCGGCGATCCTGTAGGCGGTGCCCGGGAAAGTGATACCGAGATGTGATTGACCGCCGGATCTGGTCAACCGCATGCAGGCCAGCTCTTCGCCATGCTCCGGATTGACGATCATTCGGGTGATGAGATTGGACTGACCATCGGGGTCGACGTCGCACAGGCGGCAGGCGAGCTGCGTCGGCAAAGCGTCCGCGTTCACGCCGATGATCAATTCAGCCTGGCCGAGAACACATAGCTCATGATCGAGCGGGTCGCTGTCAAAGCACAATGCGCGCGCATCATCCGGCGACTGTTCCAACGGCAGCCCGCCGCTGCGTCCGAAATACCCGGTATCACCGGCGCATTGCCCATGCGCCATGTCGACCGGGATTTTCAGTGCACAATCCGCCGCCCCCGCCACTGACAATCTGCCCGCTGCAAGATGGAATCGCCGCGATGCGGTTTGCACCGGTTGGTCGACATCAATCCACAATCCGTTCCGCTCGCGCAGGCGGTCCTCCGGCGGATCGAATTCGCGCCGCCACAAGCGCATCAGTGGCCAGTCGGGCATTGCCGGCGCTCCCGACTTCAGCCAGCAATCCCACCAGGCCAGGGCGAGCGCCTGGAACCCTATTGCCGGTCCGGGCTCGCCCTGGTCCGGATAGTGATGGCCCCAGGGGCCGACGATCCCGCGGCAGATATCCGGCCGCGCCTGAACCAAAGGCATGACCGAATTCGAATAGCGGTCCGACCAGCCTCCGATTGCCAGGATTGGACAATTCAGCCGGTCCATCTCGAAGCGCACTGAACCCCGGCGCCAATAGCGGTCACGCTCTGTCCTGCGGAGCCAGGTCTCTTGCGGAAACCGCAGATTCCGCAACCGCTGCCGCCACGCGTTGAACCAGCCATCGCCGGTCGTGGCCTCATCCGGCGGTGCAGCCAGGATGGCCGGCAGCGTCGCGCCCCACTCAAGCGTGTCGGTGAGCACGCATCCCCCCATCCAATGGATATCGTCCTCGAATCGGTCGATCGTGGCGCAATTGGCAATGACCGCTTTCAGCGGTCCGGGCGCATCCACCGCCGCCTGCAGGCCAGCCGTGCCGCCCCATGATGTGCCGAACATTCCCACCCTGCCACTGCACCAGTTCTGGCGTGCGATCCAGTCGATGACATGACGGGTATCGCTGAGTTCGGGCGGCGTGTACATATCATGCATTGCGCCTTCGCTGTCACCCGATCCCCGCATGTCCACGCGTAGGCAGGCGTAGCCATGGGCGGCGAAGCAGGGATGGTTCCGTTCATCCCGGATGCGTGTGAGGTCACGCTTCCGGTAAGGGATGATTTCGAGAATCGCCGGCACCGGCTGCTCACTCTCAGGCAGCCAGAGGCGCGCCGACAGGCGGACCCCATCCGGCATTTCAATCCACTGATGCTCGATTTCCCGCACCCGGTAATGCGCCGATACCCGCTCTTCATCTTGTGTGGTCATTGGTCGGGCTGCACCCCGGGTCTACGGAAATCAGCCGCACAGGAGTTGAAATGAGTATGCACGGCACCCGCTCAAATAGCTGGATTCCAATTGCTGCGGAAGCTGCGCAGGGGTCGGCGGGGAAAATCATCAAGACAATGTGGAGGTAGGGTGATAGGCGGTGAACTGCCCCGGAAACGTATTTTCGGTGGTTGAATGGAAATAATGATGGAGGAACATAATGCATTGCGGAACAACTCGTCGGGGACTGTCACGGCGTTCGTTTCTTGCTGCAACGGGTGCTTTCGGTGCGGCCGGTCTGGCGGCACCCCGCATGGCGTTCAGCCAGGACGGTACGGTCCTGACACTGCGCTCCTATTCCGATCTGCAGGTGCTCGACCCGGCATTTCGCCTGTCGTTGCCTGAGGATGACATCATCCGGTCAATCTTCGCGCCCCTGGTGATTCCCGAAGCCGGCGATGTCTGGGGCTGGAAGCCGATCGCTGTCGACAGCATCGAACAGCTGGATGATGTGACCGTTGCCTTCAAGCTGAAGGACAATATCGGGTTTACCGACGGTTACGGTCAGATGACCGCCGAGGATGTGAAATTCTCAATCGAGCGGATTGCCGATCCGGCCGTGGAAAGCCCGTATGCGGGCGATTGGGCGGCGCTGAAGAGCGTTGAGGTCAAGGACAGGCTGTCCGGTCTCATCCACCTGAACAGCAAATTTGTTCCGCTTTGGACAACGACCCTGCCGACGCCGGCTTCCTGTATTCTTTCCAAAAAGGCGATGCAGGAACTGGGTGACAAGATCACGACCAAGCCGGTGGCTCAGTCCGGGCAGTATCTGCTTGCCGACTGGCAGCCGAAACAAAGGACCGTCCTGAAACGAAATCCCGACTGGGCGCATGAGCCGGGCGGCTTTGAAGAAATCCATATCATCCCGATCGAGGATCCGGCGACCGCTGAACGCGGCTTTGAGGCCGGCGATCTGGATTACACCTGGACTTCGGTGTCGTCACTGCCGCGTCTGAAGGAGAATCCCCCGGCGGGTTCCGTGGTGCTGGAAAAACCCTCGCTTGCTTATGTCTGGCTGGGAATCAACCAGGATGCCGAACCGTTCACCGACATTCGAATCCGCCGCGCCGTGCAGCATGCGATTGATCGGCAGACCGTGGTTGACGCCGCATATTTCGGCGCCGCCAGCATCGGCAACGGCATCATCGCACCCGGCTTGCCCGGATCACGCGACAGCGTAACCTATGATTACGACCCGGACAGGGCACGGGCACTGTTGGCCGAAGCCGGCGCATCCAACCTGTCAGTGACTCTGGACATATTGAACCAGTCGGAGCGCCTGAACGCGGCACAGGTTATCCAGGCGAACCTCGCCGAGGTCGGTATCAATTGTGAGATCAAGCAGAATGACAGTGGCACTTTCTGGTCGCTCGGCTCGAAAGACGGTGATTATTACCTGAAACTGCAACTGGTTCTGAGCCGTTTCTCCATGCAGCCCGATCCATCCTGGGCAACTGTCTGGTTCACCCCGGAGCAAGTCGGAGTATGGAACTGGGAGCGCTTCAACGATGCCGAATACAAGGCACTGCACGATCAGGGTCTTGTCACCAGCGGCCATGCTGAACGCGATGCGATCTACAGGAAGATGCAGGGTCTCATGGATGAAAGCGGCTGCTATGTGTTTCTCACGCATGAAGTTGTCGGCGCCATTCACCGGGATACAATCGAGCCTGGCCTGAAACCGAACGGAGAATCTCTTTTCTCGGAATTCAGACCGGCCTGAATATGGACGGGCGGCTCTTCGGAGCCGCCCCGACACATGCTGAACTACGCAGTCAAACGCCTCCTGCTCGCAGTGGCCATTGTGTCAGTGGCCATGCTGCTGCTGTTTACCATGATCTACCTGATTCCGGGTGACCCGGCGGCGGTCGCACTCGGACCACGTGCGACCGAAGCCATGCGCGAGGCGCTGATTGTCAAGATGGGACTGGATCAGCCGGTCTGGGTGCAGTTCTGGAATTTCTTCACCAGAGCATGGATGGGAGATCTGGGTCGCGAGGTGTTGTCCGAACGCCCGGTGGCGCAGGTGGTGATGGAAAACCTTCCCTTCACAATGGCACTGATCGCCGGTGGCATGACCTGGTCGGTCGCACTGGGCATCCCGCTCGGATGCTGGGCTGCTGTCAAGCGCGGATCCTGGGCGGATCGTTTGGTGGGGGTGCTTTCGGTGGCGGTGATCGCGGTGCCATCCTTTGTCATCGCCATATACGCTTTGTTGATTTTCGCCGTCGCACTCAGATGGTTACCGGCGATCGGCGCCGGTGAGCCCGGCAATCCCGGTGACCAGATCACCCATCTTATCCTGCCTTCACTGGCGGTCGGACTCGGCTGGGTCGGGTATATCGCCCGCATGGTGCGTGCTTCGATGCTGGAGGTGCTCGAGGCGCAGCACATACGCACTGCGCGTGCTTTTGGTCTCCCGGATGCGATGATCACCTACCGCTACGCATTGACGATCGCGATACTGCCGACCATCACACTGCTGGGTGTCGGCATCGGTCAGATGCTTTCCTCCGCCGTTTTCGCCGAGATCGTGTTTGCCCGTCCCGGCGTCGGCAAGCTCGTCTATGATGCGATTCTGACCCGCAATTATCCACTCGTGTCCGGGGCGGTGCTTGTGACCACGGTGCTGTTCGTGCTGCTCAATCTTGCCGCGGATCTCCTGATCGGAGCTTTGGATCCCCGTGTCCGCAGCAAACTCTGACTTCACCCGACCGGCCCGCCGACCGGATTTCGCCCGGGCTTTTGATGCCGTCCGCCGCATTACCGCCGAACCATTGGGCGCGCTTGGCATCTTCCTCGTTGCCCTGATGATCGGCGGCGCGCTCTTCGCCGATTGGCTCAGCGCTTACGAGCCTGGCAAAATCTCGCCGCGTGACCGCTTCCTAGTGCCGTCCTGGCAGCATCTACTCGGAACCGACCAGCTGGGGCGCGACCTGTTCTCCCGGGTCCTGCATGGCGGGCGGATTGCACTGACCGTTGCACTGTTTTCGACCGCCGTGTCACTGCTGATCGGAATCGTGCTCGGCTTGATAGCCGGTTACGGACCGCGCTGGCTCGACAATCTGCTGCTGCTGCTGTTCGACTCGATCAAGAGTTTTCCGACGGTAATGCTGGCGCTGGCGCTGGTGACATTGTTCGGCCCATCCCTGACGGCGGTGGTCATTGTCGTCGTCTTGGTGAATGTTCCGGGTTACGCGCGCATCATCCGGACGCAGACCCTGGCATTGAAAGAATCCGAATTCGTCACCGCTGCCGAGAGCATGGGTGCCGGCACGGTGCGGATTCTCCGCGTCCACATCCTCCCGAACGTTCTGGGGCCGCTTCTCATTCTGACGTCAATGGACATTCCGGTCGTCATTGCCATCGAGGCGGGAATGAGTTTTCTCGGCCTCGGCGTACGCCCGCCGACCCCGAGTTGGGGCAGCATCCTGAATGACGGTTTCACGGCGATCCGGGACACGCCGTGGATTGCCATTGCCGGTGGTCTGCCGATTATCCTGACGACGCTCGGTTTCACCTTCCTCGGTGAGACCATGCGCGATGTATTCGATCCAAGGCTCAAGAGGCATGCATGACGGTTCTCGCCGTCAGCGACCTGAATGTGCATTTCACCACCGGTGCCGGTGAGTTGCACGCTCTGCGCGATGTCAGTTTCGATGTCTCCGAGAACCGTGTCGTCGGCGTTGTCGGTGAATCGGGTTGCGGCAAAAGCACACTGATCAACGCAATCCTCAACCTGCTCGCCGACAACGGCCGCATCAGCAGCGGCAGTATAGAATTTTCCGGGCAGGAGCTGACTGGGTTGAGCCGGCGGCAGATGCGCGAGTTGCGCGGCCCCGGAATTGCAACGGTTTTTCAGGATCCGATGGGGGCTCTGAATCCGGTGCTTCCGATCGGCCGGCAGATGCGGAACATCCAGTATCGTTCCGGGCAGGCGAAGTCAGAAAAGGATATGCGATCGCTCGAGGCGCTGAAGCGTGTCCGACTACCGGACCCGGAAGCGGTGCTGGCGCGTTATCCGCATGAATTTTCCGGCGGCATGAAACAGCGCATCGCGATTGCCATGGCGGTGATGATGGAGCCGGATCTCCTGATTGCCGATGAACCGACCACGGCGCTGGATGCGACGCTGGAAGTCGCCATGATTGAATTGCTCAAAGATCTACAGCGGCAGATCGGCTGTTCGGTTCTTTTCATTTCGCATCATCTCGGGGTCGTCGCCGAACTCTGCGACGATGTTGTCGTCATGTATGCTGGCGAGGTGGTCGAACGCGGCAGCACGCGTGAGGTGTTCAAGAATCCCGGCCACCCCTACAGTTTGAAACTGCTCGAATGTGACCCGGCCCGGCAAACCGCTCGACGCCGTGACCTGCCGACGATTCCGGGCGAACTCCCGGATCTGAACCACAGGCCGACGGGCTGTATTTTCGCGCCCCGCTGCCCCCACCGGGGTAAGGAATGCGCCGATGCGCCTCCCGACCGGCAACTCGATGAGTCGCATATCGTGCGCTGCATAAGGGCCGGCGCGGTATGAATCCGATCCTGGAGGTGCGTGACCTTGCGGTCACTTTCCGCACCGGGTCGATGCTGAACCGCAGCGATATTCTTGCCGTCGCTGGTGTCAGCTTTGCTGTCCATCCGGGCGAAACCTTTGCTCTTGTCGGCGAAAGCGGCTCCGGAAAAACCACTCTGGCGCGGGCGGCTAACGGATTGCAGGAGATTTCGAACGGATCTGTGCGTTTTGACGGGTATCGGATTGACGGGATGCCGGCGCGGGAACGCAAGCCTTTGAGACGGGACATGTCGATGATGTTCCAGGATCCGGTCGGATCGCTTTCACCGAGGATGCGGGTCGGCGACTTGGTAGCGGAGCCCTTCCGCATTCATGGGTTGGGGGCGGGAAGCATCAGGGAAGAGACGGTACGGCTGTTATCGCTTGTCGGTCTGTCGGCGGAGTTCGTGCATCGTTATCCACATCAACTCTCGGGCGGGCAGGCGAGGCGGGTCGGCGTGGCCAGGGCGATCGCGCTCTCGCCCAAGCTCATCATCGCCGACGAACCGACGGCCGGGCTTGATGTTTCGGTGCAGGGTGAGGTTTTGAACTTGCTGAATGATCTGCGCGAGCGGCTCAAACTTGCGATCATCATCATCACCCATAATCTGCATGTCGTTCGCCATGTCGCTGACCAGGTTGCGGTGATGTATCTCGGACGCTTCGTTGAAATCGGACCGACCGGGAAAATATTTTCCGCACCGGCCCATCCATATACGGCTTCGCTGCTGTCGGCGAACCCGGAGCCCGACCCTGACAAACCCCGCAACCGTATTTCCCTGTCGGCCGAGGTGCCGTCGCTTCTGGCACGGCCTTCGGGATGTGAATTTCACACGCGTTGCCCCTGGGTCGGCGGCAAATGTGGAAGCCAGCCGCCGGATCTGCGGCAACAGGATGACCGTCGGTTCTCCTGCCATTACCCGCTCGCGCCCGGCGCACAGGCTCCCGTGAAGGAGGTATCACATGGTTGAAGTTACTGAGACTGTCTGGATTCCGATGCCCGACGGCACCAGGCTCGCCGCCCGCCTCTGGTTGCCCGAGGATGCGCGTACGCGTCCGGTTCCATGCATTCTGGAATACATTCCCTACCGGCGCCGGGATCGGACACGTATCCGCGACGAAAGCATGCATCCCCGCTTCGCCGAAGCGGGATACGCCGCCATCCGTGTCGACCTGCGCGGAACCGGCGACAGCGAAGGTGTGATGCTGGACGAATATACCGATACCGAGACACAGGACGGTGTCGATACCATCGCCTGGATCGCCGACCAGGATTGGTGTGACGGTAGTGTTGGAATGTTCGGCAAATCCTGGGGAGCCTACAATTCGTTCCAGGTTGCGGCGCGGCGTCCTCCGGCGCTGAAAGCCATCGCACCGGTGATGGGCACCGACGATCGCTGGCTGGAGGACATCCACTTCTATGGCGGCGTCCTCGCCGGAGACAATTTCTGGTGGGGAACGATCATGCAGCTGATCAATTCCTTCCCACCGGATCCGGCGATAGTCGGCGGGCGCTGGAGGGAAATGTGGCGGCAAAGGCTGGAAGCCATGACGTTCTGGCCGAACCAATGGCTGCAGCACCAGACGCATGATGATATGTGGCGGCGCGGATCCATCTCGGAAGACTATTCCGATATCAATATTCCGGTGTATTTCTTCGGCGGTTGGGCGGATCTGTTCCGTGACACGCCCTTCCGGATCGCCCGCAATCTCAAATCACCATTGAAAATCCTGATGGGGCCGTGGGCCCATCTCTATCCACATGAAGGAATACCGTCACCGCAGGTGGATTTTGTGGCCGAAACCCTACGCTTCTGGGACCAATATCTGAAGGCGGTCGATACCGGCCTGATGGAAGAGCCGCCCTTCAGATTCTATTTGCAGGAAAGCGCACCGCCGGCGGGATATCACAAGGCACGCAGCGGCCGATGGGTCGAAATGCGGGACTGGCCACCGCAGAACCTGTCCGAAAGGATTTTCTACCTGAATGACGGCAGCCTCGGTGAATTCGCCGAGCCTGGTGACGCGCTCAATATCCGCTCGCCCCAGACTTTCGGTTCAGCCGGCGGCGATATGTGTTCCTTCGCTATTCCCGGAGATCTTCCAGCCGATTGCAGAATCGATGCCGCCGGTGCCCTGTGTTTCCGCACCGAGCCGGTGCCGGAGCCACTTGACATACTCGGGCAACCTTCGGTTTCGCTTGCCATATCCGCCGACCGGAAACAGGGATTTGTCGTTGTTCTGCTGGTGGATGAGGCACCGGATGGTGCGCAGTCGCTGATCAGTCGCGGTTTCGCGAACCTGATGCACCGCAACTCGGACACGCAGCCGGAAGCCGTGATCGCCGGTGAAGTGATGCGCATAGATGTGTCTCTGCACGGTATCGGATACCGTTTAGCAAAGGACCACCGGCTTATGCTGCAACTGGCAAGCGCCTATTGGCCGATACTGTGGCCGGCGCCGGAGGCCGTGACGCTGAACCTGTCGCCGGGACAATCGGTTTTGTCGCTGCCGGTGTGGCAGGGCGGAGAGTCGGATCCGAGGGAATTGCCCCGCCCGGGAGAGAGGCCGGCACCCAGGCGCAGCTGTATCACCGAGGGATCGATGCAGCGATCAGTCACAACTGACCTGATGACCGGCGAGCAGACCGCCCGCTGCTTTATCGATGGTGGTGTGTTCGGCCCGGTCGGGCGCGTGCGGCTCGATGATACCGGCACCGAGATGACGGATATTTCGGACCGGATTTACCGAATTCATCCCGACGACCCACTAAGCGCGGCGGCGTCAATGGAACAGGAGGCGACATTCGAGCGCGGCGATTGGAATGTGCGTGTCAGGACTAGTGCCAAACAGACCGCGACCGCCACGGCTTTCCTTATGGAGGCCACGGTGATCTGTTGGGACGGTGACGAGCTCGTTTTTGAAACCAGCTGGCAACATGAAATTCAAAGGAATGGAATGTGATGGCGGATGGTTTTGTCAGGTCCGGGTAACATTCGCCCGGATTGCACCCCAATTCCGTTTCCTCGGGACTGACCGCCGCCGGTCCAGAATCCCAAATATGTGTGAGCTGCAGGTACAGTGGGTCCTGCGGATACCCGTTGACCGCGGTGGTTCGAAGTGGCTGCCGGGCGGAAATCCTCCCGGGACGGATCAGAACGGCGAAGGCAGGGGATCGTTGTCCCTGGCTGAGGGTTCCAGCTGAGGTGCCCTCCATGCTGTCAACAATTCGTCGACACCCCGCAGTGCGTCGCCGCGCTCGCTGCGCAAAGCCATTACCGCCCGTGCCGATGCGGAATCGGTTACGTCCAGCGGCACGGCCCGTACTTTCCTGAAGTCAGCGGCAATGGACTTGATCGGTTCGATGTCGGAATCCAAACCGGCGCTGCGCCAGTGCGCCAGATCGGCGGCAAGCAGCTGCCCTGTCCGCTTCAGGCGGCGCACCGCATGACGGATGGACTCCGCCGTCGCCTGCGGGGAATTGCTGTAATGCGTGGTGTGGTCGGTCTGCGTGTGGCCGTTCAGGCTCCGGATCGCCTCCGCCAGCTCCGGGGATTCCGCAGTGATTTCGTCTGCAAGCCGGGCAAGGTCGTGGATCGCGCGCGGCTGAAGGCCGTTGCGAACCAGCATTGCCTTGGCTAGGTGCTCCGCCGCATCGGCGGACCTGTTGACGAACTTGTTCGCGGCCCTTTGCCCTGCCGCTGCCGACGAGTTGCGGAAGGCAGGCAATGCCGAGCCTAACCCGGATATTTCAAACCAAGGGTTGAATACAGGGGAGATTCTGCTGTAAGCTGTT
>JAPOXR010000041.1 GCA_026706985.1 Paracoccaceae bacterium | reverse complement strand
CGCTCCGTTCCCGAAGGTGGAGTCACATCAATTGCGGTCGTTGGTTATTGAGGCTAGGCCCGCACCGGTCGGTGCTGGCGCTTGCCGGAGTCGGGATATAGTGTTGTCCCGGCAGCCTGAAGCGGGAGCCTGAGAGTTGAAGACATACCCCCGGGACTTACGCGGTTACGGACAGAATCCCATCGATCCTGAATGGCCGGGCGGGGCTGTGGTCGCCCTGCAATTCGTCGTCAATTTTGAGGAGGGCGGAGAAAATTGCCTGCTGCATGGTGACTCCGCGTCGGAAGCGTTCCTGTCAGAAATAGTCGGTGCCGAGGCGTGGCAGGGTCAGCGGCACTGGAACATGGAGTCAATTTACGAATATGGCTCCAGGGCCGGTTTCTGGCGCCTGAGGCGGGTTTTCGCCGAAGCCGGAGTGCCGGTGACCGTGTTCGGCGTGGCGACGGCTCTGGCGCGCTCGCCGGAGCCGACAGCGGCAATGCTGGAATCCGGATGGGAGATCGCCAGCCATGGGTTGAAATGGATTGAATACAAGGATTTCACCGAGTCCGAGGAACGCGCCTCGATGCGTGAAGCAATTGACCTTCACACAGAGGTCACAGGCAAACGCCCGCTCGGCTGGTACACCGGACGCTGCTCCGAGAATACGCTGCGCCTGGTAGCCGAGGAAGGTGGCTTTTCCTATTGTTCGGATTCATATGCTGACGATCTACCCTATTGGGTTCGTATCGGTGGAAGGAACCAACTCATCCTGCCCTACACCCTGGACGCCAACGATATGCGCTTCGCCACGGCGCAGGGGTTTAACAGCGGCGAGCAGTTTTTCGCCTATCTCAGGGATTCGCTGGATCTGCTGCATGCGGAAGGCCGGGAAGGGGCGCCGAAAATGATGTCAGTGGGCCTGCATTGCCGTCTGGCTGGAAGGCCGGGAAGGGCACAGGCGCTGAAGCGCTTTCTCAACTATGCCAACGCGCTCGGCGGTGTCTGGTTCGCCCGCCGCATTGATATTGCCCGTCATTGGATGGCGGTACATGCGCCACCCGGACATGGGTTACGGCCTTCGGAAATGGGTGCGGATGAGTTCGTGCGGCATTTCGGTGCCGTATTTGAGCATTCGGAATGGGTCGCCGCCAACGGCTATGCGATGGAGGTCGGGCCGGCGCATGATTGTCCGGAAGGAGTGCACAGCCTGTTGTGCCGGGCATTCCGTGCTGCCGGAAGCGAAGCCCGCCTTGCCGTGCTCAAAGCGCATCCGGACCTTGCCGGCAAGCTCGCACAGGCCAGGCGTCTGACAACCGACTCGGCGAGTGAGCAGGCATCCGCCGGGCTGGATGTGATGACGGATGGGGAGCGGGCTGAATTCACTGAGTTGAACCGACGCTACCGGGAGAAATTCGGCATCCCCTTTATCATCGCGGTGCGCGACCATAGCCGGCAATCGATCCTTGAGATTTTCGGTGCGCGTCTGAAGAATGATCCGCAACA
The DNA here is from genome assembly GCA_026706985.1 of Paracoccaceae bacterium. GTDB lineage: Bacteria > Pseudomonadota > Alphaproteobacteria > Rhodobacterales > Rhodobacteraceae > JAPOXR01. The sequence goes on along the minus strand of JAPOXR010000041.1, from coordinate 28,109 downwards.
GGAATTTGAGGAAGCCTGCCGGCAGGTGGAGCGTATCGCCTGGCACCGGCTGGCAGCAAAATTCGGATAGGAGTGGGGTATGGATGAGCCAGGCTATGCGCGGCCGCCGGGTGGTCACCCGGGTCAGTCGGAGTTGCTGACCGGCAGGGCGGTGTTCACCGACCAATATCTGGTGATTCCACACGATGTCATGCGTGACATCGTCGCCGGACACCTACCGCATTGGGAAAAGTCCCGCCATTGGACGCTCGCGCGTCCGATGAGTGGCTTTTTTGAGACCTTTTCCCATTATGTGGTTGAAACCGGGCCGGGCGGAGGCAGTGACAATCCGGAACCGGACCCGGAGGTTGAATCGGTGCTGTTTCTGACGCATGGAAAATGCGTGGTCGAGTTGGATGGCAGGCCGGCGAAACTCACACCGGGTGGATATGTTTATATCGCCGCCGGCTGCAGATGGACATTGCGCGCTTTCGGCCAGGAGACAAGCGTGTTCCACTGGATCCGCAAACGTTACGAGGCGGTTGCCGGGCTGGCGAAACCCGAATCCTTTGTCTCCAGTGAAGATGAGGCCAAGCCGGAGGCGATGCCGGATTCAGACGAAAGATGGTCGACTGTCAGGTTTGTCGATCCGGAGGATCTGCGCCATGACATGCATGTCAATCTTGTCGAATTCGAGCCCGGTGCGAAAATCCCGTTCCTCGAGACGCATGTGATGGAGCATGGAATTTACATTCTGCAGGGCAGGGCGGCATATCGGCTGAACCAGGACTGGGTCGAAGTTGAGGCGGGCGACTTCATCGGTCTGAGGGCATTCTGTCCGCAGGCCTGCTGCGCCGCCGGCCCGGGGAAATTCAGATATCTGCTGTATAAGGATGTCAATCGGCATGCCGGCTTTGGTCGAACCGATGTCAGCGGATGACAACCGGGATATTGTTCCACAACCTTTGACGGCCGCTGGCTTCGCCGCGTTCGGCGATGTTCTTGAGGATTCCACTGCCCCGGTGATGATCAATGACGGCATGTGCCGCCGACACGGCGATCTCGCAGGGCTGGATTTCGATTCCTCCGGCCGGGGCGGCATCAGCCTCTTTGTCTCAAAAATCCGGACGCTGCCCTACGAATTCGAACTGTTGGAGCGGCACCCGCTCGGGTCACAGGCATTTTTACCGATGGATGGGGTGCCATTCCTGGTCATTGCCGCCGCCGGCGATTCGGCGCCGGGACGGCCTGTGGCGTTTGAAACCGATCCGTATCAGGGGGTGAATTTTCACCGCAATGTGTGGCACGGGGTTTTGACGCCGCTTGGTGGAAGCGGTCGGTTTGCTGTTGTCGACTGGATCGGTGATGCCGGTAATCTGCAGACGCACCGATTTGAACGCCCTTACCGGGTTGTGAGGTCAATCCGGGGCGCGCAGGATTCTTGATGGGCTGGCATTGAGTGGGCCAAGCGCGAACAAAAGACCGGCCCCCAGCGACAGAAGCACCCCGCCGCTGACAACGGCGGCTGCCGAGACCGGCTCGAAACCATATTCCATCCGCATGACATATTTCAGCACCGCCCAACCTGCGATGCCGCCGGCGATAATTGCCACCGCTCCGGCGGCGGCACCCAGAATTGCCGAGCGCAGGGCCAGCGACATCAGAATTCGCCGCCGTGAAGCACCAAGTGTCTTGAGAATGGCGGATTCGTATATCCGCCGTTTTTCCGCCGCCGCCGCCGCACCGATCAGAACCACGAGCCCGGTCGCAAGGGTTACCCCGGATCCGTAGGAAATCGCCGCCGCCAGCCCGTTGAGAATGGACCTGATCCGATCGATACCTTCCTGCACGGAAATCGCGGTGACATTCGGAAACGCGGAAGTAATGCGGAGAAACAAACGGTCTTCCGCCTCCGCTTCGGCATAGAGTGTCGCGATATGGGTGTGCGGCGCGTCTGCGAGCACATTCGGGTCCATTATCATGATGAAGCCGATACCCAGAGTTTCGAATTCCACTTCACGGAAATTGGCAATGGTGACCTCAAGGTCGCGGCCGAGGATATTTACTGTCAGGCGATCACCGATGCGCAGCCCCATTTCGCGTGCTTCCTCATCGGCGAAACTCACCAGCGGTGTTCCCGTATAATCCGCTGGCCACCATTCTCCCTCGGTGATGACCGCATCTTCCGGCGGTTCCGCGGAATAGGAGACACCCCGGTCGCCGCGCAGCACCCAATGACCGCCGGCAACCTCTTCAGCCGGTGCACCATTGATTTGAGTGATCACACCCCTGAGCATGGGAGCGGATTGCAAATCGGTCACACCGGGATGCGTCTGCACCAATTCGGTGAATTCCCCGAACTGGTCGTTCTGGATATCGATCACGAAATAGGAGGGTGCGATCTCCGGAATGTCACGGGTGATGGAATTATTCAGATTTACCGCGATTTGCCCCACCGCCGCCAGCACGGTCAAGCCAAGCCCGAGCGACAGCATAACCGGTGCGGCATCGCTGTTCGGTCCGCCGATTGAGCCGAAGGCGAGCCGCAGGCCTGTCATTCCCCGGATCAGACCGGACCCGGCGATACCGCGCGACAATTGACGAACTGCCAGTGATGCGAGACCGAATGCGACGAGCGAGGCCAGCAACCCACCGGCGGCCCAGAGGGCAATCTGCGGAACGCCGGACAGCCAGGCCGCCGACCCGATAAGGGCGGCAGCGATGACAAAGATTACCGACAACATGCCCGGTGGCGGCAATCCGCCGCGGCCGCTGCTTCTTCTATAGAGCTCCGCCGCCTTGATTCTGTCGGTGCTCGCCAGCGACCAAAGCGAAAAGGCGAAACCGGCAAGACAGCCGTAAAGGGCCGCTTCCGCCAATGGCCGCAGACTAAATCCGCCCGTGGTCGGAACCGGCAGATAGGCCGCGATCAGCGGGTTGAACAACCAGGGAAGTATGATCCCGATCAGCAATCCAATCAATGTGCCGAGGGCAATCATCGCCCCCACCTGCAATAGGTAGACGAACAAAATGGTGCTGCGCTCGGCACCCAATGTCTTCAGTGTTGCAATGGTCGCCGTCTTGCTCTCCAGAAATGCGCGCACCGCGGCGGAAACGCCGATTCCACCGACGGCGATGCCGGCCAATCCGATAAGCACCAGAAATGCCCCCACACGCTGCACGAAAGCGCGCGCCGAAGGGCTGCCATCGCGCCGGTCGGTCCACTGCAACCCTGAGTCTGCGAGTGAAGCTTCAGCGTCGGAGCGGAGTGAATTCAGATCCGTATCCGGATAGAGCCGCATTCTGTATTGCGTGGAATACAGTGTCCCGGGTCCGATCAGTCCCGAATCGGCAAGACTGCCCGAGTCAATGATTGTGCGCGGTCCGAGCGCGAAACCGGCATTGATGCCGTCGGGTTCGGCGACCAGGCGCGCTGTCAGGCGGTAGCTGGTCAATCCAAGAGAGAATTTGTCGCCGATACTGAGCCCGAGCCGGCTGATCAGATCGCCGTGCATCACGGCCCCATTCTCACCCTCACCGGTGAACACCGCCTCGGCAAACGGAATCGGTGGCTCCAGTCTGACTTCGCCATATAAAGGATAATTACCGTCGACGCCTTTGAGCTGGGTCAATGCCCGGACGGTTTCATCACCTGTCTGCGTGACCGCCATGGAGCGGAACTCAACCGTCTCGGAGATTTGCTGCGCATGGCTCCGCAGCCAATCGAGTTCATCTTCGCGCGCGAACCGGTAACTCAGTTCGATTTCCGCATCACCGCCGAGAATGGCCGCACCCTGTTCCGTCAGCCCGGCTTCGATACTCGAGCGAACCGTCCCGATCGCCGCTACCGAGGCGACACCGAGAGCCAGGCAGATCAGCAGAACCCGGAACCCGCGAACGCCGGCGCGCAACTCACGCCACGCGATACTGATTGCGGCCCGGTGCAGCATCAGGCGTCTCCCTTTGCGATTGTGGCTACATAACCATCGGTCAGTGCCAGCGTCGAATCGCAGCGCCCGGCAAGCCTGCTGTCATGGGTGACAAGCAGGATCGTACTGCCTTTCCGGTCGCGCAGCCCGAATATCAGATTCATGATGTTCTCACCGCTGGCCGCGTCGAGATTACCTGTCGGCTCATCGGCAAGCAGAATGTCAGGTGATGGCGCCGATGCCCGGGCGAGGGCCACCCGTTGCTGTTCGCCACCGGACAGTTGTGAAGGGTAATGTTCCAGCCGATTTCCAAGGCCGACTGCCTCCAGTTCGGCGGATGCGCGTTCAAACGCGTCTTTGCGTCCGGCAAGTTCCAGCGGCGTGGCGACATTCTCGAGCGCCGTCATGGTCGGGATCAGGTGAAAAGACTGAAATACGACACCGACATGCCGCATGCGGAAACGGGCAAGCTGATCCTCATTCATTCCGGTCAATTCCCGGTCAAGCATCATGATGCTGCCGCCGGTTGCCTGTTCCAGGCCACCGATCAACATAAGCAGCGATGATTTTCCGGAGCCTGACGGGCCCGTCAGTCCTAAAGTTTCTCCCTTGCGGACAGAAAAGGTAACGTCCTTTAATATCTCCACATCGCCGGCATTGCCGGCAAGCGTGAGCGAAACGCGATCAAGGGAGAGGATAGTGTTGCTCATTTCGGCGGTTCACGTTGGCTTCAGACCTAACGCATATGGGGTGCCGGCGACGCTTGGCAAGGTTTTGGCAATGGCATGCCTGTGCCTTGCGCTTGTGCGCCCGGCGGTGGCCGGGGAGATCGAAATCGCGGCATTCGGTGACAGCCTGGTGCACGGCTTCGGTCTCAACCAGGGAGATGGGCTGGTTCCACAATTGAACCGATGGTTGGCGGAAAGAGATGCCGGCGCAACGGTTTCGAATGCGGGCGTGTCCGGAGACACGAGCGCCGGTGGGCTGGCCCGGATAGATTGGACGCTTTCCACGGACCCTGATGCGTTGATACTGGCCCTCGGCAGCAATGATCTTCTGCGGGGAACGGCTCCGGAGGTCAGCCGGCGCAATCTGGATGCGATTATGGCCAGGATCACGCAGGCGGGTATTCCCGTGCTGCTGGTTGGCCAGGAAGCGCCGCTGAATTACGGAATTGAATACAAGCAACAGTTTGAGGCTGTTTTTCCGGAAGTCGCGACCCTGTACGACGCGCTCTATTACCCGCGGATTTTCACCGCGCTGGAACGGGGATTGAGCCGGGAAAAGGCAAGGGAACTCTATATGCAGGAGGATGGTATCCATCCCAACGCCGCGGGTGTGACGCTGATCGTAAGCGATTTGGGTCCTTGGATTCTCCGACTCATTGACACGGCGCGGGCCGGTTTCTGACAGTTGCGTGCGATTGCCGCATTTGTTCTGTCGGCGGTGGTCGCCGCCATCGGCTTCTGGGTGTTCGTGCCGCCCCGCATTTCCGGTGCTGAAATCGCCGGTGCATTGCCGGCAGGTTTTGCCGCCGATGCCGCTGAGGGAGAATTGCTGTTTCATCTGGGTGGCTGCGCCGACTGCCATACCGGCAGGGACCGCGTTCAACCGTCCGGCGGTGAACCGCTGAATACCCGGTTCGGAATATTTCATGCTCCCAACCTGACACCTGATCCGGATACCGGAATCGGCGGCTGGAGTGATGCTGATTTCGTCAATGCGATGCGCCTTGGTATCAGCCCGGAGGGCCGGCACTACTATCCGGCATTTCCCTATACGGCGTATGCGAATGTGCACCTCACGGACCTGTTGCACCTGAAGGCGTATCTTGACCGTCTTCCCGCCGAGTCCAGCCCGGCGGTGCCGCACGAGATCCAATTTCCCTTCAACCTGCGACCGGCACTGGCGTTCTGGAAGCTCGCCGCCCTGCACCGGCAGGGATCACAGGATGATCCGGGAAAATCTGAATTGTGGAATCAGGGGGCCTATATCGCGAATGGGCTCGGTCATTGCGGCAGTTGCCATACGCCACGGAATTTTATCCTGGTGGAATCCGGAAACAGCGCATTCACCGGAGCGCCGGCGCTCACTTCGGGCGGTCGGGCCGCGCCGGGCATTGCCGGTCTCAAACCCGATCGCATATTGGATGGTCTCAGCGAATGGTCCGGTGCCGTTGACGAAGACAGCTCCATGTTTGCGGTCACGCGAACCTTCACGGAGCATGTGCCACCGCGAATTCACGATGCCATTGCGGAATACCTGTCGAGCCTGCCGCCGGATTGAGTTCAATCCGGTTTGTCCGCCTTGGCAAACCGGCTGAGAGAGGTGGCTTCAACCTGGCGAAGCAGATCAATGAAGCCGAGAGCCTGATGGCGCGCCGTTGCTTTGCCTTTTGCAGCGGTGGCGGCCGAGGCATTGCCGGCAACGCCGCTCGCTCCGAGATCACGCGCGATCCAGCCGTAGCTGATGCCACCGGTCGGGGGAATGGCATCCGACTCGGCGGTTGAGGGGAAATCCTGCGCCAGTGCCATATCCACCAACTTGGGACGGAAATGCAGCATGAGCGATGTCTCGACATCGCCGCCATGGATGCCGATCGCACGCTCCCTTTCCGAATACATTCCCGGCGGATGGCCAAAACTTCCCCATTGGCACTTTACCGCGAACATTCCGGCTTTTACGCGCAACTCCCGGCACAGAATGGAGACCAGATCCAGATTGCCGCCATGCGAATTCACCACGACAATTTTGCGGACGCCGGCGCGCGCAACGGATGTGCCGATTTCAGTCCAGGCCTGCAGTGCGGTGGCGGCGCTCAGGGTCAAAGTGCCGACGGCCCACAGATGTTCATTGGATTTGCCGACCGACTGAACCGGCAGGATGCGGATATCCATCGGTGCCGGCAAATGCGACAGCATTTCCTTGAGCATCCCTTCAGCGATCATCGAATCCGTGCCGAGAGGCAGGTGCGGCCCATGCTGTTCGACCGCGGCCGTCGGCAGGATCGCAATTGTCCGTTCCGCATCAATTGATTTGAATTCGGATGCCCGGAATTCGGCCCAAAATCGTCGTGGCATGACCCTTCACCTCCGCTTCATTTCCGCACTGAGAAACCGATCCATGGCTCTGCTGACTTTCTCCAGATGGCGCGCACGGCTCTCCGGCGTGGAACTGTCCATGGAATAGTGCGCTGCGAATTCGGTGCGCGAATGACGGGCACAGATCGAACGCAGACCGCGCAGCAGAATCCGCTTGCCCGGTGAACCGATAATCTGTGTCCACAGCCAGCTCGCGCCGCAGGTGGTGAAAACCGCGATGCGGTTGATGTGGCGAAGCCCGGGCCGGATTGCCTGTTCCCCGGGGCCGGGGAGATGAAATGCCGAGCCCGGAAGAAAGACGCGGTCGAGCCAGCCTTTCAGCATCGCCGGCATGCCATACCACCAGGTCGGATAAATGAAGATCAGGGAGTCGCTCCATTCAATATTTGCGACATGCGCTTCCACCGTGGCGCGGTTTTTTGAAGGGTCAGAATAGGCGGCCAGAGCGCCGCGGCTGAGCACCGGGTCGAAAGACTCCTGATACAGGTCGAGCTGCCGGAACTCCGCGCCCGCCCGGTCGAGACGCGCGCACACCAGGTCGCGGATGGCGGCGGTGAAACTCGCCGGCTCGGGATGGCAGTAAACCAGCAGAACCCGCATCAAAACTGTTCCATCTCACGCCGGACCCGGCACAGAAACCGTGCCCGTTTTTTTTCATCCGCCCGGTTCATGTCATAGAGAGCCAGATATCGGAGTTTCTCCGGCTGGCAGTAAAAACGGATGGCGCGGGTCACAATCCGGCGTGGCGGGTCGCCGGCTGCAAGCGCCCGGAAGCGGCTGCCGCCATAGCTGGTGACCGCGGCGAGTTTCCGCACCTGCTTCAGATTGGGATACACTTTGCCACCCTCGAGACGGAAAGAGACACCTGGCACGCAGACCCGGTCAAAGAATCCTTTGAGGATGGCCGGAAACCCGAAAATCCACACTGGAAAGACCAGAATCAGTGCCTCGGCCCGGGTCAGGCGTTCGACATAATGCCTGACCGGTTCGATATTTTCCGGCTCGTCATGATAGCCGATACGCTCATCACAGGTCAGCAGGGGCGAAAAATTTTCGGCATAGAGATCGCAGTCGTCGATTTCCCACCCGCGCGCCGTCAGTGTATCGATCACCTCCCGGTGCAGGGCGGCGGAGAAGCTTTCCGGTACCGGATGGGCGAACAGTATGAAAGTGCGCATCAACCCCGTGCCTTGATCCCCGGATAGGAATACATTCTGTCATAGGTCCAGCCGGGATGATCCCATGCGATCATTTTTCCCGGGTTGAGGAGCCCCTTGGGATCAGCTTCCCGTTTGAATGCCAATTGCCGGTCATCGACTGTCTGCCGCCCGCCTTCTTCCAGAGTGTAGCGGTGCGGGTTGAAAATCATACAGCCCATTTCTTCATGCATCCGCACGATTTCGTCGAGCCTTTCCTCAGAGGTGAATTTCACAATCGGCAGGCCGGCGAACATGACCTTGCCGTTCTCCCGGATGACTTCGAGATGCTGCAGCACTTCGTCGCCGAATGTCCGCCGCACCTTTTCGACGAGTTCGAGATGCCGCGGATAGCCGTAGCGCACCTGGAGATAGGTGATGGACGGGTCCACCCGCAGCGCCCGCAGCGTCGTATGGTTCCAGCCATATTCAAACACCGGCCCGGGTCCCCGCTTCCAGTCATTCGCATCCGAACGGTAGATGATCCGCCCGCTGCCGCGCTGGTCATGGAATGTCAGGAATCCATCCATTGAATGCGGTGCCACCATCAAGGCGGTGACATGATCATCCGGCCCGATATAGGGTTTGACGCGCGGGAAATAATCGTAGGCGATCGGCGCTTCACAGGGCGTCGCAAGCTTGATGAGAATGCCATCGTGATTCGCCATGTCGGCCGCGTATCGGGCTGATTCCATGAAATCGTCAAAGGCGACGAACATTTCAACCCAGTCATAGGCCGGTGCCAGCGGCATTTCGATTTCGGTGATGATACCGTTGGTGCCGTAGGCATGCGACACCCGGGGAAGTTCCTCGCGGGTGAATTCCAGGATTCGGGGCACCGCTTCCATGGTCACCACCCGCAGGCGAATGATGTTGCCGAGATCCCGCAGCTGTCCCCAGGTGCAGGAGCCGACACCGCCGGATCCGCCGGCAATGAATCCGCCGATCGAAGCCGTGGCCCAAGTCGATGAAAACATCCGGATTTCCTGCCCGGATTCCCGGCGGCACCTGTCATCGAGATCCTTGAGCAGGCAACCCGGCTCAACGATGACCCGACCCGGCTGAACATCCTTCACCGCCGCCATATTACGCATATGCATGACGCAACCGCCGGCGAGCGGCATAGCCTGCCCGTAATTCCCGGTGCCGGCACCGCGGGTAGTGACCGGCACATTGTGGCGATGGCATGTCGAGAGAATCTCGATCACCTCCCGTTCCGACCGGGGTGAGACGACAAAATCCGCGGACAGGTGATCAAGCCGATCCTTCAGGACCGGTGAATACCAAAAGAAATCCCGGCTTTTCGCGCGCACGGAAACCGGATTGGTATCCAGCTCCAGATGACTGAGTTCCTGCATTGCGGCTGCGGGGTCGGGTTTCATACTGCCTCCATTAAATCATCAAGTTCGCGGTAATCCGGCAGGGTCCGATCTATGGCCAGCCCGTCGCGGACCACAACCCGGTCGGATTGCGGACGGGGAAGCAATTCCGACCAGTCGCGGGCATTGAACAGCACGAAGTCAGCCCGGTCGCCCGGTCGCAGGCTGTCCGGCGAAAATCCGCAGATCCCAGCCGGTCCGGCGCTGAATGCATCATGCCAATCCGGGTCGGTGTGGTCGAGATGACAAATGCGCGTGGCTTCACGCATAACTTCAACCATGTCCAGATCGCCATAAGCGTAGAACGGATCGCGGGTATTGTCGGACGCGAAGGCAACCCGAATACCGCGGCACCGCATTTCATGAACCAGCGTGACCCCACGCCAGCGCGGGGTTCGTCCGGCGAACCTGTCCTGCAGGTAAAGATTGCACATCGGCAGGGAGACAATATCGATGCCGGCCTCCGCCACCAGATCCAGCGTCGCGTCGACCTGCCCCGGTTCCTGCCGGGCGAGTGAGCAGCAGTGACCGGCCACAATACCACCTTCAAATCCGGTCCTGATCGCTGCTTCGGCAATTGAGCGCAGGGTCGCGGAGCCGGGGTCGCGGGTTTCGTCGACATGCAGGTCAACCGACATGCCGCGCTCCGACGCGGCGCTGAAAAATCGTTCGAGCCGGTCGTCGATGTCAGCAACCGGGTAAGTCACGCATCCCAATGCCCCGCCATACCGGGCCGCCATATCCGCGATGCCAGTGAATTCAGCACTTTTGTCCACGGACTCGATGCTGAATATCGTGACTGCCTGCAGCTCGATGCGGTCCCTCCAGGAGCTGCGGATGGCATCGAAGGCCGGCCAGGAAATACGGTGCTGCGGCGGTGCCGAGTCCAGGTGGGTCCGGATCGCCCGCGTGCCATGCGCATAGGCGCAACGCAGAGCGAAATCCATGCGGCGCGTCACATCCGCTGCGTGCCAATTGGTTTCGCGGTCACGATGGACAGCCTCAAGCGCCGCACCGAAACTGCCATCCGGATTAGGCGCGCGCGGCCAGATGTGACCCTTGTCCAGATGCGTATGCATATCGACGAAACCCGGCAGCACCATTGCCCCACCGGCGTCGATAACCGGGCCGTCATGCGCCCCCGAGACCTTCCCACCGTCCACGAATAGCCGATCACCGCCACGCACGGCACCTGCGGCAATGACACAATTGGCGATCTGGTAGCATCCCGACTCCGGCAGCTTCAGAAAACCCTTCATTATTCTTTTTTAAGTGCGCTCTCGTGCCATTTCCGCAGCAGCAGATGGCTGAACAGGGAAAGCGAAACGAAAATCAGCACTCCGGTTGCCGCAATCAGCAGCAATGCCGCGAACATGCGCGGGATCTGCAGCCGGTATCCAGCTTCAAGAATCGTGAATGCGAGGCCCGAACCAATGCCGCCGGTACCGGCGACATACTCCGCCACAACGGCGCCGATCAATGCCAGCCCGCCGGCAATGCGCAGCCCGCCGAGAAAGTAGGGTAGGGCGGTTGGAATCTGCAGATGCTTCAGTCGCTGCCACCGGCTTGCCCCATAGATACGGAACAGGTCGCGTAGATTATGGTCGGTGGAATTCAACCCGAGCGTGGTGTTTGACAGGATCGGGAAAAAGGCAACGATCCAGGCGCAGATCAGCAGCCCGACGATCTTATTGTCGACATAGATGAAGATGAGCGGTGCGATCGAAATGATAGGTGTGACCTGCAGCACCACGGCGTAAGGGAAGAGCGACATCTCAAACAGCCGGGACTGGGTGAATAAGACAGCCAACCCGACACCGCCGATAACCGCGACCGCCAATGCAAGCAATGTAATCTGCAGCGTGACCTTAAGGGCTTCGAGAAGCAACCAGAAATCCGCCGCCAGAGTTTCCCAGACCAGCGACGGTCCGGGCAGGATGTAGTGTGGTATCTCATTCACAACCACCAACCGGTCCCAGAACCAGACGGTGAAAACCAGCACTGCCAGGGGCAGGCACCATTTGCCGATTCTCTCCAGACGGCGGCGCATGAAACGCCGATGCTCTTCTGCGTCCATGGCTTGCGCGGTGCTGGATGCATCCGGTGCCGGATTGCGGATCCCGGGAGATTCTGAATGCATACCGGAGTCTCCTTGCTGCCCCGTCAAGCCGCTTCCAACATTGACTGCTGCAGCGATTCCGAAGTCACCCGGCAATAAGCCGCATAGGATGATGAGGTGCGGAAATCGTCATCGCGTGGATAGGGCTCGCCGACGGTGATTTCGGTCAATACCCGGCCCGGACGGGCGGTCATAACAGCGATCCGGTCGGACAGGAACACACTCTCAAAAACCGAGTGGGTGACAAACAGAATAGTGCAGCCGATCTTGGATTTCAGTTCAAGCAGATCATGGTTCAGCTTGAATCGCGTGATCTCATCCAGCGCCGCGAAGGGCTCATCCATCAGAATGACGCGCGGATTTGTCGCCAGGGCACGGGCTATGGAGACCCGCATTTTCATTCCGCCGGAAAGCTCCCTCGGATAAGAGTCGGAAAACTCCTCCAGTCCGACCAATCCCAGCGCTTCCCTGATACGCGGCCGCGCCGACTTCAGGCTTTGCCCGGCCAGCCTGAAAGGCAGCCAGACATTCTTTTCGACGCTGGCCCATGGCATCAGAGTGGGTTCCTGGAAGACCACACCGATGGACCCGCTGCCATGCTCACCCTGCCAGCCAATTCTGCCGGTAGTCGGTTCCATCAGGCCGGCGATCATTCTGAGAACGGTTGATTTGCCACATCCCGATGGTCCGAGCAGGCTGACAAAATCCCCGGAATTTACCGTTAAATTCATTCCGCGGAGCGCTTCGACTTCGCCGTTGAAGGTCTTTCCGAGCTGCTTGACCGAAAGCAACTCCGGTCTTTTGTCCATGGGTGGAACAACGGACATGCTCTGCCTCGCGGAATAGACAGCCCGGCCGGCAACTGCCGGCCGGGGCTGGATTGTTTCGGATCAGCTGAACGCTATTTCAGATCCATCCCGACACCGTTGCCGGCGAAATCCGTGGTGTAGGCATCCTGCCAGGCAACCGACGAATCAATTACACCCGCATTGACCATTTTCTCGAAGAAATCCTTCACCTTCGCATCGGTGATGACTCCGATCCCCATGCTCATGGCATCGCCGGAATCAACTATGCCTTCGGCTTTCATACGATCGATCGCATATGCGATCTTGCCGTCCGTCATCTGCTGGTTGTGCTCCTTGATGAGCACATTGGCCGCCGAAGGATCGCCGTAAAGATAATTGTACCAGCCCTTGATCGAGCCGTCGACGAAACACTGTACGACCTCCGGCTTTTCGGCAATTGTATCCGCCATGGTTTCAATTGTGGTCGCATAGGTGGAATAGCCGGCATCCGCGATCAGGAACACCAACGGTGTGAATCCACCTTCTTTCTGCACCAGAAACGGCTCCGACGACAGGTAACCCTGCATACCCAGATTGGTGTCGGCAAGGAACGGAGCAGGGTTGAAGGTATATGGCCGGCGCTGTTCTTCCGTGAACCCGTATTCGGCCATCATCCAGCGGTAATAGGAGTGAAACCCGTTATCGCCGATGAGCAGCGTCAGATTCTTGAGATCCTCAAAACTCTCGGCCTTTCCAGGGTGCGCCAGGATCACCTGAGGGTGCTTCTGAAAGATCGCAGCCACGGAAACAACCGGGATGCCTTCTTTGACCGAACTGAAAGCCTGCAGGAGATCACCGCCCATATGGAACTGGAGCTTGCCCGCCAGCATCAGTGCCCGGTTGTTGACCTGCGGGCCACCGGGAACGATTTCGACATCAAGACCGCATTCAGCGTAGGTTCCGTCAGCGACGGACTGGTAAAACCCGCCATGTTCCGCCTGTGCCAGCCAGTTGGTGCCGAAAGCGACTTTTTCATTGGCTGTGGCAACGCTTGCGGACATTGAAGCGGCAACGGCCATTAGCAATATTCTAGATTTCATTATTGTTCCCCTTCCGAGGCAGTGATTCGCTGATTATGGTCGATTTTGGTTGCGAATGCCTCCGGCTGTCGCTTACCAAAATCTTCGCCTATGTCAACAAATTGTGGATTCCAGCCGATAACCCTGCAATATCATGCGTATTTTTCCCGGCGACGAAGGGGTGGAAAACATGACAAAGGCAGTTAATCCGCCGCAGATCCACTCACCCTTTGCCAACTATTCGCACGCCATTCGGACAGAGGGTGCAATGCTCTTCGTTTCCGGTCAACTGGGGGTGGCTGCCGACGGTTCGATTCCGGAATGCGCCCGGGGTCAGGCTGAACAGTGCTTTGCGAACATCACTGAAATCCTTGCTGCGGCAGGGTTTGAGACCGGGCATGTCGCTCGCATCAATGCCTTTGTCACCGACCGGCGTTACCTGCGCGACTATATGGCGGCACGCGATGCCTGGGTCGGTCCGGCCGCCTTTCCGCCGGCTTCAACACTGGTCATTGTCGCCGGCTTCGCACGACCTGAATTCAAGGTCGAGGTGGAGGTCACCGCCTGCCTCGGCAGGCAATGAGTTGAGCGGCTTCCATACCGCACACACCTGGCGGTTCGGCGATGACGCCGCTTGCGCCGCGATATAGTGGTTCTTGCTGAAATCAAATAATCTTTGGGACAGTCCAAATGTGAGGAGGGGAGGTCATCATGGACAATTTAAATGCTTTTATAGGCTCCGTGAATTCCTTTGCCTGGGGTCCGCCCATGCTGGGCATGCTCGGTGTAACAGGAGTCCTGCTGACGCTGGGTCTGGTATTCATGCCCTGGCGCAAGGTGGGATATGGTTTCCGCCTGCTGTTTTCCAAGGATACCGAAGGCGGTGATGGTGAAGTCAGGCCTTTCAACGCCTTGATGACCGCTCTTTCGGCGACTGTGGGCACCGGAAACATCGCCGGGGTGGCGACGGCAATCGCCCTCGGCGGTCCCGGCGCGATCTTCTATATGTGGCTGATCGCTCTTTTCGGGATGGCGACGAAATATGCCGAGGCGGTTTGTGCCGTCACCTACCGGGAGGTCGACGCGAACGGCAAATATGTCGGCGGGCCGATGTATTACCTGCGCAACGGAGTTGGCGAATTCGCACCGGAACTCGGCAAGTGGCTGGGTCTGCTGTTCGCGATCTTCGGTGCTGTGGCAGCTTTTGGAATTGGCAATGCGGTGCAGGTTAATTCGATGGCGGTGGCACTCGACAACAGTTTCAGTGTTCCGACCTGGATCACCGGAATCATCGTTGCCGCACTCACCGGCATCGTCGTGATCGGCGGCATACAACGCATCGGTGAAGTCGCGGGCAAATTGGTGCCGGCGATGATCGTGCTTTATATCGGAGCGGCGTTGGTGATCCTGATTATCAACTTTACGGCCATTCCGGCAGCCATTGCCATGATCTTCAAATATGCGTTCACACCAGCCGCAGCCACCGGCGGATTTGCCGGCGCGGCGGTTGCTGCCGCCATTCGATTCGGTGTGGCGCGCGGTGTGTTCTCTAATGAATCAGGGCTTGGCTCAGCGGCGATCGCGCATGCGGCGGCGAAAACCAACAGCCCTGTCCGTCAGGGCATTATCGCCATGCTCGGAACCTTCATCGATACGATCGTGGTCTGCACGATGACGGCATTGGTCATCCTGACCTCAGGCGCATGGATGCTGACAGGTGCCGACGGGAGCGGGCTGACGGGTGCGGTTCTGACCTCAACCGGTTTCCAGAGTTCGATTGCCGGAGGTCAGTATATCGTCACCATTGCACTTGCGGTGTTCGCGTTCACCACCATACTCGGCTGGTCCTATTACGGTGAACGGTGCTGGCAGTATCTTTTCAAGGAAAAGAGCCTGATCATCTACCGTGCGTTATGGGTCCTGGCGGCCTTGTCATTCGCCAATGTCAAAGTCGATCTGGTCTGGAACCTTTCGGACACGCTCAATGGGCTGATGGCGGTTCCCAATCTCATTGGATTGCTGCTGTTGGCGCCAATGGTATTCAAGGTCACACGCGATTACTTTGAGAAGGCCGGCACACCACTGTCGTCCTGAACCAAATGGTGCGGAACCGCATATCGCTGCGGTTCCGCCATGCGCTCGAAGCTGAGCGCATGGACCTGAAGAAAATCCGGGCGGCGCAGGCTCTATTACTGCGCCGCCCCGGCGCATCCGGTGGCTGAACGGGAAGCGGGATTCCGGGGCAGACAGCTCTCACCGATCCCGGTTCCGCAATTCACCTGTCCGACCAGACCGCCAGTTCATTTCCACTCGGTTCGAGGAAATGAAATCGTCTGCCACCGGGAAATGAGAAAATTTCTGTCGAAATGACGCCGCCTGCCGCCTGCACCGCTGACTGCGTTGTCTCCAGTTCCTCACTGTACAGCACGATCAGCGCCGAGCCGTTTCCGCTCTCGCTGCACAAATCGCTGGCGTAGAAACCGCCTTCGAGGCCGGCGGCGGAAAAGGCGGTGTATCCAGGCCCGTAATCGGTGAATTTCCAGCCGAAGAGATTGCCGAAGAATTCCTTTGTCCGGTTAAAATCCCGGCAGGGAAATTCAACATAGTCAATCATATGGTGGGTATGCATAACAAACCGCCTCCTGTTGCAGCCCGAAACCAATGTCATTCCGTACCGCTACTCCCGCCAATCCGCGTCTGATGTCAATCAGGAAAGCAATTGCATTCGCAGGAAAGGCGGATTGTCACTTGCGGGAAAATAACTCCCGGCGGTTCGACAAGCAGATCAATGAAAATGTAAGGTTGGCTGCAGCCATGCCGGAACAGGGAGGGGAAATCCATGACCGCCGACAGCACCGTTAAGTTAAAGAAAGAAAACGGTCGAAAACCAATAGGTAAACGGAAATATGAGGACAAACTGTTTAGACTGCAATTGGAATTGGTCAAGCTGCAGGGTTGGATCAAGCGCGAAAAGCTGAAGATCGTTGTCGTGTTTGAAGGTAGAGATGCCGCCGGAAAGGGTGGTGTGATCAAGCGGATCACACAGTTTCTAAATCCCAGAATTTGTCGGGTTGTGGCGCTGCCGGTGCCCACCGAGAGGGAAAAGACGCAATGGTATTTCCAGCGTTACTGCGCGCATCTGCCGGCGGCGGGCGAAATCGCGCTGTTTGACCGAAGCTGGTATAACCGGGCCGGCGTTGAGCGGGTGATGAATTTTTGCACGAACGAAGAATATACGGAGTTTCTGCGCTCCTGTCCGGAATTTGAAACCATGCTGCAGCGCTCCGGCATCACACTGATCAAATACTGGTTTTCAGTGTCTGACGACGAGCAGGAAAAACGATTCCGCAGCCGTTTGAACGAACCGCATAAGAGGTGGAAACTGTCGCCGATGGACATGGAGTCGCGCACAAGATGGATTGAGTATTCGAAAGCGAAGGATACCATGTTCCAGTATACCGATACGCCCCAATCGCCCTGGTATGTGGTAAATGCCGACAGTAAGAGATTGGCGCGGCTGAATTGCATCCGTCATTTTCTGAGCCTGATCGAGTATGACGATATCACGCCGAGCCCGGTGGAATTCGCGCAGCGCAAGGATTCCAGGGATTATGTGCGGCCGCCATTCTCGACGCAGACATTGGTGCCGAACTATTACGAGTGACGGCAACTCATCGTATTGATCCCGGCATCAATTCAGGACGGACGGATTTACAACCATTTCGGGGCGTAACCTGCCATCGATGCCATCCAACGCATTCTGAACCGCAAGCCGTCCCATCGCGATGAGCGATTCCTCGGTAAGGGCTGCCGAGTGCGGGCTGAGGATAATCCGCGGATCATTCAAGAGAGGTGAGTCGGGTGGCGGCGGTTCGCTTTCGAAAACATCGATACCTGCCCCGTGCAGCTTGCCCGAGCGAATTCTCTGCAACAGAGCGGCCTCGTCAACCAAGCCGCCGCGGCTGGCATTGACGAGGATGGCCCGGTCCCGCAATAGGTCCATCTCACGGCCGCCGATCAGGTTGCTTGTCTCCCTGGTCAACGGGACGTGGATGCTCAGCACATCCGCCTCCCGCAACGCATCCTGCAAAGAGCCGATGATTTCGACATCATCATCATCGCTGCATTGCACAAACGGATCATGCACCAGCACCCGCATGCCGAATGCCTTTGCCCGCACCGCGAGCTGCCGCCCGATCCGGCCATAGCCGACAATAAGCAGGGTCCGGCCCATCAATTCGAGACCAATCCAGTTCAGCCGTTCACCGAACCGGTTGTTCCTCACTGCCGAGTCCATCACGTTGGCATTGCGTGCTGCGGCGAGCATCAGGAACAGTGCATGCTCGGCGACCGATACCGAATTCGCGTTCGCAGTGACCGCAACGGCAATGCCGCGCCGGGTACAGTAATCCACCGGGATATTATCATAACCCACGCCATGGCGGGAAATCACCTTCAGGTCCGGTGCCGCATCCAATACATGCTCCGGCAGCGGCGCCACCCGCACGGTGAGCGCGTCGGCGCCCTCTATCCTGTCCGTCAGCGCATCCGGGGCAAAATCCTCGGTGATTTCATAATCAACATCGCCGCGCTCCTGCAAAAGCTGGTAAGCTTCCGGACGCAGGGATTGGACAACAACCAGCTTTGCCATGTGCTACCTATCTGCGGATTTCAGGACGGAACATCCAGCCAACTCATGCTGTCCGAAGACTTCCGGACCAGATCCACAAGTGACTGTATGCCTGCGCCCTTTCGAAAAGAGAATGGTGCCGGCTGCCGACCGGCAATCGCCTTGATGAATTCCGCGATCTCAATCGCCTTGAGGTCGTTGAAACCCAATTGGTGGCCGGGAGCCACGCAGAAGTTTCCATAGGGCTCATGCCCGGGAGCGGCGAGGATTGTCCGGAATCCCCGGGTTCTTCCGGGCTCGGCCGCATCGTAGAAGCGGAGCTCATTCAAGCGTTCCTGGCTGAATGTGAGAGCGCCCCGGCTGCCATAGATCTCGAAATCATGCTGCATTTTCTGACCGGTGGCGATCCAGTTGGCCTCGGCGATTCCGGTGGCACCACCGGCAAAGCGCAGGAGCGCGTGCCCGCCATCATCAACTTCAATCGGAATTGGCATTCCGTCCGGTCCGTTACGGTGGGAAACCGAATTCGTCAGGCTTCCGAACAACCTGTCAACCGGGCCCAGCAGAAACTCGGCCGTGGCCAAAACGTGGCTGCCGAGATCGGCAAAGGCGCCGCCGCCTTCCGATTCCAACCTCCAGCTCCAGGGCGCGTCCGCATTGACCATATAATCTTCCGCATGGATGCCGCGGAAACGTCTGATTTCGCCCAATAATCCATCACTGATCATGGATAGTGCAAGTTTCAGCATGGGATTGGCGAGATAGTTGAACCCAACCTGTGTCACTACACCGGCAGCTTCCGCGGCGTCAGCCATCTCTTCAGCATCACGGGAATTGGTCGCCAGCGGTTTTTCACAATAGACATGCTTGCCGGCGGCAATTCCGGCGAGTGCCATTTCCTTGTGGAATCTGTTTGGCGCGGTGATGTCGAGAAGATCGATTGCGGAATCCTCAACAATGTCCCGCCAATTTTCCACCGCGCGATGAAACCCGAAGCGCTCGGCAGCGGCGCGTGCCAGTTCGGGTGTGGCATCCGCCACGCATTCAAGCTGAATTTCCACGGGCAGGTCAAATACACGGGCAGCGGTCACATAGCCGAAAGCATGCGTCATTCCCATGAAGCCGGACCCTATGAGACCGACGCGTATCTTCTGTTTTCCCATGCTACGCCGCAGATTCTGCCGGGAGACAGGGGATCCGTGCTGAAGGCTTCACGCGATTTCCCCGATTCGAACGATACGTTGTTCCTTGATCGAAAGGTAGGCGGCTTCGGCCAATATCAGAGCCGCACGGCCATCCTCGAAACCGACTGAGGGTTGCGACCCGTTGCCGATGCAATCGACGAAATGGTTGATTTCGGCCATATAGGAATCTCCATATCTCTCGATGAAGAAATTGAGAATCGGGGGTGAGCAGCCGGTTTCCGAGGCGTCGAAGCGGCGCAACTCATATGGCCTCTGGTTGTCGCTGATCAACATGCCATTGCTGCCGAAGACCTCCACTCTCTGGTCATAACCGTATGCCGCTGAACGGGAATTGATGATGCAGCACTGCCTGCCGGCTTCGGTCCGCAGCAGCAGCATGGCGGTATCGAAGTCACCGACTTCCCCGGTCAGTTTCGGATCAACCAGCCGCGAAAGGGAGGCAGATACCTCAACCGGTTCGTCAGCAAGCATGAAGCGGGCCAGGTCAAAATCGTGAATTGTCATATCCCGCAGGATTCCACCGGATTCTTCAAGATATGCCTGCGGCGGCAAGCCGGGATCCCGGGAAGTAATGACGACTTGATGAATGTCGCCGATGCGTCCATTCCGCGCTGCCTCCCTCACCGCATTATGGCCAGGGTCGAAGCGGCGGTTAAAGCCGATCTGGACAGGAATGCCGGATCCTGAAATGGCCGCCCGGCAGCGATCGACCCGCTCCAGGTTCAGGTCAATCGGCTTTTCGCAGAACACCGCCACGCCCATACGCACGGCGGTTTCGATGTAGTCGGCATGGGTTTCTGTCGCCGATGCAATCACAACGCCGTCGACATCGGCAATCACCTCCTCAAAACTCATGAACGCGGCGGCACCGGTCGCGGCACTGACTTCCTGTGCCGCCTCCGGATGAATGTCGAAAACACCTGCGAGCCTGGTGCCGGGATTCCTGTCAATATTCGCGGCATGCAGTTTTCCGATTCTCCCGCAACCGACAACGGCGAGTTTCATCATCTTCAATATCCCTTTTTCGTGACAATGGCCGACGACAGCCGACAATCATGCCGTGTTCGGTGACACATTTCAATTCGGCATCCGATTACAGCAATTGCTACTCCGGGTCGCTGCTGATTTGAGAAATTCCCGTTGAATCGTGTCAGGCCCGGACTTCGGGACGCAATCTCCATCGCGGCTGATCATGCGGTTCCTGCTTGCCGATAATGCAGGCTGTGGCTACAGGTCGGTGCTCCGAAATCCGCTGGGGGAGTTGATGACGGGACTGAGTTGGGGACTCGTGGGCGGCGGAGAGGGCAGCCAGATCGGTTTCACACACCGGGCAGGGGCGGAGCTGGATCGGAAATTCCGGCTCGCTGCCGGTGCATTTGATATTCAGCCGACCCGCAGCCGGGCTTTCGGCGCCGGTCTGGGGCTGAACCCGAAACGGGTTTACGGCGATTGGCGAGAGATGCTGGCGGCGGAAACCAGGCGTCAGGACAGGTTGGACCTGGTCACCGTCGCCACACCGAACGCATCGCATTTTGAAATCGCCTCGGCATTTCTCAATGCCGGATTTCATGTGCTTTGTGAAAAACCGCTGACCACAACACGGGAAACGGCACGGCAATTGAGCGAAATAGCGGCTGCGTCCGGCCGGATATGCGCGGTGAATTTCGGCTATACCGGCTACCCCATGGTCAGGCAGATGCGCGGCATGGTGCAAAGGGGAGAGTTGGGCGACCTGCGTTTGATCAAATCGGAGTTTGCCGCCGGATTTCTGGCAGATACCGAAATCGACAAAAACCCGCGCGTGGGATGGCGATTCGATCCGGAAAAGGCCGGCGTGTCATTCGTTATGGCCGATATGGGCAGCCATGCCCTGCATATGGCTACATTTGTCACCGGCCGGAACGTCAGCCGTATCTGCGCCGATTTCGCCAACGGCGTCGCCGGCCGACGGCTGGAGGATGATGCCTGGGTGGCTTTTCGTCTGCAGGGCGGCATCATCGGCAGATTGTGGGTCAGCGGTGTGGCGCTTGGCCGCACGCATGGCCTGACATTTCAGCTATTCGGATCCAAGGGCGGACTCAGTTGGAAACAGGAACATCCGGAACAGCTGCAATGGACTCCTCTTGGAGAAGCAACGCGGATTTTGGAGCGGGGGTCCCCGCATCTTCATGCTGAAGCGCAGCGGGCGAACCGGATCACCGAAGGCCATCCGGAGGGGATGGTGTTGGCATTTGCCAATATATACCGCGATCTTGCTGAGGCGATCGCGTCCGATCAATTGGAACATTCCACCGATTCCGCCAACTGGGCATTTCCAGACGTAGAGGAAGGCCGCCATATGGTCGATGCTGTATGCGCAGCGGCAGAATCCAGTGCCGAAGGTTGCCGGTGGCTGCGCTTGTCATAGCACCGTCATCGGCCGGCGCAGGAAACCGGTTTCTGATTTGGCTGGGGTGGTAGGATTCGAACCTACGGTACACGGTACCAAAAACCGTTGCCTTACCACTTGGCCACACCCCATCCGGTGATGCCAAACTAATTTCCGCCTACCGCTGTTGCAAGTGTGATTATTGGTCTTGCTCCGGGTCAGATCCGCTGGTCGTATTCGCCAACCTCCGGCTCGCGGCGCAGAAGGCGGTCGATATCGGCGAAGATCGCACTCATCTCCGCTTCCGAGTCCATGCTTTCGCAGACCACTACAAGGTTCGGCGTGTTGGATGATGCCCGGACAAGCACCCATGAACCATTTTCCAATATACACCTGGCACCATTGACGGTGACGATTTCCCGGATCGGCAATCCGGCAATTCTCTCACCCTGATCGCGCATATCGATCAGGGTGCGGGTGATACGCCCGGCAACATCATACTTGTCCTCGTCGCTGCAGTAGGGAGACATGGTCGGCGTGGTCCAACTCTCGGGCAGCTCGGCAACCAGTTCGGAAAGGCTCTTGCCGGGAAATTGGTCAAGCAGACGACAGACCTCGCGGGCAGCGAGCAACGCGTCGTCATAGCCGCGGCCGATGGGTGGGCCGAAATAGAAATGGCCGGATTTTTCAAAAGCCGCGAGTGCGCCGGTCTCAAACAGCCGATGCTTGATATGGCTGTGTCCGGTCTTCCAATATTCCGTTGCGGCACCCCGGGCCATCAGCAGTGGATCGCTCGCATACAGGCCGGTAGACTTGATGTCGGCAATGAAGCGCGGATTGGGATGAGTCTCGGCGAAAGAGCGCGCCAACAGCAGGCCGATCTTGTCCGCAAAGACCATGTTTCCCTCATTGTCAATGATTCCGAGCCTGTCACCGTCACCATCAAATCCAAAGGCCAGATCCGCTCCCGAACTGCATGTGTTGCGCGCCATGTCGGACAGCATCTCGAGCGATTCCGGATTCGGATTGTAATGCGGAAACCGGACATCCGTCTCGGTGTGCAGGTGCACGATCCGGGCACCGATTCTCCGGAGAAATTCAGGGGCGAACAAACCCGCGGTTCCGTTGCCGGTCGCGCATACGATCTTCAGGCTGCGGCGGAGCCTGAAATCACCGCACAGATCATCAAGATAGGGTGCATCAACCGGCGTCCTGCCGAGCCGTTCACCACCCGGTCGGCAATGGACAGCTTCCTGCAGAACGATCTGGCGCAATCGTCGCATTTGTCCGCCGTTCAGGGTGTGGGGGTGACGCAGTCCGGCCTTCAATCCGGTCCAGCCATTTGGATTATGCGAGGCGGTGACCATGGCCACTGCGTCAATACCGAGATGCGGGCGGGCGAAATATGCCATCGGCGAGATCACGGTTCCGATGTCGAACACGCGTATGCCGGCGCGCACCAGCCCGGAAGCCAGCGACTCCGCTATCGCATCGGAATAGCTGCGGAGATCCCGGCCAAGCACGATCTGCGGTGCGGCTCCCGATTCAAGCATGAGTTTTCCAAGCCCGTTTCCGAGAGCTTCGGCACCGGCCGGATTGATCTCTTCGGGATAGCGCCATCGACCGTCATACTCACGAAATCCGTTCGCGGTGATCCGTGCCTGCGTCATTCCGTTCCCACTGACAGCGATCTGGTCTGGATATTGCCCGAGATCACGCTGCGGAATCCGAAATCGGCATATTGAGCGGTGAGGATTTGGCAATTCCGTCCAATTCCGTAAGTGTCTTCAACAATGCAGGCATGTCATCAAGCGCGATCATGGTCGGCCCGTCGCTGGGAGCGGAATCCGGATTGTCATGCGTTTCGATAAACACCGCCGCAACTCCGACAGCGGCCGCGGCACGCGCTATAACCGGCGCGAAATGGCGCTGCCCTCCGGATGAGGTACCTCTTCCTCCGGGCTGCTGCACCGAATGCGTGGCATCGATCACCACCGGATGGCCGAGTGCCGCCAGTATCGGAATGCTGCGCATATCTGTAACCAGCATATTGTAGCCGAAACTCGCGCCGCGCTCGCATAGCAGAATTCGGTGATTCCCGGTTGATTGAATCTTGGCGGCGACATGCTCCATATCCCATGGAGCCAGGAATTGCCCCTTTTTGACATTGATTGCCGCCTTGGTACGACCAGCTGCCAGCAGCAGATCCGTCTGCCGGCTGAGAAAGGCAGGGATCTGAAGTATGTCCACCGCTTCCGCGGCTTCACCGCATTGGCCGGGATCATGGACATCGGTCAATACTGGACAATTGAACTGCTTCCGTACCTCCTGCAGCACCCGAAGGCCGTGCTCAAAACCGATTCCCCGTATGCCTCCGATCGATGACCGGTTGGCTTTATCGAATGATGATTTGAACACCAGGCTGAGGCCGGTGGCAGCGGTGATCTCCTGCAACCGTCCGGCGATTTCGAGCGAATGGTCCAGCGACTCGATTTGGCAGGGGCCGGAAATCAGCGTCAGCGGGCCGTCATTACTGATCCTGACATCCAGAACCTGAACGCATCCGGCAGGTTGATCGATTGCAGCTTCCGGCTTCTGCATGAGAGAGGCGAATTCAAGGGATTTTTTTTATCGGGAAGAACTGGGCAACGGCGAGTGCCGGCAGCGCGCCGGCGAGACTCAGCAATGCACCCATTTTCGCCGCATCCTGGATATCCCCCCTGCCGAAGGCCACCGAAGCGACGAACAGCGCCACCGTGAATCCGATGGCTGCGATGAAACCGACAATCAGCAAATCAGGTATTCGCATCCCCGCCGGCATTCCGAATTTGAGCGGGTAGGCGGCAAACCAGCCGAACAGGAGAATTCCAACGGGCTTTCCGACCAACAGCCCCGACAGCACGAGCAGTGTCGGAACTCCAATGGCTGCGAATTCGACACCGGCATTGGCGAATCCGAAGAAGAAAAGAATGATTTCGACCGGAAACTTCAGTTTGTGCTCGATATCGTTGAGCAGGTCCGTGCGATATTTCTCGGTGGCGGCGAAAATACCGAAATCCCTGTCGGCATGGGGAACCGCAACCACCACCGGAACCAGGCTCAGTGCCGGGTGAATGCCGGCTTCCTGAAATCCGTAATAGGATGCGATCCCGGCCACAACATACGGCCAGAATGAGAGCTTGTTGCGAACCATCGAAGAGACTGGCTTGTCAATCCTACCCTTATCCAGGCGCAGTGGCAGCCAGTTGAAAAGCATGTAGGTGATGACAACGGCGACTACCGGCAGCAGCATCCAAACCGGATTCAATTCGCCTTTCCCGTAGAAGATTGCCAAAATCAGCAGACCGGCGGCGTCATCCGCAATCGCCAGGAGAAGCAGGAATTTCACCGCCGGATGGCCGCGTCCGAATATGATGCGTCCAACCAGATAAGAAAAGGCGATGTCTGTGGCGGTCGGCACCGCCCAACCATTGGCAACGGCGGAATAGGTTTCCGATCCGAACATCAGGGCCAGTCCGAGATAGACCATGACCGGTGCCACCATACCCCCTGCCGCTGCGAAAAGCGGGGTAATGGCTCTTTTGCCGCGCAGGTCGCCATTCTTCAGCGCCACGGCTTCCCAGACTTCCTTACCGGCGATGGCGAAGAAAAATGCCATCAGGATGTCATTGACCAGGAAATGGAACGTGACCTTGTAGACGGTGTCGCCCGAGGCGCTGACTACCTTGTGACCAACATAGTCGTTCTTCAGGATTACGCTGTCGACGATGTGGAAATATGATTCTGGAGCCACGTTGCACCACACCAGTGCGATGACTGCTCCGGAAATCAGCAACAACGAAAAATCGGATATCACCTTCCAGGCACGAGTCATCCATTTACTCCTTGGCGCCGGAAAAACGGCACAGTTGTCCAGCAGCCCGAATTATCGGCAGAACGGTGGTTAAACAAGGTTCCATGCCAGTCCGGCGGCAACCGCTCCGCCGAATGCGAGCCCGACATAGGCTGCGACAACAGCACGTCTCGCGATAGCCCAAACGGCCATCGCAGCCGGAATACAGGTAATCCCACCGGCGATCAGGAATGCCATCGCGGTGCCCGGCGACATGCCCTGTTCAAGAAGCCCGTCGACCAGGGGAACGGCCGCATATCCGTTCAAATAGGCGGGGATGCCGATGAAGGCGCCGAGCATAACCGATCCCGCTCCGCTGCCACCAAGCGAATCCGCGATCCATTGCTCAGGTATCCATGCCACCATGAGCGACTGCAGCATATAGGCGAGCAGCAACCACTTGCTCAGGAACAGCGCATTGGTCAAAAATGTGGACCAAAACACAGCAACCCGCCCCGAATGTTGCCAAAACCGCCACTCAACCCTCTCTTCCATAGTTTGCTCCGAGTCGCAGCAGGAGGCCATCGGAGTATCCAGCCGCCCCGGATTATGCAGGAATCCGAATGATTCGAAGAGCAGCACAGCGAAACCGCCCATCAGACCGATCGCGACTGCGGCGATTGTTTTGGCGATAGCAAAATCCAGCCCCAATACAGAAGCTGTGATCAGGAACATGGGTGGGTCGATGAGCGGGGAGGACAACCAAAATGCCATTATCGCCGATAGCGGTGCTCCCGCCGCCATCAGCGTGGCCACAAACGGGATGACCTCGCACGAGCAAAAAGGTGCAATTCCACCGATCAGCGACGCCAGCACGATCATTTCGAGTTTGCGGCGGTTGAAGGCTTCCGCGATCAGGATGGCCAAATTCACTGCCCGGAGCCAGGCTGTGAGTGCCACAGCGGCACCGATAAAGACAGATGTCCTCAGGAAGGAGGCGAGCGTGAACTCCAATGTCAGCGTGAATTGTGGCGGGTTCAGCGCCAGGAGCGCGGCGAAAATCAGAAATATCGAAAGCCAGACACGGTCAATCCGTTTCAGGAGATCGTAAGGTGACAATGCTGCCTGGGTCAGAAACTGCATATGCTCACCTCTTACCCGGTTGGCCGGTGCTCAACATGGCGGGCCATTCTATGAATTTGTCCATGCAATTGAGAGCTCTCCCGCCGGTGATGCGGATAATCCGAAAATGCCTGAAGATCTACATGCCTTAGAGGCCGGCATTTTAGCATGCCGGATTTGCGCTGGTCAATTTGCCGCAACCCGTACGGCGCACAGCCCGCGGCCGGTTTTCCGGTGCTCGCGAAGCGCCAGAATTCTTATAACCGGGCAGGCGCCGGGCGCACGCGTGCATGCCAGCGGGATATTCTTCAGCGATGCCTCCGGCGATCGGTTGAGGGATTGGCTGGGTCTGTCGCATGCGGAATTCTACGACCTGGACCGGATTGCCATTCTGCCAATGGCGTTCTGTTTTCCAGGTTATGACAACAAAGGCGGTGATCTCCCACCGCCACCTGTCTGCGCTGGAACCTGGAGGGCGGAGGTTCTTCGCCAACTTCCATATATTTCAACGACGGTCCTTGTCGGCGGTTATGCGCAGCGCTGGCATCTCACGGACGCTGATCGAAGCGTCACCAATACGGTGACCTGTTGGCGCAATTGGTCGCCAGAATATTTTCCACTGCCGCATCCAAGCTGGCGAAACAACGCATTGATTCGCCGCATACCGGGTTTTGAGGAAGAGTTGCTGCCGGCACTCAGGCAAAGGCTGCGGGTTCTGCTTCGGGCATGATTTCAGAAAAAAGCGCGCAACTGGAGACAGGAGCAATGAGCAGGAAATCGACAAGGCCAGAAATCAGGCTTTCGGATGATGAGCGCCGGCACAGTGAACATGTCGTGAGCAACCCGCGGAGTCCGCGGAAGCGTGTCTGGCGGGCCCGCATCATCCTGGAGCCGGGCTCGGGGTGCGGCCCGCATGGGACCATGCGCCGGACCGGCAGGTCGAAGCCCACGGATCCGGTGCTGCTGGGACCGCTTCCTTGCCGGGAAGGTGGACGGGCTGCTGTATGATGCCACCCGTCCGCCGGGACGCCGACCCCGGAGAACAGGGTGAAGGCGCTGACCGCGCCGGCGATGTCACCGCCGCATGCCGGTCACTGGACGCCGGATGCCCTGGCCGAAGCCATGGGCGGCATGGTCATCTCCACGGTCCGCGGGATCCTTCGCCGTCACAATCTCAGGTCGCACATAGGTGAAAACCTTCAAGGTGCCGCGGGATCCGGAGTTCAGGATCAAGGCTCACTACGTTATCGGCCTCTATGTCGGTCCTCCGGACCATGCCACCGTCCTTTCGACGGAATGGCATCAAATGAATGAATCAGACCACTAGCCTGCATTTCTCAAACCATGGATTGAAGCTTCCATGGGCGGGGTTTCCGGCGGTT
>JAPOXR010000043.1 GCA_026706985.1 Paracoccaceae bacterium | reverse complement strand
CGCCCGATGGTCTCACAGATGGCCTGGGAATCGGCTCGATCATTTTTATACCCTGTCTCCAAATACACGCTGTTACGATAGTCAAGGCGTATGCACGGAAGTGGTCGTGACCCATCCGTTTCATCCGCTCAAAGGCCGTTCATTTGTGTTTCATTCCCGCAGGACCAGCGGCGGTGTGCCACTGGTTCACTACCTTGCGGACGACGGCACGCTTGCCAGCATGCCGGTTTCCTGGACGGATTTGCGCGGGATAGACGATTTTGAGCGGGTGTCGTCGGGCCGAAGCCTGTTTCGGGCGGATGATCTGGTTGCGTTGCGGGTTCTGGTGGATTCGTGGTTGGATTTACGACCGGATTCGAGGGGGGGATCGTAATCATAAATAATGACGCATTATAATCATTTTATCGGGCGCAGAAATGCCTTGATTTCTGCGATGGAACCGGATTGTCGCGTTAAGATGCCAGACATGGTCGATGCGAATCCCCTTTCTCTTGACATAATCAATCATAATAGAGTATTAATTAATGAAACAATCCTTTTCTGGAGTCCTCCCATGAAAAACGATACCGATCCCCCCGGGAAACGCGACCGTCTGAAGCAGGCCGGCACCCTCAACTCCACCCCGGAAAACATCCGGGATCCGAGGTTCACCCGTGGCGGTGATTTCTTCGACGCGCGCGACCTGCTGCAGGTCCGTTACGAGATGGTTCGCCTGGTGCGGTTTGAACAGGTCACCCTCGCCGAGGCCGCGCGCCGCTTCGGCGTCTCGCGCCCGACCTGCTTCCGCCTGTCCAGGGCGTTCGGCCGAGGCGGGCTTGAGGCCCTGATCCCGGCCCCGCGCGGCCCGCGCGGCCCACACAAGATCACGGCGGACATTCTGGACTTCGTCGCCGACTACCGGCGCCGGCACGGGTATCGGAGTGCGCGTCGGCTGGTGCCGCTGATTGAGAAGAAGTTCGGGGTCAAGCTGCATCCGCGGGGACTGGAAAAAGCACTGGTACGCGGACGGCAAAAAAAAACGCCGGGGGCCGGAACCTGATGGCCAAAGACGCTTGCGACACCTACGAACACTGGCGCCAGCGATGGCTGTCGGGCGGTGGCAACCACGGCATCACAGCGCTGCAGTTCCATGGCATGCGCGAGGCCCTGTTGCTCACCGTCCTCCCGGGTGCCGACCTCCGTCCGCCGCCGGGGAGGCCGATGGAGACGGACCGGGTCCTTGCCGACGCGGTCCTGGCCGAAGCCGCCAGCCAGGTTCGGCACTTGCTTCGAACCTCCCCGGCCGGCGGAACGGGCGGGGGTCGTCATGCCTGAGACCACCCATCTGAAGATCCTTCCCCATCACCTGGAGCGCGAGGCGTGTCTGTACGTGCGGCAATCCTCGCCCCGCCAGGTGGTTCAAAACCCCGAAAGCGGCCGACGTCAGTACGGATTGCAGCAAAACGCCATGGCCCTGGGCTGGCCGACGGAGCGCATCCGGGTCATCGACGAAGACCAGGGCAAGTCGGGGGCCCACAGTCCGCATCGCAGCGGCTTCCGCGATCTGATGGCCCGCATCGCGGCCGGGGAGGTGGGCATCGTGCTGGGTCTTGAAGTCTCGCGACTGGCGCGTGACAATGCGGACTGGCATCAGCTGCTGCGACTGGCCGGCATCACCGACACGCTGATTCTGGACGAGACCGGCATTTACGACCCGAACGACGGCAACGACCGGCTGCTGCTGGGGTTCAAGGGGACGATGAGTGAATTCGAACTGCGCGGCATCCTCGCCCGGATGATTGGCGGGCGGCTCAGTGCGGCGCGGCGCGGGGCATTGAAAACACACTTGCCGATCGGGCTGGTCTACCACGACCAGGAGGTAGGGTTGGATCCGGATCGCTCCATCACGGAGGCGATGGGCCTGGTGTTTGAGGTTTTTCGCAGGAAAAGGTCGGCCAGGGCCACCGTGAAGTGGCTGCATCAGGAGAACCTGCCGCTGCCTTCGCGCCCGTCCTCCGGCCCGTTGCGCGGCGAAGTGCGCTGGGGGTTGCCGAGTGCCTCGCAGGTGCACCGCATCCTGAAAAACCCCCGCTACGCCGGGGCCTATGTGTATGGAAAGACGCGGGTCAAACACCACGTTGACGGGACCACCCGGATCGGTCCCGTGCCGATGGACCAGTGGCGGGTGTGCATTCCAGACGCTCATGCGGGGTTTATCAGCTGGGACGAGTATTGCCGCAACCAGACGATCCTGGCCGACAATGCGGCGGCTTTCGTGCGGTCGGCCGGTCGAAACACCACCCCGCGCGAAGGAGCTGCGCTGCTGCAATCCCGGGTACTGTGCGGCCGCTGTGGCCACCGCATGAGCCCGCAGTACACCCGCGCCCGGCCGTCCCGCAAGGAGCGTGCGAGCGTTCACTACGTGTGCCGTGAAAAGTTCGGGCCCCTGAAAAAGCCTTCCTGCCAGAGAATTCGCGGCG
This sequence comes from Paracoccaceae bacterium, assembly GCA_026706985.1. Classification (GTDB taxonomy): domain Bacteria; phylum Pseudomonadota; class Alphaproteobacteria; order Rhodobacterales; family Rhodobacteraceae; genus JAPOXR01. Next base: position 993 of record JAPOXR010000043.1, on the reverse strand, counting down.
ACGGGGTGGACGCCGCGGTGTCCCGGTTCGTGATTGACGCGATGAATCAACAAAACATCCATCTTGCTCTGTCGGTCCAGGACCAGGTTCGTGCCGAGTTCGCTGCGGCCGATGCCCAGCGCGCCCAGCGCGTTGAGGCCCTGCGTTACCAGGCGGACCTGGCGCGTCGCCGGTTCTATGAAGTCGACCCCGCGAACCGGCAGGTGGCGGCAACGCTGGAGGCCGACTGGAATGCGCGCCTGATGGAACTGGAGGAGGCGTGTCGGCAACGCACCGGGTTCGCCGAAACGTTGGAGGTGGAAATCTCCGGGCAGCAAGCCCAGCGCATCCGCGCGCTGACGCAGGACTTCGAGCAGGTCTGGACCGCTCCCGAAATCGGAAACGCAGACCGCAAACGCCTGCTCGGTCTGCTGATTGAAGATGCGACCCTGACCCGGGAGGGCTATGAGGTCTCGATCAACCTGCGCCTGCGCGGCGGGCGAACCCTGACGCTCGACCCCCTCCCCCTGCCGAAACCGCTCGCGCAGTTGCGCAAGACACGCCCGGAAACCCTGACCGCACTCGACCGGTTGCTCGACACCCATTCCGATGCCGGCGCCGCACAGGAACTCAACCGGGCCGGGCACCGAACCTGGAAGGGGGAACCCTACACCGCCAAGCGTGTACTCGGTCTGCGCCACGGCTACGGTCTGCGCCGTCACCTTGACCGGGAGCGGGAACGCCTTCGTGGCCAGGGATTCAAGTCAGCCGGGGAATTGGCACTGCAACTGGGAGTCAACGTCACTACCGTCCGCAAAAAGGGAAAACAACACCGCGGCATCACTCGGGAAATCATCTTGACCGAAGGACGGGAATATTGTATGTACAAACTGCACTCCGACCCTGAGCCGGTTATTTCCCGTCACGGCCCGGAGGAGGTCTCCGATTCACCCTCGACCCAAACCCTCAACCTACCATAGGCAACACAAGGTGCATTATGAAACATCCTACTTA
>JAPOXR010000042.1 GCA_026706985.1 Paracoccaceae bacterium | reverse complement strand
CGGATATCCATGCCGGATCCCGCATCACACTGCCTCAGCCTGTTGTTTTTCAACAGGAAATCATGCGGCAACACAGAATCCAAGAGAAAATCAAAGAGGAATACTTTCAAACGCGATAGCCCTGGTGAGGTACAGGGCCTTGTGCGGCTCTCAAATTCATATACATTCGAACTCATGGCGGTGTACTCCTTGATTGTGGTTCTCAAATTCAATCAACCGGATATGCCGCCAGCTTTCAAACCCCGCAAACACCAGATTCGACAATAACTCCTTTCAATGTGCTAACTCTCTAATGGCGCTCACAATGCTGTCCGAGTTCCACTTTACAATTATTGAAGCTGCCCGTTTGACAGGCACAGAGGTCCGTTCGCTGCCCCATGGTTCGATTGCAATGATGGGTTTCTGTTGATGAAAACCCGTTTGAGCCAAGTGGATTTCTTCGTTGATCCATTTGCTGTAAGTCGCGTAAACACCGGCCAGTATGAGAATGGCCCCACAGGGCTGCATCTGTGCCCGGATCGCCTCCCGCAACCGGGTCGTCGTGCCGGCGTTGTGAATCGGGTCATCACGCGGCACAGAGTAATTATTATAAGAAAACCATGATCGTGAATCCAAAAGCGCAATTAATTTATCAAATGAATCGGAGTAATTCCAAGAGTGACTGATGAAAAGGTTATGGGTTTTCACATCGTTCTCCAATCTGCGTGACAACTGCCACCGATTTATTGTCAGGCACTGTCTCCCTTGAAGCCGCACCGCATTTTGGTTGATTCAGGTTTTATGATGCAGCAGTAGCTGAAGTTCTGCAAGTAACGGAATTAGAACACGGAATATGTCAATAGTATCACCGCCGCAGCTCAAGACACCACCGCGGATTGAGCGCCTCAGAGTCAAGAATTTTCGTGTGCTGCGCGATGTCGAGTTGAAGAATTTAACCCCTTTTACCGTGTTACTGGGTCCCAACGGCAGCGGAAAATCCTCGGTGTTCGATGTATTTGCTTTTCTTGCCGAATGCTTCGAAGGAGGGCTGCGGCAGGCTTGGGAAAAGCGCGGCCGGGGCTCGGAGCTGAAATCGCGCGGGGGTGTTGGGCCGGTAATGATTGAAGTTGGTTACCGCGAACGGCCAGACACCCCTCTGATTACCTATCACCTGGAAGTAGACGAGCAAGATCATAATCCTGTTGTTGTCACGGAATGGCTCCGTTGGAAGCGTGGAAGTCACACAGCGCCATTTAAGTTTCTCAACAACACTGATGGAATTGTACAAGTGATTTCAAGAGCACGACCGGAGAAAGACGACAGGCTAGTCGAATTTTCTCTCAGTTCTCCCGATACGCTTGCGGCTAACGCACTCGGTCAGTCGTCGCAAAATCCCCTTATCGTGGCACTGCGCAACTTCATACTGGGCTGGTACTTTTCCCATTTTTCGTCCAGTGAGGTGAGAGATCAAGCGACAGCGGAACCGCAGGCGCAGCTAAACGAAACCGGAGGCAATCTGGCTAATGTGATTCAATATCTGTCCGATTTGTATCCAGAACTCCTTGGCTCAATTGTCGGCAAACTTTGGCAGCGGGTTCCCAAGTTTCAAAGTGTCCAAGCAGTTCAGATTCCGGACGGAAGATTGCTGCTGCAATTCAAGGACATACCGTTCGCCGAACCGGTGATGGCTCGCTTTGTATCGGACGGTACACTCAAGATGCTCGCCTACCTGGTCTTGCTGCATAGCCCAGCACCGCCATCCTTCATCGGAATCGAGGAGCCTGAGAATTACTTGCATCCCCGCCTTTTATATGGGTTGGGAGAAGAATGCCGAAATGCAGCAAACGCGACGCAAGTCCTTGTGACCACTCACTCGCCATTTTTCCTTGACTCTCTGCGACCTAAGGAAGTGCGGGTTCTTTGGCGTGATGATACCGGCTATACGCAGTGCCGTTCACTAGACCAGAACGATAAGGTCAAGGCATTCCTCGATGCCGGTGCACTGCTTGGCGACCTCTGGATGGAAGGGCATTTTGAAGTCGAAGATTTCCAGCACCGGGGCACGGTGCCAATGCGGAATGGAAATGGTCACTGATTTGCATGCATGCCATCTTGAGTTCCTCGTCGAAGAACCGTCCATGAAAGCTTTTCTGAACAATTGGTTGCCAAGAGTGTTGTCAGATAATCAAACTTTCGCAATTCACTCATTTCAAGGCAAACACGCCTTGTTAAAAAAACTTGAAGCCCGCCTCAAGGGCTATGCTTCATGGATGCCCGATTACTACCGCATCCTGGTGGTCGTGGACCGTGATGGCGACGATTGCAGAAAACTGAAATCACAACTCGAAAAATACTGTGGGAATGCCGGTCTCATATCCAGACGGAATGCTGCCGGAACAGAATGGCAAGTCGTGACAAGAATCGCGATCGAAGAACTTGAAGCATGGTATTTCGGTGACTGGCAGGCAGTTCGCGCTACCTATCCACGTGTGCCGGCAACGATTCCAAAACAATCGGCCTACAGGATTCCTGACGATATCCAGGGCGGCACTTGGGAAGCGTTTGAGCGCATCCTACAGAAATATGGTTATTTCAAGCGGGGATTGGCCAAAGAACAAGCCGCTGCGGAAATTGGCAGGCATTTGGAGCCGGCGAAGAACAGTTCGCATAGTTTCGCTGTATTTCGTGATTCCATAATCGAAGCGGTTACGTTCAGAAGGTGAATACCGCCCAATTCGTGGCGAAGTTGGAATCTTACAATTCAGAGGCGCTTTGTATGATTTTCGGGTGGAGCGGAAGGTTGAGGCATTAACGATCGCGTATTCCTCACGCCTGAGGGCGGTGGCTATTTTCCGGCTCAAGAATCCCCGCCTACAACAGGCTATATGGCAGAACACCGCCTGTCCAAAGGGGAGGCGCAGCCGCCGGCTCAAAATCTCAAATGTGTGCACTGCATATAAAGAGGGCGGGTCCGGAGGCCCGCCCTCTGATGCCGCTGTGCGGCGTTTGTCGTGTCGGTCAGAAGGACATGGTGATGCCGAGATCGGCGACCGTGTTCTCATCCCCGTTCTTGCCGGCGCCCGCCTTCAGCGTCGCCCCGCCGCCGAGATCGTGCGAGAAACCGATGCCCATGCTCTTCTTCGTCTCGGAGGCTATAATTGCACTTTTATTGTCACCAGTGCTGTCTTCGTCGACAGTGGGTGTCAAGTCATACCCATCGACCTTATGCTGACCGTAGACCATGGTCACCGATGTGCCCTCGGAGAGCTGGTAGCTGATGTCGATACCCAGAGCCGTGGACTTCACGCCTTCCATTGTTCTATGAGACCACCCGGGACCTGCCGTTATGTCAGCTCCGGGAGCGTTAGCTGGTGCACGGAAGTAGGTCGCTAAGGTCGCGGCAGCAACGGCGGTGGGTGCCGTGGGGTTAACGGTATCGTCATCGGACAGATCAGTGGGTCGAGCAACCATAACCATGTGCTTCTTGGTCGTTGAGTAGAGCACATTACCGGAGATCGCACCCTGACTTATCCCCATTCCGACCGACATCACCTTATTGCTGTCAAAACCGACACCGACCTTGACCGGGGCGATGTTGAAGTTGAAACCTGCGGCGTAGTCGTGACCCCCTGCCCCGTCGGCACCGGCGGAGATCGCCACACTGGCCGGACCGAACGAACCGGTGTAGATCAGACTGGCTGCGGAATTTCCGTTCAGCATCTCAGGCTCGTCATCGGCACCGATGTCGTCGAAACCGACATCCTTGATGCCGCCGGCGACCAGGTCGGCTGCATCATTGTCGCCGATGGTGAGCGTGTGGTTGTCCATAGAGACATA
>JAPOXR010000024.1 GCA_026706985.1 Paracoccaceae bacterium | reverse complement strand
CTCATGGAGTCGCTAAGTATTGACACATCAAAATATTGTCAAATATATAATCCCCAAAATAGAACTTCCGTCGCTTCAAGAGCAAAGAGCGATATCAACAGTTTTTGATGTTCTCGACGACAAGATCGACTTGAACCGCCGTATGAATCAGACGTTGGAGGCGATGGCGCGGGTGATCTTCAAGGACTGGTTCGTCGATTTCGGCCCCACCCGCGCCAAGGCCGAAGGCCGCTCCCCCTACCTCGCTCCCGAACTCTGGGACCTGTTCCCCGACGCGTTGGACGACGAGGACAAGCCGATAGGGTGGAGCCATGGAATCCTAGCGGATATCGTTGATTCTCCGCGGCGAGGCGTCAGTCCTGCAGATGTTTCAGAGGACACACCGTACATCGGCCTTGAGCATATGCCGCGCCGATCGATTGGACTGTCGGAGTGGGAGGGCGCGGGGAAGGTCAAGAGCAACAAGACTCATTTCCGTAGAGGAGAGATCCTATTTGGGAAGCTGCGGCCTTACTTCCATAAGGTTGGAATTGCTCCGATAGAAGGCATTTGCTCGACCGACATTGTAGTGGCAGTCCCACGGGCACAGCAGTGGACAGCGTTTACACTTGCATGCCTGTCCTCCGATGAGTTCGTGGAATACACGGACCGGACCTCGACAGGCACCAAAATGCCCCGCACGAACTGGAAGGTGATGGCGCGATACGAGGTGTGCTTGCCACCAGAGGAAGTTGCTTGTGCGTTTCAGGATTTAACGCAGTCGCTTCTTGATCGCATTGGCACCAACATTCACGAAACTGTTACACTCGCCCAAACCCGCGACCTCCTTCTCCCGAAGCTCATGTCCGGTGAAATCCGCCTCGGTGAAGCCGGGAAAGCGATTGAGGCCTTGCCATGATCCGCTCACCCGTCAATCCAGTCCTCCTGCGCTGGGCACGTGAGCGCGCCGGCATCGCTCAGGAAGATCTGACAGCGAAGTTCAAGAAGCTTCCCGAGTGGGAAACGGGCCGGATTCAACCGACCCTGAAGCAGTTGGAAGCGTTTGCACACGCGGTACATGTGCCGGTCGGTTATCTCTTTCTCTCAACACCGCCGGAAGAAGTTCTTCCCATTCCGGACTACCGCACCTTCGCCGGGCATGCGGTCACACGTCCCAGCCCCAACCTGATGGACACGATCTATGCCTGCCAGGAGCGGCAGAGTTGGTATCGGAACCATGCCCGAGTCGGCGGCGAAACGGAGGTCGACTTCGTTGGCAGTGCTTCAATCGAGGCATCCCCGGAAACCGTCGCGAGGCGGATGCGGGAGACACTGGGCTTCGATCTGGTCACCCGGCGCGAGTGTCCTACCTGGACCGATGCGCTGCGGCTGTTCATCCGTCAAGCTGATGACACCGGTGTGCTCGTCATGGTGAGCGGCGTCGTGATGAGCAACAGTCGCCGCAGTCTCGACCCCACCGAATTTCGTGGTTTTGCGTTGTGTGACCCTCTCGCGCCGCTGATTTTCGTCAATGGAAAGGACACCAAGGCGGCGCAGATGTTCACGCTTGCGCACGAACTCGCCCATATCTGGCTTGGCGCTTCGGCCTTGTCGAATCTCGGTGTCGTGCCAGGGCCAGGCTTCCGGGACGAGGAAGTGTGGTGCAACGCGGTGGCGGCGGAGCTACTGGTGCCGCTGGATGCCCTGCGATCTGATCTGAGGCGGAACGAGCCGCTTCCGGACGCGCTGTCCCGGCTGGCGCGTATCTTCAAGGTCAGCACGCTGGTCATCCTGCGCCGCCTGCTCGACGCAGGCTGGCTGACACGCGAACGCTTTGACGCCGCCTGGGCGCAAGAGAGTCAACGACTTGGGAAGCTGGTGAAGTCGGGCAGTGGCGGCGACTTCTATCGAACGACGGTCGCACGGGTCGGTCGGCGGTTCGCTCGTGCACTTGTGGTGAGTACGCTTGAGGGCCAGACGCTCTATCGCGACGCATTCCGGATGTTGGGCATCAAGAAGACCAAAACCTTCAACAATCTCGGGCGCGAAGCCGGAGTGACGGGATGACGTCATATCTCGTCGATTCGAACGTCTTCATCCAGGCCAAGAATCTGCACTACGGTTTCGACTTCTGCCCCGCCTTCTGGAACTGGATGGTTGAGCAGAACAACGCGGGCAAGGTCGCAAGCATCGACAAGGTCGCGTACGAACTGCAAGCCGGTGACGACGAGCTGGCGGAGTGGGCCGCAGCGCGGAGCGACAGGTTCTTTCTGCAACCGGACGACGCGGTAGCGGCGGCCCTTCGCACCGTTAGCGATTGGGCGAGCAGCCACGGGTACCAGCCTGCAGCCGTGAAAACCTTCCTCCAGGTCGCCGACTACTGGCTTGTCGCACACGCAATGGCCCACGAATGCATTGTCGTTACGCACGAAGTTCCAGCCGACACCACCGGCAAGGTCAAGATTCCCAACGCCTGCATCGGCCTCGGACTGCGCTGCATGAGCCCCTATGAAATGCTCCGCCGTGAGCGTGCAAGATTCGTCCTGGAATCGGGCAGAACCGCGGCTTGATGGCCAAATTCTCTGAAAGCGAGGTGGAAGGCGCCGCCCTCGCATGGCTCGCCGGACTCGGCTACACCGTGCTCCACGGTGCGGATATCGGCCCAGAAGGTACGGCGCCGGAGCGCGGAAGCTACGACGAGGTGCTGCTGACCGGACGGCTCCGCGAGGCGCTCGCACGCCTTAATCCGCAGCTGCCCGCCGAGACGCTGGGGGACGTGCTGCGCAAGGTGCGGCAGACGGAATCCCCCTCCCTCGTCGAGGAGAACCGCCGCCTACACCGCTATCTGGTCGAGGGCGTGCCCATTGAGATTCCCCGGGAAGACGGCAGTGTAGGAGGCGAAACCGCCCGTCTGATCGATCTTGACGACATTGAGGCCAACGACTGGCTGGCGGTGAACCAATTCACGGTGATCGAGCGCGAAAACAATCGCCGCCCCGACGTTGTCCTGTTCGTCAACGGCCTGCCCCTGGCCGTAATCGAGTTGAAGAACCCCGGCGACGAAAACGCAACCCTCAGAGGGGCGTTCAACCAGCTCCAGACCTATAAGGGCGAGATCCCTTCCCTGTTCCGCACCAACGCAGCCCTAATGACTTCGGACGGGCTTCAGGCGCGCCTTGGATCGCTGACGGCCAATCTCGAACGGTTCATGCCCTGGCGCACCGTGGACGGCTCCGCCGTCGCTCCGAAGGGCGCGCCGGAACTTGAAACCGTCATAGTGGGTGTGTTTGAGAAAAACCGGTTTCTGACTCTGATCCGGGATTTCACCGTGTTCGAGGACACAGGCGCGGGGCTTGTCAAAATCGTGGCCGGTTATCATCAGTTCCACGCCGTGCGCCACGCAGTCGAGCGCACGATCGCGGCCGCGAGCCCCGGAGGCGACCGGCGCATCGGCGTCATCTGGCACACACAGGGCTCCGGAAAGAGCCTGCTCATGGCGTTCTACGCCGGACAGATTATTGCCTGCCCGGCGATGAAGAACCCGACCATTGTCGCCATAACCGACTGCAACGATCTCGACGACCAGTTGTTCGGCACATTCTCGATGTGCCGAGACCTGCTCCGCCAGATTCCGCAGCAGGCAGAAAGCCGCGAGGATTTGCAGAAGGTGTTGGCCCGCCCTTCCGGTGGCGTGGTGTTCACGACCATCCAGAAGTTTGCGCCTGAGTTAGGCGAGACTACCTATCCGGTGCTCACCGACCGCCACAACATCGTCGTCATTGCGGACGAAGCGCACCGCAGCCAGTATGGCTTCCGCGCTAAGGTAGCGCACAAAACAGGAGAAATCGCGTACGGATTCGCCAAATATCTCCGCGACGCGCTGCCGAACGCCTCCTTCATCGGCTTCACGGGCACGCCGGTCGAAACGGAGGACGTTAACACCCCTGCCGTGTTCGGCGAGTATATCGACGTCTACGATATCAACCGGGGCGTCGAGGACGGCGCGACTGTGCCAATCTACTACGAGAGCCGCCTCGCCCGCATCGAACTCGACGAGGACAAGAAACTGGCGCTCGACTACAAGATCGCGGATCTGACCGAGGACGAGGCCGAAGGCGAGCAAGAGCGCCTAAAGCGCAGATGGGCAAACGTTGAGGCTGTCGTCGGGACGGAAAAGCGTTTGAGTTTGGTTGCCGGGGACTTGGTCGAGCACTTTGAAAACCGTGTCGTCGGCATGGATGGCAAGGCCATGGTCGTCTGCATGAACCGGAGGATATGCGTTGCGCTCTACGGAGAGATCGTCAAGCTGCGCCCGGACTGGCACAGCGACGATGACGAAAGAGGCGTCGTCAAGATCGTCATGACTGGCGCGGCGTCGGACCCGAAAGACTGGCAACGGCACATTGGCGGCAAGGCGCGTCGGGAGTTGCTCGCCAAGCGGATCAAGGACGCGGATAACGCCCTCAAGCTGGTGATCGTGCGGGACATGTGGCTTACCGGGTTCGACGCGCCGAGCCTGCACACGATGTACATCGACAAGCCCATGCGTGGGCACGGGCTCATGCAGGCCATCGCCCGCGTCAATCGGGTGTTCCGCGACAAGCCGGCTGGACTGATCGTTGACTACATCGGCATCGCGCAGAATCTGAAGTCGGCCCTTGGCCGATATTCACACGATGATCGGAGGCATTCCGGTATCGACGAGGCCGAGGCCGTCGCGGTGATGCTGGAGAAGTACGAGATCGTGAGTGCCATGTTCCATGGCTTCGACTACCAAGCCGGGCTCACCGGATCACCGCAGGAACGGCTCGTGACGCTCGCCAGTGCGATCGAGAGGGTTCTCGAAATACAGCAGCGCGAATCGGCTAGGGCATTGACCGAAGAAGGCAAGAAACGCATCCATCGTCGATTCAACGATGCCGTCCTGGCGCTCTCCAAGGCGTTCGCCCTCGCGGCCGCCAGCGACGAGGCGCGCGACATCCGCGACGAAGTGGGTTTCTTCCAGACCGTCCGGGCGGCGCTTGCCAAGAGTGCGCCCGGTGCCGGCATGTCCTCCGCCGAGCGGGATTTGGCAGTGCAGCAGATCGTCAGCCGCGCCGTCGTCTCGACCGAAATCGTCGACATTCTCGAGGCCGGGCTGGACACCTCGGACATCTCCATCTTTTCCGACGAGTTCCTCGCCGAGATACAGGGAATGGAGACAAAGAATCTTGCATTGGAGGCACTGCGCAAGCTCATCAACGGCGAGCTTCGCTCACGAAGCCAGGTCAACGTCGTGCAGACCCGCGCCTTCTCCCAGCGGTTGGAGGAGGCGATCGCCCGTTACCACAGCAATGCCATCACCACGGCGGAAGTCATTCAGGAATTGATAGATCTTGCCAAGGACATCCGCACTGCACACCAACGCGACGAGGAGGAAGGACTCAGTCAGGAGGAAATCGCATTCTATGATGCCCTCGCACAGAATGAGAGCGCGGTTGAGGTGATGGGGGACGAACAACTTCGCATCATCGCCCATGAGTTGCTGAACGGGCTGAAGTGCAACGCCTCCGTGGACTGGCAGCACCGCGATTCGGCGCGCGCCCGAATGCGGGTTCTGGTCAAACGCATCCTCAGGAAGCACGGATATCCGCCTGACTTTCAGGACGCCGCCGTGCAGACCGTTTTGCAACAGGCCGAGGTCCTCTCGGCGAGGTGGGCCGCATGAGCGCAAAGATATTTGAGATACAAATTTCAGGACGACCATCTGCAGCGGATTGCTCAGATATGAAAGCCCGTCCTCGCCTTGTCCAAGCGGAACGCAGTTAACCTTTTTTCACAGTGCGCCTTTTTGCACAGCGCACTGAGAAATCCGGGTCAGGCGGCAATTCAGTTTAAATTTGATGACCTGGCTGTTGTCAGGAAGGTGCCGCCCGCTGACTGCAACCCGGAGGCGGGCTATGCCGGCGCCTCCACCATGTCATGGAGGTTCGGGAACGGCACCGGCCCGAATTTGTCTTCGGGCCGGCAGCCGGGAATGTGTCGGCGGTTACGAGTTCAGATCGTAGGCGCGTTCGCCATGTGCGGCCATATCCAATCCGCCCTGTTCGTCTTCGGCATTGACCCTGAATGGCAATACGAGACCAATCAGCTTGACCAGAACAGTGGTGACCAGAACGGTGAATATTCCGTTCCGGCGGCGGTCTCTGCGGCTCCAAACTGCCGGACGCGCAGGCAGCCTATGAATCCGCCAACACTTTGAATGCGGCAATGCTGGGTGGGGTGAATTTCATGCTTCATGCCTGCGGGTGGCTCGAGGGCGGGCTGGCCAGCTCGTATGAGAAATTCGTCATGGATGCCGACCAACTCGCCATACTGCATCATCTGGCAAAGGGCGTTGATATCAGCGAAAACGGCCTGGCACTGGACGCGCTCGAGGAGGTCGGTCCCGGCGGGCATTATCTCGGCTGTGCGCATACGCAGTGGAATTTCCAGTCCGCCTTCTGGCGCACCGGCCTGTTCGACTACAAACCCTTCGAGACATGGAGTGAAGAGGGTGGCAAAGACACGCAGTCACTTGCTTCGGAAAGGGTGAAGTGGCTGCTCGACAATTATCAGAAACCGGAACTTGATCAGGGTATCGACGAGTCCATTCGTGAATTCATCAGCTTACGCAAAGAGCAGATGCCCGATTCTTTCGTCTGAAACATAGGCTGAACTTGTCCGCCCCCTCGGTTGTGCCCGGAGATTACGCTGCTGCCGACACCGGAATACCGTGACCAGATCGCAGCAAATCCGGGTATGATCGGTACTGCTCTTCAGGACTGCAGCGCTTTGCAGTCGGGCCTGGAGAAGACATTGCGGTATGATGACGGGGCTGCCGAAGCCTGTTTCGGGGTAGTCGTCGGAGGCGTGTATGCCTTGGCCGGTCCGGTGGCGGGGATTGTAAACGACCGCTTCGGCCGGAAACGCCCGACCGCAGCGCCGGGGGATACAGAAGTCCGGATTTCTGCGTCGACAGGGGCGCGCGGCCACCATGAATTCCCGCAAACCAATCACTTGGTTGATGCTGTCTCAAGCTGATTGTTCCCGCGGGCATCCCCGTCATTCATTGTTCCGGCGCCTATGGGAAATGTTCGCCGGGCAGAGCAGCTTCAGAATTTACTCCGCGGGCGGGTTGGCAAGGCGACACCTCTCATGCTAATCGCTGCCCTCCCCGGAGGGTGCGCCGAGAGGCAAAGGGGAGGGCGATGGGGTCGTTACGATGAAGTTTCTGGCAATGTTGGCACTTGTTTGCCTCGTTGCGGTTATGGCCGGAAGTTCGGTTTGGTCCGGCCCGCTGGCACCGGAGATGCGCGTCGTCGCGTCGCGTGATCGGGACTTCATCGAAAGATCCGGTGCGCAGACGCTTGAGGAACTGCTTGACACCGGCATCGTCCGCTATTTCTACGCCGGAGGGCAGACCCTTTTGATCCTGGTCGACGGAAGGCCCTACGCCACCTCCGTAAGCGATCTGGATACGCTGCCGCTATCGGCAATCGAACGTATCGAGCTTCTTGCCGGCGAAAGCCTGGGACGGTTCGGTGGAATCGCGGTGAATGGCGCGATTAATGTCGTGCTGCGAAAAAATTTCGAAGGTGTCGAGACGCGGGCGCTCACGCGGCTGCCGGGGGGTGATGGCGGCGACAGTTGGCAGGGGAGCGTCTTCTGGGGCGCGCCTGTGGGGAATGAAGGCGGACATGTGAGCCTGGGCGTGGACATTCTCAAACGACAGGAAATTCCTGCGCGCAGCCGGGAGTTCAGCCGTTCAGTCTGGCGGGAAGGGGGATCGTTCAGCGAATCCAGGAATGTCAGCTTAGGCGGCAATACAGTTTTCGTTCTGGATGACCAGACTGCTATCAGGGCGGTGTCGCTGGGTGACTGTGACCCGGAAGAGGGCTATGCTGGCCCTCTCCTCAACCCGCCGGGCGTGACGGTTTCCGGTGATTCGGGATGCGGCTTCGCCTATGGCGACATTGCCTGGAACACCTCCGACTTCGAACAGCGGACCGCGATCATGAATCTGGACCTGCCGCTCGACGGCGGCCGGAGTTTTCATTTGCATGCGAATCTTGGGCGAGGTAAGTCGCATTTCCGTTACGCGCCTTCCGTGGGTACTTTTGCGTTTAATCCCACCCCTGAAGTTCTGACGGCCATCAATGACGCGGCCGGTGGCGGATTTACGGCTGACAGCAATGATCTATATGTCATCGGTCACCGGTTTCTCGGCCACGGAAACCGCGACTGGCACACCGGTTACAACGAGTTGGATTTCACTGCCGGGGTCAGAGGGCGCCTGACGGAGGATCTCGGTTACGAGGTATTTATCGACGCCTACAATTTGGATGGCGATTTGCTGGGAAACACCTTCGTCCATACGGGCGGAATCCAGGAAGAGATCAATGCGGGAAGCTACAATCTCTTAGATCCGACGTCGCCGGACAACCGGGAATCCATTGCGCGATCCAGTCTCGAGCAAGTCCGCGATTTCGGAACTGAATATCTGGGGCTCCGGATGGCTGTGGAAGGACGGACATTCGCAGTTGATGACCGCAAGGTGGCGTGGGCCGCCGGTCTCAACGCCGGCAGGACCGAGGTGCATTCTATCCTGAGTTTCCGCGATAATGCGGGCGAGGAACATGATGTGACCGAGGTTCTCGGCTCGGGAGGCATCAGCTACGCCGGGAAGCGCCGAAGCGTCGGGGCGTTTGGTGACATGACGGTGCCGCTGACAGACAAAACGGATATCAGAGTTTCCGCCCGGGGCGATGAGTATGACGATGTGGGCGGGCTGCAGTCTTACCGTTTTGCAGCCGAACACCGGCCGAACGGAATCCTGACGCTGCGGGGTTCCTGGGGTTCCGGTGACAGGCCTCCCTCGATGAGCAGTCTGCACAGCACCGCGGCGCAGGATCACCCTTGGATCCGATGCGACCCCGGACCGGATCCCGCCGCCCGCTGTACGCAGGTAAACCCCAGGCAGGTGACACGCGAGACGAAGGGCAATCCGGATCTGGAACCTTTTGAAACCGTTAGGCTTGCCTTCGGCGGTGAGATCAGCGGGCCTGATTATTTCCTGGATGTGGAATGGTATCGGCTGAAACGCTCGGGATTGCCGGGGCTGCGAAGTGCGAACTGGGCAGTGCATAATCTGGATGAGTGCCCGGAGGATGGCCAGACATCGAACTGCATTGAGCGGACGGCAGGCGCGATCACCATATATGACAGCCTCGCAAACATCTACGACACCGGAATCTCCGGCATCACCACCCGCTACAGCAGGACTTTTGAAATGAATTGGGGCGAACTCGTGCTGAGCGGCGCATGGCGTCACGTCACCGATGCCGAACGCAGCGTGCAGGGCAATAGTGGCCGATATGCCACCTCCAGGAACATGGTTCGCAGCAGGTTCGAGGCACGGCGGGGAAGAGTAACCACAACCTGGACTGTGAATTACCGCGAAGGTTTCAGGAACCAGTCAAACACCGGTGACTTTGAAGACTGGCTCGGTCACGATGTCGCGGTGGATTGGAATGACCCGATGGGGGTCGAAGGTGCACGCCTGACAGCGGGTGTCTTCAACCTCACCGATGCCGGTCTCACGGTCGATACCTCGAATCCAAACAGCGTCGACGGACCCGAGGCGGCCGGATGGGGGCGCACCTTTTTCCTGACCGTCAACCGAAGGTTTTGAACGCAGGCAGGAAATTCAGCTTCCGGGGGGCGTGCAACGGAATGCGCACTGCCGTCACCGGGTGAATCCTCTCCAAATGCGGCTTAGGAGAATGCCACAGCTTCAGGTTTTATCCTGTGACCGCTCTCGTCAGATAAAGCATTGGCTGCAAGAATGACCTGAAAATAGGCCGGTGGGAGTTTGGGCCTCTGAGCGGAAGACCAGGACAACGGTTTCGGCCAGCTTCGGCGGCGACATGTTATTTCGGTACGGATGCCGGCGTCTCCACCATGCCATGGAGGCTGGGGAGCGGTGCCGGCCCGAATTCAACTTCGAGCCGGCGACCGGGAATGTGTCGGCGGTTACGAGCTCAGATCGTAGGCGCGCTCGCCATGTGCCGCCATATCCAATCCGCCCTGTTCGTCTTCGGCATTGACCCTGAATGGCAATACGAGACCGATCAGCTTGACCAGGACAGTGGTGACCAGGACGGTGAATATTCCGACTATAAATACCGAACCGATCTGTGCCGCCCAACTGGCATCGCTGACGAATACAGCGATCATGATGGTGCCGAACACGCCGCCAACGCCATGCACGGCGAACACGTCCAGAGTGTCGTCGATGCGCAGCACATTCTTTACCAGGCCCACGGCTTCCTGGCACAGGATACCGGCCACGCCACCGATAATGAGCGCGGCCACCGGCCCGACAAATCCGGAAGCCGGTGTGATTGAAGCCAGTCCGGCAATCGTGCCGGTGACAATTCCGACCAGCGAAACCTTGCCGTATTTGATCTTTTCCCAAAGTGCCCAGGTCAGCGAAGCCGTGGCGGCGGAAATATGGGTGACGGTGATGGCAGATGCCGCACCGCCGTCAGCAGCGAGCTGTGAACCACCATTGAATCCGAACCAACCCACCCAGAGCAGGGCGGCGCCGATCATGACAAAACCGGGATTATGTGGCGGTTTGTTCTTGTCCTTGCGTGGACCGAGGAAGAAGGCGATCACCAGAGCCGCAATGCCGGCGGTTTCATGAACGACGATTCCACCGGCAAAATCCTTAACCCCGACCTCGCCGAAAATTCCGCCATCGGCGAGAAAACCGCCGCCCCAGATCCAATTCACCACTGGTGCGTAACAGATCAGCATCCAGACGCCGGAAAGCGCCATCACAAATCCAAACCCGATCCGCTCGACATTGGCACCGACAATCAGGGCAGGGGTGATGATCGCAAAGGTCATCTGAAACGCGAAGAACAGCATTTCCGGCAAATTGCCGGCATTTGTCTCCGGAGTTACCCCGAACAGAAATGTCTTGCCTAACCCGCCCCAGAAAACGGCTTCACTGTCACCGAACGCGATTGTGTATCCAAGCGCCAGCCAGAGCACACTCATCAGGCAGGCGATCGCATAGCATTGTGTAAAGGTGCTCAGAATATTCCGTGCCCGGACCAGCCCTCCATAAAATAGAGCCAGGCCCGGCAGAGTCATCAAGAGGACCAAAGCTGTGGCAACGATGATCCATGATGTGTCAGCTGCATTCATTTCTGCTCTCCGATCTTGATTTCAGAACCGATTCGACAAGCGAAGCGTCGGGTAAAACAATGCAAGGCAAGTAACCGGATTGCTATAGAGGCAGGGCCGGCGGGAAGCCAATGGAAATCTCCGCCTGGATGTCTGACATGCTTTGTCGGGGAAGGTGCCGGCAGACCGCATGCCGGGGCGGTGGCTTCCGGACAACAAGCTATGCGATTGCTGTCGGTATCTTGTCGGTTGTTGAGTGTCGGGCGGGTCAGCGGATCAAGGCGGTACCAGCGATGATCGACAGCAAAATGACTGCTGAGAGGGCGCCTGCGAGCACGTCGTCGAGCATGATGCCGGCAGCTCCTCCGGCGCGTTCGGCGCGCCCGATCAGGCCGGGCTTCCATATATCGAACAGACGGAAAAGCAAAAACGCAGCCACCCACAGGGTTGCCTGGGCGGCGACCGGCATAGTGCCGGCGGTTATCGACACCGGCAGGACAGCGATCAATTGACCGGCGACCTCATCAATGACCACATGCGGCGGGTCGTCTTCGATTTCGGTGATGCACAGGAATCCCGCGAGGATGCTCAGAGCGGTGGCAAGGATGACCGGAATGACGCCGCCGGCAATGTGCAGAAGGAAGGCAATAACAATGGCGGCCGCCGAGGCGGCAGTGCCCGGAGCCACCGGTACCCGGCCCAGGCCGAAGCATTCCGTGATCAACGCTTTCATTGCCGCGCGAGGGTGGCGCTGCACAGGGCGGCGATGCCTTCACTCCTGCCGGTGAAACCCATGCCCTCTGTGGTTGTCGCCTTGACGTTGATCCGCCCGGCTTCGAGCCGCAGCACGCCGGCGAGCCTGTCCACCATGGCGGCGGCATAGGGAGTGATCTTAGGTGATTCGCAGATGATTGTGCAGTCGATCGAACGGATTGTGAATCCATTACCGGCCGCCAAGGCGGATGCGTGCTTGAGAAACGTCATCGAATCGGCGTTCTTCCACTCAGCTTCCGTCGGTGGAAACCAGCGGCCGATATCGCCTTCCGATACGGCACCATAAATGGCGTCGGCGATCGCATGCGCGGCGACATCGGCGTCGGAATGCCCGGCAAGTGCGAATGCATGTGGAATCCTTACGCCACACAACACCACTTCATTCCCCTGACAGAATTTGTGGGTGTCAAAACCGTTGCCGACGCGTATATCCATTTGCTTTTCCAGCGCTTGGCGGGTGCATTCGAAATCCTCCCGCCGGGTGAGTTTCACATTATCTTCACTGCCGCTGACAATTCGGATCTGCATCCCGGCCCGCGCCGCAACCGCGGCATCATCGGCGGCCATATCCGGAAATCTCCGGTAAGCATCCAGCAGCGAATCCAGATGGAAGCCCTGCGGTGTCTGTACCCGCATTAAGCCTTCGCGCCGGACCGGTTCGGCGACAGTATCGGCGTCACCCTTCCACAGCGCATCGGCGACTTCGAGGGCGGGGACAACGGCGGCGGTATGTTCCAGTTCACGCAGAATGTCGTCTATCAGCCTGCTTTTCAGGAAAGGACGGACGCCGTCATGGATGAGCACCAGCCTACGGCCCTCCGGCTGCAGCCTGATCAATCCCCGGCGAACCGATTCTGTGCGCGATGCGCCACCGATGACGATGTTGGCCGGAGTCATGAGATGCGGCGCCACGGAATCGGCATAGAGCCGCACATGCGCCTCGGCGATGACCGCGACAACCGAATCGATGCCGGAATGTGTCAGGAATATGTTCAGAGTGTGGGCCAGAACCGGAATGCCGTCCAGCAAATGGTATTGTTTCGGTGGATCGAGCCCGGCTCTGGTACCGCTGCCGGCGGCAACAATGACGGCACCGGCGCTCATGTCGGTTTCTGTTCCTGAGACTCTGCTCTGGATCGGCTCGTGACAACCATATTCAATCCACTCTTGTCAGCCGCCGAGTCATATAAATATAATGCGGAAAAGCAAAATTTCTCAAACCCTTGAACAATTCGGTAAGGGCTGAACAAAGCGCCTTCGACATGCGGTCAGTCAGGCAGAATGTTGCGGTTGCGGCAAGCGGGTGCAACGATGGATGCAGTGCGGAGGCCATGCATGAGCTGATTTGGTCATGCCTTCCCATTGCCGCTTTGGTGGTGGACAGCCGCAACCGCGTCATCAATGTGAATCCGGCGGCGGAGTCGCTGTTCAATTGTTCCGCCAGAAGCCTGACCGGTCGTCCGGTTTCGGAACTGAGCCCGAATGGTAAGATGCTGACGTCCAATCTGCGGCAGGTGCGCGAACGCCAGTCGCCGGTTCTGCTGGACAATTTCATGATCACTGCGCAGGGGAGGGGAGGCCTTCTGTCAAACCTTCAGATCGCGCCGATACCGGATGGGTTTGACAAATTGCTGATATGTATCCGCTCGCGCGAAATAGAAGGCAGGATTTCGCGTGGCGCATTGGCAAAATCCGCCGCACTGTCGGCAGTTGGCCTCGCCGACATGCTGAGTCACGAAATCCGCAATCCGCTTTCCGGAATTGTCGGTGCGGCGCAGCTGCTGGCGATGAAGCTTCAGGGTGAGGATCTGGAACTGACCTCGCTGATTGTGGATGAGGCATACCGGATCCGGCGATTGGTGGAGCAGGTTGATCAACTCGGCACCGCCGAGGCTGGCGAATGCAACGCCTTGAATGTGCATGATCTGTTGAATCAAGCCTGTCGGACGGCGCGGGTCGGATTCGCCGCAGGTGTTCAGATTGACACTGAATACGACCCGTCCCTGCCGGAGATTTATGCCGATGGTGACAAATTGCTGCGCGCCTTTCTGAACCTGTTGCAGAACGCCTCCGAAGCGCTGGTCAGCCAGGGCAGTGGAATCAGGGTCCGCACATTCTATGACGGTTCGCTGAGAGTCCGGAATGCAGCGGGTAGGGAGCAGGCCCTGCCGGTGCATGTGGAGATCATCGATGACGGCCCGGGAATTGACCCCGAATTAACCGAAAACGCTTTTGAGCCCTTCGTCAGCGGCCGCCTGAACGGTACCGGGCTCGGACTGGCGATGGTATCGGCAATTCTTTCCGAACTCGGCGGCTGGATATCATTCGAGTCTCAGCCCGGGAACACAGTGTTCCGGGTTTCCCTGCCGGTGGCGGCAGACGTGAATTCGGTGAACTGATGGAAGGAACGATCCTGATCGCCGATGATGATGGGGCGGTTCGCAAAGTCCTGTCACGGGCGTTTGCCGGAGCCGGATGCCGGGTGCATACGACGGCGCATCTTGCCACTCTCACCCGCTGGGTGGCGGATGGAATGGGTGATGTGGCGATTACCGATGTCGCGATGCCGGATGGAAACGGAATCGAGCGGCTTGGAGAATTGCGGCGGATCAGGCCGGAACTGCCGGTCATCGTGATTTCGGCGCAGAACTCCATCCTGACCGCGATCCGGGCGGAAAAGGCCAAGGCATACGCGTATTTTCCAAAGCCGTTCGATTTGCCGCAGGTGCTGGCCAAAGTCGGCGTGGTGCTGAGGCATCGCAGCCGGGCGGAGGCAGCGGGAATGCAGGCCGGTGTCGATGAGGAATTACCATTGGTGGGCACTTCCCCGGTTATGCAGGAGATGTATCAACTGTTGGCGAAATCGATGAATTCAGACCTTTCGCTGCATTTTACCGGTGAAACAGGAACTGGAAAATCCCTTATCGCCAATGTGTTGCATGAAATGGGTGATAAGCGCGACATGCCGTTTCTGGTCATCGGGCCGGATCAGTTACGGGATTTCGAATCGACCTGTGCGATGCTGCAGCAGGCGGGTGGCGGCTCGGTTCTGATTGATGAGGTCGCCGAGCTGCCAGCGGATAGCCAGCGTATCCTGGTGCGGGCACTGGATTGTGTGAAGGCTACGCCGCCAAGGCTTTTGAGCAGTTCGCAATGGGATCTGGCGGCGAAGATGGATGCCGGGGAATTCAGAAGTGATCTGTATTTCCGGCTTTGTGGCATCACCATTGCAGTTCCGCCGCTGCGGAACCGCAGACAGGACATCCCGTTGCTGGTGAATTCATTTATCGGCCGGGTAGGTTGTAACGGGGATCGCAGCTCCCCTTTGCCGTCCCATATGCCGGAAAGCATTTTTGAATATGGTTGGCCCGGGAATGTCCGTGAATTGAAGAATATTGTGATGCGCACAATAATCAGGGTGCCTAAGCCGACGGTCAGTTGGGACGAAATCAGTGCAGAACTGATTCAGCACCGAATGAGTATGCGCGCCACTGATATTCTTCCGGGGCGGATTTTCGATGCACAACTCCGCAACGGGCTGCGCGGTTACTTTGCCCGCTACAGCGCGGGTTTGCCGCCGCAAGGGATATATTCTAGGGCAATCCGGGAAGTGGAAGCGCCGTTGATTGAAATGGCCCTGGCATCGGTCGACGGCAATTTCTCCAGATGCGCGGCGCTTCTGGGAATCAATCGTAACACGCTACGGAAAAAAATCCGGCTGTTGGAAGCGGACAGGAATGATGCGGAATAGGTGGCGACGGAAATGACGGCTGGCAGCGCAGGCACACCCACAGGCGATTCCAGGCTGTTCCGAGGGATGGCTTTTTGGGGTGGAAACCCATCGACTGTGATGCTGAAGCGGGTTCGGAACTGGGCGGTGCTCTCTTTTCTGATTCTGGCGGTGGTATTGGCAGGCGTTACCTGGAACCTGTTCCTGGAGTACCGCGCCACCGGCATTATGACCATTCGTCTGGTGGTGACGATCCTCTGCGACGTGGCCATGATTTTTGTCTTTGTTGTGTTCGCCGCTTACCAGGCGCTGCGCAAATCTCTACGCATTTCAGCTGTCAGCACTGTCAGAACGCCTCTGCACCTGCGTTTGCTCAGGATTTTTTCGCTGGTTGCGATCATCCCGGTTATCGGAACCGCGGTGATCGGCACGCTGGTTATGGTTACTGCGGTCAGCGACTTCATCATCGGGGAAGTGAAACGGGCATCGGATCTCGCTTCGGAAGCCGCCATCAGCTACGTGGAAGAGGAAACGGTTCGGCAGTTCACGGGTATTGCGGATCTGGCGGCGGCGGTTTCGGGTCGAATCCAGATTGTGCCGCTATTGGAAGACGGCCTGTTGCGCAAAGAACTGCACGATGTTCAGGCATCGGTGAATCACAGTCTCGACCATGTCTTTATTGTTGATGGCGGCGGTTTGCTGGTGGCCAGGGGACGGGAGAGTTTCATTTTTGACTGCGACACGCCGGCTCCGGCGGCGGTCAGCATGGCTGGAGTGCAGGGCAGTAGAACCATCCTGTTCGGTAACGAACCTGTGGAATGCTCACAGACCGGGGAAATGGGCGAAGCCTTCGCATTCCGTTGTTTCCTGCCGGCGACGGGTGCGGAGATTGATTGTTCCGCCGAATCGGCGGACGGGCTGGCGGTGATTTACCGGCAGGAGGGTTCAAACAATCTGTATAGCCTGATTGGGTTGGATGGAGTCCAGGATCGGTTTCTTTATGGAACCGTTGAATTGAATGCCGATATTCTGGGATTGGCGATTGCCAGCGAACAAGGCGAACCGCTGGCCAACCGGCTGCTGGCAGGTATCCTGCAATGGTCATCGGCGAACATTCTGATTTCACTGGTTTTGCTGCTGCTGTTGTTTGTACTCGCTGTCCGGCTCGCCCGGAGACTGGCACAGCCGGTGGAGGAGTTGGCCGGATTGGCGGATTCGCTGGGGCGTGGTGAAAGGAATGTGCGCATTCCTGACTATGTGGGTGGCGATGAGGTTGCCATGCTCGGGCGCAGCTTCAAGGATATGGTGACCCGGCTGGATGCGCGGCGGCAGGAAATTGAAGAACAGTATATCCGCGCCGATGACGACAAACGGAAATTCGACAGCGTGTTGGGAGCGGTATCCACCGGGGTGATCGGTCTGGACAGTCAGGAAAGGATTGTGTTCGCGAACCGTGCCGCCGAACGCATGCTCCGACGTGGTCTGATGGGCCAGGACGGCGCCCATTCGCTCCGGGAAGTCGTTCCGGAATTCACCGGGTTGATTGATGATCTGCAGGCCAACGAATCTTCACAGGAGGAGAGGAAGATTGAAATCAGCAAATCGGACTCCCGCATTCAACTGCATACGAAGATCGCGCTCCGACGGGGCCAGAAAGGCCGCGATGGTTTCGTCCTGTCTTTCGAGGATATCACGGAACTGACCAAAAACGAGGCCGCCAGGGCAAAAATGGATTTAGCCAAAGATATCGCGCACAATACCAGGAGCCCGCTGAACTCCGCCTGGACGCAGGCCTCGACGATCAAGGAAGTGCTGGAAGACCGGGTGGATAGCGGCGAGGGAAACCGGGTGGATGTTACACTGGTCAAATCAATTTCGGGCCTGGAGCGTAACATAGTAAGGGTGCGCGAATTGCTTCGCTGGTTTCAAAAAACCGACGAACAGATTCTGGCCGAAAGCGGAATGCATGATGTCTACAGGATTATCCGGCGATTTTCAGCCGATGCGGCTGCCAGACACCCGGAAATCAGGATAAACGGTCTCTGCGCCGACAGGTCTGAATTGCATATCTTGGTGGACCAGATGGAATTCCTGGAATCTTTGGAAAATCTGCTCAGTAATGCGGTGGACGCCATAAATGAAAGATCCCAGAGTGCCGACAATTCGTATCGGGGAGAAATCAGGCTGGATGTGTCCGAAACTGCGGAAGATGTCGAAATCGAAATCATGGATAATGGAATCGGCTTGCCGGCTGAGCGCGGCAGGTTGACGGAATTAGGCTTTTCCACCCATGGTGAAGGCCGTGGAGAGGGATTATCGATCGTCGGCAAATTCGTCCAGAAGCATGCCGGCAGGGTCAGTCTGGATGACGCACCCGCCTTCGACGGCGGTGAAATCCGCGGCGCGAAAGCGGTGATCAGCCTACCGCGGAAAACCGGCCGGTAACGGGGCGGCGGAATGTCAAAGCAGGAACTTGGCGAAGTTGTCGTTATTGATGATGATGAATCCGTCCTCGAGTCGATGGAGATCTATCTGGAGATGAAAGGCTGCACAGTTCGTAAATCCAATGACGCGGATGGTTGTCTCGCACTCTTCCAGGCACAGCCGCCGGATGTTGCGATAATCGATATCGGCCTGAAAGATCCGACTAAGGATGGGATTTGGCTGCTGAAACGGCTGCGTGCCGAATATCCGGATATCCCTGTGATCGTGCTGTCCGGCTATTCAGAATTGGAGGTCGGGGTGCGCTCCATGCGCCTGGGCGCGTTTGATTTTCTGGAAAAGCCGGCAATGCCGCAATACATGTTTGAGGTGGTCAAGCGATCAATCGAAGTCGGCCGCGTTCAACAGGCGAACCGGCGTTTGTCGGCCGCGATGAGAACTGAGCCGGTGGAAATGGTCGGATCCACGGCTGCGGTTCGGAAGATGCGGGATCTGCTTGAACAGCAGGCCGACAAGAATTGCCGTGTTCTGTTGCGCGGCGATATCGGATCCGGCAAAGCGCTTGCGGCACGATTTCTGCATGACCGCTCGCCGAGAAGGCTCAAGCCCTTTCTTGTGGCGAATTGCAGGCTGGATGATCCGGATGCGGTCAGGGAGTTACTGTTCGGCAGCGCAGGAGGTGTCGAAAAACTGCCCGGATCCGGGGAAAGTGTGGCATATGATTACCGGCCGGGGCTGCTGGAACAGGCGGATGGCGGTTCGCTTTATCTTGACGAGGTAAGCGATCTTCCGTTGGAAATCCAGCAGGAACTGGTGGTTGCTCTGGTGCGTGGGCGCTTTCAGCGTGTCGGCGGCGGTGAAGCGGTTGGTATCGATTGCCGGGTTTTTTCCGGCACCACTAAAGACCCGCAGCTCTTGATTGATGAAGGAGCTTTTCACAAGGATCTGTTTGATCGCCTGAATGTCGTGTCGATCGACATACCGCCCCTGGATGCCCGCCGGGATGACATCCCGGAACTGTGCCATCATTTCACGACCCTTCTGCATCAGAAGAGTAATTTGCCGAAACGGGAGTTTTCCAGAGACGCGTTGGAAACACTGACATCAATGCATTGGCCGGGCAATGTGAAGCAATTGAGAAACGTGGTGGAAAAGCTGCTGTTGAACGGTCTCAACGATGATGTCCCGGTGACTGCCGGCGAAATCAATCTCAGCGACGAAGGATCCATTGCGGATGCCGGTACAGCGATGAGTGAACAATATTGGAAATTGTCGCTGCGCGAAGCGCGCAATGAATTTGAGCGGCAGTATCTCATTGGACAGATCAATCGCTGCAGCGGTAATATTTCGACTGCCGCCAAATTGGTCGGGATGGAGCGCTCCGCACTGCATCGGAAGCTCAAAGGGTTGAACGTATCCACAAAGGCCAAATCCGGTTTTCGGATCGCCACTGCCCGGATCGGGAAATCCTGACAAGTCGCGCCCCAGGAGAGATTTCGCTGTGATCAAAATCATTGTTTGCGGTGCCGGTGAGATCGGCGGTCAGATCTGCCGGCATCTGGCGCATGAAAACTGCGAATTGACGGTTATCGACAGGAATGACGGACTCCTGAGGTCGCTTTCGGACCGTCTGGATATTATCGGGATTACCGGAGAAGCGGCGGATCCGCATACACTCAGACAGGCGAAAGTGGCGGAAGCCGATCTGATTGTCGCCACCACACCATCTGACCATACCAATATTGTTGTCTGTCTGGTGGCAAAGAATCTCAGCTCAAGGATCACCACAGTGGCGAGGTTGCGGGACCGACGCTACCGGAAGGCTGTTGAAGGGAGCGGGTTGGCGCTTTCGCCGGTTGACCGGGCGTTTACGCCGGAACTCAATGTCGCGGAACAGATTACTCAACTGTTGGAGTCACCGGCGCTGCTCGGTCGGAGAACGATTCTGGCGGAGACTGCCGGGCGGGCTGCGGATCGTGGCGAGGGCGAAAGGGCATATTTCGTCGGCTTGCGGCTCGAAGCGTCCTGCTCACTGCTGCACACGCCGCTCAGGCAGCTCTCGTCATTATTCACGGATCTGGACACGGTTGTCGTCGGCCTGCGCCGGAAGGGCCGGCTTGGATTGGCGCTGCCGGAGGACCAGCTATTTGAAAATGATGAAGTTTATCTCTGTACCGCGGACCGGCACTATGAAAGGACAGTTGAATTATTCGGCAAGCGGATCAAGAATTGCCGACGCGTGGTTCTGGTCGGCGGCGGCAAGGTCGGTACGGAAGTCGCTTTACGCCTGGAGGCGGCGGGCGTGAAATTCCGTGCCAGGCTGATTGAAAGCGATCGGCGGCGTGCCGAGCATGTTGCCGACACACTTGATCGGACCGTCGTGCTTCACGGTGACGGGCTGGACAAAGACATATTGGAAGAGGCCAATATCGGTTCCGCCGATGCCATTGTGGCGATGACTCAGGACGATAAGAGCAATCTCGTGATGGCCAGCCAGGCCAAAAAACTGGCAGAGGGAATCCTGGCTGTCAGCCTGGTGAATGACCCGTTCCTGTTTCCGCTTTCGGAACCGCTGGATATCGATGCCATTGTTGATCCGCGTGACGCCGCGGTTTCGATGATTTTGTCTTTCAGCCGCGGGCGGCAGGTCACCGGAGTCGGGATTGTGGGTGAGCGGGACGCGGAAATCATTGAAGTGGAGTTGTTGTCCGAGGCGGCGTTCGCCGGCAGGCGAATTCGCAATGCCGGCTTGCCGAAGGATGTCATGGTCGGCGCAGTGAAAAAGGGTAGGCGTATCGTCAAACCGGAACCCGATACCAAGTTGGAAGCCGGCGACAGGATCGCCTTTTTTGCGCTGCACGGGGATGTGCAGGAACTGATACAGATGTTGGGACCGGATGCGGCTGTTTCCTGATATTCCACTCATTCCATTCTGCATACTGATTTCCGGCCTTTCCATGATGGGGCCTGCCGCAGTGTCGGTGCTGGCCAATGAACATACGGTGGCGCGCGAATTTTTCTATACCGGGCTGCTGGTCACTGTGCTGGCTGCGGTCACCGGTTTTGCCGCCATGAATCGGCCAAGGCCGGTGGCACCGGCGAGCCGGCTCATGCAAATCGCATTGCTGTTTGCCGCACTTCCGCTTGTTCTGGCAATTCCGCTGCCGGTGGTGGTGCACGGCACCAGCTTTATGGACGCGTATTTCGAAATGGTTTCATGCCTCACAACGACCGGCATGACGAGTTTGAAACCGGCTGTTTCCGAAGGTGGTGCCATTTTTCCGCTGCCCGCTGGCCTGGTGTACTGGAAGGCGCAGACGGCGTGGTTCGGAGGATTATTGATCTGGCTTGTCGCTGCCGAGATCATGGCTCCCTTGGGTGTCGGTGGATTCGAGATTGTCAGCCAGCCACGGCGGTATCTGGGCCGACGCCGGGCAGTCTCGGCGGCAGCGGGTGGCGCGCGATTGCTTGCGTATTTTTATTTCGGTCTGACGGCGGCGTTATGGCTGTTGTTGTTCGCGGTAGGTGAGCAACCATTTGCGGCGCTTATTGCCGCCATGTCGACCTTATCGACCAGCGGTATTACGATCGACGGCGGGTTTTCCATGGCCGGCAGCGGCATTGGGAGCGAGATTCTGATCTGCGCGTTCATGCTGCTGGCCTTGTCGAGGCTGCCCGTCATCGCCTGCCGCTGGGGAACGGAACCGACCGAACTGAGACTTGACCGTGAATTCGGGCTCGCGGCGATTATTGTTTTGGCAGCGACATTTATAGCGGTTATCTTCAGATACTCCGAATTGGCTGCTCTGCGTTCCTGGGAGCAGGTGGCTGAACTGGCACAGGCATTGTGGGGGACGGTATTCACCGCGGTATCGGTCTTGACGACGACCGGGTTCAAAACATTGTTCTGGCAGCAGACAGTGATCCCTTTGCCAGACGAATTCATCAATCTCGCATTGCTCGGCACGGCGGCGATCGGCGGCGGCGTGGCAACCACCGCCGGAGGGGTGAAACTGCTTCGTGTGGCTGAACTGCTGCGATTCGGCAGCGCGGAAATCCGGCATGCGGCCATTCCCTCCTCGGTGCCCGCCGTCAGCGGCCAAAGCAGCCTTGAAGGCTATGAGAAAGCGGTCCTGGCAACGATTTTCCTGATGTTGTTTGTCTTTCTGCTGGCATTTGTCGGGCTGGGCCTCGGCATTGCCGGGTTCGACTACAAGGAGTCGGCGACCTTGGCGGTGGCGGCGCTTACCAGTGCCGGTCCGATCCCGAATGCCATCCTGGGTCCGGCATTCAGCCTCAATGAGGCTGCACCCGTGACAAAATTGCTGCTCTGCGGGGCGATGATATTCGGGCGGCTGGAGCTTCTCGCTCTTATGACACTGTTCAATCCCGGAATCTGGAAACGTCAGCAGGCGTGAAGACTCGCCTCCGGGTCAGGCCTCCTCCCCGGACTCGGCCGATTGCGGAACCGGCAAAGTGATCGGCTCTGTCGGAACAACAGTCGAGATGGCATGTTTATAGATCAACTGCGAATGCTGGTCCCTTCGCAACAACACACAGTAATTGTCGAAAGCGGTGATATAGCCGGACAGTTTAACCCCGCTGATCAAGAAAACAGTCACTGAACCCCGGCTCTTGCGAAGTGTGTTCAGAAACAGATCCTGAAGATTCTGTCTGCCATTTGCCATGTTCTGCCTGCTGATGGTTTGCTGCCTTTGGTCGCGCTGCCTTATTGGAATGTCCTTCCAATGTCTACTGCCGGTGAGTGCCTGAGCGGCCCGGCCGTTCAGGGATTTCGCTGTGCCGGTTCGAGATTGGTTATGCCGATCGAATTTGCCCGGGCAAAATCCGGGTCGAGAGACATCAGGACGTATTCGCCGGATCTCCACAACCGGCCGAGATCGTCGAAATGCCGTGACAGAGGATGCCCGCTCTGTCCGGTTGAAATGATGAAAATTGACGAATCCAGATCAGAGAAATCATAGACGCCGCGGTAACCGGCACCATGCAGGTTATGATACGGCTCATCGCCACTGCCGGACATTGAGGCTTTGTTCAAGGTGTAGTCACCCCCTGAAGTCGACTGCCGGATACTGAACAGCCAGGACATCAGGTTGTCGCCGCCAAACACGGGATGATCATGCCGCGCCTGATGGGCGTCGCCCCAGCGCCAGGCGGTTAACTCTTCTCCATAACGCTCCTTGAGCTGAGAAAGGGCTTCGTCGAGGGCCAGCAACGAGATGTCGTCACAGGATTCTGTCCTCGGCGTCTGAACGATGTCACACAATTCAGCCGCACCATCCACATCGTCAAAGACCCGCTCCAGCAATTCCGGGTCCGGTTTACGGAACTCCTGCGCCAGGTCGCCAAGTTCATCCTGCAGCAGAAGCTTCTGCAAAGTCCGCGCCCAGGCTGCGTAGATCAGGGGTTGCGGGATGTTCTCATCCATCTCGCCATCCCAGTCGGATATCTGCTCAATGGCTTCGTTACGCAGCCTTTCGATCTCGGATTGTGGCGCTATTCCGGTCTTGTGCCAAAGTTCCCGGGCAAAGAGCGGCACAAGCGTTGTTGCCGGATAGGAAAGGGTGTCCAGCTGAATCGAGGTAAAGCTTTCCAGCGTGTGCGATTCGCGTGTAGCCAACAGCTGTTCGAGCCGCTTGATTCGTTGCGAGTCACCCCAGGCCAGGCTCAGATGATCCGGAAACGGCCGATCGATGGTCTTGTTGTTGGTATTCGCAAGAACGCCATTGGCGGGGTTGCGGAACCGCGGCAGCGATTCGAAGCTCATTTCTCCCTGCCAGCGGTTATGCGGCTTCCAACCCGCCGACGGTGTCATGCCCCGGGTTTCGTGGAAAGGATGCCGCCGCGGGGCGGCGCCAATCACCTGCATCACAATATCGGAATGGTCGGCAATCAGAAGATTGAGGGTCGGAGCGCGGTGCAGATTCGCCGCCTCCAGCGCTTCATCCACCGATTGTGCCTTCATCAATTGAATGCCGGCGGATATGGATCGGTTCTCCGGCTCCAGTAATGTCCATGCGAGCGAGGCGAAATGGTTTGCCGGAATGATATCCACGAGACCGAAATACTCTTCCGGAACGGCCGGTCCGTTATCGGTCCATTTGAGTTCTATTCGTTCCGGCGGCTGATCCTTGATCTGAATGACCTCAATGCGGCTGCGGAACTCCTTACTGCCATCCGGTGTCAGGTAGCGGGTATCGGTTTCGGGATCGAATTGTTCAAAATACAGATCCTGATCGTCGACATAGGACGAGGTAACGCCCCAGGCGGTTTTTGCGGTGCGGCCGATTGCAATCAATGGAACCCCGGGGATGGTACCGCCGATCACGCCACCGGAAGACAGTTCAAGACGCGCAAGCATCCAGATGCTGGGAGCGCGCAGCCTGAGATGCGGATCATTGGCCAGCAAAGATGTTTTATCCGCTGATCGCGACGGTGCGGCGGCCCAGGCGTTTGAAGCGCCCCGGAAACCATTCCCGGTGAATTGTGTAAACAGACCGTCACCCTTTACCGGGCTCAACCCGGCAACCGTGCTGGTGAAGGGAATGGCCAGTCCGGTGCCGGGGTCGGCCGGCATCAGGTCACTCATTCGTTCCGGCGACAGCTGGGCCGCGGCCCGTGTACGCAGGGTTTCATCCTCAGCATGAGTGGCAAGCTCAATGGCCTGAAGATTAAGTATGGCGATGCTGTCAAAAGGTTCCCAAGGTCGAACGGTGCTGTCGAAGAGCAGAAATTCCGGCGCACCATCATTGAGGAAGCGATCTTCCAGGATCCGCAACCAGGCATTCACACCCCGAGAATAGGCATTGAGCGCGGCCCGGGCCTCCCCGGTCTGGTATTCGAGCGCTCCCACCGAGAGACCATGGATATCCAGCATCCGCATAAGCCTGTCGGTTTTCAGGGTTGCCGGCCCGAAGATTTCCGACAAACGGCCATGCGCCGCACGGCGCAGCAGCGTCATTTGCCACAGCCGGTCCTGCGCATGTGCGAATCCGAGGCCGAAAAAAACATCCTCGTCGGTGCCGCCGAAGATGTGCGGGATGGCATGCCGGTCGCGTACTATTTCCACCGGGCCGGTGATTCCCTGCACGGCATGTGAGGAATCATAGTCAGGCAATGATCTGTTCAGCAGGAAATACAGAATGCCGGCACCCGCCAGCGCCAGGCCGGTTGCCGCAAGCAGCGCCCAGGACAGCCAGTTCAGAATTCTTGCCATACTATCGTTCCAGTTGATAGCGTTTCACAGCGGAAAGCCTTATGTGGCCGGTTGAAATAAGTCTCGGAGAATCCAGAATGGCGAAAGTGGGTTTTATCGGTATCGGTGTCATGGGTTATCCGATGGCCGGCCACCTGGCGGCGGCCGGCCATGAAGTCACTGTCTACAACCGGACCGGTGAAAAGGCAAAAAAATGGATGGCTGAATATACCGGGCACGCTGCGGACACACCGGCGGCGGCGGCGGCGGCAGCGGAAGTTGTATTCGCCTGCGTAGGCAATGACGATGACCTGCGGCAAGTTTGCACTGGCGCCTCCGGTGCTTTCTCAGCCATGGCCGGCGGGACGGTTTTCGTGGACCATACGACGGTTTCCGCCGCGGTCACCAGGGAACTCTGCGCGCAGGCCCGCGAGGGTGGTTTCGACTTTGTGGATGCGCCGGTCTCGGGCGGACAGGCAGGTGCCGAGAATGGAGCCCTGTCGGTGATGTGCGGAGGCAGCGAGGCGGCGTTCCGCCGGGTGGAGCCGATTATCAACGCCTATTCGAAAATCTGCCGCCGGCTTGGCGGCTCCGGCTCCGGGCAATTGGCCAAGATGGTCAACCAGATCTGCATTGCCGGATTGGTGCAAGGACTCGCGGAAGGGTTGAATTTCGCCCAGAAGGCCGGGTTGGACGGGGAAGAGCTGGTGCAGGTGATCTCCAAGGGAGCCGCCGGGTCCTGGCAAATGGAAAACCGCAGCCAAACCATGTTGGCGGGCGAATTCGATTTTGGATTTGCCGTCGACTGGATGCGCAAGGATCTCGGTATCTGCCTGGCGGCGGCGGAGGAGTTCGGCGCCAGCCTGCCGGTCACCGCACTCGTCGATCAGTTTTATAAGGATGTGCAGAAAATCGGCGGACACAGATGGGACACTTCAAGCCTGATTCAGAGGCTGCGGGCGCTGGACTGAGCGGAAAGCGCGCCCGTGCCCATGTTCAACCTTCAAGCGGTGTGTAGCGGGTGCCCTCAAGGGAAGCTCCGATATACAGCCCCGAATTCCCAAAGGACATTCCGGCAACATCGGCATGCCGGGTAAGCGAGTCATAGGATGACCCTTGTGTGTCCTTGAGCACCACATAACGCATGCCGGCACCAAATCTCCATTTCCGGCTATCGGCGAAACGCTTCAGCGCCGCCTCATTCAGGAAAAACACCGCCTGCGAATATTGGCGGGCGCTGATCTGCAGCCCGATATTCACCTGCATCGCAGTATAGTAACCTGCGGTCTTGCCATTGGTCCGCAGAACCCCGTCACCGACGGCCGCTCCTAACAGCAATGCGCCTTGGGTAATGACCGGAACAATGAGGAAACCGGCGGAATTCGTGACCAGATCCTGTGTCGAGGGAAAATTCTGAATCAGGAAATGGAGTGCCGAATTCGCCTGGGCTTCGAGCTCTTCGCGCAGCTGTATGCTGTCGGCAGCGTTGATCGCCGCCGGGCTCACGCACATAGCGGCGGAAGCCGAGATAAATCCCCGCCTGCTCAACATAATCATTTGAGGAATCCTTGCGTTGCTCAGTTATTTCTTGCCTGTTGACGCTCTCAATAGTCCGAAACCGGGAAAAAGTCATGCGATCTTTGACCCGCCGGGGTTTCGGCAATTGGCAGTTGCAGATTTGCCGGATTTCAGCCGCGGTTCAACAATCCGGCGGCAAAGGGCGCGAAATAGCTGAGAATGCCGACGCAGCCGGCGCGCTTAAACGCCAGCAGGCTTTCCAGAACCACCGATTCAAGGTCAAGGCAGCCCTTGTCGGCGGCATGACGGATCATCGCATATTCACCCGAAACCTGGTATGCGAATGTCGGAGCCGCGCCCAAATCGCTGATTCGCCGGCAAATATCCAAGTATGGCATGCCGGGTTTCACCATGACCGCATCCGCCCCTTCCTGAATGTCACGCATCGCCATTCGAACGGCTTCATCAGAATTGCCGGGATCAATCTGGTAGGTTGATTTGTTACCTTTCAAGGTGCCCATTGAACCGACCGCATCACGAAACGGCCCGTAGAAAGCGGATGCGAATTTCGATGCGTAGGAGAGAATCACGACCCCGTCGTGACCGTGATCTTCCAAGGCTGACCTGATCCGGGCAATTCTTCCATCCATCATGTCGGACGGGCCGAGAATAGTTGCGCCGGCCTCGGCATGGCAAAGGGCCTGCCGTTCAAGACAGTCCAATGTCTCGTCATTCAGGATTTCGCCATTCCGGAGCAATCCGTCATGTCCGTCGGAGTTATACGGGTCCAATGCCACATCAAGCATGACTTCAATCGCTGGAACGGCTAAGCGGACAGCGCGGGCTGCCCGGTTGGCGAGATTTTCAGGATTCCAAGCCTCCTCGCAGCCGGAAGTTTTGAGCGAGGAGTCGACACTGGGAAAAAGAGCGATTGCCGGAATGCCGAGTTCGGCGGCCTGCTGAGCCGCATCGACGACTTGCCCGATCGAAAGCCGGCTGACCCCCGGCATTGAGGAAACCGGTATTGGCATGCCTTCATTTTCATGCACAAAAACCGGCCAGATCAGATCTGAAGCTGACAGGCTGTTCTCGCTGACCAGCCGTCGAATTGCCTCGCGTGCGCGCAGGCGGCGCGGGCGGTGCACCGGAAAAGGGGGAAATGATGTCTGCATTCGGCTGAACCCGTTACCCGTATTCGGGTCTACATAATGGTGAAGCACAGGTGAAGCGGATTGAGTTTTTCAGGGGTGGTGAAGTAGATGCAGGGAAAGCAACGGCGGATAACAGTCGGCGGTGCACCGGAAGGATTCGACGCCAAACTGATTGCCGACCTACTGGCAAAGTCTGATTTTCCGGTCTTTCACATTGCCCGGGATGACCGCCGCCTGACGGAGACCCGCGAGGCGCTGCGATTTTTCGATCCCGGGTTACGAATTCTCGAATTTCCGGCCTGGGACTGCCCACCTTACAGCAGGATTTCACCAAATCGGCAGATAGTCGGCCAACGGGTCTCGGTACTGACCCGGCTTGCCAAAGCCAATGGCCGGGGCAAGTGGGTCCTGCTGACAACGCTGAATGCGGCGCTGCAGCGCATTCCGGGCCACAAGTTTGTATCGGACAGTGAATTGGTTGCCAGGGTCGGTAAAGCCCTGTCCATGGAGCAACTCACGGCGTTTCTGGAAAGGGCGGGGTATAGCCGTTGCCCGAAGGTATTCGGTAGCGGCGAGTATGCCGTCCGCGGAAGCATCGTCGATGTCTACGCGGCGAACGCCGCCTTTCCATACCGGTTCGACTTCTTTGGCGATCAACTTGACGGAATCCGCAGGTTCGACCCGCAAACTCAATTGACAGTCGACAGCATCGGCAAAGCCCGGTTGGGGCTGGATTCGGAATTCCGACTGAATGGCGAGTCGATCGAACGCTTTCGGCGCCGCTACCGCGCCGAATTCGGCACCGCGCGGCAGGATGACCGAATCTATACGTCAGTCTCGGAAGGCACGCCCATTCCCGGGCTTGAACACTGGCTGCCCTTCTTCCATGATCAACTGTGCACGATTTTCGATTATGTCCCTGACGCGATTATCTGCATGGACGACCGGTTCAGCCATTTGTGCGAATTGCGTTGGCAAAGCATAGAGGAGTTGTACCGGCACCGGGCGGATGCGGCCCGTCAAAAAATCTCTCACCGTCCAAGCCCGCCGGCTGACCCCAGGACACTGTATCTTGATCACCAGGAGTTCGAAGAGTGTCTGCGGAATAGAGAAGTCAGACAGTTTGTACAGGCGAAACTGCCGGTCGGACTCGGTTGTATTGATGCGGGCGGGCGCAAGGGGCGTGATTTCAGTGCCGAGCGCATGCGGACGGATCAACCGCTGCTGTATTCTGTTGCCGCGCATCTGCGCCAGCTGCGTCGGAATCGCCCGACCATAATCGCCTGCTGGTCGGAAGGTTCACGGAGTCGATTTGCCTCAATGCTCGGTGAGACCGGCGTCGAGACTGTCGAGATTTCGGATTTCGGTCGGGCGGGCCGCCACGGCCAGTGCATTGATTTAGCCGTTTGCAGCATTGTGCGCGGATTCACCACGGACGGTTTTGCGGTTCTCTCAGAGCAGGATGTGTTCGGTGAGCGGCTGGTCAGGCAGGCACGGAAGCGGCGGCCATCGGCTCAGCTGCTGGATGAATCGAGCGGCTTTGTGCAAGGTGACCTGGTTGTTCATGAGCAACATGGCATCGGCCGGTATCAAGGGTTGAAAACCATAGTCTCCGCCGGCATTTCCACCGACTGCGCGGTGCTGGAATATGCGGGCGGTGATAAACTCCTGCTGCCGGTTTTCAATATCGGCCTGCTCTCCAGATATGGCTCCGGCGAATCGCCTTTGGACAGGCTTGGTGCGGCACATTGGCAGGCACGTCGGGCACGCGCGAAAAAAAGCCTATTGGAAATGGCGGCGGAGCTTATCCGTGTCGCTGCCGAGCGCGCGGTCAAATCGGCTCCCATTCTCAAGGCCGAAAGCATGGAATGGGATGGTTTTCGTGCCCGCTTCCAGCATCGTGAAACCGAAGATCAGGCTCGGGCGATTGAAGATACTCTTAAGGATCTCGAGGCCGGACATCCGATGGATCGACTCATTTGCGGTGATGTCGGGTTTGGCAAAACCGAAGTGGCGATGCGGGCTGCATTCGCCGCCGCAATGTCCGGGGCGCAGACTGTCGTCATCGCGCCGACCACGCTTCTGGTGCGGCAGCATTTTGATCGCTTTCAGGATCGCTTCGCAGGTTTTCCCATCCAATTATGTCAATTGTCCCGGCTAGTCGGGCAGGCGGAGGCCGAGGAAGCGAAACGGTCTGTCGCCGATGGCAGCTGTGACATTGTGATCGGCACCCATGCGCTGCTCAGCAAATCAATCCAGTTCAAAAATCTCGGCCTGTTAGTGGTGGATGAAGAACAGAGTTTCGGCGTTGCGCAGAAGGAAAGCCTGAAGGACGTGCGAACATCGGTGCACGTGCTTTCCATGACGGCGACACCGATACCACGCACTCTGCAGCTGGCACTTTCCGGCGTGCGTGACCTGTCCATTATCGCGACCCCTCCGGTCGACCGCCTGGCGATCCGGACCTATGTGCTCGAATTTGACGCGGTGACAGTGCGGACGGCCCTGCTGCATGAGCTGTACCGGGGCGGCCAGAGTCTGATCGTCGTGCCGCGCATCATGGATTTACCGGAACTCGAGGAATTTCTGCAGGCGCATGTTCCGGAGGTTTCATTTGTGACTGCGCATGGACGCTTGTCGAAGACTGAAATGGAAGCCCGCACCGGTGAATTTTATGATGGGCGCTGGAATGTCCTTCTTTCCACCACCATTATTGCCGCCGGGCTGGATATTCCGGCCACCAACACCATCATCATCGTCAGAGCCGACCGGTTTGGGCTGGCCCAGCTGCACCAGATCCGGGGCAGAGTAGGGCGTTCCGGTATCCGTGCTTATGCCTATATCACCTATGCACGGCAGAAAACCCTGACCGAAACCGCAGCCCGGCGGCTGGAGATCCTCAGCGAGCTGGACATGCTGGGGACCGGATTCAATCTCGCTGCCCGGGATCTGGATATGCGCGGCAGTGGCAATATCCTCGGCGAGGCACAGAAAGGACACATCGAAGAGATTGGTGTCGAACTCTATCAGAAGATGCTTCAGGAGGCGGTGGCATCACTGAAGAAAGGGGATGAACCGATGCCACAGGATGAAGGTCAGCCTGTGCAGCTGAATCTCGGCGTCTCGGCCCTGATTCCGCATCACTACGTCACCGATATCCCGGTTCGTCTCGGATTGTATCGCCGTATCGGAAACATGACCGAGAGCAGCGCAGTCGAGGGATTTGCCGCCGAATTGATCGACAGATTTGGTGCGCTTCCAAAGGAGGTGAAGCTGCTCCTGGGTGTGGTCAGAATAAAGGAAATCTGTAGACAGGCCGGGATTTCCCGCATAGACGCCGGCTCGAAAGGCGCCTCGGTTGAATTCCAGAACGACAGTTTCGAAAACCCTGCCGGAATTTTGGACTATATCATGAAACAGAAGGGGCAGGCGTCGGTACGCGGAAACAAGCTGACTGTCCGCCGCAGCTGGTCCAACGATAACATGAAACTCAAAGGTGTCCGACAGCTGGCGAAAGACATTCTCGAAATCAAGGAGCGATGATCAGGGCGGACGGGTTAAAGACAACGCTTGTTGAATGTCATTCGGGCACGCTCCCACCTCACGGCTTGCGCCCGAACCGAGTCGAAGGGCGGAGACCCAATTTGATGAACTGGCGGATTTTCACCACCAATGCCCGCAGCAACTCTCAGAGCAGTTGGTAGAAGCGGCGAAGTCAGGAAAAAGTTTTGAATCAGATGGCCGCTGTTTTGCGACCGTCACCTGTCTGGATCTCCGCAATAACTTTATTCCAGAGCATGGTCGGTTGTGCACCTGCCACGGCATATCGTCCGCCGACAATGAATTGCGGAACCGCGGAGATTCCCATTTGGCGCGCCTGGTAGTCTGACCGCCGCACATAGTCTTTGTCCGCGTCGCTCTGCAGAAGCTGGATTGCCAGCGAGCGGCCCATGCCGCAGGATTCGGCTATTGCAGCCAATTCTTCCGGCCTGCCGATATCTCTGCCATCGCGAAAGAATGCAATGAAGAGCGCATCCACCAGCCGCTCGACATTAAGCTGCTCAATTTCCGCCCACCGGATGAGACGGTGTGCATCCAGTGAATTCGGCATGCGCCGGATCCGGTCGAGATGAATCTCTAACCCGTCTGCTGAAATCGTATCAATCAGCGGCTGATAAGCGCGGGCCGCACCCTCTTTGCCGCCGAATTTTGTCTCAAGATATTCCCTCCGGCCCATCCCCTCCGCCGGTATGTCCGGATTAAGCTGGAATGGTTTCCATGTGATGTCGAAGACTTTTTGGTCCGATTGAGCCAGCGCCTAATCTAGCCGGGATTTTCCGACAAAGCACCAGGGGCAGACCGGATCGGAATAGATTTCAAGACTGAGCATGGCAGAGTGCCTTGGACGCAATTGGCACAAAAATGGGGATTATCTACTTGGTAATACTGTATCTGATTGCAAAACCGGAAGGAAGGCGGGTGAGTTATGCATAGCTGTAAACCCACTTATTTTATCCCCGAACAATGGCTGAATGGAGAGTTGCACAATGACAAAGGACAGCATAACGACCGCAACAGCAACCGTGTCAAAAGTCTCTGTTTTCATGCTCTGGCCCGTGACATCAGTCCGTTATCGGCAATCAGCGCAGCATAGGTCAGTCGCTTGCCAGTCAACCCGATAACCAGTGTTGACATGATCCCTGCCATATCCATTTCCCTGACATTCTGCCACCAGATGAACTCATCCACATAGCGTTGAAGGTGCTTCGGGGGCATCTTGTGGTATGTTCCCTTGTGGGCCCGCTTGAACATTGGCCAGAATGATTCAATCCCGTTGGCATGCACACGGCCTCCGACACACTCACCAGCACTGTGCTTGACAGCCTGTTGATTTGGCAGCTGACGATAACCGAAACCTGAGTCGGTGAATATCTCGGTTCCATCCCCGAGCACGGCATTGCCCTCAACAAACCCCCGAAGCGTCTTTCCGGCCTTGTCAGTAATGGTTTTCGCCCTGACTTTCCTTCAGGGCTATCGCGTTTGAAAATATTCTTCTTGGCTTTTGTACGGCTGCATGATTTCCTGTTGAAAAACAACAGGCTGAGGCAGTGTGATGCAGGATATGGCATGGATATTCGAGGGGGTTGAAGACCCCCGGACAAGCAACGCGACCCGTCATGATCTCCATGAAATGCTCATGATTGCGCTTTTATGCGTGATCTGCGGGGGTCGGACATGCACCGACATGGCTCTTTTCGGGCGTTCAAAGGAGGAGTTTCTCCGCCGTTTCATGAAGCTTGAGCACGGTATTCCGAGCCATGACGCCTTCTCCGCGCTGTTCAGGATTATCGAT
>JAPOXR010000032.1 GCA_026706985.1 Paracoccaceae bacterium | reverse complement strand
CTCATGGAGTCGCTAAGTATTGACACATCAAAATATTGTCAAATATATAATCCCCGATTGAATAGATGGCGGGCGGCCTCGGCCAGATTGAGCACCTGTCGCTCGTCATCAAGTCGGTGCCCTCCGACAGTAACACCATCGATGAGTGTCTTGACCTCGGGATAAGTGAGGGGGTTTCCCTCGAGCCGGCAGGCATCAAAAACATACTCCGCCAGCGACTGCCGGAAGCGGAACAATGCCCGGGCGGACGGCCCCGGTGGAGCGGATGGGAGGTCCGGGCACGTCCAGGAAAAACCGAGAGTTCTGTGCATCCGGTCACGATCCATAATCCCGCCTCGTTTATCAGTATTCCGGCTCATGGACAGGTTCCTGTTCAGGGGAGTCAGTTGCCGAACTGGTATCTACGGACGCCATGCGCTGCAGGCCGCCGGGCGGCCCACCATCCGATTCCGGCACCCTGACTGAGGCAATCATATTGATGTTGCTTTGTTGCCTCCGCTGATGCTCAACTATTGAAATCCCGGCGACGGGCTATCATCCATATCCTGAAAGTGATCAGGTGCCGGCGAAGGTTTCAGGTCATAGCTTTCGGCAAAGTCATCAATTGTTCCGGAGCCAATCCGGTCGAAGACTTTCCTGTACACCAAGCGCCCGGCGGCGGAAATCGCCGTGAAAAGCTCGTCGGCTGAGGGAATGCCACCGAGGGATTGAAGGACAAGTGCGAAGGACCATGTCGTCATGCGTCGCACATGTGGTCCAAAATCCATCATTTCCACACGCAGGTATTCAAACAGAACCTGCCCTGTGGTGTCGGGTGTCAGTGTGGGACGAATTGTATTCGCAAACTCCAGGATCGCATTCTCTCCTGCATTCCTGAGCCGGCGGGCGGAATACGCAGATTCCTTTCGGTAGACAGGGCCTGTCGGAGCGCGATGTTTTCCTGCAGCACGCTGCCCCAATCGGTCTCGATCACTTTAATGCGGTTGCCGCCGGCCGCTATCCATGCTGCCAGTGGCATCTGGTCCGGTGTGTGGGCCGGCCCTTCCAGAAGTTCAAGCTTCACCGCATCTGTAATCAGGATCTGACAGTTGAATCGATCAAGAAGATCAACCCGCGCCAGCGAAATCAACGGCCCGGTGTCAGGCAGAACCACGGCGATCATGGCGAACGGTCCGTTGTTTCGGTTCCGGCGGGTTTCCCAAGGCCCAGCAAGTCGCGCACGAGCGGCAGACACTCCCTGACCTCGCGTTCGACCGCCTTTTCGCGCCCCCACCCGCGGGGCAGGGAGAGATCATGACGAGCCATGGCATCCAGCAGCTCGCCGAATCCCCGCATACAGAGAGCCTCGATTACGATCTCGGGACCGATCTCACCCTGCGAATAGGCTTTCAGGTACTGTGCTGTCGTGTGCAGCCGTGTCACCTACCGATTTCCATGTCGCGAATTGCCTTCACTTTCAACTCTCCGGGCCGGATTCAGTCCTGGATCCACGTCTCAATCTGTTTCGTTTCAAATTTCACAATCGGTGACTTATCCGTGTGCAAATTCGGGCAGGTGTTCCCGAGCATGATTGCGGAGAGGCCTGCATTGCAGAATTGTACCTTGGGTTGAAATTGAGGGACCCTCCGCGGTAAGAATTTTGGCATACTCCACAGAAAATTTCAGGAATATGCGCTGTCACCCGTTTGTGCGTTCACGGCGGCGCATATGCCTTTGACTGCCGCATGAAATCAGGCCGGGATTCCTGCCGATGGCCAGTTGTAACATATGGTTTTAGGCCTGCATCAATCTCGACCGAGTTACCGTATACGAAGTATGATCCCTGCGGCTGCTTGACAGCATCCGGCCCTCGCACTGTACCGACCCGGCAGGGCGCGTAGATCCTCGTGAAGCCTGTTGGAAATCCCGGGCGGAAGCGGCAGCTGAAACGTGACGAGAAAGTCCGCGCGTTCTTCTCCGGATCGAAATCAGCATCACGCGCAGCCGAGCCGAAAACCTCGAGGCGCGCCACCCGGTACGTCCTGCAGATCTTCCTGATTTTGGCTGCCTTCGCGGTGATTTTCGCGTGCATGGCCGTTCTCCAGATATAGGTTCCACTGTCATTGATACGTGAGTGGTTTTTCATTTGACAGACTGGCACGGGATTCAGCCACGCCGCTTGACTGCATCGGCTTTATCATAATTGGCAATACCAGCCGACTTTGACTCACTCGGCAAAATGTGTTGCTCGGCTCAGGTATCGACGGAGTAACTCATCTGTCGTCCGCTCTTATCAGCCGCATGACTTCTTCCTTGTGACAGGTGCCGGAACTTCATCCCAGTCCAGCCAGGGTGGTATTGCGAACTGGGTGTTGAGCCACCATGAAAGGCGGCCGCGCAGCACCTCGCATTCATGCGCGGCCCTTGCAATGTGCCATGCGGAGATGGCATCCTCGCGGTACAGTTTCGGATACATCTGGTGAGGGATGTCGCACAGCAGTTCGCGGACCATCAACCGGTCATCGTCTTTGTCGACGCCGACGGTCAGATACCGGAACATCTCCGTGCCCGACGGGCGGTCCTGCCAGCCGGCAAGATGCCCGGCGCACAGCAGTTCGAGCAGCGAGTGCTCCGGATCCGTCTCCCGGAAGATCTTGCGTGCCACCGGGTTGTCAAACCACGGCATCGGCATCGGGTTATAGCGGAAACGGTATTCTAGAGGCGGCTCATAGGGTCCAGGAGGCTCCGGATGTCCCTTGCCGCTGATCATGTAGCTGTTCCGGCCGAAATATGTACCCGGGTCACGTCCGGTCTTGAGGGAACGCCGCTCGGACTGCCAGTGCCAGCGGGCATGAATATCTTCGCGGGTGGGGATACGGGAATCGAGTATCTTTCCGCCTGAGTCCACCAGCCGCCAGTACTCCTCACGAACAGCCGCCAAACAGAACGCCATCGCTCAGAACCCCGGTGACGGGCTGTCATCCACATCCGGCTGTTGATCGGGTGCGGTTATTCTTTGCGCAACCAGCGAACTGGCAGCCACCGCAAGCGATGGCAGCAGTTCGGGCCTGTGGACATCCAGTAATGGTCGGTTCAGCCTCTGTGCCCTGCTGCCCAATGATTCAATTCCTTCAGCAATCTCCCGGCACTGGCGGTCACTAAGTGTCCAGTGCATCGGCAAGCGCCTGCGGCTCCATTTCCGCAGCGGTGACGAGGTCATAGAGATCACGCGATACGAATTCACCATTTGCGTAAATACGCAGCATCAGTTTGCGGGCCAGAATTTCCCCGGAACTCTCCAAGGGGATATTCCACATTTTCTCACGGTCGGGTGTCCGATTGCATTCGGGCAATAAGGGATTGGTGGCGACAATACTGAATTCACCTTCGTCACAATGACCCTTCATCCAGCCATGCATAACTTCCAACCGTCGTATGTCGATGTCGTTATGAAGCAGTTCGGTCAGGCGTTCAGACTGTTCGGTAAAGGATGCCGCAGGCACAGTGATATCGATGTCCGTGCTGGTTCGGTGACGCCAACGTGCGGCCAATGCCGTGCCGCCCCCGATCCGGAGTATCTCCACATCCATTGTCGCCAGCAGCACCGGCGCCACCCTGGCCAGAATCTGTGCGGCCGGATGCGGAATGTCGTAAACGCCGGGCATAAGTGATCGTGCTATCAGTCCCCTGTGAAACACTAAAGCGTCGCCGCCGGCTGCTACGGTGGAAAACCGCAGTGCCTGGCGCGCCGGAACTTCATTGCCGGACAAGGTGACAATATTGTCAATGTTTTAGCTGTCAAGCGGCAAGGCGTTGAAACCAACCGGCGCAGTGTTTCCGGAGTTGGTATTTGGATGTCATCAAACGGTATGCCATATTGCCCTGTGATCGCAGGGGTGTTTCAGTTGGCGGCAATTGTGGCAAAGTGCGGATATCGTCGGTGGTTGGTTATCGGATGGAACACGGCCGGGCATGCATAGATCAACTTCGCTGAAGCGGCTGCATCTGGTCACTTGGCTCAGTCTGGTTGTGGAACGGGCAGGGCGTGCTTTCTGGCCGGTCTGGACGGCTGCGTTCGGCTGCTACGCTTTCCTGGCCTTTGCCGGGGGTTTGCCGTTCATTCCCAAGCTGGCGGCTTTCGTGTTTTCACTGGTTTTGATTTCGGGGGCTCTGGTGGTGGGGCTGATCCGGTTCCGTTGGCCGAGGAAGAGCGAGGTGCTCCAGCGGCTTGACGATATGCTCCCGGACAGACCGTTGACGGCACTTTCAGACAGGCAGGCAGCCGGTATTGAGGATCAGGGATCGGTCGCGGTCTGGAACGAACATCTTCGGCGCATGGCTGACCTGGCGGAGCTGGCAAGGGCGCCGGCACCGGAATTCGCGCTTGCGGAACGTGACCGATTGGCGCTTCGCTGCAGTGCGGCGGCGGCATTTCTGCTGGCGGTGATATTCGCGCCACTGCCTTCGATTGAGTTCGATCAGGCGGAAATCCCAGGCGCGGCGCGGGCGTCGTCCCGGGTGTCGGGCTATGAAGCCTGGATTGAGCCGCCTTCCTATACACGGTTGCCGGGAATCTATTTGAACG
The DNA here is from genome assembly GCA_026706985.1 of Paracoccaceae bacterium. GTDB lineage: Bacteria > Pseudomonadota > Alphaproteobacteria > Rhodobacterales > Rhodobacteraceae > JAPOXR01. The sequence continues at coordinate 129,200 of JAPOXR010000032.1, read as the reverse complement.
ACCGGCCCGATGAGATCCCGATCGAGGTTCCCGAGCAAAGCGTGGTCACGGTCAGGCTGGATGCGGAACAGGGTGGCTGTGCGGTCGCGCAGGATGTTGGAACCGGCGGGGCCGGTTCGGGATTGGTGCGGATACAGATCCAGGATGCGGGCATGCTGCGGCTTTCCGGTTCGGATTGTGAAGACAGAAGCTGGATTATCCGGCCGTTTGCCGATGAAGCGCCGCAAATTCAGCTGGCGGGGCCATTGGAAACCGGTCTCATGGGAACGCTTCGCCAACCGCTGTCGCTGCGGGATGATTTCGGCATCGGTTCAGTCACGGCCGGGATCAGTCTCAGACTGGATACGCTGGACAGACGCCACGGCTTGGAAGTGGAACCGGAGGTTGCGGCGGGGCAATTGATTCCCATTCCACTGCCTTTCGGTGGGCCACGGACCGAATTTGATACCGAGTTCTCAGCGGATTTTTCGAATCACCCCTGGGCCGGTCTCCCGGTCAGCCTGGAATTCCGTGCCCTCGACAACGCTGGCCGGGATGCCTCGCTCAACATTGATCTTGAGGCACTGCCCGGGCGGGTTTATCTGGATCCGCTGGCACGCGCATTCACCGAACAGCGGCGCGACTTACTGTGGAGCCAACGGAATTCGGTGCGCGTGGCCGCCATCACCCGCGCCCTCACCAACCGGCCGGCGGAGCCGACGCCGGATTACACCGCATACCTGTTATCGCGCACCGCGGCCAGGATGATTGAGGATTCCGGAAATGTCGCTGAAGCAGCGGACCTGCTGTGGTGGGCGGCGCAACGCAGCGAAGAAAGGGACCTGGCAAACGCGCGCGAACAGATGCGACGGGCCGCTGAAATGTTGCAGGATGCGATCAGGCGGGGCGCTGACCCGGATGAGATTGCCCGGCTCAGCGAGCTGTACCGGCATGCGGCGGACAGGTTTCTATCTGAGTTGAGGCGGGCGGCGGAAGCCATGTCTGAGAGGGAGAACGAGATGGCCGGCGAGCTTCTGTCCGGGCTGGAAGCAAGGGAGCTGGCACAGGCGGATATCCAGCGCATGATGCAGCAGCTTGAGCAGCTGCTTGCCGAAGGGCGCAATGAGGAGGCGGAACAGCTCTTGAATGAACTGCGTGAGGCGCTGGAGAATGCCGTCGCGCAGCGTGCTCCCGGAGGTCGGACCGGAGACGGTATCGAGGGTTCCCTGGCGGGATTCAGTGGCACATTGCAGCAGCAACAGGGATTGGCGGATGAAGCCTTCCGAGATCTTGAGGAGCAACGCCGCCGGGAAGGTGTGGGACAATCGGAAGGCAATGTCGGCGGCAGTGGCGGATTGGGAAGCGGGTCTGATCATTTCGGTCTCGGGTCCGGGCAGGCGCAATCTCCGCGTGCCGATGGCGGTTCGCTGGGTGAGAGACAGGAAGATCTGCGCCGGACGCTGCGTCGGCAGATGCACGGGCTTTCCGAACTCGGTTCTGAGGGCAGGGTGGCGATGAACGAGTTTGAAACCGCAGCGCGGGCGATGACAAGGGCCAGAGATCATCTGAATGACAGTGAATTCGAAGCCGCGCTTGAGGAACAGTTCGCTGCCATGCAGGCACTGGCAGATGGCATAAGGTCGCTGCAGCGACAATCGGAAGGCGGTGAAGACAACCTTTATGGTGGACCGCCGGGGAGTGGGGAAACATTGTCCGATCCCTTTGGCCGCAGGAGCCGCCCAGGCATTTCCGTTGGTGCGCATATTTTGCCGGAAGAAGCGGCATTACGGCGATCGCAGGAGGTGCGTGGCGAAATCCGCCGACGGATCGGTGAGCCGGACCGACCGGCTTCGGAACGTGAATATCTGATGCGGTTGCTCGAACGGCGTTAGCGGACAACCGGCCGGCCGAGCGCTGCCAGGATGCCGTTGCGCAGCGGCGTCACGAATTCCGCATACTGTTCAAGATGCGGGGCAAGCTGTGGAAACCGTTCCGCCAGAACCTGCCGGTTGCCGTAGACGGCGCCGAGTATCGCCAGAACCAGCGAGATGGTGAACAGCAATTCCACTAGGCCGAACCATCCTTTCACCGCCTCCGGTGTCGCGGCGGCGGAGCCGGGCGGCATCTCCGGCTCGGCTGAGGGACGCGAACGGGCGGCATGCTCGGCTTCCTCCCGCAGGATTCTGAAAACTTCCCGCATGCGGCGCAGCCGAGCCGATTCCATCGCACCGGGCGTCGCGATCTCCGCCGATTCGTTCATCTTGAAGCCTCCGGGCAGAGTGCGGCGGGCAAACCTGGAGCCTTTCCGGGTTTCATCTGGAAGGAATCCTGAATTCCCGGGGTGAAATCAACCGGACGGATTTCTTCGCGTGCTTGCCTGAACATGATGGAAAGAAGTAATTCCGCTGTGAGGCAGGGTCAATATGAGGCAATCGACTGGAGTGTTCGGAACTATGGTGCAATGGGTGCGTTCACTGCTTTTCATCATGCAGATGTATGTCGTGATGGCGGTAATGGCGCTGGCGATCACGCCATTGGCGTTGTTTCGCATAGACTTCGCCTATCTTGCGGTACGCAAATTCTGCCTTTGGGTGCGTTTCAGCGCCCGGATAATCATCGGCCTGGATTCGGAGGTGCGCGGCACGGTTCCGGCGGGGGAAGTGCTGATCTGCGCCAAACACCAGTCGTTCTTTGACATTCTGATCCTGTGCAGCGTCATTGAACGTCCGCGTTTTGTCATGAAGCGGCAAATCCTGATGCTGCCTATCGTCGGATATTACGCCAGGAGAATCGGTTGTATCCCGATTGACAGGGGCAAAGGCTCAATCGCAATCCAGCAGATGCTCGACGGTCTGGCGGAAGGGCCGCCGGATGTCGGGCCGTTGATCATTTACCCGCAGGGGACACGTGTCGCGCCCGGTGCCAAGCGGCGCTACCGGATCGGCAGCGCCGTGTTGTACGATCAATTCGCTTCAGACTGCGTTCCGGTTGCGGTGAATGTCGGTCTGTTCTGGCCGAAAGCGGCGGTGATGCGCCGGAAGGGAGTCGCCGTGGTCGAGTTCCTGCCTCCGATTGAGGCGGGATTGCCGCAGGAGAAGTTTATGGCCAGGCTTGAGGAAGTGATCGAAAGCCATTCTGACAGATTAATGCGCGAAGCCGGCTGCATGGAGGTCTGAGCGTCAGTCACCGCCCATGGCGGTGAATTTCTCCCGCCGTTTCCGCAGTAACTCGTCCGGCCCCAGCGGGCTGACCTCCGCCAACATCTTTGCCAGTGTTTTGCCGACCGCGTCGATGGCATCGCGCGGGTTCCGCTGCGCCCCGCCGAGCGGTTCGCTGATGACCTCGTCGACAACTCCAATCCTCTGCAGATCTTCCGCTGTCAGGCGCAGCGCCTCGGCGGCTTCACGGATTTTCTGCGCATCCTGCCACAGGATGGAGGCACAGCCCTCAGGGCTGATGACCGAATAGATGGAATGCTCCAGCATCGCGGTTCTGTCGGCGGTTGCCAGAGCGATGGCCCCGCCGGAGCCGCCTTCGCCGATGATGACAGAGAGCAGCGGCACCCGGAGGAGAAGACATTTTTCCGTGCTCCGGGCGATCGCTTCCGACTGACCGCGCTCTTCGGCGCCTTTGCCCGGATAGGCGCCTGGCGTGTCCACCAGTGTGATGACCGGCAGGCGGAAACGGTCGGCGAGGTCCATCAGCCGTATGGCCTTGCGGTATCCTTCGGGCCGGGCCATGCCGAAATTATGCGCAAGCCGGGTCTTGGTATCATGGCCTTTCTCCTGGCCGATGACGATCACCGGACGGCCATCGAATCGCGCGAGAGTACCGATGACGGCACTGTCTTCGGAAAATCCGCGATCACCGGCAAGTCGGGTTCGGTCGGTGAATAGAAACTTCAGATAGTCGCTGCAATGCGGCCTGCTCGGATGCCTTGCAATCTGGCATTTCTCCCACGGCGAAAGGCCCGAATACAGCTCCTTGAGCTTTTTCCGTGCGTCCCGTTCGAGCTTTTTGATCTGCTGAGCATCGGGCTTTGTCGGAAGGTCACCACGTGCCTTCAACCGGTCGATATCGGCCTCGATCTCCGCCAGCGGTTTTTCAAATTCCAGATAATGGCGCATTGCCTGTGCCGCCTGCCCCCGGGGGTTTCATAGCTGTTTTCCTCTCGACGCTGTCCATACAGGTCAATTCGATGAAATGGGAGAGGTCACCCGGAAAACGCAGCCTCCAGCCGGTCAAGCGCGGCTTCCATCACAATGCGCGGGGTGGCGAGGTTGAAACGGTGAAAGCCGGCGCCGCCGGCGCCGAATGTCGGTCCGCGATTGACGGCAATCCTCGCGACCTGCTCAATGCGGCGGCTGACCTCCTCCGGCGCGAGCCCGGTGTCGGAAAAATTTACCCATGCCAGGTAGGTGGCTTCCAGCTGCATCGAGGCGAGCCCGGGCAAGGCGTTGATGCGCCGGTCGAAGATTTCCCGGTTCGCATCCAGATACCGGACCAGATGATCGACCCATTCGGCGCCTTCATCCGAGTAAACCGCCTCGGCCAGAAACAGGCCGAAGCTGTTGGGCGAAATGCCGAGTGCCGCCATGCGGGCGGCGAAGACGGCACGGAGCCGGTCATCGGCAATGATGACATTTCCTATATGCGCGCCCGCCAGATTGAAGGTCTTTGTGGTCGCGGTGAGCATGATCGTGCGTTGCTGTGCCTCCGGCGCGGCCAGCGGCATGGCGATATGGTCATGGCCCGGAAGCACCAGATCATGGTGGATTTCATCGGATACCAGCAACAGATCATGCCGCTCGCAGAATTCCGCCATCGCGCGCAGCTCCCGCCGGTACCAGACGCGGCCTCCCGGATTATGCGGCGAACACAGGATGGCCAGGGTCTCACCGCCCTTCATCTGCCGGTCATAGGCATCAAAATCGAACTCGTAGCGCCCTTCATTCAGCGCCAGGCGACATTCAACAATCTCCCGGCCCGCTGCGGTGAGAACGCGTGCGAAGGCGTGGTAGACCGGGGTGAACAGAACCACCCGGTCACCGGGCCGGGTAAAGCAGTCAATGCAGAGTGCGGTCCCGTTTACCAGCCCATGAGTGCTGAAAATCCATTCCGGTTCGATGTCCCAGCCATGGCGGTTCCGCATCCATCGGCAGATGGCGTCGCGATAGCTGCGCTCATCGCCGTAATAACCGTAGATGCCGTGATCCAGCATCCGCTGCAATGCCCGTCCGGCGGCCGCCGGGGGACGGAAATCCATATCAGCGACCCACATGGCGGTGCCGGTATCCGCCGACACGCCATACAGGCGCTCCATCATATCCCACTTCATGCAGTGGGTGCCGCGGCGGTCAATGACTTCATCAAAATTCATGGCAATTCCCTTCAGCGGAGGTAAATCCCGCACTGCCGAATGTAAGGCTCTTCGCAAAACAACTTCCCGACCGGTGCATACAGACCCAAGCTCTGTCCATCCCGGAAGCATCAGTATTTTTCGACAGTTACCTCGTCCAAAATTGTTCATCAATGATGATCACCTCTGCGGGAAAATCCGGCGCATTCCCGGATAGGGCGGTTTTTGGATTTGATGTCAACGCATCCGCGACATACCTAGCGGTGAGTTTGCACGGTGGCACCGCGATGACGCAGAGGACCATTCTCATTTATCCCGACAGGCGGTTGCGGACCAAGGCGCGCGAGGTTGCGGAAATCGGCAACGCGACCCGCGGGTTGGCGGACGACATGCTGGAGACAATGTATGCGGCACCGGGTATCGGTCTGGCGGGGCCGCAGATTGGTGTCATGCGCCGCATTCTCGTTATGGATTGTTCCGGCAAGGAAGAGGAGCCTGCGCCGAGAGTGCTGATTAACCCGGAGTTGGTCTGGCAGTCCGAAACCACGGATAAGCGGGAAGAGGGGTGCCTTTCGATGCCTAACCAGTTTGCGGATGTGGTACGTCCCGACTCAGTAAGGGTTGGATTCGTGAATTTGGAAGGTGTCGCGGAAGAGGAAACTTTCAACGGCATTTGGGCAAGGTGCGTGCAGCATGAAATCGACCATCTCGACGGTAGGCTTTTCATTGATCGGATTTCGTTGGTGAAACGGCAATTGCTGCGTCGGCGACTTGCCAAAGAGCAGCGGGTTGGCCGCGATTGACCATTCTTGGCAGCCGCTCATGCGTTTAGCGTTTTTCGGCTCGGGCGCGTTTGCGGTACCGGCAGCTGAGGCGCTGCGGGAAGCCGGCCACGACATTGTCCTTGCCTGTACCCGTCCGCTCAGGCCGGCCGGCCGGGGCCGGGCACCCCGACCGACAGCAATCGGTGAATGGGCCGCCTCAAGGGGCATCATGGCGCATCATCCGGAAGATCCGGGATCGCCGGAATTTCTGCGAGCACTGACCCGGCTGGCCCCCGATGCCGGGGTTCTCGCAGATTACGCATGCCTGCTTCCCGATGGGATACTGGCGATACCCCGGAATGGGTTTTTGAATATCCACCCCTCACTGCTGCCGCGCTGGCGCGGTGCGGCACCGGTGCAGCGTGCCATCATTTCCGGGGATCAGGAGACCGGAGTCTGCATCATGCGGATGAATGAAGCCCTTGACCGCGGGCCGGTGCTGCTGATGAAAAAGGTGGCAATCGCTAACAGCGACACCGCTGCGTCGCTCAGCGCCCGCCTGGCAAAGTCGGGTGCCGGATTGATCTGCGAAGCGCTGTCCCGCATCGGCGAATTGCAGCCGCTGCCAGCATTGCCTGTGGAGGAAAGTTACGCCAGGCGGATCCGGAAATGCGAGGCGCGGATTGACTGGCGGCATCCTGCGCCGGCAGTGGACAGGTGGATCCGCGGCCTGTCGCCCAATCCCGGGGCATGGGGTGTCATCCGGGGCGAGCGCGTCAAGCTTCTCGACTGCCGCATTGCGGCCGGCGAAGGCCGACCGGGTGAAATCCTTGACGATGAGCTTCTTGTCGCCTGCGGCAGCGGCGCACTGCGTCTCAGGACCCTGCAGAGGCCGGGACGCAAGCCCATGACGCACACGGCTCTCCTGCGTGGATTCCGAATTGGGCCCGGTGACAGGTTTGAACTGCCATAATCCATGACTCCCCCGATCAAGAATGATCCGGGCGGGTGGCTACAAGGTAATTTCACGGGGTATTGTATTCGCGCTGAACTGACTATCCCCGGTTGATCCAGGGCTGCATGCCTTCACGGGCAAGTTGATCGGCCCGTTCATTGCCGGCCTCATTAGCATGCCCCTTCACCCACTGCCATGTGACCGAGTGTCTCCCGCACAGCCCGTCGAGACGTTGCCAGAGATCGGCATTCTTTACCGGTTTCCTGCCGCTGTTTTTCCAGTCCCTTTTTTTCCAGCCATGGATCCAGAGCGTGATGCCATCAGCCAGATACTTGCTGTCGGTACGCAGCATGACGTCACTCGGCCTGGCCAATCTATCCAATGCCTCAATCGCCGCGGTGAGCTCCATGCGGTTATTGGTGGTGTCAGCGCAGCCGCCGCAAAAGGCTTTTTCTTTCAGAATTTCGCCTCCACTGCCGCATGCCTGGAGAACGACGCCCCATCCGCCCGGCCCCGGGTTTCCCGAACAGGCACCATCGGTATAGGCAATGATCCTGGTCATTCCAACGCATCCTCTTGCCGGGCGGGACCATCGGAAAAAATCGGCCGTCTGCTGTACATCCATTTCTCTTTTGAAATTCTGCCGCCCGCTGAATCGTCAAACTCCTTCGCGGGTGTCAATACAATATTGTGGCAGTTGCAGTGTCGCCAATCAACCAGTGGACGAACCGGAGAATATCATCTTTCTCAACCAGGCGCGTGTAACGATAGGTGCGGTTCAATTTGCCACGGCACGCGGATTGGTCCTGCAGTTTCCCGTAGTCAATGTCGAAATCCGGGGTTCCGGCGGCCGAGCGCAGGGAGGGAAAGGAGAGTCTGCACAAGGCGCTTTCACCAGCAGGTTTGGGAAACAGGGGTTACCTGTCCTGACCCAGATAATGGCAGGAAAACGTCATTCGGGGCATCCCGAAAGATCCGCAACGGATTCGACATTCCACCCACCAGGCATAACGCAATGTCAAAAACCACCGGGTGACGGCCCGCCGGACGGGTCGTCATAGTCCAGGAGTCTTTTGTCCACCGGACGGGGTTCGGGCTCCGGTGCCCCGACCTCCGGCTCCGGAACAGGCTCCCCCCTCTTTACCAGAAAACTCCGGAAACTCGGAATCGGACAGACAACCTCACCGTTATCATTCTCCTGCAGCGCCCCCTGATGAACCAGGTGGCCGGCGAATTCAGACGCATCCATACCTGAAGGCAGGTCCCATCTTGTGTCGGGCTGCGATCCGGCCCGCCGATTGATGCTGTTTTTGACACCACCCCTCGAGTTGTCCAGTTCCAGGTCCCGCAACACAGCGGCGACGAGATATGCAGACTCACGCATCACCGGGCTCTGCTGTCTGTTGTAGTAATTGCGCCGCAGCTCCAGGTTCCTCTCCATCACAACGCTCCAGCGGACACCGGACAGCTGACCGTCCACACCGGGGCGGACCATTTCACCCGCGAGGGCCTGCAGCGCGAAGTGCAGGTGCCGCGGCCAGCCCTCGGTGTCCGCGGCAAGCCGGTCGAGCCGTTCACCATGTCCCGCCGGATCAACCCCGAAATGCCGGCACCAGCCACGCACCAGCCCGCGGGCCTCCTCCGCTTCCAGACAGCCGATGCCGGTTGTCGTCAGGCCGCGGGTCAGTCCGGCCCCTCCCGCAATCGCCGGTGCGTTGCCGAGACCCGCCAGAACCAGCAGAACCGGCAGGCCGTGGACAGCCTCATGCAGGGACTGAAGCGTCAGTTTCACCTCCGGCATATGCATACCATCGGTAATGTTCTGGAACTCGTCAATGGCCAGAACCACCGGGGCCTGCCAGCGGTCCGCCGGCAGACGGGTTTTCAGTTCACTGACGGTCCGGGGTCTGCCATGTGTAGCATCCATGGGGTTGAATCCGACACCGAACGGCCCCGCGCCCGCTGAAAAATTGAAATGGGATGCAACTCTCTTCAGCCGCTGATTCCAGCTGTCGGTATCGAGCCGCGCCAGATTCTCAAGCTGCGCCAGTATATCGCTTGTGTCCTCGCTGACTGCGGAACTGGTCGTGTAGAGCAGCCGCGGCTGACCCGTTTCCGCCGGAGAGGCATGCAGCCTGCGTGCCAGCTCCGACAGGAGCGAACTCTTGCCGGCTCCCGGGGCACCGTGGATGATGCGGGTGCGCTTGCTCAGTCCCCGGCTGCCCACCTCGCGGGCGAGGCTCCAGGTGCTCCCGGCGGCGTGGGAAAGCGCATCCAGTTCATCCTGCCGACCCGCGAACACGGGCGGATCCTTACCCTCCGAACTCTCGATGAATTTCTCAAGTCCCGGGAAATTGACCATATCTTCAACTCCAGTTCCGTTAACCGTCATTGGTTCAGCAGAAATGAACGTCTCCTGCTGAATGATTCCGGCGGTAGAATAGGGCCGCCACATGAAAAACCGTTAACGGATAATTCCGATTATAGCGTACGGATTCCGCAGGGGAAACGACATGAAATTGTGTTACGGATCTCTGCCTCCATCTTTGAGCCGCGTAACCACTTCGGGACACCTTGGGAAAGGAGACCGTTTCAGGCACGAAGCCCTTATCAACAATGGTTTCGGGATGAAGAGACATGAAGTCATGGCGTGTGGCCGGACCCCGTGACACCCGTGCGGGATAGACTGCCCGCGCCTGCGTCGGAATGTCGGGCCGATACTGTACTGTCGGCAGATACGGGGAGTTCGTGATCTTCCGGGAACCCGCCCGTGTATCCGGCCCGGAGGGCGGCGGCAATTCATGACGGGCGAGCGCTTTCCCGCCGGAGAATGATCGTGGCGGCAGGCAGCCCGAAACCGCTTTTTTCATGATCATGCCGGCGCGGGTCTGGCCGGGGCTTCCTGTGTATTGACCTGTTACAGCGGCTTGTTAAAACTGGGTGTCTGTGCTAATCGGGGCGCATTCAGGCAAAGGTGTATGGCTCATGGCGCGTGTGACGACTGAAGATTGCATTGATAAGGTCGCGAACCGGTTCGAATTGGTTATGCTGGCGGCGTTTCGGGCGCGTGAATTGTCGTCCGGCCGTGCACCCACGACGATTGAATTGGACAATGACAAGAACCCGGTCATTGCGTTGCGCGAAATCGCTGAGGAGGTTGAGACCTATGACCAGCTCCACGACCGGGCGGTGCAGAGTTATCAGACTCTGAATGAGATTGATGAGCCGGAGGAAGACGGTGCCATGAATCTGGGTATGTATGCCCGTGGCATCGGCGATGATTTCGATCAGTCGAAAGTCGGCAACGAGGACGCGCTCAGGCAACTGATAAATAAACCGCATGGTCAGCATTAGTGACCCGCCGGCACCGACATCAGGGGAATATGCCAGTGCTGATGCGCTGATCCACTCGATTCGAAAATACAATTCCGACTGTAATGAAAATCTGATCCGGCGCGCCTACGTCTATGCTGAAGACAAGCATGGCGAACAGAAACGGGAATCCGGCGCACCGTTTTTTTCCCATCCCGTCGCCGTCGCTGAGATTCTGATTGAGCATCAGTTCGATGAAACATGCGTCGTCACCGCACTGTTGCACGACACGATCGAAGATTGCGACGATGTCAGCGAAGATACCATCAGGGGGGAGTTCGGAGACAAGATCGCTGAACTGGTGGTGTGCGTCACCAAGCTGACAAAGCAATCGCGTGAGCATGAACTCATCAAGCTGGTGGAGGCGCTGGAGCGCACCGCCGACACAAATGAAAGCCTCGACAAGAAATTTCAGGACACGCTCGGATTCGTGATCAACGCGGCCCAGGACAGCGCCGCCATGGCTGTCAAGCTGGTCGACCGTCTGCACAACATGCAGACGATTCATCATCTCGCGGAAGCCGATCAGGTCAGAAAAGCCCGAGAGACGATGGATATCTTTGCCCCGCTGGCGGAAAGATTCGGTGTTGATGTGTGGCGCGTTGAATTGGAGGAGCATGCCTTCAAGGTTCTCAATCCCGTCGGCTGGAAACTCATTGACGACGCCTTTGCCGAGGTGCGCGGGTCGACAAAGGAAGAGGGTTCAAGAATCCTGCGGGCGGCAAGGGAGTTCAAGAATGTCCTGCAGCATTACGTGGCAGTCCATCATATCGACGCCACCATCAACCGTCGCGTCAAAAGCCGCTATTCGATTTGGCGGAAGCTGAAAGAAAGGAACATGCTGGGAAACCTGAATGCGGTTTCCAAGCATGATTTGCTGTTTGACGTTGTGGGCTACGAGATCATCGTGAACTCCGCCGGCGACCGGCCGATCGGGCGGATGAAGCCGGGCGGCGGGCACAGACGGGCTGATCGGAAAAGCGGATTGTCGTTGGAAAGCGTGGTGGAGAATCCTGACCCTGTCCGGTTGGAATTGTACCGTACGCTTGGTGTGGTCCATTGTCTCGGCAAGGCGACAATTCCCCGCATCAAGGACTATGTGAGCAGCCCCAAACCGAATGGCTACCGGTCGCTGCATACAACGATTGCCGTCGAGGGGCTGGGGATGGTTGAGATTCAGATCAAGACCAGGGAAATGAAACTTGTGGCGGAGTATGGCGCCTCAGCGCATTGGGCCTACCGCGATAACGTGCCTGTGCCGCGGAAATACAAATCCGGTTTCCTGGAGTTGAAGGAGGAAATCATCCGCATCGCAGGTGAATCCAGCGGGCCGAAGCATTTTGAGGACCTGTTCAGACTGCATTTGGAGCCGGACCGCATTCACTGCTTCACCCCGAAAGGTTCGGTGCGTTCCCTACCCACCGGCGCAACGGCATTGGATTTCGCCTATAAGATTCACACGACGATCGGCAACCGCGCGCATTCGGCGGTGATCGACAATGAGGAGAAAGCTCTGAACACCGCCTTAGTCGATGGCCAGACGGTCAGAATCAGGACAAGCGAGGATGCCGGGCCGGTTGAGGACTGGCTTGAATTCGTGCGCACTTCGAAGGCTCGTTCGGTGATAAATTCCTATCTGAACAGCGAGTATCGGAGCCATGCCGCGGAGTGTCTCCGCGGTGAAATCGAAGGATTCGGACTTGATTTTGACACCGGCCGGCTCGCCGCCGCGGCAAAGAAAAAGAAATTCAGGGATCTTGACGATATGCTGCTGCATCTGGGTCGAAGCCTCAGTGGCAGAGTGAGGCCCGATCCCGACAGCATGAAACGCGAGTGCCTGAAATTTCCGCTGTTTCCCGACGATGTGCTGAACGAAGCCTATCCGGAAAAGGACTTCACAGCCGATATACCGAGCTTCCTGATTGTGATGCGGGAAGGCAGGCTGGCGCTGCAGCTGAACGGGGGTTCCACGGGTGAGAATGTGGACAATGAGTTTGTGCTGAGTCCGGTTCAACCGCTGGCACAATGCTGTATGCCGGGTCCGGATGAAATGGTGATCGGGATCGCGGATGAGAACAAGATTGTATCGCTGCATGCCGTCGAATGCGGTCTTCTGCATGGCGAGCCGATGCGTGGCACGACCTGGATTGATGCACAATGGTCAAGCTGTGCGAAGGATGCTAGCTTCACCGCGGGCTTTGTCGCCTATTTGAATGACGAGGCGGGGGTGTTGATGAGTTTTTTGAAACCCATGACCGATGCCGGTATCAATATCGAGGAAGTGGCTTCCAAAGGGGTAGAGGAAGGCGTTCACCGCACACCATTCAAGGTGACAGTGGATAATGGGCGCCAGCTGGCGAGTGTCATGGCCAAGGTCAGAGAGTTGTCAAGCACTATAGATGTTGTCCGCTGCCGTAACGCTGACGAACTCTGGGGTCCCGACGAAGGCAGCGATGTTCAAGCGTCCCGAACGTGATTTTCTGAGTCGGCTTCAGAGTGCAGTTTTGCCCCGCGGCGGGTGGTTGCGGGGCGCTCAATACCAAGTTTATCGGGTCCTGCGGCTTTCTGACAGCCCGCAGCGCATAGCCAGGGGAGTCTTCGCCGGCACTTTCGTTGCCTTCACCCCCTTATTCGGCGTTCACTTTATACTCGCGCCGGCACTCGCTTGGACGATCGGTGGTAACATTGTTGCCAGCTTCATTGCCACGCTGATCTGCAATCCTCTCACTTTCCCTCTGATCGCATTCGCTGCGGTCACCCTCGGCGGCAGGCTTCTGGGCACTGGCGCAGCGTTTCAAAGCACTGAAATCATTGCTGCATTCACTGAAATCTGGAACAATTTTCTGGCCCTGTTCTCGGAACGGAGCGCGGATTGGGAGTCCGCATCCATGCTTCTGCACACTGTGGTTTTCCCCTATGTGATCGGCGGCGCGCTCATCGGTTTGCCGGTCGCCGGTTTTTCTGCATGGGTGTGTCAACGCTTCGTCGCCGCCTATCAACGGCGGCGACGCGGAAGGGCGAGAGCCAGAAGGGAAAACCGGAAATGAATGTAGCTCTGACAGCGGTGGGAAAGCTGCGGCTTGGTGTGAATATAGACCACGTGGCAACGGTCCGTAATGCCCGTGGAAGCCCCTATCCGAGTCCGCTCAGGGCGGCATTGCTCGCCGAATCAGCCGGTGCCGACGGCATAACCGCGCATCTCAGGGAGGACCGCCGGCATATTTCGGATTCGGATATTGAGGAATTGGTGCGGGAACTCAACCTTCCACTCAATCTTGAATTGGCGGCAACCGCGGAGATGTGCGAGATTGCGCTGCGCCACCGACCGCATGCCGTATGCATTGTGCCCGAGCGCAGAGAAGAGCTGACGACGGAAGCGGGCCTGGATGTTATCACGCACCGGTTGCGTCTGCATGGATTTGTGAAACCGCTGCGCGACGCCGGCAGCCGGGTATCCATTTTCATCGGTGCGGTTCCCGATCAAATCCGCGCCGCCTTTGATATCGGCGCGGAAGTTGTGGAGTTGCATACCGGAGCCTATTGCGATGCCCATATCGAGGGGGATTTCGTGGCCCGCGACAGCGAACTCCGGCGTATCACGGCGGCGGCGGAATTCGCCACCGGACTGGGTCTGGAAGTGCATGCCGGGCACGGGCTTACCTATGATACGGTGAAGCCGGTTGCGGCCATTTCCGGGATCAGGGAACTCAACATCGGCCATTTCCTAATCAGCGAGGCTGTATTCCGCGGCCTCGCCGGAGCCGTGGCCGAGATGCGTCGTCTCATGGACGAAGCCCGCAACGGAAGCCGGCAGTGATCATCGGTATCGGCACCGACATCGTCAATATCGACAGGATCGAGAAGGTTCTGAAGCGCCATGGCACGCGTTTTCTGGACCGGATCTTTTCCGCTGACGAACAGCGTTTTGCCGCCAGGATGGCGGACCGCACCGGAGTTCTTGCCAAGAGATGGGCAGCCAAGGAAGCCTGTTCCAAGGCATTGGGAACAGGAATGCGGCAAGGGGTTGCCTGGCGTGACATTACCGTGGAGACCGGTCAGGGCGGTATGCCGCTGCTGCATCTGCGGGGCAGGGCGCATAACCGCTTGCTGCGGCTTTTGCCGCCCGGGAAGGCGGCAAGACTGCATTTGACGATGAGCGATGACCGGCCATGTGCCACTGCCTTTGTCATCATTGAGGCTGTTCCCCGGGATGGGGCGATGGCTTGACTCTTATGGGCTTGCTGTCCATGAACCCCGCTGCTGCTCTTCGCCGGAATTTGTGCCAGAAATGCGTGCGTCTCTAGCCGAGAATGTCAAGACCGTCGTTTACGCCCTGCTGATCGCCGGGCTGTTCAGGACATTGCTGTTTCAGCCATTTTTCATTCCATCAAGCTCGATGAAGGAAACGTTGCTGATCGGCGATTTCGTGTTCGTGAATAAATTCGCCTATGGCTACTCAAAATATTCCTGTCCGTTTTCCGCCTGCCCGTTCAGCGGCCGGATCTTCGGCAGCGATCCGGAACGCGGCGATGTGGTGGTGTTCAAACATCCCAGCTCGGGCAAGGACTTTATCAAGCGGGTGGTGGGATTGCCCGGCGACAGAGTGCGTCTGAGCGATGGCCTCCTTTACATCAACGGAAAGATGGTCCGTCAGGAGCCCGATGGTGTGTTCAACGAGATATTTGAGCGTCAGGGTGGCCAGAGATCCTTCCCCGATTGCTCCAATGAACCGAAAGAGGGGGAAGTCTGCACCAAATCACGCCGGACCGAGCTGCTGCCGAACGGGGTTTCCTACTCGATCCTCGATACCAGGCAAGGTTATGGTGATAACACTTTCGCCACCGTTGTTCCGCCGGACGAGTTTTTCGTTCTCGGAGACAACCGCGACAACAGTCAGGACAGCCGTTATTCGAGAAATTTCGGCGGCGTGGGCACGGTACCGGCGGATAACCTTGTCGGGCGGGCTGATCTGATCGTCTTTTCCGCCGCCGGCAAGAGCCTGTTTTATTTCTGGACGTGGCGAAGAGACCGTTTTTTCAAAGCTATCTCGTGAGGCCGCCAAAGGAAATCCGCGCCCTTGAGAGCCGAATTGGCTATCAATTCAAAGATTGGACGCTGCTCAGACAGGCGGTCACACATCCGTCCGCGGGCGGCGGCAACAATCAAAGGCTGGAATTTCTCGGCGACCGGGTGTTGGCTCTGGTGGTGAGCGAGAACATTATGCGGGAGGATCCGGAGGCCCCGCCGGGCAAGCTTTCGGTGCGGCTGAGTTCGCTTGTGAGCCGGCCTTCCTGTGCCCGGATCGCCGCCGAGATCGGATTGGCGGACGCCGTCCGTATCGGCAAATCCGCAAAACCGGGACGCGCACAGCTGGAAGGAGCGATTTTAGGGGACGCGATCGAGGCGGTCATTGCCGCGGTCTATCTCGATGGTGGATTGACCGCGGCCAGGGAGGTGATCGGCCGGATCTGGGCGGGGCTGATGGCGGAAGTTCCGGAGGCTTCACAGGACCCGAAATCCCGGCTGCAGATCTGGGCGCAGGCGCGCCGGCAACCGCCGCCGCAATATCGTCTTCGGGGGCGGTCTGGGCCGGACCACCACCTGTTGTTTGAAGTGGAAGTCCACCTCGAATCCGGGGAGAAAGCATCCGGGCAGGGTCGGTCCAAACAAGCTGCCGAACTGGCCGCGGCAAAGACGCTTCTGCATCGGATCGAGCCGGAAAATGGCTGAGAAGCGGGCCGGGCTGATCGCCCTGGTGGGCGAGCCCAACGCCGGAAAATCGACCTTGATGAACCGCATTGTCGGCAGCAAGGTTTCGATCGTGACCCACAAGGCGCAGACTACCCGATCTCGCATCAGGGGTATCGCGGTGGCAGGTGAGAGCCAGCTCGTCTTTGTCGACACGCCCGGGCTGTTCGTGGCCAGGCGCCGCCTCGACAAGGCCATGGTGGCAGCCGCCCGACGGGGTATCGCCGAGGCGGATATTGTGCTCCTGATGGTGCAGGCGCACCGCGGATTGAACGAAGCCAATGCGTTGATACTGGAGCAGTTACAGCAGGAACCCGCCTCACCGCGCCTCACTGCCCTGGCGATCAACAAGTCGGACATGGTGGCTCCCGGGCGGCTCCTGGAAGTGGCGTCGGAATTCGCCGAAAGGATGGAGTTCGACAGGGTGTTCATGATTTCAGCCCTCAGGGGCAGCGGAGTCGAAGATGTCGTGCAGTGGCTCGCCGGCAATCTTCCACCCGGCGCATGGCCGTATCCGCCGGAGCAGATGGCAGACGTGCCGTTGCGGGTTCTGGCGGCGGAAATCACCCGCGAAAAGCTTCTGCTGCGGCTGCATCAGGAGATTCCCTATCAGCTTGCGGTCGAGACCGAGAGTTGGACCCGCGGGCGTGATGGCGCGGTGCGTATCGAGCAGACCGTAATCGTTGCCGGTAAGAGTCATAAGAAAATGATCATCGGGCCGGGCGGCTCAGTGATCAAACAGATCGGCACGGAATCGCGCCGGGAAATCGAAAAGCTTCTCGGCGGCACAGCGCATTTGTTTCTGCGCATCAAGGTTCGGCCTAAATGGACCGGTGAACCGATCCGCTATGAGCGTATGGGGCTGAGTTTCGCCGATACGGTCGGGGAGGCGGGTGAGTGCGGCTGAGTTCCGGCTTCTGGGTGCGGGCTTACCTGACGCATCTGCAGTCAGCTGGAATTCCGGCCTTTGTCGTCGCCAAAGGTGATGCCGAACGCGGCGACGTGATGGTGAAACTGAATCTTCTCGATGGCTCTGCGCGGCTGTATCAGCGGCTGTTCGATCTGCGGGCCGACCGCTATGCCTGGAAGCAGGTTGAAGCTGGCCGGAGCGATACGATCGACGCACAGCTCGAGCGTCAGAACCGGCGCGACAAGGATCTTTGGATCATCGAAGTGGAAGACCGGGACGGGCGTGCATTGCTCGAAGAATTCGACTGAACGGAGTCAAAGCCGGTGCAGTGGAGAGATACGGGGATTCTTCTCGCAGCGCGCCGCCATGGCGAGTCGGCATCGATTCTCGAAGTCTTCACGCGGGCGCGTGGGCGACATGCCGGTTTGCTGCGGGGCGGGACCTCCCGGCGTATGGTTCCGGCACTGCAGCAGGGATCGCAATTGATGCTTGAATGGCGGGGTCGCTTGGACGAGCATCTCGGACATTTCCGCATTGAACTGGTGAAATCGCGCGCCGCGCCGCTATTGTCGGACCGGTTGGCATTGTCCGCCCTCGCATCCGCCTGTGCGCTCCTGAAACAGCTATTGGCGGAACGCGAGCCGCAGGAGGAATTCTACCTGCAGACGCAGCATATGCTGGACGTGCTGGCTGACCGGGCGGATTGGATGCCCGAATATCTGCAATGGGAGTTAAGGCTGTTGCGGGAAGCCGGCATCGGGCTGGCGCTTGATCGCTGCGCCGTGACCGGTTCAGGCGAAGAGCTGAGCTATGTCTCGCCGCGCACCGGGCGCGCCGTCAGCGCCGGCGCCGCCGGTGTCTGGGAACCAAAATTACTGCCGCTGCCGCCCTGCCTTGTCGGCGGCCACTTCAGCGGCCTTCAGGAATTGGCCGACGGGCTGCGGATGATCGCGCATTTTCTCGAGCCGGTTCTCCTGGAGACACATGCCAACCCACCGGCGCTCGTTACCCGCCGGCGGCTGCAGGATGCGGTTGCAAGGGCGAATGAGAAGGCATCAGCTGAGCGGAATGTCTGAGCCCGGTTTGGAGGCTTGGTAGGTTTCCGAGAAACGTTCATAAAGCCGGTCAATGCGCTCTTTGCGGGCATTGAATGGCGGCTGGTCCGCGGCCGGCAGCCGGCCTATGGCTTCGGGAATGCCGCAGCTCTTCCAGAAGGCATTGGACTTTGCATAGTCACCGGTGGGCAGGCGGAACACTTCGCCCAGAATTCTCAGATCATGCGGAATAGCGAAACTGTCGCGGCTTTGCTCATAGCTGAAATAATAGAAGAAATTGTCAAAGCCGGCCCAAGTGATCGCCGAGAGGCAGAGCGAGCAGGGTTCATGTGTCGACAGAAAGATCAAATCCTGTGTCGGCGGACGACTCCCGCCGGGGATTTCGTAGAACCGCTTCAGGCAATGCATTTCACCGTGCCATAACGGGTTCTCCCGCTCATTGTTGGTTTCCGCAAGGAAGAGCGAGAAATCCGACTTCCGCAGCAATGCCGCACCGAATATCTTGTTGCCTCCGGCGACACCCGCCGCAGTGAGTGGCGCGATGTCTTCCTCAATCACCTGCAAGAGCCGCAACAGCAAAGCCGGCGATGGATCCATATCAGTCTGACCCCGCATCACGCGGCGAACCCAGTGCAAATGCCGCTTTCCGTAAACTGATACAGAAGCCGGTGGATCATCTTTTCGTCCCGCTCAACGCCTTCCCAAGCAGATTGATTGGGCCACGCCGAAAGTCAAGCCGACACGGTCTCATTTTCCTGCCGGTTGGGGACCCGTGTGTGCCACGAGTTCGACCGTGTTGCCTTCCGGATCCTCGGTGAAAACGCCCCGCCAGCCGATCCAGTCAAAATACTCGACCCGGTAGGGCAGACCCTTTGCGTCATACCAGAGCATCACCGCTTCCTGTTCATGCGCCGGAAGGCTGAATGCGAGATGATGCAGCGATGAAGCGGCTCCCGTTGCCGGGGCCTCGGTTCCGATCGGGTGCAGGCCGGGACGCGGGACATAGCTTTTGTCAAACAGCGCCAAAATCTGCGTATGCCCGGCAAAACCCTCCGCGACGTGGAAAAACACAATGCCTTCGGAATCGTGCCCCGACATCCGCTCAAGCCCGATCACATCGCCGTAGAATGCCGCCATACGCTCAAGATCGCCGCAGCGGACCGCGATCTCGCCGAGGCCGCGGACGCGGAAGCCGCGCTTAACCATCGGCCACCGACCCGCCGACCGGCTGCATGGAATTCATTGTGCGCAATTCATAGCCCGCCACCCGCTCCCCGTCCTGGTTCAATATCGTCACATTCCAACGGATCTCGCCATATTCGGGGGTGCGTGGCGTTTTGCGTTTCACGGTCAGTTTCACATGGATGGACTCGCCCGCCACAACCGGCTTTTCGAAGGTAAGGTCGCTGAGGCCTGTATTGGCAAGCACCGGCCCCTCTTCGGGATCAACGAACAGCCCGGCGGCGAAGGACAGAAGCAGGTAACCATGCGCGACGCGTCCGGGAAAAAACGGATTCCGCCTAGCCGCCGCATCATCCATATGGGCGTAGAAACGATCACCGGTGAATTCGGCGAAATGCTCGATATCGGTGAGGGTGATTTGCCTCTTCCCGGTGGTGATACTGTCGCCGACTGCGAGTTCGTCAAAAAACCGGCGGAAAGGATGCCGTCCGCGCAGTTTCTCGGCGGCGCCGTCGACCCACTGATTGGTGATTGCTGTCAGAAGCTGCGGGCTCCCCTGCACGGCGCTGCGCTGCATGAAGTGAAGAACCGAACGGATACCACCGAGCTCTTCACCGCCGCCGGCGCGTCCCGGTCCGCCATGCAGCATCTGCGGCATCGGCGAGCCATGCCCGGTGGCTTCCGCCATACACCCGGCATTGTTGAAATAAATCCGGCCATGCCAGGGCGCCGACGACAGGGTGAACCGCCTTGCCGCTTCGGCGTCGCTGGTGAATACGGAAACCACGAGGCTGCCACCGCCCCGGTTGGCGATGTCGGAAGCATGCGCGATATCCCGGTACGGCATAACCACGGAAACCGGCCCGAATGCTTCGACGCTGTGAACCGTATGCGCATTGTCAGCGTCGGCGCAGCGGAACAGGAGAGGAGAAAAAAACGCGCCCTGACCAGGCTCCACACCAAGCGCAGTTATCTGTTCAAGCGAGCCTGACACCAGCTCCGTCTCACCGGCGATACGTGCGGCACTGTTTCTGACATCAGCCAGCTGCCGCGCCGAGACCAGTGGTCCCATATCCACCCCGGACAGCCCCGGATCACCGACGGAAACCCGGGACAGGGAGAATGTGATTGCCTCGACCACATCCGGCAATTGCCGCTCAGGCACCAGGATACGCCGGATGGCGGTGCATTTCTGCCCCGCCTTGGTGGTGATCTCGCGTATCGTTTCATCGATGAAGGCAGTGAAATCCGCCGATTCCGGCACGACATCGGGACCCAGAACCGTGGCGTTCAGACTGTCCTGCTCAACGGTCAGGCGGATTCTGCCGGAGACAATTGCCGGTTGCGAACGGATGGCGGAAGCGGTCGATGCCGATCCGGTGAAACAGACAATATCCTGTGTATCCAGAGGGTCGAAGATGCCGGACGGATCACCGACGGTAAACTGCACCGCACCCTCGGGCAGGATCCGGGAATCAATGATGAGGCGGAAGCATTCGGCTGCCAGGTAACTCGTGACGGTCGCCGGTCTGACAATGCAGGGAACGCCGGCAAGCAGGGCCGGTGCGAGTTTCTCAAGCATGCCCCAGACCGGAAAGTTGAACGCATTCACCTGCAGAGCGACACCGGTCAACGGTGTTGCCACATGCTGGCCGAGAAAATTGCCATTCCGTGACAGAAGCTCAACGCCGCCATCAAGATAGATCCGGTCATCCGGCATTTCCCGCCGACCCTTCGAGGCATAGGAGAAAACCGTGCCGATGCCGCCATCGATATCATACCACCCGTCTCTGCGCGTCGCCCCGGTCAACGGGTTGAGCGCATACAGGCAGTCCTTATTTGCATTGATATGGATGGCCAGCGCCTTGAGAAGCCGTGCGCGGTCATGGAAAGTCATCTCCCGCAGCCGCGGTCCGCCGGTGCAGCGGGCGTAATCCACCATGGCTGCAATGTCCGGCCCGGCGGCATTGACCTCGGCGATGATCTCACCGGTCACCGGACTGCGGATCTCATGCCGGGTGGAAGCCACCGAATCCCAGCCACCGCAGGAAAATCCGGTAACGCTCAACATTGTCCTGTTGGAATTGCTGTCAGCCATGTTTCATCATGTCCCGGCCCTGCGCCGCACTGCAGTTGAGACTTGTCCAGAACCCATGTCAACCGAACTGAAAGGCAATTCCGGGAAGAAATTGTCCGGGCGGTATTCCGCCGGTTCAGAATCCGGGTGACGGTGTATCGTCAAAATCATGTTCCGGCCTGGAATCTGCAGGCGCCGGCCACGGTCTGATTTCAAACCCGAGTGACCGCGCCATGTCCCGTATACCGAACGCCTCGAATCCGGAGAATTCCTTCGGCTTCTCGGGCGAGACCATAAGCCAGCGCGGCTTCTCCGGGAACTCAATTCCCTGGTTCAAATCGTATTCGGCGAAGCGCAAGAAATCGGCGGCGGTTTTCCCCGGCCTGTGCTTCCCGGGGTTGCGTTTGCATGAACATAGAGCAATCCGCGGATTCTCATTGCTGCTATCGGGCCAGGCGACGGCATCAATCTCGACCGATCCGCCGTCCGGTCCGGTTATGTTGACTCCGATTGCAACATTGCTGTGCGCCGGCAGTGCACGCAGCCACTCACCGGTCAGCCGCTCAAGCGCGTAGGCTTCCGCATCCTGCAAGGCAGCAATTGCAGGAGAGAGATCTGATTTTCCGGCAGTATCCTCTATAGGCCGGTGAGGTACGACGGTCAGCTGGAACCGTGCCGGCAGATCCCGCATTCGAATCTTCGGGGGTCCGTAGGGTTTTACACGGGCTGTTCGTTCGATCAGATGCAGGTGCAGTTCCAGTATGCTGAGCGCCAAGTCATGCCTGTCTTGTTCGTCTTTTTCGAAAAGGGCGCGCACTTCCTCCATCCGCACGCCCCGGAAGTGGCGCGCCACGAGTTCCACCACCTTCCGTGTGCCGCTGTTGAGGGTGACCAGGGACTGATAGTCGAACTGTTCCCGCGGATCACTCTTGATGCGGGTGATCTCCCGCTGCAGGAAAGCCGTCTGCCAGGCTTCATCATCTCCCCCGGGCGGTTCGGGAAGCGGGTTACGGTTTCTTTCTTCTGCCATGCGCCGCCACAGGCGGGGGTTGCCTCCGAAGGCGGTGTATGCGGTCAGAAACCGCTTCGGTTTCGACAGCCAGCCCTGCTCCGAGGCCATCTGCAATACGGCCTCCGCCGGCAGCGGATAAAGGCGTATGTCAAAGTCTGTCCGGCCGTACAAGGGCGCGCGCGGGTCTCCGAGAATCCTCAGCATCTCCTGCTGATGTGAGCCGGCGAGAATCGTCTTGCCGGAGGTGTCGGGGCCATACAGCGATCTGAAATTGTTTATGACCGGCGTGACACAGCCCATTAACCGCACCAGTGCCGAGTTCTGGAATTCGTCCAGAACCATGACCGCCCCGGCTCCGAGAAGATCCTCGAATGCCTGCTTGAAATATAACCGGCCGGGTTGATTTTGCTCCGCTTCCGCCAGCGCATCACCGAGCCCGGCATTCACCGCCTGCCGCGTCAAAGATTTGCAAACATCTATTCTGGCATCCTCCACACTGGCGAGGTCCTGAGATTCCGGCACCGGGAACTCAATATAGATGGTCGGCTTCAACTCCCGGACGGCATGACAGGCGCGCCGGATCAACTCCGTCTTCCCAACGCCGCGGCCGCCGACAACGCTGACCGTGTTGTATTTCCCGTATCTCAGGACTCGAACCAGATTTTGCAATTCCGTGCGGCGCCCGTAATATCCCCAGGCCGGTGCACCCGGTTCCTGTACAGTCAATGTTCCACACTCCCACTGCCAGCCGGGAGACCACATCTTTGCTCCCGCGTATTTCAGGTAAACCGCGTCGGCGATGCGGCATTCTCATTCCTTTAACCCGCCCGCGTGAGAAACTTAAAGGCATTTGAGCGACGCCCTTCCCGGATCAAGCCTGTGCGGCTGAGCGCGACAGTGGAATCTGAAAGTTCCGCTGATTTGCCATGAGTTGAGGCGAACTCCGGCATTCGGTTGAACGGAATCATCGCCAAACCGGGCGATTTGACTGCCATTCCCGTCTATGTACATTCACCCCGGATCAGAACGGGGTTGCCGCCATGACACCGGAAGAGCGCGCCCGGCGCTGCGCCGAGGCCATGTGGTCTGCGGATGCGGCCTCGAAGTCGATGGGATTTCAGCTCGATGAGATCGGCGAAGGCCGCGCCGTGATGTCGATGACGGTGGAGCCGCAGCATCTCAACGGCCACGGCATCTGCCATGGCGGGATAATTTTCGCGCTCGCCGACTCGGCTTTCGCCTTCGCCTGCAACAGCCGCAATGTTCAGGCGGTGGCGCAGCACAACTCCATCAGCTATCTCGCACCGGGACGGCTTGCTGACCGGCTTGTGGCAGTGGCGGTCGAGGTTTCGCTCGCCGGGCGGAGCGGCATTTACGATGTACGGGTGACACGGGGAGAGGCTGAGGCAGTCGCCGTCTTCCGGGGCGCCTCGCGGCTTCTGTCGGGCTCGCATTTCGATGAGTGACACACGCTTTCGGTAATGGCTGATGCCGCGCATCTGTTGTATGCAGCCGCCATTCATGCGGAGAGGGTTTCATGCGCGATCTGACACCGGAGAGATCTGAGCTGGACGCGATTGAAATCGCTTCCCGTGACGAAATCGAGGCGCTGCAGTTCAAGCGGCTGCAATGGAGTCTCGATCATGCCTATGAGAATGTGCCGCATTACCGGAAAAAATTCACCGATGCCGGTGTGCATCCTTCGGGTCTGAACTCGCTTTCCGACCTGGCCCGCTTTCCAGTCGCGCTGAAGGATGATTTCAGGGCGAATTACCCATTCTCCATGCTGGCGGTGCCAAAGCGGAGGCTGGCGCGTATACACGCTTCCTCCGGCACCACTGGAAAACCGACGGTTGTCGGCTATACGGCAGCGGATGTCGGCGTCTGGGCGGATTGTGTCGCCCGTTCAATGCGTGCCAGCGGCACCCGACCCGGCGACATGGTGCACATCTCCTACGGTTATGGTCTGTTCACCGGTGGACTCGGGGCGCATTTCGGTGCCGACAGGCTCGGCTGCGCGGTGGTACCGGTGGGCGGCGGCATGACCGCGAGGCAGGTGCAGCTGATCGAGGATTTCCAGGCGACCACGATCATGGTTACCCCGTCCTACATGCTGGCAATTCTCGAGGAGTACCGGAGACAGAACCGCGATCCTAAGGACAGCCCGCTGCAGGTCGGTATTTTCGGTGCCGAACCCTGGACCAATTCGATGCGGTCGGTGATTGAGGATGCGTTCGACATGCATGCGGTCGATATCTACGGTCTGTCCGAAATCATGGGCCCCGGCGTCGCCAATGAATGCGTGGAGACGAAGGACGGGCTGCATATCTGGGAGGATCACTTTTATCCGGAAATCATCGATCCGGCCTCCGGTGAAAGCCTGCCGGATGGCGAGATCGGTGAATTGGTGTTGACAACGCTGACCAAGGAAGCGCAGCCGGTGATCCGTTACCGGACCCGCGACCTGACACGCCTGCTGCCGGGCACCGCGCGGTCGATGCGCCGGATTGAGAAAATCTCCGGGCGTCTCGACGATATGATCATTCTCCGCGGCGTTAATCTCTACCCCTCGCAGATTGAGGAGTTGATTCTCGGAATTCCCGGGCTGGAGCCGCATTTCCAGATCGAATTGGCGCGTGAAGGCCCACTCGACGGCATGCGGGTGAAGGCGGAAGCGGCGCCCTCCGCCGCCGGCGCGGAGGCGCGCGAAGCCATGGCCGCTTCACTCGGGCGGCTTGTCAAGGAACGCATCGGAGTCAGTGTGAGCGCCGAAGTCGCGGAACCGGGATCACTGCCGCGCAGCCAGGGAAAGGCGGTCAGAATCATTGATCACCGCTGAGGCACTGATCCGTCTGACCTGTACTGTAGGGCAACAGTCCAACAAGTAACGCGTGTGCTCCCCGGGCAGATACCCGCTCTGCATTGCCAAGATGCCGATAGGGCAACTTACATAAACGCGTCAGTGTCGAGCCGGGTAAAACCCTTCAAGCAGTGGACAGAAGGGTGTTTTCAGTCGGTGGCATCCTGGCCAGTCGATTGCCGACCATGGGAACACCCGTCGCAAAATGATCTGTGGTCATATGCGTAGCCGTATGTAAAGCAGCTCTCTTGTGCTATTTTCTGATCTATCATATTGATAGGTTTATGGCTGGCCGCAAGGTAATCCCGTTTCCCAATGCTGAACCGAAAGTGCCATCGCTTGCCGATCTGTCGTTCCGTGTCCAATCACTGGCACAGGCGGACAGTCAGAACATTCATGCATCGGTGCCGCATTTCCGGAAGAGAATGATCGAAAGGGGTATCACCATGCGGCTTGTTCTGGAAGTTCTGCGGCATGGCAACGGCCACCCTGAATTTGATGAGTTTGGAAACTGGCGGATAACGATGCGCCGAAAGGTTGCAGGACGAAGGGTTCACGTGGTGGTGGCTGTGTGCGAAAACTGCATTGAGTGCATCACGACGTGGTGAATACTTGAGCAATGGAGAGAGGGAGATGTCAAATGAACTGTATCACTATGTCGAAAGCGGCTTGGACGATGTCTGGCTGAAGAACGGATATGAGCGTCACGATTCCCGCCGCGGGCAGAGCATGTCGATCAAGGACATCGATGCTCTCCATCAGGCAATCGGTGAGCATCTTAGTCGGAACAAGCGGGATCTGACCGGAGCGGAAATCCGCTTCCTGCGACAGGAGATGCTGATGTCTCAGGCCATTCTTGCAGGCCTGCTCGATGTCAAAGAACTGACCGTTCATCGGTGGGAAACCGGTAAAAACAGTGCTCCAAAAACCGCCGAAGCCCTGATCAGGTTCCTATACTTGGAACAGATTGGGAGTAGGGCAGGCAAGATCAAGGCGTCTCTCAGGCGCATCGCGGATCTTGAAGACAGGATTGATCTTCAACAGGCACTGATATTCAGGTTTTCGGACGATGACAGTCACAACTGGGCATTGGCCGCTTAATCGGAACCGCTGGGAGAATTGAGGGGTGCCTGCGGGCACCCCTGTTCAAAGCTGAGAAACATAGCCGTACCTTGGGGGAAGGGTTCCTTCCAGGACCCGACCTGTTTGGCAATGGAGCAGATCGAATCGCAACTTCACGAAGATAAAAGCATATCTCCTGATTTCAGGGAGGATGATACGATTTCGAAAAGGCTGAAACTGTTCGACAGGCCATGACCACGGACTGACGGATTTACTACTGACGACTGAGATGACCGGGACTTGTCTCAAGGTCAGGAGACATCCCCTGCCTGATAACCTTGGATATAGAGCAGCGCGGTGAGGTCGGAATGGTGGATCTGGGTTTGGATGTGCCGGTAGACGGTTGGTTTTGCATGATAGGCGACGCCGATGCCGGCGGCGTTGAGCATCGGGATATCGTTTGATCCGTCACCGACCGCGATCACATCGCTTAAGCTCAAGCCGCGCTCGGCGATGAGGTCACTCAGGATGGACAGTTTGCTCGTCCGGCTCAGCACCGGCTGTCTGACTTCGCCCGTCAGCCTGCCGTCTTCGATGATCAGTTCATTGGCAAAATGACCGCTGAAGCCCAGCCTTTCGGCAACCCTTCCGGTGAAACTCGTGAAACCACCCGAGATCAGCACCGCCTCAGCCCCCGCCCCCCGCATCGTCGCCACGAGTTCGGCGGCGCCCGCATTCACGCTGATGCGATCCAGCCAGACCCTGTCCAGCATATCGGCCGGCATGCCCTTGAGCAGCCGGACGCGCTGTTTCAAAGCCTCGGAAAAGTCAATTTCACCATTCATCGCCCGGGCGGTGATTGCGGCCACTGTGTCACCGATGCCGACAGCCATTGCCAGCTGGTCGATACATTCCTGGCCGATGATGGTTGAATCCATATCGGCGACGAGCAGCCGCTTGCGGCGGCCTTCCGAGGGAATGACAACAAGGTCCATCGCCGCTGACTGCGCCCGGTCACGCATCGCCGCGTAATCTGTTGGCAGGGCCGGCAGGGACAGCTCAACCGCCTTGTCCGGGCACAGCCAGTTCCGCTCCCGGCTTTGCCAGTGTCGCTCTAAGCCGCTCGCGAAATCCATATCCACAGACCGCCCGGCGAGCAAAATGGCTGAGAACATCGGACCTGTTCCGTTGAGTTCAAATCCCCCACCGGGTAGCCGATTTCACCGGCAGGTGCCAGAAACGGTGCCGTCTCAGAGTTGACCCCGAAGGCGGCATTCAATAGTTGCCTCGCCGGGCCACCCTTCCCCAACGAAGGGCGCATATCTGGAAGGATACCGTGAATCAGATCGCAAAGCCGCCGATACGGCCGGCCAATCCCCGGTTTTCCACCGGGCCCTGCGCGAAACCCCCGGGATGGAATCTCGATGCACTTGCCGATGCGCCGGTGGGACGTGCGCACCGCTCGAAAACCGCCACGGGCAAACTCCGTGAGTTGATCGACAGGACACGCCGCATTCTCCAGATACCGGAGGATTTCCGCATCGCGATCGTTCCCGGCTCTGACACCGGTGCCGTGGAAATGGCAATGTGGTCACTGCTCGGCGAGCGGCCGGTGGAAATCCTGGCGTGGGAGAGTTTCGGTCGGGATTGGGCGCGGGATGTGACCGAGGAGCTGCGCCTGCCGGCACGCATAAGGACGGCCGGTTACGGGCACTTGCCGGACCTGTCGGAAGTCGATTTCTCGGCCGATGTGGTTTTCGCCTGGAACGGGACAACCAGCGGTGTCCGTGTGCCCTCGGGCGGGTTCATACCCGCGGATCGCGGCGGGCTGACGATCTGTGACGCCACATCCGCCATCTTCGCCGTCGACCTGCCCTGGGAAAAGCTCGATGCCACCACCTTTTCCTGGCAGAAAGTGCTCGGCGGCGAGGGTGCGCATGGTATGCTGATCCTGTCGCCGCGTGCCGCCGATAGGCTCGATTCCTGGACACCACCATGGCCGGTTCCGAAACTGTTCCGGCTCAAATCGGCGGGCGGGTTGACCGAGGGGCTGTTCAGAGGTGCCACGATCAATACCCCATCCCTGCTATGTGTGGAGGATTGTCTGCATTCGCTGCAGTGGGCTGAGTCCATCGGCGGCCTGCCGGCCCTGATCGCGCGCGCCGACGCCAATGCGGCGGCGGTATCGCGGTTCGTGGCGCGGACCGAATGGCTGCATCATCTCGCGGTCTTGCCGGAGACGCGCTCGAATACCAGCGTCTGCCTGCAGTTCGCGCACCCGGAAGTGCCGGCGGAGACGATGCGCGGTTTTGCCGATGCCGTGGTGCGCCGACTTGAGGATGAGGGTGCGGCTTTCGATATCGGTTCCTACCGCGCCGCGCCGCCGGGGCTGCGCATCTGGTGCGGGGCGACGGTGGAGAGGTCCGATCTCGAATCGCTGTTTCCCTGGATTGAATGGGCATTTCATTGCCAGCTGTCCGGAGATCAATGACATGGTGCCGCGGGTATTGATTTCCGACAAGCTGTCCGACACCGCAGTGCGGATTTTCCGCGACCGTGGAGTGGAGGTTGAGCTTCAGCCCGGACTTGGGCGTGACAAGACGGCGCTGGCACAGGCCATTGAGGATTTTGACGGGTTGGCGATCCGTTCGGCGACCAAAGTCACTGCCAAACTGCTGCGGCGCGCCGGTCGGCTGCGGGTGATAGGCCGCGCCGGTATCGGAGTCGACAATGTCGATGTTGCGGCGGCATCGCGTCATGGCGTCATCGTGATGAACACACCTTTCGGCAATGCGATCACCACCGCCGAACATGCCATCGCCATGATGATGGCTCTGGCACGGCAGATTCCCCAGGCCAGCGAGTCGACCCGATATGGAAAGTGGGAAAAGTCCAGCTTCATGGGTATCGAACTCGCCGGCAAGACTCTGGGGGTTGTCGGTTGTGGCAATATCGGCTCGGCTGTGTGCCGCCGGGCGCTGGGGCTGCAGATGAAAGTCATTGGCTTTGATCCGTTTCTCAGCGGGGAACGGGCGCGGAAACTGCAGGTGGAAAAGGTGGAATTCGCGGAGTTGCTCAGCCGCGCTGAAGTCATCAGCTTTCATGTGCCGCTCACCAAAAGAACGCGGCATATCCTGGATGCGGAAGCATTGGCCGCCACCCGGCGGGGCGTGCGCATCGTCAATTGCTCGCGCGGCGGCGTTGTCGACGAGGCGGCGCTGGCCGAGGCCATCGGTTCCGGGCAGGTGGGCGGTGCGGCGCTGGACGTATTTGAAAATGAACCCCCGGTGGACAACCCGCTGCTTTCGATGCCCGAGGTGATCGTGACGCCGCATCTGGGCGCATCAACCGTTGAAGCGCAGGAAAAGGTGGCGCAGCAGATCGCCGAGCAGATGTCCGACTATCTGGTCAAGGGGGCGGTTTCGAATGCCTTGAACATGCCGTCTATCTCGGCTGAGGAGGCGCCACGGCTCAGCCCGTGGATCACGCTCGCCGATCATCTGGGCAGCTTTATCGGGCAGATGACGGCGGAACCGATCACTTCAGTCAATCTGCTTTATGACGGTTCGATCGCTGAAATGAATACCAAAGCCCTGACCGCTGCCGCGCTTGCGGGAATGCTGCGACCGATCAGCCCGGATGTGAACATGGTCTCGGCCGAAGTGATGGCAAAGGAGCGGGGTTTTGTCATTTCATCGACGGTTCAGTCGCAATCCGGCGTGTTCGATGCCTTTATCAAGATCACCGTCACCACCGAGGGAATGACGCGTTCGATCGTGGGGACGGTCTATTCGGACGGCAAACCCCGCTTCATTCAGATCAAGGGCATTTATGTGGATGCCGAGGTGTCGCGGCATATGCTCTACACAACCAACAGGGACACACCCGGAATCATCGGTGTGCTTGGGACGATCATCGGTGACAGCGGTGTCAATATCGCGAACTTCAACCTTGGCCGTGCCGAGGCGGGTGCCGATGCGATCGCCTTGCTGTCGCTCGACAGCCCTGCGGACGGGGCAGTGACCGCCGCTATCCGCGGGAGCGGGAAATTCAGACAGGTCCGGCCGTTGGAATTCAATGTCGGCCGCTGAACCCAACAATTGAAATTCGGAGAATAATGTCATGAAGCTGGATGCGGAATTCAGGGATCTCAAGGGCAAAACGGTCCTGATCACCGGCGGCGGCTCGGGTATCGGGGCGGCGTTGACCGAGGGTTTCATTATGCAGGGCGCGAAGGTGGCGTTTCTGCAGCGCTCCGATGCCACTGAATTCTGCGACCGGCTGGAGGCACGCCACAATGTGCGGCCGCTGTCTTTCCAGTGCGACCTGACCGACATTGAGGCGTTGCGGCGGGTGGTGCGTGAGGCGGCGGCGGCACTCGGGCCGATCGCGGTTCTCGTCAATAACGCCGCCAATGATGTCCGCCATGCGACCGAAGAGCTGACGGTGGAGGAGTGGGACGCCAACCATGCGGTCAATCTCCGGCCTTATTTCTTCGGCTGCCAGGCGGTGATTCCGGGCATGCGGGAACTCGGCGGCGGCGCGATCATCAACTTCACTTCGATTTCATACATTATGGGAGGTGGCGGCTATCCGGCCTACACTACGGCGAATGCCGGCATCACCGGTCTGACACGCTCGCTGGCGCGCGAATACGGGGCGGAGAAAATCCGCGTGAATGCGCTTGCCCCCGGTTGGGTGCTGACGGACAAACAGCTGCGCCTTTGGGCCAAGCCCGATTTACTGGCGGAGCATATGAAATTGCAGCGGCTGAAAGAGCATCTGCAGCCGGAGGATATCGTCAGCGGCTGCCTGTTCCTTGCCTCGAATGCAAGCCGGATGATGACAGGCCAGGTTCTGGCCATCGATGGCGGGGTCACCGTAAACGGGTAAATCCGCAAATGTCAGCATGCGAAGGTCCGCGCAGGCGGGTAATAGTTGCTGCGTGGTCAGTATGGCATTGGATGGGCGCGGTGGGCGCGGTCGATATCCCGGCAACATTCATCGGAGAGTTCGGTATCGGCGGCTTTCAGGAGGTGCAGTAACTGCGCTGAATTTGTCGCGCCGAATATCGCCGAAGCCATGAAGGGCCGGGTCCGGCACCAGGCGAGCGACATATGCGCGGTATCGTGCCCGTGCCTGCGTGCCACTTCGGCATAGGCATCAATCGCCGGCCAGACCCGTTCATTCGCACGGCCGCCCAGCTTCGGAGAAAGCGACATCCGCGATCCGGGCGGCACCGCGCCGTTCTGATACTTGCCCGTTAACAGCCCGGTTGCCAGCGGTGAGTAGGCAAGAAGACCGACCTGTTCAT
This sequence comes from Paracoccaceae bacterium, assembly GCA_026706985.1. Lineage (GTDB taxonomy): Bacteria > Pseudomonadota > Alphaproteobacteria > Rhodobacterales > Rhodobacteraceae > JAPOXR01. The sequence continues at coordinate 97,551 of JAPOXR010000032.1, read as the reverse complement.
TATGGGCGAGTTCGGCAAGATCGAGATCAAAAAGCCGGCAAAGCAGGCTGTATTCATTCTGGATCGCCTCGGTTTTCGGAAACCCGTGCTCCGCGGCCACGCGCAGCCATTGGGCGGTTCCCCAGGCACTTTCATTTGAGAGGCCGAAGAAACGGATTTTCCCTTCTGTCACCAGTTTCCGCATCTCCGAGAGCGCGTCTTCAATATGTTCGAGGGTTTCGGCCTTGTTCTGCGACGTCGGATCATAACTCCAGTTCTGGCGAAACATGTAGGAGCCTCGATTGGCCCAGTGCAGCTGATACAGGTCGATCCGGTCGGTCTGCAGCGAGCGGAGCGATGCTTCGACCGCTATCCGAATGGTCCGGCTTGAGATGGGCGCGCCGTCGCGCACGACTCTGTTGCCCTCGCCGGTGACCTTGGTGGCGATCAGCAGCCGGTCGCGTTTGCCGGATTTTGCGATCCAGCGTCCGAGAATTCGTTCGCTGTCACCCTGTGTCGCGGCGGAAATCGGATTGACCGGATACATTTCGGCGGTGTCGGCAATATTGATTCCGTGATCAATCGCCATGTCGATCTGCCTGTGTGCGTCGGTTTCATCCGTCTGTGTTCCATAGGTCATGGTGCCGAGACAGAATTCACTCACCATCACATCCGTCGCCCCCAGCCGGTTCATTCGCATCGGTGCAATCTCCACTTTGTCCGGGCACTTCATTTTTTCGAGAAAGTGCTTATCTTTACGGTGTTGTCCGGGCACATCGCGACTGCCGCCCGGAGTCACAGCGTATTTGCGTTCGACAGCCTCAGGGCGGCCGGCAACAAAATCGCTGCCCTGAATGAGTGTGCCGATATGCCAAGTCAAGCTTCCACCGGGAAAAAAGCCGCGGAGACACAAGCGAGACGCAGCGGCTGGCGCACGATCAAGGCCGTGTCGCCCTATCTCTGGCCGAAGGGGCGGCTGGATGTCCGCATCCGCGTCGTTCTGGCCTTGATTTCGCTGGGTGCTGCCAAAGTCATAGCTGTCAGCACGCCACTGATTTACAAGGCAGCGGTGGACAAGCTGGCCTCGGCGGAGGCCGAGAACCCCTTCTTCCTGTTCAGTCTCGGTGCCGTTGGATTAACTGTCGCCTACGGCGTCGCCCGCGCAATGACGACCGGATTTGAACAGTTGCGCGATGTCATTTTCGCCAAGGTCGGGCAACGTGCACTCCGAACGCTGGCGCTGGCAACCTTCCGCCACATCCACAAACTTTCGCTGCGCTACCACATCACCCGCAAGACCGGTGGCCTGTCACGGGTCATAGAACGCGGCGTCAAGGGGTTGGATTTCCTGCTCCGGTATATTCTGTTTTCGGTCGGGCCGCTGATCCTGGAATTGACGATGGTCGCGGTCATTCTGCTGGTCGTGCTCGATGCCCGTTACCTGGCAATCGTATCGGTCACCATCGGTCTCTATATCTGGTTTACATTCAAAGTGACCGAATGGCGGGTTCAGGTCCGCCGCGAGATGAACAGGCAGGATACCGAAGCCAATCAGAAGGCGGTGGACAGCCTGCTGAATTTCGAAACCGTCAAATATTTCAATGCCGAGGAACGGGAAGCCGAGCGCTACGATGTTTCCATGCGCGGCTATGAACAGGCGGCGTTGCGCACCAGCTATTCCCTGGCTCTGTTGAATATGGGCCAGGCCCTGCTGATTTCCGTCGGCACGGTTTCTGTCATGCTGCTTGCCGCTTTCGGCGTATTGAACGGATCGCTGACCGTGGGTGATTTCGTGTTGGTGAATTCCTACATGATTCAGATCACCATACCGCTTTATTTTCTCGGCTCGGTTTACCGCGAAATCCGCCAGTCTCTCGTCGATATGGGCGATATGTTCGACTTGCTGGACCAGGGATATGAGGTCGGCGACAAGCCGGATGCGGACGAGTTGGAGGTAAAGGGAGGTCGGATCGAGTTTGATAATGTTGTATTCGGTTATGATCCGGAACGACCGATCCTGAAAGATTTCAATCTCACAATCGAACCCGGCCAGACAGTGGCCATAGTCGGTCCTTCCGGTTCCGGAAAATCGACAATCGGCCGGCTGATTTTCCGCTTTTATGACGTCTCGGGCGGTGCCGTCAGGATCGATGGGCAGGATCTTCGTGAAGTGACGCAGGAAAGCCTGCACCGGCAGATCGGTATCGTGCCCCAGGACACGGTGCTCTTCAATGAAAGCATCGAATACAACATCGCCTATGGTTCTCCCCGTGCAACCCGGGAAGACATCGCCGGGGCGGCGGATGCGGCGCAGCTGAGCGAATTTATTGCCGCTCTGCCGGAAGGTTTCGAGACACAGGTCGGTGAACGCGGACTGAAACTGTCGGGCGGTGAAAAGCAGCGGGTGGGCATCAGCCGCACATTGCTGAAGAACCCGCCGATCCTGCTGCTCGATGAAGCGACATCGGCGCTGGACAGCGAGACCGAAAAGGAAATTCAGTCGAGCTTTCAGGAAATGGGTGAGGGGCGCACCGTGATTGCGATCGCGCACCGGCTGTCGACGATCGTCGATTCAGATTTGATCGTGGTGCTTGAAGACGGCCATATTGTCGAACAGGGCAGCCATGACGCGTTGTTGCAGCTCGATGGCCGCTACGCGGCAATGTGGCACCGGCAATTGGCGGAGGAAGATGAGGAGCAGGCGGCGTGAGCGGTCATCCCGTCGGAATGCTGCCGGATTCAAGATGCTTGACCAGTTCCGCAAGCATGGCGTCGCAGCGCTGCATCTGCCGGTAGCTGATAAATTCATCGGCCTTGTGTCCCTGCTCCATGGAGCCCGGACCGCAGATCACGGCGGGTGTCCGCACCCGTTCAGCGAACAACCCGGCTTCGGTGCCGAACGCCACTTTACAGCTGCTGTTGCTCCCGGCAAGCGATCTGACGAATGTGACTGCCCAATTATCGGCATCCGTGGCGAGCCCCGGATAGTCATTGATGATCTGGAGCCGGATGCCGGCATCGGTCTCCGGCACCCCCGTCGCCGCCACGATCGCCACCGCATCCCGGGTGAGACGTTCAATTAATCCGCTCGGCCGGTCGGCGGCGATATTGCGGATTTCAAAATCAACAACAGATCGATCCGGCACGATATTGGCGGCAATGCCGCCGCTGATTCCGGCCGCATGCAGGGTCGTGCAGGGCACTTCGAATTCCGGGTCCGACGCCCCCTCGGCCAAAATCTCCGTCTGCACTCGCCGCAAAGCGCCGACAAAGTCACAGGCGAGATGCAATGCGTTCACCGCCCTCGGCGCGAAGGCGGTGTGCGCCGCCTTGCCCCGGCAGATTGCCTGCAGCGAGGTTTTGCCTTTATGGCCGGTGGCAACCGCGAGTGATGTCGGCTCACCGACAATGCAGAAAAGCGGCTGCAACCCGTCCTCCACCATCACATCAATCAGCCGCCGGACACCGATACATCCAAGTTCCTCATCATAGGAAAATGCCAGCCAGAGCGGAATCGTCAGCCGACATCCCGAGGCCGCTGCCGCGGCGCTGAGTGCACAGGCCAGGAATCCTTTCATATCCGCTGTGCCACGGCCATACAGCCTGTCACCGATCCGGGTCAGACGGAAAGGGTCGGACGTCCAATCCTGTCCGTCCACGGGAACCACATCCGTATGGCCTGACAGCAACACACCCGGCGAATTCGGCGGGCCGACCGAAGCAAACAGGTTAGCCTTGGTCCGCTCACTGTTAAAGACCAGCCGGCAACGGGCACCGAGTGATTCCAGATAACCGCGGACAAACCCGATGAGTTCCAGGTTTGAATCGCGGCTGACGGTTGGAAACGCAATGAGGCGGTCAAGCAGCTGCAGGCTGTTCATGATGCATGTCCAATCGCCGGAACCGGCCCCATCCTAAATCACTTTTGTGTGCTTGATAACCTGTGAGCGTGGCACAGCGCATTGACAGCCACACTGAATCCGGGCTGTTACCAAATAGATTATCCGGGAAGCGGGAGAGCGGTGATGGTTGAGCATGTCACATTTGACGGGGCGGATCGGTTGCTCGATTGGCTGGAACTTACGGATGCGATTGAAAATGGCCACGCATTCGCCCGCGCCAAAATCGGAGACCAGCTGTTGTGGCAGCGGGATGCGACACTGCTTTCCCGTGCCGCCTGGGTAGACGGGTTGGGCAGCGCCGTGAAGACGGCATTTGTGGTTCCCTCAAACACGGCCCGGAATCTTCCCACCACCAACGGTGCGGTGACGCTGTTCGACGATCAGACCGGCGAACTCACAGCCCTGATGGATTTCGGGCTTGTCACAAAATGGAAGACCGCGGGCGATTCCCTGCTGGCCGCCCGCAAACTTGCCCGACCGGATTCTTCGCGAATTCTGATCATCGGTGCCGGCACCGTGGCGCGTTCGATGGTGGAGGCCTATTCAGCAGGGTTTCCCCAGGCGGAATTCGAGGTCTGGAACAGAACTCCCGGAAATACCGAGGCGTTGATCGCCGATTACCGCGACAGGGCTGTCATCAACATCGCGGCTGATCTTCAGAAAGCGGTGCGGAACGCCGATATTGTCACCTGTGCGACGATGGCGGTGGAGCCGATTCTGCGGGGTGAATGGCTGTCAGCCGGGACGCATCTGGATCTGATCGGCGCCTATCGCCCGGATATGCGGGAAGCCGATGATGAAGCATTGCGCAGGTCCCGGATCTTTGTGGACAGTCGGGACACGACACTTGATCATATCGGTGAGTTGAAAATTCCGCTGCAGAACGGTGTCATAGAGCCGGCCGACATCATCGCCGATTTTTACGATCTCGGGACAGGGAGTTTCCGCCGCACGGATGCGGACAGCATCACTCTGTTCAAGAATGGCGGCGGCGCGCATCTTGATCTTATGACCGCGATTCACATCCTCGGAAAATGGAAGGCTTGCTGAAGCGTCGCCCCGGCCCGAATTCAGGCCGGCATGCGCTCTGACAGGGGGCGCTCATTCACCGGCAGATGAACAATGGCAGAAAAAGCGCCGACACCGACTCCGATCCACCAGACCAGGTTATAGTTGCCATACGCATCGTAAAGCAGCCCGCCGAGCCATACGCCGGCAAATCCGCCGAGCTGATGCGAGAGGAATATGATCCCATACAGCGTGGCCATATAGCGAAGGCCGTAAATATGCGCGATCAGACCACTGGTCAGTGGCACTGTCGCCAGCCACAGCGCGCCCATGACCACCGAGAACACGATCACACTTGTCGGCGTTATCGGCAGCATGATGAATGCCGCCGCCGCCACCGTCCTTCCGGTGTAAATCAGTGAAAGGAGGTATTTCTTGAGATAGAATTTACCCAGCCAGCCGGCCAGGATCGTGCCGGCGATATTGGCCAATCCGATCAGCGAAATCGCAACCGCCCCGAGTGCCGATGTTGATGTGACGCCGACCGCGTGCAGGAAGCCGGCCGGCGAGATGGCGGCGCACATTTCGGTGACAAAGGCAGGAAAGTGCGCGGTGATGAAAGCCAGCTGGTAGCCACAGGAGAAAAAACCGGCAAAGAGCAGGCTGTAGGAAGGATCCCGGAAAGCCTTCAGCAGGTTTTCCCCCATGCTTTCTTCCAGCCTTTGTTGGCTGACCGGTTCGGGTGCCCGCATGAAGGGAAGGACCGCCAAAACTGCGATGATCGCGACCGCGAAAATTATGAATACCGACTGCCAGGACATGAGACTGAGAAGCCACTCGGCAACGGGAGCGCCGACAACCTGCCCCCCGGAGCCGGCGGCAGTGGCGATGGCGAGCGAGACCGAGCGGTTTTCATCCGAACTGGCGCGTCCGACGATTGCAAGAATGACCCCGAACCCGGTTCCGGCGACACCCATGCCGACAAAGAATTCGAGGATCTGGTGCGCCGCCGGGGAAACCGCGAAACCCGACAACACCAGGCCCCCGGCATAAATAAATGCGCCGATAATGATAGCCAGACGGTCACCGATACGCTCAGCGAAAGCTCCGAATACAGGCTGTCCGATTCCCCAGGCAAGGTTCTGGATGGCAATGGCGAGCGAGAATTCCGTCCGCGCCCAGCCCAACTCCTCCGCAATCGGAATCTGAAAGACACCGAAACTCGCCCGGATCGCGAAGCTGACCAGAATGACAGCGCAACCGGCAAGCAACACCGGCGTGATCAAGGAAGTCGATTGTTTTTCCGTGCCGCTCACGGCCATGACGGTGCCATCCCCCGAAAAAAAAACCGGCCATATCGCCGCATTGCCAAGCCGGTCATTCGGGTCGAATTACCCGCAATCCGACCATCTTGGCAATCCGCTCAGCGGCAAACGCCTGTTTCCTGTTGTCATGCAACCTGTGAAAAAGAATATCGGTTGTGTCTCCCCCGGACTCCCGGAGGGGAGAAGGCAATTCATAGATCCAGCAAGTGAGATAACATCACGCCCTCGGCTACATCCGTCAAGTTGTCAAACACCTACAGCAGGATTTCCAGGCAAACCTTCAAACACCCGCCGGTTTGCGGTGGCGGACCTTAAGAACTGTGTTCAGTTACCCTGCGCCCGAACGCGGAATACCGACCGCAATGCCTGAACATTGGCACGACTTGAGCGCAGTTGCTGCTGGAATTGGCTGAAAACAGGCCGCTGGCCGTCAGGGTCTTCAATGGTCATCACCAATGAGAATGGAACTCCCGCCGCCGGAAATGATGATTCTGCCCGAACCAAGCTTGACATTTCAAGATACCAATCCGTTGTTTCCCAGTGTTCGTGAAGCAATACCTTGTATTGTTTGGTCGGCCACCATTTCAGGCCGTGATTAATGAGGGCCAATTCCGGGACCGCCAGACCGGTCGATTTCGGAAGGAATTTTGGTTTAATCCCAATACTGTTGCTTTAAGGGATTTTTTTTGTGTTAAAACGTCTTCCATCACGATTTGGGAGGTGTCCGGCCATGGCACGAACGTCGGCGGCGTTTTCCGGAGGAGTCCGTCTTTCGGACTATCTCGGCGTGAGCGTCATTGCCCGCGTCTATCCGCGCGGGTCGGTGCGGGAGGCGCTCCGTTCGCTGAACCGGGACAGCCGGCGGCGGCGTGACCTTCCGGCCGAGGTCATGGTCTATTACGTGATCGCCATGGCGCTGTTCCGGTCTGTCTCGGCGCGCGGGGTGCTCCGCTGTCTCTCCGATGGCCTCAGATGGATATCGCCGGATCTGCCGATGCGGATGTCGGGCAAATCGTCGATTTCCCGGGCGCGGACCAGGCTCGGTGCGGCGCCGTTCGCCGCTCTCCGCGCCAGCTGCGTCGCACCTCTGGCCGATGCGGGGACGATCGGCGCCTGTTACCGGGATCTGCGCCTGGTGGCTTTTGACGGCTCGACGCTGGACATGCCCGACGAGGCCCGCAACCGCGGGGAATTCGGCCTGCCGAACGCATCGCGCGGCAGTCCGGCATTCCCGCAGGCACGGGTGACGGCAATGGTCGAGCTCGGCACGCATGCCGCCTTCGCCTGGCATGCCGGACCACTGGCCGAGAGTGAGGCCGTGCAGGCCGGGATGCTGCTCGGCCATCTGTCCCCGGGCACACTGGTGCTGGCGGATCGTTACTACATGGGCTTTCCGCTGTGGTCGCGGGCGGTGGCGACCGGGGCGGATCTCCTGTGGCGGGTGAAGACGAACATGAGATTTCCGGTCATCGAGCGTCTCGATGACGGCTCGTGGAGAAGTGTCCTGCGCGGCTCCGGCCGCGACCGGAGAAAGAGCCGCGGCGAACTTCCGGTGCGGATCATCGCCTACCGGATCAGGGAGGGTGAGACGGTGATGCTGGCGACGACTCTTGCCGATCACCGCGCGGCACCGGCGGAAGAGTTGGCGGCACTGTACCACGGGCGGTGGGAGACCGGGACCGCCTGTGACGAGGTCAAAACCCACATCCTCGGGCCCGGCGCCGCCCTGCGCAGCAAGACACCCGGTCTGGTCTACCAGGAGATCGACGGACTCATGCTGGCCTGGTACGCCGTCAGGCGGCTGATCCACGAGGCGGCGGGGAAGGCCGGCGAGGATGCCGACCGAATATCCTTCATCCATGCCGTGCATGTCATGCGCCGCCGGATCATCAATCCCGGCGTTTTTTCCCCCGGTGGACCGGACGGAAGGGGTAATTGACGAGATTCTTGAGGAAAGGGTGGTTTCCAGCCGCGGCCAGTCAAGGCCCCGCGGGGTCAGGCGGAAGATGAGCGGCTGCCCGATCCGGAAACGGGGTCCGGTGTCACGTCGGAAATATGACTGGAGACCCGAAATCATCCCAAATTGTTCTTAAAGCAACAGTATTGGGTTTAATCCGGTTGGCAAATTGTCCCGCTGCTGACTTTCTCAAGCCCGGCGACCATTCGCAACGTGGTTGATTTTCCGCATCCTGACGGCCCCACCAGAACCACGAACTCACCTTCATTGACGGTGAGATTCAATTTCGGGATTACGTTCACATCGCCGAAAGACTTGACGACATCCTGCAGCAGCACTCCATCAGCCATGATCCGCCGAACTCCAATTCTGCCGCGGCGTGGTTTCCTGGAATTCACGTTAACCACAAATGTAAAGATTGGTAAAGCGATTTACCACGATTTACCAATGGCACAAATTCAAACCCTGCCCGGCACCGCAGTGCTTTGACGCTGCACGAATTCGGGCGCAGTTCCGATTGTGATCCTGGCGGGAATCTCCGATGCCTCGATACAGACGGTTTTCGTCGCCACCCGCCCCATTTCAGCCAACGGCATTCTGACCACTGTAAGCGGCACTTTCAGATCTCCGGCGAATTTCATGTCGTGGATCGATACAATTGAAAGATCCTGCGGAACATCCAGCCCCAAGGCGTTGGCTGCACGCATGGCACCGATAGCAGCGACGACATTGAAGCAGACCAGCCCGGTAATATCCGGGCGTCGCAACAGCAACTCACGGGTCACGGACGCGCCTTCGGCGGCGAACGGAGCGGCATGCGCGACCAGCGACGGGTCGGCGGCGGCGCCCATCTCGTTCCGCCATCCCTGCATCCGGCCCTCCGTGAAAGTCAGCCCTTCGGATGTGGCAAGGCATCCGATGGTGCGGTGACCCAATTCCCGCAGGTGCCGGGTGGCCATCTCCGCTGCCGGAATGTCGGGGAGTTGGATCAGGCTTCCGCCGAGACCGATGTCGGTCTGCAGTTGGACCACCGGAACTTTCTGGTGTGCTGCCTTGATGATGAGATTGTCGGCCTGAATACCCGCCGCCTGCAGGATCAGGCCGTCAACGCCACAGCCGCCGATCATCTGCGCCAGACGTGAGTTGCCGACATTCCCCGCCGCCGAATCGCCCAGAAGAATAGCCTTGTTCCGCCGCTCGGCTTCCGCCTGGGCACCGCGGAGGATTTCTCCGTAAACCGGATTTGCGGCGTCATGCACAACAAACGCGATGGTGTCGGATTTCGACGACCGCAGGGATTTTGCCACGACGTTGGGCGCGTAGTTCAATTCATGCGCAACCTTCAGAATATTCTCCCGGGTTTTCCGGCTTACGCGGAGGGTCCCGTCATTGTTGATGACCCGTGAGACCAGTGCGGATGAAACACCGGCGCGGTGCGCGATTTCAGCCAGAGTAGCCATGTGACACCCGTCCCCCGCGCACTGCGCTGCCAACCGAACGCGTCAGGCAGTCAAACATGCGCGCCTCCTCACGGCAAGAAGCGGCATGGTTCAGAATTGCCGGAGCGACTCACAGCCTGTCTCTCAGCGATTGGTACAGGGCTTCGATTCCGGACAGGATCCTGTGTGCGGGTTCGCCGGCCAGCAGCATCCGCACCAGCTGTCCGCCCACCCGCTCCTGGACCACCGGCCACCAGCTGTTCAGCGGACGGACCCAGGCGTTGGCCTGCGTCGCCCGTGTCCCGGAATAGAACCCGGACGTCATCCGGTCGATTCCGGGGTCGTTCCAGGCCGACAGACCCGCGGGCTGCCCCCAGGCCCTCGCGGCGAGAAGCTGGCCCTCGTCACCGCAGTACCAACTGACGAACTCAGCCGCGGATTTCACCGATTCCGACCGCGACGACACCGCCATGCCGGCTCCGCCGAGCGTGCTGCCGCAGCCCGCCGGCGGAGCGGTGAACCGCCATCCGCCCTCTTCCGGGCGCGTGAACCTTGTATAGCCGAAGGTCAGGGGAGTGCAGGCGATCTCCGGAATGGTCCGCGCCGCTCTGAACAGCGCCTGCGGGGTGCACCGCCAGCAATAATCCCCGACGGCCCGCGCCAGCCCGGCAAGGAGGTCGATCGACTGTTCCGCCGCCCCGGGATCAGGGAAAAACCTCTCACCGCCATCAGGGGCGGCGCCCCTGCCGGCGGCGATGCTCATGAGCGAAACGACCGCATCGGTCGGATACAGGGCCAGAGCCACCGAGCCCGGGAATTCCGCGGCAAGCGACATGACCCCGTCCCAGGTCTCAGGCGCACCACAGCCGGAAAGCACCGCTGGCCGGTGGGCCGCCACATGGCACGCCGCGTCACTGCAGAAGGCCGCATTCACCCCGTTGACAAGAAATGACGCCTGCGCCGGACCGATCGCATTGGCCGAGACCGAGCGCGTGACCTCATCCCCGACGATGCTTTCGATCGGTATCACCGCCCCTTCCCGAACAGCCTGGGAGACGTGCGGAAAATCGATGATCATCACGTCGCACAAGGGGGACAGCTCGTGCAGAGGCTGGTCATTGAACGCCGTCAGCGGACGGCGGGATATCTCAATGCCCGTACCCGTCCCGACCTCCCACTCCGCTGCCGCAGCCGCAAGCGGGCCGGTGCAGCGCGGATCATCCCAGGCCATCACTCTCAGTGTGCGGTCCAGGCCGGTCCTGCGCGCAATCGCGCTGATCGAAAGGCCCTGTCGTTTTAAATCGTGGATCACGATAATCATCCTCAAGTCTATCACCTGCCCAACGCCTCCATCGGCTTGTTGTTCAGGTGGTCATTCTGCCAACTTTTGATCCGGTGGGCATGCCCACCGGATCAATCCGTCAGCCTCAGAGACTGGGGATTTTTACTTCGGCACTATTGGGGAGTATTCACCCGGCACTGACAGCATGCCGGTATCCTGTTCCGTCAACAGCGCCGCCACGGGAGCCGCAGATCCCGGGCGGAGCTGCTACCGACATATACATTACAGCAGGTAAAACGATTTACCAAGCACCCCGGGGCCACCGAGGTAAGATTCTCGTATGCATGACGGTTTTGGCACCCGGAGGTTCAATCGCATCCAGAAACAGGCTGAACAGAACAGGGAAAAGTTAGAGAATGCCCGGCATAATGATTGCGCCTGAGTCTCTTCGCTTCGACGCTGATTGCATGTGGGTTAGTCCCAGCACTCCCCAGGGTTTCGACCGTGGAGTTCGGAGCCCCTGACTTTTGGCAGGCACAATGCGCGCAATTGTCCAGCGGATGGATCAAGTTCCATTGCGACATACGGGTCACCTGATTGCCGTGACCAAATTGCAGATTACTCTGAGTATATTTGGCAGATAACCCAAATATTTGAAGACTAGATTGGGAATTTGCCGAAATTTCTGCTGCTGTGAATTGACATATGCACAAAACAGGAACAAATTGGAGTGACGGGATTCCAGTCGGGCAGCGCTGTGTTTTCAGGTTGCGATTACGAACAAACCTGCATTGGCTTCAATCTCTACAAAATTCACGAGCATTCACATACTTGTAGAATGAAAGAATCCTGGAACCTGCGATGATCAACTACACCGATGGCGATCTGTTTGAGTCTCCGGCAAAAGTTCTTGTCAACACGGTGAATACATGCGGCGTTATGGGAAAGGGGATCGCGCTGCGCTTCAAGAAAATCTATCCCGACATGTTTGCACGATACCGGGAACATTGTGAAAACGGAAGCCTGTCGATCGGGAAGCTCTTACTGCACAAGACCCCACACAAATGGATTCTCAACTTTCCGACTAAGGAGCATTGGCGCAATCCCTCCCGTGTCGAATACATTGAGGCCGGGTTAAAAAAATTCAATGAGAAGTTTGCAATTATCGGTGCGACGTCCGTCGCGTTTCCGATGCTTGGTTGCGGGAACGGGGAGTTAGACTTCGAATCCGAGGTTAAGCCGTTGATGGAGCGCTACCTCCGAGCTCTGCCTATTCCAATGCTGATACATGTAGGGCATAACCACATCGGCCCACCAGAACATCACGACCAGAAACGGATTGAGAATTGGCTCAGGTCGGAGCCTACAGCGCTTCCATTTGAGGAAGTCTGGCGGGACATCATGGCTCGTCTTCAAAGCCCGAGAGAACTCATGACGATGTCAAGGGGCAACAGATTTAAGGCAGTTGCACAGCACAATCCACCCGCACTTCAAATTACCTCCTCCGGCGGATCTTTCTGGATCAGGGAGGAAGAGCTTGTCAACTTCTGGCAGCAATTAAGAGACTACGGACTCACCCACAACCGCATCGCCCCGAATCATCGTTATCTTTCCTACTTGATGCCGGTTTTCGAGGAGCTTGAATACGTGCGCTCAGTCTCTGTGTCAGCGTCCGCCACAAGATTGAGGACGAACCCAGAGTCAGCACTCCAAATTATCCCTCCATCATTAGGTAACCGACAGCAGCTTGATCTATTCTCGGGAGTCGAGTGAGTGTCACTCAAACCTGATGCGGTGGCCATCGGGGCCTTTATGGAGGGGCTTGCGAAAAAACTGAAGCTTGATCCCAACCACAGTTGGTGGCCCAAATTACTGTTTCGCTCTGATCATGTGGAAAACACTGCAAAGATACTCAATAGCGGCGCACTGTTGTCTCGTGCGGCTGCCAAAGGATTAATCATAAAGGACAGCGCAAGTCCTGATTACCTTGAAAAGCTTGGCCCTTGGCAACGGAATTTCGTCCGGTTGTATTTCCGACCCCGAACCCCAACCCAATTTAGAAACGAGGGAATACGTCCATCAAATAAGATCTGGAAAGAAGCGCATATGCCGGTTCCGGTTTACCTGCTTTTCAGTTCAAAGTTGCTTCAGGAACAGGGCGTTCAATTCTCACTCGGTCGGCTGGAAGAAAAGTCGCAATTGGGGGAGTCCTGCAGTTTTCTGAGCAAAATGGATTTCAAGGCAATTTACCACGATGACTCAGTCGGGAATCTAGGAGATCAGGGCCGGAGCAGTATACTATTCGCGAGACTCTCAGAGGTGTTGGTCAAGGGCAGCTTGCCCTTTGATCATCTCAAGCTAATCGTATGCAGATCTGACCCTGAAAGAGATACACTTATTGCGCTTCTTGACCCGGTTGTAAGGAAAAGATGGATCAGCAAGATTATTGTCGACAAGGAACATCGGCGTCTGTTTTTCAAGCAAGCGACGTTCACAAATTCCACCTATGTTACCGAGCAAGAGGTGCGCATTTCCTTCTACAATAATATTGATCAGGCGATGCGCGGGCCGTTCAGTCTGAGGATTGACTGGGTCAGTCAGAATGTGAGGCGGAGTAATGACTGCGACAATTTTATGGTCGAAAGCAATCCAGTTGTTTTTCGGGTTCCAACGCATGTGAAATCGGAAAAGTACTGCATTCGGATCACACTGAACGGGGACACTGCCTACATCGGCAAGTATGATGAGCGCAGCACTGAAATTTTCTGACGGGTGTCCGGCGTTGCCCCGTCAGCCGGGAAGTTCACCGCAGAAAGCACCGCCGCCCGGTTTGCCTGAGCCGAGGACGATCGGGGCGGGTGCGTTGAACGGGTTCAGGGATTCCGTAGCTAAGTCGAAAGCAAGTGTCGCCACGACCAGGGAGATGGCGATGCAGGCGGTGAGCCTTCTTGTCATTTCGCACCTTCCAAACCGAGTATCGGTCGCAGCCGCACGCCGATGAATGCGCCGCCGAATGCCGCCGCAAACCAAACCCAGCCATGCAGACTGCCGGTTGCGATCCCGGAAAAGAATGCACCCACATTGCAGCCGAATGCAAGGCGGGCGCAATAGCCAAGGACAAAGCCGCCGATGATCATGCTGATCCAGGCCTTGGGCTGATATCGTGGAAGCTTTTGTGAAAGCCCATCGACGCGCCAGGCGGATACACCGAAGGCACCGAAAACGATGCCGATATTTGTGAGCGAGGTCGTGTCGGTCAGAATACTGTCTGAGAGTCGATCGACACTGCTGGCTGTGGTCCAGAAAGTGGAACCGGACAAGTCCATTCCGGCGAAATTCAGGCTCTTTGCGGCGGTGAGTCCGAGCCCGTAGACAATCCCCCAGGGCTGCCCGGAAACGACAAGATTGAGCAGTGCCAGGCAGGCGAGCAGTGCGGCGGCGACAATGATCCGGCGTGGCAGCCGTCTCTGATCCGGGGATGCCTGCAGGAGCAGGATACCTGCAACCAGGGCCAGTGCCGCCAGAGTGACAGCTGTGCCGGACAGGCCGGTCAAGGTCACCGGCGGCAGGGAGCCGAGTCCTGTCCACCAGAACAGGTGGTAAGCTCCGAAGAAGCTGCCCAATGCGAAGAATGGAAGTGACACCAGTCCCACCGGGTTTCCGGATCCGGCATTGACAAGTGTTCCGGAGCCGCAGGCCAGCAAAACCTGCATCGCCATGCCGAAGAAAAATGCCGCAGCCGCCATGGCCCAACCGATCGGTCCCTGAGCACCGGAAAGCTCGTCACCGCGGACGGCCAGCAGCGGCAGCGCGACAATGGCAACCAAGGCGATCGCGAGCAGTTGCCCGAGAAGGCCTGCGGGGTTGCGGTGGAGTATCATGGCACGCCAAGGCCCGGCGAAGCCGAACCGCAATCCTTCGAGGACCAGGCCAAATCCCAGGCCGACGGCGAGCAGTAGCCCGTAACGCAGGCCCACGAAAATGGAAACAGCGGCGACCAGCGCCGCCGCTGCGAGTGTCAGGCTTCCTCGCCGGAGAAGCAAAGGCGCGTCTACGGCTAACCGTCGCCGAGAAGCTGGCTCTTGAGATTGTCCAGCAGACCGGGAGTGTTCATCATCGGCAATTCGGCATTCGAATACTCAACCATCGAACCAGGATACAGCTTTACACTTTCGATTTCACCGATTTCGGACAGGGCGAACCAGTTGGTGGCTGCCCAATGGCCGGTATTGCAGAATGAAACCACTTCGGCGCCGTCGGGTATTTCCAATTCCGCCTTGAGCGCGGTCACGTCAAAGGCGGTCTTTACCCGGGGAGAGTCGCCGTCGAAGAAATTATAATGCGCATAGTTGATGGCACCGGGCACAGTTCCAGGTCGTGCCGCCGCCTTGTGCTTGGTGTCACCGGAATAGAAGTCCGCAAGCCGCGCATCGACGAGAACGACATTATCGGTGCCTTCGGCAAACTCCGCCACCTGTGGCGTTGTGACCGTCCAGTCATCCGAGAACACAAGCTCCAATTCGGTTGCCGAAGGTTCGACAACCCGGGTCTCCAACGGCAATCCGGCCTGTTCCCAAGCCAGCTTTCCGCCATTGAGAATCGTCAGATCCTCAAACCCGGTCGATTTCAGTGTCCAGTAGACCCTGGCTGCGGCGCCGAAATTCGAATTCGAATTGCCTTCGTGAACGATGACGATCGGCTGCTCGAAATTCAAACCCAATGCCTCGAAACGAGGCTCCAGGGTTGCGACATCAAGCAGTTGTCCGGGATTCGTGCTCGGACCGCGGAACAGGCTGTATGGTGCCGGCACAGCTCCCGGGAGGTGGCCCTCGCCATAAGCCTCGCCGCGGATGTCAAGGATGATCGGATTGGCTTGATCCAGGTTTGAGGCCAGTTCCTGCGGCGTGACCAGTGGGCCGAATGTTCCGGCGGCCGCTGCGCCGGACAGACCCAATGCCGCGATCGCGGCTGTAAGTGAGATTTTCATATTGCTACCCCAATGAAGAATCGTGGCATGAATAAAAGCAAATATTTTTTGTTTCAATGGCATGAAATGCCCATTTAGTCGAACATTATTCTTGTGCAATTGTGTATTCAGAATGATTGCCCGAATAAGATGCTTGAGCAAGGTCCTTTTGATGTTCCGGCGCAGGGATTGAAAAAACATTTCTAAAGTGGCTTGTGCACACGGAATTCGATTGGCTGTGGCAAAACGGATTGTTCCAGGGAAGCAGCGAAACTTCCGCCTCTCCGGTTGAGTCTGGCCCGGCATTCTGTTTTGAAGGGTTTGCGGGGAAGAAAGCTGATTGCCTCACACCCGCATTCAAAGTGACGGATTGGAGGCCGAAATGAATCCGAAATCAGGTTTACGAGTTTTCACTGCCTTCGCCACCGCGGCCCTGTTGGCACTGCCTATGGCCGCGGGAGCGGAGTCTCAAAGAGTGACAATAGTCCATTTCAACGATCTCGACCGCATGGGGGAGGATGATGGAAGGGGCGGTGTTGCCCGTTTGGCGGCTGTCATTAACGGCGAGCGCGACATGGGCGGCGTGGTGCTGGCGACCTTCGGCGGCGATACGATCTCGCCATCACTCATGTCGGGAATTGATGAAGGCGCCCATATGATCGATCTTCTCAACGGGCTTGGTCTGACGGCGATGGTTCTCGGCAATCACGAATATGATTTCGGTCCGGATATCACGAGACAACGGATATCGGAGGCGGAGTTTCCAGTGCTTGGTGCCAACAGCATCGGCCCTGACGGCACAATCATCGAAGGCGCACTTCCATCCATTATGGTCGAGGCGGGTGATTTCAGCATCGGAATTCTGGGCTTGACGACTGTCGGCACCCTGGTGAAATCGAGCCCGGGCGAAATCGATATCCTCGATCCTGTCGGAGTTGCGGCGGCGGAGGCTGAAAGGCTCCGCGGTGAGGGTGCGGATCTGGTGATCGCGCTGACACATACGGATATTGAGGAAGACCGGGCGCTCATCGCCAACCGGGATATGGATATCCTGCTGAGCGGCGATGATCATCTGTTGGCGGCGGAATATGACGGGAAGCTGCTTTTCGCCGAATCCGGGGAACAGGCGGAGTGGGTCACAGTCGTTGATCTGGTTCTCGACAAGGTCATGAAGGATGACCAGGAAAAAACCGTCTGGAGCGCCGAATACCGCATTGTTGACACCGCTCACGTAACCCCGGATGCGGCGTTGGCGGAAGCCGTCGCCGCCTATGAGGCACAGCTGAGCGAAGATCTGGATGTCCAGGTCGGTGTGACCGCAACGGCACTTGATACAAGACGCAGCACTGTGCGGGGCATGGAAGCGGCATTCGGGAATCTGGTGGCGGACGCCATCCGCGAGGCCACAGGCGCCGATCTCGGGGTGATGAATGGTGGTGGAATTCGTGCTGACCGGCTTTACGATCCGGGAACGATGCTGAGCCGTCGTGATATCATCAGCGAATTGCCGTTCGGCAATAAGACAGTAGTGCTTGAAATCACCGGACAGGATTTCATCGACATGATGGAAAACAGCGTCAGCCAACTGGAAAAGGGCGCTGGACGCTTCCTGCACCTGTCAGGCGCGTCGGCGCGTTTTGATCCCTCGGCAGAGCCGGGAAGCAGGGTTCTGGCAGTCATGGTCAATGGCGAAGCGATCGACCCGTCACAGACATTCACCCTTGCGGTGAATGACTATCTCGCAGGCGGAGGCGATGGATTTTCCATGCTCAAAGACAAAAAGCGCATTGTTGATGAGTATGCCTCCGTGCTGATGACGGTGCAGTTGTTCGACTATATGGAAGCGCGCGGCGAAGTCGCGCCGATGGTCGAAGGACGGCTCGAAGCCGCGAAATAAGCAAAGCTGGCCGCCTGCGTCAGCGGGCGGCCGCCAGGCCTCGGCCCGGTTGTGTACAGGATGACCGGGCCAGCAGGCTGATTCTCCTTATGTGGCAAAAGGCGGTCTGGAATCGCGTGGGAATCCCCCGAATCCAGGTGTAAGCACCTCCGAAAACCGCCAAATGTCGCATTTTTGTCAATATATGGAAATATTGACTTGCCATTTGGCATATCATGCGTAATTAACGATTCGTTCGGAGTAGAGGTGGGTAAAATCGAAAAGAACCTATCGAGCAATTTAAGGTGCGGTTCAGTAAACTAAGAATAAACGGCTTCAAGGCCTTCGCTGACCCGCTTGAACTTTCGATCAATGCAGGCCTCAACGGTGTGGTCGGCCCTAACGGATGCGGAAAATCCAATCTGGTTGAGGCGATTGGCTGGGTTATGGGCGAGAACCGTCCGACAGCCATGCGCAGCGGTGCCATGGAAGATGTGATCTTCGAAGGCTCGGCGACACGTCCTGCGGGAGCGCGGGCTGAAGTGCAGCTGGTAATTGATAATCGTGACCGCACTGCGCCAAGCGGATTCAATGATGATGATCAACTTGTGATATCGCGTCGGCTTGACCGCGATCTGGGGTCAACATTTCTGGCGAATGGCAGGGATACACGCTGGCGGGATCTGCAGCTGCTGTTCGCGGACTGGTCTTCCGGATCGCGCTCATCGGCATTGGTCAATCAGGGTCAGACCAATGAAATCATCAACTCCAAGCCGGCTGCGCGCAAAGGTATATTAGAGGATGCGGCTGGAATCAGCGGTCTGCATCATCGACGACACGAAGCCGAACTGAAACTTTCTTCCACGGAGCAGAATTTAGCAAGGGTGAGCGATCTGACCGGCCAGCTGGCCAGTCAGATCGCATCGCTGAAGCGTCAGGCCGGTCAAGCCCGCCGCTACCGGCAGTTGGGCGAACAGCTTCGGTCGGCGGAAGCGAAACTGCTTTATGCGGAATGGCGGAATGCGGCGGCAGCGGCGGTCGCGATGGAGGACGGCAGAAACCGCTGCACCGCCGAGACAGCGCGTCTGCAGCGTGAATCCAGGAGTGCTGCCGGAAAGCGAGCGGAATTTGAGGAACAGCTTGAGCCCCTGCGTAGCGCCGCGGCCGGCCATGTGGCGGCATTGCAGCGCCTGCGGGCGGAGGCCGAGCTGATCGAGTCCCGGGAGTCGAATGCCCGCCGGGAGGTGGCGGCGCTCGGCGAACAGATCGCGGAATTGTCGGAAGCGCTGAGCCGGGAGACGGAGTTACATGAAGATGCCGGTAGCCGGATTCACCGGCTGGAAGAACGAACCGTTGAAATTGCCAGGGACGGGGCCGGGTTTGACGCAGATCACAGCGGTTTATCCGCCCGCTTGAATGCTGCCCGGGACAGGCTGACTGAGCTTGAACTCAAACTCGATGTCTCAAATCGGAAAGTGGCTGACATCCGCTCCGCCAAAGAGGCGGCGGAACGCGCCCGCCACGACGCGCTTGATGAGCTGGGCCAATCCAGACAGCGGGAAGTGGAAGCGGCGTCGGCGGTGGCGGATTGTGAGGCACGGCTCGCCGAGGCGGCGATTGCCGCTAAATCCGCCGGTGGGATGCAGTCGGATGCGGAACGCGTGGCTGAGGATGCTGTCGCCAAGCTGCTGGAATCAGAAACAGCGCGCTCGACCGCCTTGACGGAATTGACCGAGATCCGCAGCAGGCTGGCGGAAACCGACAGCCGCATTGCCGCGCTGACATCGGAACAGGCCGAACTGCGGAAGCTGGTCCGCCAGGACACTGCCGATGCTGTACAGTCGCTGAATCTGGTCAAAGTTCAAAATGGCTATGAAGCCGCATTCGGTGCGGCATTCGGCGATGATGTCTTTGCGCCGGTGGCTGAGGATCGGGCTGCGTCCGGCTGGTACGCCTTGGAGCCGCTTGAGGATGCGCCGGAACTGCCGGCAGGAGTCAGGCCGTTGTCGGATTTTGTGCAGGCACCGCCGCAGTTACAGCGGCGGTTGCGGCAATGCGGGCTGGTGTCGCCAAGGGAACTGGTCGATCTGCAGCCGAAACTGAAACCGGGGCAGCGGATCGTGACGCAGGATGGGGATCTGAGGCGTTGGGACGGTTTCTCGGTTTCCGGTTCCGAGGCGCCGAAACATGCGGCTTTGCGTCTCAGCCAGTTGAATCGGCTCAGGAGCCTGAATCTGGAAATCAGCGATGCCGAGCAAAGCGCGGCGGAATCCCGGCGTCTGCGGCAGGAATTGGAATCGATTTTCGAGGCCTCGGATCAAGCTGACAGGGATGCAAGAGAATCCAGAAAACACGCTGAGGATGCGTTATCGGAAGCAAACCGGGTTCTCTCGGTGGCGGAGGTGGATGCCAGCATCGCGGAAAAAACGCTGATGTCTCTGCGCGAGGCGCGCAGCCGGGAGGCCCGCAGTGCCGAGGCGGCGGAGGCGGCGGCAATGGAGGCCGAACAGATATTGTCGCGGCTCGACGATCCGGAGGAAGTTGATCTGGAAGCAGCCGGTCTGAAAGAGGCGCTGGCACTGGCACGGGATCAGATGCTTGAAATCCGTGCCTCCAAAACGGCGCTGGAACGAGAACAGGCGGAACGCTCGGGCAGGCTGGCGGATACCGAAAGCGAGTTGGAGACCTGGCGGTCACGGCGGCATCAGGCGGAGGAACGCATTCAGGCTCTGAACGAACGCCAGTCGCAGAAGCAGAGCGAACGGCCTGCCATTGAGGCACTTCCCGGTCAGCTAGCCGAAAGACGTCATTCGCTGTCCGCCGGAATCGCCGAGGCCGAAGCAAAATCCAGCGCTGCCACGGACAGGCTGCGCCGCGCTGAGGCCGGGGCGCGCGAGGCTGCCAGAGCAGCCATTGAAGCGGACCGGGAGGCGGCACGTTCGCTGGAACTCAAGGGCCGTGCCGATGCTGACGCCGCCAACGCCGCCGAGAAACTGGCGGATGCGGTCTGCCGGATTGGAGAAAAAACCGGGTGCGGTCCGGAGGAACTCGTCGAGAGGCACGGAATAGATCCCGATACATTGGCCGATGTCGAATTGCTGGAAATTGAGGTTGCGCGGCTGCGGCGCAGCCGTGATGCGCTGGGTGCCGTCAATCTGATGGCGGAACAGAATATCACCGAACTGCAGAGCGAACGCGATGAGCTTGAACGCGAAAGGGCGGACCTCGAGGAGGCGGTCGCCCGGTTGCGGCGGACGATCACAAGTTTGAACCGGGAAGGGAAAGAACGGTTACTGACCGCATTTGAAGCGGTGAATGCGAATTTCAGTGAATTATTCACCAAGCTGTTCGGCGGCGGCAAGGCGAGGCTGGAACTGGTGGAAGGGAATGACGCCTTTGATACCGGGTTGGAGATCCTCTGCCACCCGCCGGGTAAAAGATTTTCCACGATTTCGCTCCTTTCCGGCGGCGAACAGACGCTGACCGCGGTGGCGCTGATTTTCGCGTTTTTCCTTGCCAATCCTGCCCCGATCTGTGTGCTCGACGAGGTCGATGCGCCACTTGATGACTCGAATGTCACAAAATTCTGCGAGTTGATGAAAACAATCGTGGATCGGACCGGCACCCGCTTTCTCGTGATTACCCACAATCCGATCACCATGGCCAATATGGATCGTCTCTACGGCATCACCATGCAGGAAAGAGGTGTGAGCCGTCTGGTTTCGGTGGATCTGGGGCAGGCCGAAAAACTCGCCGCCTGAGCGCCGGCTCAGATATTCAACCGGTTAAGCAATTCTTTGTCCGGCCATTCGTCGGCCGGCAGTCCGAGCCGCAACTGCTCCGCTTTGACCGCCGCCCGGGTGAGTTTACCGGCAATCCCGTCAACCGCACCGATATCATGACCGAGGCGGCTCAACTCCCGCTGCAGGGCGATGATTTCGTCACCCGATAACGGCGGTGGCGGATTGCCGTCGAGATACATCGGCCGGCCGGACAGTAAAGTGGCGAAAAAGGCGGAAGTGGTGGCGTAAACGAAGGACTGGTTCCATTCAAAATACAGGCGGTAATTGGCAAAGGCGAGAAATGCCGGGCCGTCGCGGCCATGCGGCAGAAGAATGGAAGCCGACAGCTCTTGATCGGGCTTATTTCCGCCACGGACCCGGACACCCTGCTCAAGCCATCCGGCCACCGTTTTCTCACTTCCGAGACCGGTATCCGCCCAGTTGAGACCGGCGGGAACCGAGACCTCGATCAACCAGGGTTCGCCCGGCCTCCATCCGATCTCACTCAACACCTTGCCTGCCGTCATCAGCGCATCGGCTACGGAATTTCTGAGATCGATCCGACCGTCCCCATCCCCGTCCTGGCCGAATTCCACAATGTCTCCCGGCAGCATCTGGATCATTCCGATTTCCCCTGCCCAGGCTCCAACCGTTGATCCAGGGTCGAAATCTCCCCGCCGATACAGTTCCAGAGCCGCGAAAACATGCGGGCGGAACAAATCCGGACGCCGGCAGTCATGCGCCAGGGTCACCAGCGAGTTGAGCGTGTTATGGCTCCCCTGCACCTTGCCGAAATCGGTCTCAAGGGCGAGAAATGATAACAGCACGCCGCGCGGAGCGCCGAACCGCGCCTCCACCAAGTCGAAAATCCCCCGATGCTCGCGTTCAAACTCGGCGCTCCACAGAATCCGGTATTCCTGCATGACCAGCTTGGAGAATTCGATAAAGGATTTACGGAAGATTCCCTGATTCCGGTCGCGTTCGATCACATCCGGGTCAAGGGTAACGGTGGCGAAAAACCCGTCAATCTCGACGGCGGAAAACCCATCCGCAGCCGCTTCCGCCTTCAGCGCATCGACAAATGCCGGAAACCCGCCGCCACAGGGAACCTCCGCCCCGGCACCGGCAGTCGAGAACAGCAGCAGGCACGAAGCCGCCAGCCCTCCGAATCCGTTCCGCACATTCATCCTGTCACCCTAACCGCTATCTCCAAAACACTGCATCCTGTTAACATGCAGGCATCCATGAGCAAACGAATGTACTGCTCACTAAATATGAGACCCGCGGCTTTCTCACATGTGTTGATTTTGCCGAGGCCCTGAGGGCCAATGTGGAAAGGCTCGACACCAGTGTTCTGATTCATTCATTTGATGCCATTTCCTGAAGCTTCCGGTGGCCTCACTTCCAAGCCTCCACGGGACCTTCCGGCTCCAGCAGAACAGACGGGCTTGGTTGGCATTGTGATGCGCGGTGTAACCATCAATCGCCGCAATGCACCCGTTAAGCAGGTCAACGACCGCATGCCTGAGCCCCTGCCTGGAGAGCTTCGGGAAGAATCCCTTGACGGCGTTCATCCACGAGACTGAGTTCGAGGTGAAGTGGAACTGCCGGCCGGTCCCTGAGCCATTCACGGAACTCCGCTGACTTGTGCGGAGAGACGTTGTCGAGAATAGACCGGGCGTCCCCGGCTCTATCCCCCGGCCACATGCTCGACGCGCTGGAGTGTCCTGTCCGAAAGCCTGATCTCCTGCCCTTCCTGAAGGATTAAACCCCTCATGGTCTGTCTATGAAGTTCACTTCCGTAGCGGTTGGCTGGCCGGTATTTGGATTTTCATCGATTGTGAACTCGACACAATCGCCCAGTTTCAGAAACTTGAATGGTTCCACCCTGCTGTCAACTTCCGTGCTCGTCACCGGAAGCACCCAGCTTGCATGGAAAAAGAGATTTTCGCCTCCACTGTCAGGTGCGATAAATCCGAAGTCACGACCAGCCGGAAGATTGACAATGATTCCGGTGTCAACCTCGTCGTCTGAAGATTGGACGTCCTTGAAATTGGAGTGGATCGGCTCGTTTTCGTGAGGCCCGCTGTCAAGATTGTCGCTGGCTGCCGGACGACGCATACTATCCATAAACAATCCATTGACAAGCGGTTCGCTCCTTCGGACACGATCCTCAATGATTGTCTGCATCATGATCGGGTGGGGGACTGCGTCCAAGAGAGCCTGCGCCGTGCGCACTGACAATTTTCCGTTCGCCGACCGAACATCCCATGCGGCGACAACCACACTGCAATTCAGTGCGTTCAGGCGCTCAGCAAGCGGAACAAAATCTCCATCACCGGTTACCAGCACAATGAAATCGATCTTCCCGGAAATTGCAGCCTCGTGCACATCAAGTGTCAACAAGACATCAATCCCGCGTTCGCGCACTTTCCCGTCACTTACTGACGCCATAGGCATGAAATGTGTTGTCACTCCGGCTTTCATCAGGGCGTCATCGAATTTTCGTTCACGCAGCAGACGCCCTGGTTCCCTGTCAGTGTCTTCCGCCGCGAATCGCCCCCGATAGTAATGCGCCTCCACGATATGGCAGAAACGGGCAGGGGTGTCCTTGCCCGCCCATGTTGCAATCTCGTGCCGCAGAAAATCGTGGAATCCGGCAATCGAGATGCGAGCCTGTCGTGGATGGTGATAGCGGTAGTAGTCGCTGACCAGAGCGAAATAGCTGCCGTCGTAGAAGACGCCTATGCGGATAGTGCGTTGGGTCATTTGTCTTTTTCCTCATCATACGGCCGCAGTGGTAAGTTATTGCAAACCTTCTCTTTGATTTCCTCGAAATCGTCTTCAGTAACCTTAGGGATAACTTGGGACGGTGGGTTAAGCCTTCTGGTGGAAACGGTGTGAACGTGGTTGCAAACGACCCAACAATCGTCCCCATCGATAGGAGAGCGGATTTTCAGCGTATTCCGTTCGTCCGTTTGTTGTTTTCCCGACAGCGGAACGACGATGACGACTCCGTGAAGGGTTGAATTGCGGGAAAGGACTACAACCGGACGTGTCTTGTAGAATTCCGGCTTCTGAGTATGCTCAGGATTCGGGTAATCACACCAGAACACCTGTCTGATTCTCGGGGCGGACTTTATGCGGAGGCGCCGTTCGCCAGGGAGTTTTTCAGTGTTGTTTTTCATTATATTTTCCTTGTTACTGTATTGAGTGCCCAAGAGTGAGCAGAGGGTTTCGAGACGCTGCGAGACATCACCACGGCTTCATGCTGTTGACATTGCGGCGGTGGAATTCATCGTGCAGTTCCAGGCCCGCGCCTGCGCAGACCATGATGATACCCGACGCCTTGATAAACGGCTTTGGACTCTTCGCGAGATACAGCCCGTAATCAATCAGGCGATTAGCCGCTTTGTTTCTGGAAATAGAAGTTGAGATATACTTCCGCATAGAAGTTCCTTTCAGTTATAAAGGAGCCACAAAGGCTCGAGATTATCTTACAAGAAGAGTATGGCGGCGACGGCAAGCCACGCCGCCTACTTTCCTGATCTCCCCCAAAGGGGAGAAAGCAGTGATCCAGATATGGACCCCGTATATAACGGAGCAATCTACGACACTTTGAGCAGATGTCAACCCCCCCTTGTTTCCAAAAAACAGCAAGAATGCCCGCCCGAACAATGAGCCAGATAGGAAGCGGGGAGGAGGATGCCGAACTAAAGGAGGTCATTTTCTATGAATGCTATTCTATAGGAAGACTGGGAGCATTGCTTTCGGATGTAATTCCCTTTGAAGGCGCAAGCCAAACGCTTCGGCACTTTCGTGTATAATCCCCTTGTTTTGACAGTGCCCGATGCCGTTGAATGCTGCAAGTGAGACGCATTGCCGATGACACGTACCCTGCATGAGCATCCCGGAACTCCAGCGAATGTATTGCTGCTGGAACCGGATGCCGGTCAGGATTATTCGAGAACTGACATGGCATAGAGGCGGTTTCCCGTCCGGCCGACAGTAAGACTGGGTTGAATCGCGGAAAATCCAAATCCAGCAAATTGCGGGATCAGATTATTCGGGTAGTCGGATGAAACGCTGTTTCCGCGTTCATTCCGGGAACGGGCGCAGTGCGCCGGTCGTGGATATGGCACGCGGGTCAATCCTGATGTCGATAACTGCCATCCGGTCTGATTGCAGCGCGCGGTTGAATGCGTCGGGGAAATCCGCAGTGGCATTCACGGTTTCGCCATGTCCGCCATAGGCGCGCGCCAGAGCGGCAAAATCCGGATTGTGCATTTCGGTGCCCGACACCCGGCCCGGAAAATGCTTTTCCTGGTGCATGCGGATGGTGCCGTAGATTCCATTATTGGCGACGATGACAATGATCTTCGCGTTCTGCTGCAGCGCAGTGGACAGTTCATTCAGCGTCATCTGCATACAACCGTCGCCGGCGAGGCAGATGACTGTCCGCTGCCGATGGGCGAGTTTGGCGGCGATTGCAGCCGGCAGCCCGTAACCCATGGATCCGGAGGTCGGTGCGATTTGGGTCATATAGGTCTTGAAGCGGAAATACCGGTGCAGGAAACCGGCATAATTTCCGGCCCCGTTGGTGATTATGGCATCGGCGGGCAGATTATCGGAAAGCCAAAGCAGGATCTCCGACAGTTGAACCGGTCCCGGCAACGGGGTCGGTTGCCGCCATTCGGCGTAGCACCGGCGGAGACGCTCCAGCCAATCCCGCCGTTTCCGCCCGTCGGGCGGCGCCAATTCGATCAACCGGTCAAGCAGAGGTTCCGGCACCGTGGCCAGCTGAAACCGCGTCGGCCAGAGGCGGCCCAATTCGCCGGGGTCGGGATGCACGTGGATCAGCGAGCGCAGGGCGGAAGGTTCGGCGGGAATGGTGAAACCCTGAGTCGCGGCATCGCTGAGCCGGCAGCCGAGTGCCAGAAGGCAATCGCTCTCGCGCAGCAGCACGGTAAGCTCCGGGTTCACTCCGAATGTCAGGTCACCGACATAATTCGGATGGCGGTTATCCATATAGTGCTGCCTGCGGAAGCTCGCCACGACCGGCAGGCTGTGAATTTCGGAGACCCGTTCGATGCTTTGCGCCGCGTGGGTGGACCAGAGAGATCCGCCGACAATCGCAACGGGTTTCTCCGCGGCGGCGAGGATTTCTGCCGCCCTTTGAGCGTCTTCCGGCGTGACCGCATAGTGCGGTCGGCCGACCGGCTCACCGTCAGCTACATCCGCCATCTCGTGCAGCATGTCTTCAGGCAGGGAAAGGACAACCGGCCCCGGCCGTCCCGACATGGCGGTGCGGAACGCGTATTCAATGGTTTCGGGAATTTTTTCCGGCGTCTCGATTTCCGCTGCCCATTTGCAGATGGGTCGAAACATCTGTGCGATTTCAATTTCCTGAAACGCATCCAGATGGCGCTGTCGGCGCGGCACCTGTCCGACCAGGAGGAGCATCGGCGTCGAATCATGCCTTGCCACATGCACACCGGAGGATGCGTTGGTCGCTCCCGGGCCCCTGGTCACGATGGCGACACCGGGCCGTCCGGTGAGTTTCCCATGCGCTTCAGCCATCATGGCGGCGCCACCCTCATGCCGGCAGACGATATTTTCTATGCTGACATCCAGCAGCCCGTCGAGCAGAGCCAGGAAACTCTCGCCCGGCACCGTGAAGACCCGTTCGGTGCCCTGCAGGGCGAGTTGATCGGCGAGAACACGCCCGCCATGCCGCATCAGCATGATTGTGTCAGGGTGCGGGCGACAGCATCTTTCCAGCCTCCATAGAGGCGGTCGCGCTGCTCACAATCCATCTCCGGCTGAAAGCGCCGCTCAAGCAGCCATTTACCTGCGAATTCCTCCGGGGATCCCAGCATGTCCGATTGCAGTCCGGCGAGATAAGCCGCTCCAAGCGCTGTTGTTTCAGTGATCACCGGCCGGTCGACAGGCACGCCGAGCTGGTCGGCCAGCGTCTGCATGGTCCAGTCGCTGGCGGTCATACCGCCATCGACACGCAGCACGATGTCGTCTGAAGCGGACATGTCCGCCTGCATGGCCTGCAGCAGATCCCGGGTTTGGAAAGCCACGCTTTGCAGGGCTGCGCGGGCAAATTCCTCCGGGCCGCTGTTGCGGGTGAGACCGTAAATGGCGCCGCGGCAGTCCGCATCCCAGTATGGTGCGCCCAATCCGGTGAAAGCGGGCACGATATAGAGCTGCTGTTCCATGTCGGCCGTCTTTGCCAGTGTTTCGGTGTCAGCGGCATGCCCGATGATCCCCAATCCGTCGCGCAGCCATTGAACCACAGCGCCGGCGACAAAAATTGAACCCTCCAGCGCGTAATGGGTCTTGCCGCCGATCCGGTAGGCGATCGTGGTCAGCAGGCGGTTGTGCGAGGCGCAGCGCGTCTCACCGGTGTTGAACATTGCGAAACAGCCGGTGCCGTAGGTGGATTTGAGCATGCCGGGTCTGAAGCAGGCCTGTCCGATAACAGCTGCGTGCTGATCGCCGGCGACCCCGCGTATCGGCACTTCGCGGCCGAATACAGACGGGTCGGTGGTTCCGAATTCGTCGGCGCATTCGAGAATTTCCGGCAGCATCTGCCGTGGTATGCCGAAGCGGTCGAGAAGATCATTGTCCCAATCACCGGTGTCGATATTGAGGAGCATGGTGCGGCAGGCATTGGTTATGTCGGTGACATGCCTCGCGCCGCCGGTAAGGCGCCAGATGAGGTAGCAGTCAACGGTGCCGAACAGCAGTTCACCCGCCGCTGCCCGACCGCGGGCACCCTCAACGTTTTTGAGTATCCAGGACAGTTTGGAAGCGGAAAAATACGGATCCAGCAGCAGTCCTGTCTTCTCCGTTACGGTTGTTTCAACACCTTGGCGTTTCAACGCAGCGCAATCTTCGGCGGTGCGCCTGTCCTGCCAGACAATTGCATTGCAGATCGCCCGGCCGGTATCGCGCTCCCAGACGATGACGGTTTCACGCTGATTGGTGATACCGATTGCCGCCGGCAACGCTGTTCTTCCTGCGAGCGCGGTCCGGCAGCTGCGCATGGTCGATTCCCAGATTTCCTCCGGATCGTGCTCCACCCAGCCGCTTTTCGGATAATGTTGCTGAAACTCCTGCTGCCCGACTGCGATCGGGCGTAAATTCTCATCGAACAGGATTGCCCTGCTGGATGTGGTACCCTGGTCAATCGCTAATATTTCCGCCATGAATCCCGCCCCTCGGTCTGCGGTTCAGTCCGGGCATCAGACTGCGCCAATTTAACTGACAATTCCAGAGCTTTCAGCAGGGCAAACCGCAGGATGTTGAGCGAACCGATCAAGATACGGCATTCTGAATCCTTGCTGTCGTGATTCGCCTTGAGCGGATGATTCCGCCGGTTCATGCAGGATGGCCGGAGGAATATCTCACGACCTGTGGTGAATCGGCAATGGCATGTTACGGCGCAGTGATCCCGCATGTCCGGAATTCGGAAACAAAGTCCACAACCCTGTGGTCAGGAACGGCCGGCAGTTGCCAGGGCGGGAACTCCGTCTTGATGCCGCCTGGCTGGAAATGGGCTGGGCACGAATAACCTTTCGTTGCCGGGGTCTATGGTGGTCAGCAAAATACGCCGAACAGGACCGCAGGAATGCCATCACGCTTTCCGACTCATTTTAGCGGTGGGTTTCTACGCCGGAGTTGGAGCGTTGCGCCACACGTTCCGGTAACAATCTGAATCCCCGAAGAATTGCCGGCAGAGAACTCACCCGTGTGATTTTTATTTTCATAAAGACTATTATATTATCCATAAGTGTGAAAAAAACATTTAATGAATAATATAATGAGCTTTAAATTTGATCCATTAACACCTGATGCGGCGCGGGAGAAGATTCGGCTATCTGCCCGGGGTTTGCGGCTTGCGCATAACTTGACCCAGCATGCGCTGGCCGGGAAATCCGGCGTGCCCTTGTCCACGTTGAAGCGGTTTGAGCAATGCGGGGAGGTCTCTCTTGCGTCACTCCTGGCAATTGCCACAGCGTTGGAGGCGCTTGATGGCTTTGAAAATCTGTTTCCGAAACCCGCGGCCACATCGTTGGATCAGCTCGATTCAGGCAGACCAGACCGCAGACGCGCCAGGAAAAGACAAAGCTGATGATTCGCCGCCTGAATATCGAGCTGGATTTCGGCGACCGCAGGCTTGCAGTGGGACAGGTGGCCTGGGTGTCGGATCAACGTCGTGCGGCGGTCGAATGGACACAGG
This sequence comes from Paracoccaceae bacterium, assembly GCA_026706985.1. GTDB lineage: Bacteria > Pseudomonadota > Alphaproteobacteria > Rhodobacterales > Rhodobacteraceae > JAPOXR01. The sequence goes on along the minus strand of JAPOXR010000032.1, from coordinate 67,781 downwards.
AATTCCTGGCCGACCCGCTGCCGGTTTCGCCTTATGCGATACGTTCCTGGAACGGGCTGCATTTCGGTGAGTATACGCCCTTTGACGGTTTGCCGGGGGTTCTGGCTGACTCGTTGCCCGACGGCTGGGGCCGTTTGCTGATTGACCGCGAGCTGGCGCGGCGTCGCCGGGCATTTCAGGAACTGACGCCTGTGGACCGCCTGGCCATAGTCGGTCGGCACGGGATGGGAGCTTTGAGCTATCACCCCGAGGAGGAACAGACCAAGCGGGCAGATGTCGATCTGGATTGGTTCGCCGGCTCTGTGCAGCAAATTGAAAAGGACATTCCTTTGGAAGACCTGCGCCGGCTGCGTGCGGGCAGTGGAGGCTCAGCCGGCGTGCGCCCGAAATTCGTGGCCTTGCTGAACGTCGAAACCGGTGTTCTGCGCGACCATCGTGTCGGGGCGGGGCAGGGGTTCAGCCACCATCTGATCAAGTTCCGGACCTCTTCTGATCCGGAGAGTGCGGTGTGTGAAGAACAGGCCTTTTCCGAAATGGCCCGTGCGGCCGGAATAAACATGTCTGATACGAAGCTGTTCACGACCCGTTCGGGCGAAGACCTGTTTGCCACCCGTCGCTTTGACCGGCCTGCGGGGCGGAGGCTGCATATGCATACGGTCGCAGGTATTCTGAACGCTGATTTTTCGGCTTCGGTGGTCGATTACGAGACACTTCTGAAGCTGACGAATTTCATGACAAACCACCAGGGCGATGTCGAAGAGATGTTCCGGCGTATGGTGTTCAACGTTCTGGCCCACAATCGTGATGATCACATCAAGAACCATGCGTTTCTGATGGATCATCGAGGGACATGGCGGCTGTCCCCGGCCTACGATCTCAGCTTTTCAGACGGTCCCGGCGGTGAACATCACTTAAGCATAAACGGCAACGGTCGGAATCCATCTATGCAGGATTTGACGACAGCGGGTCAGGGTGCTGGATTGAAACAGCGAAGTATAGCGGGCATCATCGAACATGTGCGCCAAGCGGTCAGTCAATGGCCTGTGTTTGCAGACGCGTGCGGTGTTCCTGCAAAGCGCCGCAAAGAAATCGCCGCAAGACTGATCTCGGTTGAGCGGGATTGGCAATGAAAGGCACGGAAAACCGATTTGGAAGTCGAGCGGCTGCACGGACAAAGCGGGAAACACCATTTCCTGCCGCCGCCGGAGTTTCGCACAGCATCTGTGGTTAAGCCGAAAGCCCGGCGCAACACGAACAGCCGCGGCCAAAGGGAGTCCGACCGGGGAATTCCGGACTGGAAAAGGCATGGATTGCGATCAGTCCAAAACGGGATTTTGAGACAAAAGTCGAAACATGCCGAGGCATGAAAACTCACCGATCATCAAGACTAAACCGGTGAAATTTCCCGTTTAACGCGGATTCAGGGAACTCAAAAAGAGTCGCTTACATTGCGGCGGCGGGAATCGGGTTGAAACCGGCTCTGATCTGTTTCAGATTCGGTGCTCTGACAAGGAGGAGCCGAGACCGATGAGAACCAAAGCCGCTGTCGCCACCGCCGCCGGAAAGCCTCTTGAAGTGATGGATGTCAATCTCGATGATCCGAAAGCAGGTGAGGTGCTGGTCGAAATCAAGGCCACCGGAATTTGCCACACCGATGAATTTACCCTGTCCGGTGCTGATCCGGAAGGGCTGTTTCCTTCGATCCTGGGACATGAGGGAGCCGGCATAGTCGTCGATACCGGTCCCGGTGTCACAACCGTGGCCAAGGGGGACCATGTCATCCCGCTTTACACGCCGGAATGCCGGGAGTGCCCATCCTGCCTTTCCCGCAAAACCAATCTCTGCACTGCCATCCGGGCGACGCAGGGGCAGGGTGTCATGCCGGACGGAACGTCGCGTTTTTCGACTCTCGATGGCGACCCGATACTCCATTATATGGGCTGCTCGACATTCTCACAGCATACAGTTCTGCCCGAGATCGCTGTCGCCAAGGTGCGCGAGGACGCCCCGTTCGACAAAATCTGTTATATCGGCTGCGGCGTGACCACCGGATTGGGTGCGGTCATGAACACCGCTGGCGTTGAGCCGGGCGCAACTGCGATTGTTTTCGGTCTCGGCGGTATCGGGTTGAATGTGATTCAGGGCCTGAAGCTGGTTGGTGCCGATATGATCGTCGGAGTCGATGTCAATCCGGGGAAAAAAGAGTGGGGCGAGCGGTTCGGCATGACGCATTTTGTCAATCCGACCGAAGTTGAAGGCGATCTTGTCCCTTATCTGGTGAATTTGACGCAGACGCCGTCGGATCCGATGGGTGGTGCCGACTACACCTTTGACTGTACCGGCAATGTCGAGGTGATGCGTGCGGCACTTGAATCCAGCCACCGTGGATGGGGGCAGTCGGTGATCATCGGTGTTGCACCGGCCGGAGCCGAAATCGCCACGCGTCCGTTTCAACTGGTGACCGGACGGGTATGGAAAGGCACCGCATTCGGCGGCGCACGCGGACGCACCGATGTCCCGAAGATCGTCGACTGGTATATGGATGGCAAAATCGAGATCGACCCGATGATCACCCACAAGATGCCGCTCGGCAGCATCAATGACGGGTTTGACCTCATGCATGCCGGGGAATCCATCCGCTCGGTTGTCGTTTACTGACCGGCAGCGCCATTCGCCTTCCCCGTCAGGCCGGGAGAGCTTCCAGCCTGACGGCACCGGTTGCCGAATGTTCGCCAAGCCGAAACCGGCTTCAGACGGCGCTCCATGCGATGTGTCGGGGTGGTCCGGAACGGGCAAGTGCTCCATAGACGGGCTCAAGCGGCATTTCCGCCGTCAATATTTCCCTGACCGCACAGAGCGCTTCGATGTCGATGCCGGTGGGAAACCCCATTCGTTCACAAAGAAAAACAAGATCCTCAAACACCACATTGCCTGTCGCGCCCGGCGCAAACGGGCAGCCGCCCAACCCGCCGAGCGAGCCATCAAGCAGCTGCGCTCCGGCATCAAGCGAAGCCGCCGCATTGGCAATGCCGAGCCCCCTGGTGTCATGCAGATGAACCGCGACCGGCAAAGCATCGCCACAGAGTTTGACCGCCTTTGCCGTGAGATCCCCGACCTGTCGCGGAGCCGCATAACCGACCGTGTCCGCAAGGCAGATGACATCGGCACCGGCTTCGATGCAGTCTCCGGCAATGCGCAGCACTTCATCGGGAGCCACATTTCCGGCAATCGAACAGCCGAAGGCCATTGAAATCCCGACACTGACCAAGGGTGGATCTTCGGCGTCATCGGCCATTTGTCTTGTCTGCCGGAGCAGTTCGACGGCGGCGACGCGGGAGCGGCGCATATTGGCCTGGCTATGCTCCTCCGTGGCCGAGACGACGACAACAATTTCATCAACCGAAGTGGCGATGGCATCGCCTGCACCGCGTTCATTCAGTGCCAATGCGGTTGAGAACACACCGAGGCGTGAAGCCAGCGCCGCGATCTCCCGGATATCGGCGAATTGCGGGAACCGGGCCGGCGGCAGAAACGAGCCAATCTCGAAATGCCGGACACCTGCCGCATGCTCCCGCGTAAGCCATTCCTGTTTCGCCCGGGTGGAAGGAAAAGTCCGCACCATCTGCAGACCGTCCCGGAGACCGACTTCGCGCAGTGTGATCCGCCCCTTCGGATAGGTTGACGACATAATCACTTCCGCCTTTGCCCGGTGGCGCGGACGATGGTTTCGGGTTGCATCCCCAATTCACCCAGAATCTCCGCTGAATCGGCACCGATTTCAGGGACATCGGCAAGCTGCGGATTCGCCGCCGCGCCGTCGATTTCGAATGGCAGGCCGGGCGCACGGAAGGAGCCGCCCTCCGGAAGTCTGGAAGTGAGTAGACCGCCCGGACGCCGCACATGCGGGTCATCATACATTTCCGCCGGCCGGGCGATGGGCGCAAAGGGAAGTCCTTTCTCCTCCAGCGCCTTGATCAGAGGCACCGACTCGTGCCCGGCAATGGCTTCCCGGATCAGCGGGATCGTCCAGTCCCGGGCCGCGATCTGCTGTGGTCTGGTCTGTAGACGCGGATCATCCCGGAACGTCTCAAGCCCGAGAATTTCGCAGAGCCTGTCCCATTGGCTTTCCGTGACCGCGCCCAGGAAAAGCGGCTTTCCGTCTCCCGTTTCGAAGATGTCATAGACCGGCCAGCTGAATGCCCGCTCCGGCATCGGCGGGGCTTCGGTACCGTTGATATCGAACTGCACCATATGCTGCGCCACCAGCAGCAGGCAATTCTCGAACAATCCGATGCGGACGGTTCGTCCGCACCCGTCCCGGTCACGATATTGCAGCGCCCCCATGACAGCGCAGGCACCGAATAGTCCAGCCATGATGTCGTTGGCTGAAGAACCGATGCGAAGCGGCATCCCCGTCGGTCCGGTCATATAAGCCATGCCGGTCATCATCTGCACAACTTCGTCCAGCGCTGTACGGTTCTCATAAGGCCCGTGCAGAAACCCCTTGCAGGACGCGACGATCAGCTCGGGGTAACGCTCTCTGAGCTGTCCGGGTGACAGATCCATCCGTGCCAGCGATTCATCGCGGAAATTTTCAACGAAGACATCCGCCTTGCTGAGCAGCATGTCCAGCGCCCGGCACCCCTCACCGGTTTCCAGGTCAAGCGCAACCGAGCGCTTCCCCCTGTTGAATGTCGGGAAGAAACCGCCGCCCATTCCCGTCATGGCGCGGGTCTTGTCGCCGCCGGGAGGTTCAATCTTGACGACATCGGCACCCAGAAAGGCAAGGAACATGCCGCAGGACGGTCCCATAATCATGTGGGACATTTCGATGACGCGAATTCCTGCGAGCGGAGCGAAGCCGCTTTCCCGCATAATGATGCTCCCATCCGACCGGATACAGACTTTGTCCCTTGCCGCCGCCGCAACAGGCAATTGCGGAAATCATTTGCAACGGGACATCTCTCCGGTCAACCGCTGCCATGGGTGGAATCTCAGCGGCGGAGATAGTCAGCCAGTTGCGGGTCGGGATCAGCGAATAATTCCGGTGTCCGGCACGGCGGCCGCAGCCTGCCTTCGGCGAGAAAGATTGTCCGTCCGGCGAAACGCTGCGCATCCTCGGGATTATGCGTCACCATGAGGATTGTCGCCGCATGCAGAAGCCGCGACAAAAGCTCCAGCATTTCCGCCCGCTGCGCCGGGCCAAGTGCGGCAAAGGGCTCATCAAGCAGCACCAGCGGGCGGTTCGAGATCAGCACCCGCGCCAGAGCCGCCCGGCTCAACTGACCACCCGACAGACCGGCTGGTCTGCGCGACGCGAGATCCGCAAGACCGACTTCGCCGAGCGCGGCGTGCGCGGCGCGGCGCGCCTCAGGTCCCGTCCGTGCCGAGGGGTCCATGCCGAGCGCGGCATTCGTCAGAATATCGAGATGCGGAAACAGGTTATTGTCCTGAAACAGCATGGAGATCGGGCGCTCCGCCGGCGGCTTGGCTGACAGGTCGGCACCGTTCCAGAGGATACGGCCCTGATCGGCCTGTTCAAACCCGGCGATCAATGCGAGCAGGGTGGATTTGCCACCCCCCGAGGGGCCGATCACGGCAATATGCTCGCCTGATTCAATTTCGATCCCGGCTTCGAGAAGGAATCCACCGCGGTTGAAACGCAACCGGTCAAGCACCAGCATCAGCGCGGCCTCCGCGGTCAAAGATCCAGAACAGGCTGAAGCCGAGGAGCATCAGAAGTGATGCACCGCCGGCGGCTTCGTCCATTCTGTAGGCGCCCATGAGGCGATAGATCTGTAGTGGAAGAGTAGCCGTTTCCGGGTCGGCGAAGAGCGCGATAACGCCGAGATCGCCGATGCTCAGTGCTGCGGCGATACCGGCTGAAAATCCGAGTGGCCGGCGCAGACGCGGAATGAGCAGGAGCCGGAACCTGGCCAACCCGGTGATCCCGAGACTATCGGCGAGCCTGCCATACTCGGCCTCGATGGTTTCAACCGCCGGAATCAGGATCCGCAGCGCAAAGGGAAGCGTCATCATTGAATTGACAAGCACAGTAACCGGTAAAGCCAGCCGGGACGGGTCCAGCCAAGGGTTAATGATCAGGAACAGGCCAGTCCCGATGACCAGGGGTGACGCCGCGATGGCGAACAGCCCGGCCCCTTCAATGGCCCAACCCCTCTGTCCCAACCGGCTGGCCGCCACACTCATCAGCGTTCCGGCACTCACCACCGTAAGCGCTGAGGCGAGGGCGATAAACAGAGACACGAATGCAGCGGTCAGCACCGGTTGCGGAAGCGAAACAAGGCGTGGGATTCCGGCTGCCGAAACCGCGAATAAAGGTGTCAAAAGGAAAATGGCGGCGAGTGTGATCACTGCCATATCCGTGGCGCGCAACAGTGGATGATCAGCATCCCGGCGGAGCGTGACGCGGTCCAGACCGGAGCCGAAGCGGGGAGCGGCGACCAACCGCAATGCGGCGATTGCCGCCAGACCTGTCAGCACCAGTTGAATTGCCGACATGACCGCTGCCCGTGGCAGATCGAATTCGAAACGCAGTGCCTGATAGATGGCCAGTTCAACCGTCGTTGCCCGCGGTCCACCGCCGAGAATCAGGGCAACAGCGAAACTGGTCGTGCAGATCACAAAGATCAGCAGCAGGGCTCCGGGAATTGCCCGCATGAGCATCGGCACTTCCAGATGCCGCTGCACAGCTGCGGCCGACATTCCGAGCGAAGCGGCCAGCCGGAAACGCTCGGCGGGAATTTCCAGCCAACCCTGCAGCAGCAGGCGGGATGCAAGCGGCAGGTTAAAAAACACATGCGCGAGCACAACCCCGTGCAGCCCGTAGACGCTGATTCCCGGCAAGCCGACGGCCTCAAGCGCGGTATTCACCAGCCCGTTTCTGCCGAACACCGCCAGCAAACCGAATATCGCAACGATGACCGGTAGCAGGAAGGGTGCGCCGAGCAAGGCGATGACCAGTCGGCGGCCGGGGAACGATCGACGCGACAGCGCCCTTGCCAAGGGCATCGCCAGCAACACACTCAGCAGCGAGGATAAGACCGCCTGCAGCAATGTGAACCGGATCGCAGCCCAATCAGCGGCAGATAACCCCTGGCCGGATCCGGCGGTGATGAAAACCGCCGCACCGGTTGTGACGATCAGGGCCGGGACCGCCGCCGCCGCGGTGATACCGGCCCGGCCAGCGGCTGCTAGCGGCTGAGCGCGGTCCGCCATTCGTCGAGCGCCTGCAGACGCAGATCACGGGCTTCAACCGGGTCAAACAACAGTGCCTGCCCCGGTTCAATGAGGGTTTCAAACCCGTCCGGCAACCCCCCTTCCGGCATCACCGCCGGGTACATCCAGTTTAATGTCGGGATGTGAGACTGAAACCCGTCTGTCAGCATGAAAGCCAGAAACCTGTCAGCAAGTTCCGGTTGATCACTGCCTGCCAGTTTCCCGGCAACCTCGATCTGCATGTAATGGCCCTCGGCAAACAGCGAAGCTGTTTTGGAATCATCATTCTCCGCGATCAGGTGGTAGGCGGGTGAGGTCGTGTAGCTCAATACCATGTCGGCTTCGCCTTCCAGAAACAGGCCATAGGCTTCCGACCAGCCGGGGGTGACAGTCACGATATTGTCGGCGAGCGACTCCCAGATTTCCGGCGCCTTGTCTCCATAGGCGGCCTTGACCCAGAGCAGAAGCCCGAGGCCAGGCGTCGAGGATCGCGGATCCTGGATGATGATCGTTGTGTCGCTTTCGCCGAGCGAGGTGAAATCACCGGGAACATCCGCCAGATCCCGGTTGTGAATGAAGGCGAAATATCCCCAGTCATAGGGCAGAAACACCGGATCATCCCAATCCGTCGGCAGCGCCAAGTCGGAAGGTGACTGCCGGTGCGGAGCGAACAGCCCGGTCTCCGTGGCGGCGGCAATCAGGTTGGTGTCGAGGCCAAGCACGATATCGGCGTCGCTCCTCGAGCCTTCCAGCCGGATCCGCGCCAGCAGCGCCGCGCCATCGCCGGCGGCGGTGAATTTGAGATCGCAGTCGCAATCGGCTTCGAAAGCGCTTTCGATCGCCGGTCCGGGCCCCCAATCGGCGACGAAGCTGTCATAGGTATATACAGTCAGGACAGGCACATCCCCGGCTATCGCCGGAGACGCCGCTAACAGGCCTGCCGCAATCATGGTCATGCGCATAGCTCATTCCTTCAATTCGGCGGCGGAAGTCGGGTGAGAATGCCTTCCCTCCGCCGGTACTAACCGGTTCAGGTTCAACGGGTTCGCATGTTCCGCATCTCAGCCCGCGATTCCGGGCACCCCGAGGAGCTGTCTTTCTAGAATGAGGCGCCCCTTGCCGCAAGCGGAATCCAAACCAGCCTATGGCATCAATCCGAACCGCCTGCGGTGGATTTTGCCAAAGATGCCAAGTGCATGGACGGCAAGGCGTTTCGAGTCCGACGTGCATGCTACGTGAATGGTCGCTCCGTTTACAGCTGCCGCTCATCAACGACCCGCATTCAATCAGGTTACGATGCACCACCAACTTTTGTAGTTGTGCGGACTTCAAAATGAGACGATTCCAGTTGAGTATGCGGTCACTCACGGCGGACAATGCAACAACCGCCGGCACCGGTCATTTCATTGTAACCTCCAAAGAATCGGCCCTTCGGAGCCACGATGGTAATGCATGTGAAAGAAACGACTGGAGCCACAGCAGCAGCCACTACGGCCAGCCATAGCCCAATCGAACGTTACCTGACCTGTGCATTCCCCATGGGGCGTGCACGCTCCGCTTGCCAATCCGCCCGTTGAATCTGAGCTGCGGAGATACAACCTGCCGTAAATGAAGAACACCCGCGCAACCCGTCCCCATAGGATATCCAGCGAAGGTTCGTATCCCTCAGTTTGTGTCCTGTTGCCTGCGGCCTTCCGGTCATGTCATGTCCTCCCCACCGATCTCCGACAAAAGGTCATGCCATGCGTGGCGGTGGCGATGGTCTCCCCGTTTATCCAATTCTGTTCCAATCTCGCGCAGGAGTGCCGGTCTCCACTCCTCTGCAAGCAACGCGAATGTGGAACTGGCAAGGTCCAAGATGTCAATTTGACTGATGTTCAGACCAGACGCCCATGCTGTCTCCATGTTTTGGCGGATTGCACCCAGTTCATCCTCCCGGACACTGGGTGTCGCGAACAGAAGATTACTCAATGGATCGGATGAGGCTCTGGCTTTCCGTGTTGAGCTGCGAACATCTGCCAAGGTCAAGGCGCGATCTTTCACCTCGATTGCCAAAACCGTCTTGCCATCATCGTCAAGACAAATCACATCGCCCGGTGCACCGGTCATGGAATCCGCCTCATTCAGCCCTTGCGACGAAACCTCGGCGAAGATTGAGAACGCACGGCCCAGAACGGAAACCATGGCAGCGGTTACGACTAACGGGCGCAGACCGCCACTCGGTTCACCAACAAATGCCTCCAATGTGCGAAGCATCTGCGGCAGACTCACCCGATACGGAACCTGATATCCGAAGGACTGAGCCGATAGTCGTCGTGCTGCACTTGCTAAACATCGAACAAAAGCAGCCTTAAGGTCGCCCGCGGGTGCCGAGTCCAGCGGCAGTAGGAAGGTCAACAAGGCATCCCATTCGTTCCGATAGCGCAATTGTTGCTCACCCTCGTCCAATCGCGGGCGGCGAAGCGGGTTGTTGACATAGGGATCCGGGCTCGTCCCCAGCAAATCATGATTGTCTGCGACCCACGGCACGATGACCGCCGAGCAAAAGCTTCGTGCGTCCCACGCCCCCGGTAATTTGCCATCGCCCATCTGAAGAAACAGCAGGCTTCGGTGTTCGTCGGCGATCTTTCCCAGCATCTGAGTAATTACCGCATAGCGGATCGACAACACCTTGGAATTCACAAGGCGGTCAATCTCGCTGTCTGGACTCCCGGGATCCGATTCCAGTATCCTGATCCATGCCTTGTCCAGCCAGACACGCGCCTCGGAGTTGTCCATAATCTAGAAGTTCAACCAGACCGACTCTTGGCGCGGCTTCCGCACCGAGTGGCAGATCCGTTCCTCCGCATCCACGCGCCGCCAATGCCGATAGTGCTGATCGTAGAGGTCTGTCCGGTATCCGGACAAAACCACTCGCCCCCGGGCCGTCTTCAACACCTCTGCGAGGGTCTCGTGGTCCCCATCTGTCATTTCGTAACCATAGGCAGCCGAGTCGCCACGCGCCTTATGGACGTAAGGTGGGTCGACGTAAAAGACTGTGTTGTCTGTGTCATATCGCTGGATGACTTCGATCGCAGGCGCATTTTCAATCTGCACCCGCTGGAGCCGCTGCGTGATCTCAGACAGCCCCTCAACGGAGCCGAGCCACCGAGAGACTGCCCCGGACATGCCGGCACGGGAGGTAAGTATGCAATGTGCCCACCGGCCCTCGCTGCTTGTCTGTGCCAACCCGGTACGAGTCTGCCGCGCCCGGATATAGAACCGCCGCGCCCTTTCCAGTTTGGTCAACCCCGCTTCTGACTCGCAGGCACGGACAAGCTCCTCGCGGGAAAACGGTGTCAGCCCGATAGCCTTTATCAGCTTCTCCCCCTGGTTACGCAGAGTCTCGAAGAAGTTGACCAGCTCGGAGTCTACGTCGTTATAGGTCTCGACGGGGTACGGTTTTACATTGAGCAATACCGCCGCCGAACCGCCAAAGACATCACAGAAATGCGTTGCATCATCCGGTATCAGCGGAAGCAGGAAGTCGAGATGCGTGTATTTCCCGCCGTACCAGCCGAATGCGATCAGTCGCTTCGAGCGTCTCCGTGCAATCCGGCGACCCGTTCCCGTAGCATTGACCCTTGGGGCAAGTGCGGCCGCTGTCGTCATGCGCTCAACTCCACGCCGCGCAGCCTCTTTCCGACAATCGCGCCGGTAAGGATTGCCGTTAGGTCAATCCTGTCGATGACACGGATGCTGTTTCGGCCCGTCATCTCATAAATTTCCGGTATGAATGGCTGCGGACTACCTTTTCAAAGGCGTCCCGCAAATTCAATGCTGCATAGACCAACTCGAAGCCTGAATTCGGCAAAGCCGAATGGAAATGCCGTGCCATACTGCCACACTCCTGTGAGTTCATCACCAGCACAGCCATGGTCATCGAACGCATAATTCATCCCATGATTCATATACACTGATTTCCGGTATTTGAGGCGGGATACTGTGCCAGCAGTGAATTGGAAAAAGACGATTCGCAGTGAATATCACAGAGCACACTGCCGTCTCCTTTGAACGTGTTGGGATCAGAGCAGGATTCACAGGATTTAGAGTTGTGCTGTTCATAATCCTCAGTTGAACTGGCGTTTTGCAGACCGCAGATAGACCTCATATGTATTTCTTTTGTTCTAGTGTCAAGTTACAAGATGTGAGTTCAGGTTGTCGCTTTCGCGAAAGCTGGGGCACCTTGGTGATCCCGGCTTATAGCGGCGTTTCACTGAATTCCCTCAACCATGACGAAGTCTGTGGGCTACGCCTGCAGAAGCCTCCAACCGAAGTGAAGTTTCAGCTGCTCGCCATGCAACGACGAAAGGGCTCGCGCCTTTCGCAGCCAAATGGCATTTGAATCAGGGCGTGGTGGCGCAGTCAGCTGCAGGCGCATGATTTGTTGAATTCCGCAAGCCTGGCAAAAACATCCACTCCGATCTGAGCGTAAACATGGAGGAGGTCAACCAACACCCAGTTTTCGCGGATGGTGCCATCGCCGCAACGCCAGGAATCCAGGCTCCGCATCGTCAGTTTCCGGTCTGACGGCGCGATCCCGAGCCAGCCATCGCCCGTAAGCGTCATTTTCATGCTCGGTCAGGCAATGAACCCGACATAGTCGCTCTCGGCGAAAAGATTGCCCTTACTGAGCGTTCCGACCCTGTCGGGCATGGCATTGAGAAACGGAATTTGATGCCAGTTTCGGAAACTCTGAATACCGCGGCAGGTGCCGATGCCGGATGGGCCGTACCAACTGCAGCATGGATGCCAGTAATCCGAAAGCCGCATGGCTTCGACACCGCCTCCGGCGAATTCCCCGAGTGCCGCGAACATGTCCGAGACCAGTTCCCGACTTGCTCTGGTCCGCCTCCGATCCTCGTGGCTGATGTTCAGACCATCCTGCGTTGCCGGCCCGGGCACGTGCCACTCCCGGCCGAGGCTCAGTGCCATCGGCCATGCTCCTGCCTGCATCATGACTTCCGGCATGTCCCAGAGCGTCTGCATTTCAGCGATATGGCCGTCCTGCATATGGAAAAACTCGTGAAACCGCATCGAAACCATATGGCCGGTCGGGGGAATGCCGAGCTAGGTATGCTGGAATGTTGATGTAGGATCATCCTGCTCTGCGTCGAAGGGCTTCGAAGCAGAGAGGTCACGGAACGGGTCGGGGTGCATGAACACACGGTCGGCAAGTGGCGAAGGCGGTTCGGCAATGGCAGAGTTTTCCAATGGAAACGCCGCCCGACCAAAACGTATAACCACCCTTTCCACGCATTCTATACACACGAAGTAAAATTGACATATCCGGTAATTCAGAACATTGAGCCGCCATGGGAAAGATGGACACAATTCGAATTGTCTGTGCCGGAGCATTTTTTGCCGCCGCAACAGGCTGTGTCCCTACAACAGCGCCGCCAATTGTTTCTCATGAAGAGATACGCCAGGAGGCCACGATTCAGCAAGAGCTCGCAACTCAAGCCAGCAACGAGTTGCTGAATCAAATCAGAGCGGAACATGCTGCTGCAAGTCTTCGCGTCAACACAATTCACCGAAGGTTGATGCGTGCCAACCTCGAATTTTGTGAAAAGACAGTGTCGAGCATCGGTGCGTTGATCGCCAATCGGAATACCTTTGCACCAAATTTCTGGTCGTCTGATCCACAATTTGATTCAGAATGGGCGGATCTCTATCTCACTGATGAATATATGCGCGTTCTTGAGGTCCTGCCAAGTTCGCCGGCAGAACGGTCAGGATTTTTGGCAGGGAACGTTGTCACCCATGTAAGTGGGATCCCCGTTGGAACTGGCGCTTCCGGAAATTCAAATTTCAAGCGAGCCATGCAAGGGACTGATGGAAAGTCACTTACATTCAGTAGGGATGGATTCGAACACACGATTTTCGTCCAGCCAGAAGTAATTTGTGACATGCCAATGGTGGTTGTGAACAGTGATGACATCAATGCTTATGCCGATGGAAACGCAATCTACCTGAACGCTGGAATGGAACGGATTGTGCGGGATGACAGCGAGTTGGCATTTGTCATTGGACACGAGATGGCGCACAACATTCTCAAACATATTGACTCAGCGGTGGTTAATTCAATTATTGGTGGACTCATCGGTGTTGCGATTGATCCAAGCCTTGGTGAGGCTGGAGCAGAAGTCGGCGCATTGGCATATTCGCAGGAATTTGAAACCGAAGCTGATTATGTCGGCCTCTATTTGGCGGCGCGTGCTGGTTATGACGTCTCGAATGTGGCTGAATTTTGGCGAGCGATGGCAACAATCAATCCATCTGCCATTCATGTGCCCAGCCTGACGCATCCGACAACGGCCATGCGTTACAACGTTATTAAGAAAACCAGCGAAGAAATTGACCGGAAACGGAGTCTCGGCCAATCGCTTCTTTATGCGAAACTTTGACAGGGGCGGTGATGACTAGCCACGATTCCCAACGGCCGAATTAGATGTGAATCCTGTCCGGTCGTTCACAGGCAGCTAATCCGCCGCCGTCGACTCCCGAGCCACGGCACGGCGATGCCGGTTTTGTCGTTGGAGGTGTTGATCAGGACGGCTTGTTCACCCGACGTCCGAGCCGGATTTCCATGACGTCGTCCGTGAGTGTGATTTCCGCCAGAGCCCTGACGAAGTTCCGGAACAGTATCCGGAAGGGATCTGAGAGTTCCAATCAAGCTGTCAGCCCGGCTGCACTCAATCTCACCCCTGGCATGGTGTCGCATGACGATCGGCAGCATCGTCATAAAGGCGGCCGAAAATCACAGTCGGAATGCGGAGGTTAACCCGGGAGCGCGAACAAATTAGTCAGAATGCCGAAAAATGCTGGAAAATTCACCGCCAGTGCACCCGAGATCAGAAATGTGAAACCGGGTCCGAAGGTTTTGGGACCTCCGGGTGAGGCGGCGGAGCTTAGAAACAGAAGGCCGCGTGCGATCGCAATGAATCCGATGAACTGGATGAGAACCACAATAGCTTCGATGGCAGGACGCGATCCCTGCAAGGGATCCAGCATGGCACCGCCATAGGCGAAAAGTGACGAGGCGTCACTCAATGTGGGCGAGCCGAAGATGGTAGCGACAAGCGCTGCAACTGTGTGCGGGAAAGCAAGCAAGGCGACGCCGATGATGCAGTTAACCAGAATTTTGACCAGCGACACGGATTGTGATCCGGCTTCCGCCCGCCGGACCGCCAGCCGGAGAGCCTGAATAATCATCACCGCACCGATGACGAAGAGCACTGCGCGCAGCAGCGACTCGAACTGGGCCGCGTAATCTACCAGCTGCGATGCCATTGATGCGCCGTTACTGCGTCGGTTGGCTCAGGTAAACCGAGCCCTGACCGGTCACCAGCATGCGTCCGCCCCCGGGATACGGGATGATCTCGAGAATGGTGCCGAAACCGTCCAATTGGCCGCCGACATGCTGGTTTTGAAACTCCCGGCCACCGGGAACATGATTGCCGGTCACCAGATTGTAGGCGTCCCGTGCCCGCGGCGTCGTTCCGACGCCGCGCCGATGCTCCGGTGACGGCCAGGAGAGGATGCTTCCCGATTGAACGACATCCGGCAACACCGGAATCTGTTTCGCCTCGATTGCCTGCAGGCGGGTTTCCAGCGCCGCCACACGCTGTTTCAGCTGGCTCAGCGCATCTCCCTGCTCCGCCGGGCGCACGGATATCGCGCCCAACTCGGGCATGAATCCGTCGCCGGGTGTGATTCCGGGTGTGTGCGGGATGGCGTCAAACCCGGTTTCGGCCAGGTGCAGGGCGGGTGCTGAATTCGGATTGCTGTTGCCGGTGGAGTAATCGGCAGACTGGCTCACCGGGAGATTCCCGCCGGCATCAGCCACCCCGGCCTCACCATCCAGAAACAACTCCCACGCGGATAATTCCGTCGCCGTGATCATTCGTGTCACGGTGTCGGCACCGGCATTCCGAAAATGGATTTGCAGAGGCGTGGCGGACGCCACCTCTATCGGCATGGCGTGCGGGATTGTATCCAGCGCGAAGGGTTCCCGAGCCACCATTGCGGCAACATTATTCTCCTCCACGGAGCTTTCCGGCGGTTGCAGCGGGTGGGGGATTTCATCCGACTGGAGCAAACCCGGCAGTCCCGCCAGGTAACCGAAAACGCCGAAACCTGCCGCGAGCGAAAGGGCCGCAACAAAGCGGAGGCGTCGCCAATGGACGGAGAAGGCACCTCCGCCCATTGTATGTGTTGCCTGTCGCCGCTCCGGTTCAGCTGTGCCGTCTTCCGGTGCAGTGCTGCTATACTCTGGAGTTTCGACACCCGGTGCGGCGATGGATTCAACCGGCTCAGCGGCATCCTTGGTGGGCACATCACGCCCATTGTCCGGCATCGCAGCGGGTTCCGCTTCACCATGGGGCTGAAGTTGGGAACTCCGCATCTCCATCCCGCCCGGGCTTTCCGAATAGGTTTCCTCGCCGTCAGCCGGCGTGAAATGGAAATCTGTCAATTCGGAAAGTTCTTCCGCCTTCAGTGGGCTCATCCTGGCTTCACCGCCTGTATTCATCGTCCGCTCCTGCCTGTTCCAGGGAGATCTGGACCGGAGTCAGGAACAGGATCCCGATCCGGTCACCCGCAAACAGACGTATGCGGGCGGAATCCGGTGCGTTGTCGGCATAATCGGATGCGGCGAGATTGGCTGCCTGCCCGATGCCGGCGATGACATTGTCGCGCATTGTCGGCTTTCCGGAGGCGGCGAATATGCCGCTGGCGCTGTCAAACAGCGTAACCCCCGGGCGCGCCGCGTTCTGAGCGAATCCGCCGACAAAGGCGGACAGCATTGTCGGCCCGTACCGGGCTACCGGCCTCGGGTCGACTTCGCCTGCCAGCGAGGCACTGCGAGAAAGCGGATCGACTGCCATCGCCATCACCCCGGTTTCGACCCCTTGCGGGTGGGTGAGCGAGGCAAACTCAATCGCCACTCCATTCTGACGCGGGAGAGTCTTGAATTCACCGATCAGGATTGACCCGGCGGCTGCGCCGGCGAGCAGGCGGACGGCAACCGGTGCCGGGACATCGGAATCGATTTGTGTGAGAATTTCACCTGCAAGGACAGTGCCGGCGGATATCCGGATCAGGCGGGCGGCATCGTCCCCGTCCACGGAATTTTCGTCCGTGGACGGTTCGGCGGACGGGCCGTGCAGGGTGACGCTGACGATCCCCGGGATCTCTGTGGCACGGGCGATCGCACCCATTTGCCGCAATATGTCGGCGAGGAACGGATTTGCGTCATCCTCGGGGCCCGGAAATTCCCGGATTTCAGGCAAGGGCCGCAGTTCCATATCCTGTGACATTTGGGCTGTCTCGGCGATTTGCCGGGCCACTTCCGCGTTGGCTGCGATCGCATCCCGTTCGTCTCCCACAGCTCCGGGCAGCGGGTCCACCGCGGGGCGGGGAAGTTGTTCGGGCAGCCCTTCGGGAGAGGAGACAAAAGATTGACCGGAGGAATTCGCTTCCTCGGCTTGGTTGATATTGGCTTGGCGAAGGGTTTCCCGGTATCGCTGCGAGTCGCGTTGGTGCTGACCGCCGGGCGTCGAATCCATATGCGGAATCTTTGCCAACCGCGATGGCTCCACTGTCGGCGGGGTGATCGCCGCAAATCCGACAGCACCAATCAACGCCAGACAGCCGATCAGGAAAAGGGCGGTCCGCAGTCGGCCAAGGGAGCCGGAGATCCGTGCCGGGTCTACGGAATCACGCAGACTGCGCCAATGTGGCGAGGGGAAAAACAGTTTCTTGATCACTGGATGTGCCTTTCTCGGGCTTTGAACCGCCGTGTGCGCGGCTCAGGGAAGTTCAATTCTGGCTTGGACGATTCGGCCGTCGACAGAGAACAGGAGTGCGGACGCGGCATTCAGGCGGTAGGCGCGGATACCGCCGGGTCCGGCGAGCGATTCCAGCCAATGCGGCGAAAGCAGCGCGTGTCTGCTGCGCAGAATGAGCGCATCGCCGGAGATCCAACCAATGGCGTCAACGCCCACGATCGGCACCGGCTGCATGCCCTCCGGCAATCCCGCACCGGTCAGTGCCGCCAGCATCCGCCGGTCTCCGGCAACAGGTAAATCCGGCATTGATGTGTGGTTTCCGGTATCGGTTCCGGGAAGGAGTTTGGCAATCTGGATGGAACGCCGGACATGCGCGCGCGCATTGTCGATGATGATTTTGAGGATGGCGGGCGACTCTTCGCCGGAGAGCAGGATAACGAGATTGGTCCAGCCGACTCTTGAGAGTGGAGAGATGGCCAACGCGCCGGCATCCTCGCCGAGTTGTGTCACCTGAAACTCTTCGCCGTTGCCGATGACATATTGCCGGATCGGCCATGCGTTGCCGGCGGCATCGAAGAACCCGACCACCGTCGCCAATCCCGGCGCGATACGCAGTTCAACCGGCTGTTCGCCCGGCTGCAATGTCACCAGAACGGCGTCGTCGAGTGTTTCCGGGTAAGGTTGGTGGGATACGGCGATTTCATTCTCCTCAAAGGTTTCACGGTAGCTGCGGACCATGTCGGGCGTCATCGGAAAGGCCTGCTCAAGCGCATGCGCAAACCCGGCCTGGCGTTGCGCTGAAGCCAGGATGTCAGTTGTCGCGGAAACAGGCTGTGCGGGTGTCGAGGTCGGGTATGAGACGCAGAGGGCAACCACGGTCAGTAAGGCTCCATGGCGTTGGGACATGGCTGCGCTCATGACGGGCTGGTTCCCCGGCCCGGGCGGACGATAATCCGCGTGATGCCGACCGCTTCCGGCGCTTCCCACGTCGGCAGACGGGAAATCGAGGCTTCCGCGATCAGACTGTCGCGGCTGAGTTCACTCGCCGACTCATAGGTGATTGTCAGTGGGATCTGAACGGTCCAGCCATAGCGTTTGGAGCCGTCAGGGCCGGAACTGACGACCACGGCACCATTCGCCACGGCGGTGGAAACCAGCCGATTCTCCCGGATGTAGCTGAGCATGCCGGAGCCTTCGAGCGCATCAAGAAAGCTGTTCCAACCGACCGGTCGTTCGAAATAATGGGCGGCACCCGACAGGTCGCTGCGCCAATTGGCGAAATCCATGGTCAGGGCCCGGGTCACGGCCTCGACGGCGAAATTGGTGACCTCGCCATCGGACAGAAAGGGGACCGAAACCGGCACCAGTGGCAGAATGCCGCCATTTTCCCTTGCCGCGAAGTAACGCGGCTCGGGTTTTGAAATCAGTGCCCAGAATGCCGCGGTCACCGCAAGTGCAGTGGCAACGGCCATTGCGATGACAGCCTTGGTCATCAGGCGATGACTGCGCATCCAGGTCTCGTAACGCAGGCGGGCATATTGCGCCTCGCCATATGCACGGTTCAAAATGCAGATCCGTTGTCTGGCCGAATCCGGAACGCCGGTTATCGGCTGAGGGTCCAGGTCAGGGAGACATTGCCGCCGGATGCGTTCGTCGTGCAGAAGGTAGCCGCCTGCGCCGAATTCATGCCATCGGAATCGGTGGCGGTCCCATCGGACAGAGAGATGATCCCGGAACCGATTGTGCCGTTGCCGTTGCCATCGAATGGTGCGATGCGGGAGCAGATCGCGACCGGAACATCAGCCACCGCGATCGTAAAATTGGCACTCGCACCGGTGACCGTGACCGTGCCGCCGAAAGGGCTGACAAGAGCGTCATTGGTGCCATCGGAATCGCTGTCGGTCTGGAATGCCGAGGGAACGGCGTTGGAGGCAATCAGCAGACTTGCCATGTCCGCGGTTCCGAAATCGGATTGGGACTGAAAGAGAGCCCGCACCTGGGACTGCAGCGAAGACAGCATGCGGATGATTTCGTTGGTTCTGGACGAGCTTGATGCCTGCTCGAAAAGGACAACACCACCGGTGATGAAGCCGAGTGCGATGACCGTGAACAGCACGGCCTCGATCAGCGTTGCGCCGCGTTCACCCTCAATTCGGGGAAGTGCAGCCTGATTGTCACATGATTGGGATTGGCTCAATTTTCTCTCCATCGCTTTGCCGGCGTTGATTCCGGGCCCCGGGCAATGTGGGCAACTTGGATCGGACCGGGGAAATTCACGGCAGTCGACAAGGCGCCACCATCCGCATTCATGTGAAAAACTACCGCCGCCACCGTGGATTCAAAATCCGGTGCGCCGCACCGGTTCACAACGGCCAAAGGTTATCCCGCCGCGGAATAAAGCATTTCTCAATTACCGTCTTGAAAGTGGGTGCGTGCCTGCTTGTGTGCGAATTGGGCAACGCCGAGACAGATCGCGAGTGTGCCGTCTATCCATGTTCATATGTGGTGGGCAGCAGGTGGGGATTTTGATACGGAATATGGCATAAATTCAGCTGGAAACCGGTCCGTTACGAAAACGACCGTTTGCGCTGCGTCTGAATGTGTGACTGAACTGAGAGACAGGCTGTATGGATTACGTAAACACCCAAAAAAGCACGATCATTTTCGGTTTCGACTCGGCCTGGACCGGGAAGAATCCAGGTGCAATCTGCGCCATCGCCTTTGATGATGGTGGCAGAGTTCAGTTCCATGAACCTCGCCCCGCCTCGTTTCCCGACGCTCTTGCCTTCATAAATGAGCGCCGCAAGGAATTCGCGGTCAGCCTCGTTGCGATCGATCAGCCGACAATCGTACCTGACGCAACAGGGTCACGCCCGGTTGAAGGAATAGTCCGGCCGCTGATGGGGTTCGTCGGCAGTGCTGTACAGCCGGCCAACCGCGGCAAGAGGAACATGTTCGGTGACTGCGCGCCGATCTGGCTGTTCCTGTCCGAACTCAACGCGACGCAGGATCCCATCAAGGCGCGTACCGCCGGCACCGGACATTTTCTCATTGAGGTCTATCCGGCTCTCTCTCTCCTTGCTCTCAAGGATGACTTTGCTGAACGGAATGGCTGTCCAAAATACAACCCGGAAAAACGGAAAAAATTCCGGCTGGATGATTGGCGCGCCGTTGCCGCCGTGGTCCAGGCGAACGCAAATGAGTTTGGCGTGAGTGATCTTGCCGACTGGGCCTGTCAGATGCAGGCGCTTGCCGCACCACGGAAGTGCCACCAGGATCTTCTCGACGCTGCAATCTGTGCGCTGATCGGTCTGATGTGGCGTGCGGGCCGGTCACATTGTTCAGCGATGCTGGGTGACTTGGAAAGTGGTTACATGGTTACACCGGTTTCGGATGCCACGCGGCTGAGCCTCGGGCTGGAGGAGTCATGAAACATGAAAGCGGGTCCAGGCCGCCTGCCACGCTGAACGACGTGTACAGGGTCCTGGGGGAAATCCACGAAACACTGCTTCGTATGCAAAACGCATCTTCCCCTCCCTCGCGCCGGATGGAGGATCCCGGGCACTGGATGGACCGGTTCACACCCAGGGAGTTAACTCAGTTCAATAGCGACTGGCGGTTTTCGATGTCGTGGAAGGCAGCGTACCCGGACGACGATGCGGGTTTTATCGAGGATCTCGTCAAGGCCTGCTGCGAGCGGGCATGGGCCGACGGGTCCTGGTTCATCGGGGGACGGAAAGCACTCACCCGCGCCGTCGCCGTTCGCGTGGCCACCTGGCCCCATCAGGACATCAACACCTGGCTGGATGACCTTGAACAGAAACATGAACTCCATCGGGAACTGAAATATATAGACGATGATTGCATTTCCGACAGTCGCCTACGCGACATCTGCGAGCGGTTCTGCACCAATGCCTGGATGGACGAACAGCTGCGGTACTCCCCGGAAGAGATGGAGGCGGCGCTGGCACCACGGGTGCGGGCCTGGTTCACGAGGGACGCGCTGTAATTTACCGACCCGCCTGCAACCGAATCCGGCATCCCTTCCTTCATTTCCGATTCAATCGTCATGCGAGGCACACCGTCTTGCACTCCGATTTATCTAGCTATATTGTTAGCTAGATAAATCGGGTTAATCTGGCAGCGTCATGTTTGTCGTCAATGTTCATCAGGCCAAGACCGAGCTTTCCCGCTTGCTGGCGCGGGTCGAGTCCGGCGAAGAAGTGGTGATCGCGCGCCGCGGCGAACCGGTCGTTCGCCTCGTCGCGTGCAAGCCCAGGGTCCAGCGCCTCCCCGATGTCTTGAGGGGAAAGGTCAAGATACCCGACAGCTTCTTCGACCCGCTGCCGGAGGATGAACTGAAGGCGTGGGAAGGGCGGTAGCGCTGATAGCACTTTTGGACACCCATGCGTTTCTCTGGTGGATCGCCGACAGCGAACGACTCTCGGGACCGGCGCGCGGTGTGATCGCGGACGAGACGAACAACATCTTGGTCAGCGCGGCGTCAGCCTGGGAGATCACGACCAAATTCCGCATCGGCAAGCTGCCGGATTGCAAGGCAGTGGCGCTTAATTTCTCCGGTCACATTGCCACGCAGGGTTTTGCGGAACTGGAAATCGGTGTCGCCGACGCCGAACGCGCCGGGCACCTGCCCGGCCCCCACCGTGACCCGTTCGACCGCATGCTCGCAGCGCAGGCCCTTACGCGCGGAATCCCCGTTATCTCGGTCGATTCCGTGTTTGACCGGTTCGGCGTCACACGTCTGTGGTAAGGGATATGTGCGAACGGCACTGACGATGACAGAAGCGGCAGCGCATCAGGAGTGCCCAACGTGACTGTTGCCGGGAGTCGTAAAACATGAGCGACCGACAGATTCCCGGTGCCGCCCGTAACAGCAGGTTGACTTAACTGACCGACGAATGTCGGGCAGACGGTCCGCAATGAGAATATCTCGGCGATATTTTCCACCATTTCATCCATTTGACAGAAAATTGTTCACCTGCAGCCTTGGAACGCAAGATACAAATGCAGTTATCGAACAGGCTCTTCCGTGCACGTTCTCCTTGCCGCACTAAGACCGAACCCACCCAAGTGGCCGGGCTTTTGCACATTGATCTGATGGCATACCCATAAGGGAATTTTGATTGTGATGCGGAACATGTTAGCAATTCAGTCAGAAAACGGCCGTTGTTGAAACGGTCAAAGTGCCTGTGTGTCAGGATGTGCCAGACATGAGAGAGCTTGGATCAGCCGGTGAAAACCATGCCGGCGATGATTTGCTGCAACTCGCACGCATTCCACCCACCACACGTCGGCGGTACATTTCATTCATGCCTGCACTCAACCTGCGAATGCCCGGTGAATGGACGGGGGACTGGCATTTTCTCAACACGTTCTACACGCGGGACTCCCGGAGCGGCGTGGCCCTGCATCTGGCGGGAGAGGAGGAAGATGTCAACACGACACCGAGCTTGGGACACGTGGGGTACGGGACATGTCCGCTGTTCTGGCGCGACAGACGGGATACGAACATGATGGGCCGGTTTGGATGGCCAATCACTATCGGGCGATTGCGGATATTGCGATCCGCGCCCTCCGGAAACCGGATTTGCCCTACTTTGTCCCGAACGAAACGATCAGTCAGTGGCTCGACACACGGGACGAGGTGACCACCTTGGTCCGGGACTGGCTTGTGCCCTTGAGAGGTCAGAAGTCTGGAGACGATCTGGAGCGGTTCAACACATGGTTGGCGACAATTCGTTACATCTGACGCCGGCCCAGCGCCGCCATCAGGCGGTGATGCGCGCCATTGTCCTCCGTCTCCAGCAGACGCCATATGTTCCGAAGGGTGGGACAGCACTGTTGTTGACCCGAAATCTCCCGCGTCTGTGTCAACCCTTCTGTGTAATCCCCCAAAATATTCTCCTTCTTATGATCTATAAGACCCCAGAAAATGCACATCCAAGGGAAGGAACGCGTGCTCTCAACACTCCGTAGAGACTGACCGCAGTGGTGTGTGGTTTTTGGGGGACGCAGGCGACATAGGAGCCTGGTCGTGCGACTGCGCAAAACTCGAAGGGTTTCAGGGCAGGTACGCGCTCAAAACACGCGCAACGCTCGCCTGATGGGGTAGGTCAGGCAGGGAGGGCAGGATTGACGCTTTTGAACAAATGTAGTAATGTTACTATATAAATTCTTGGAAAGGAGGTCGTGATGGGAATGACAACGATCAGCAGTCGAACGTTCAATCAGAATGCCAGCGGCGCGAAGCGGTCTGCTCTGGACGGTCCTGTGTTCATCACGGACCGGGGACGGCCTGCCCATGTCCTGCTGAGCATCGAAGCTTATCGGCATCTCACAGGACGGCAGGAAAGCATTCTCGATTTGCTCGCCGATCCGGAAGCGGCGGATGTTGAGTTCACGCCAGGCCATGCCGATACGCTCACGCGCCCAGCTGATCTGACCTGATGTTCATCCTCGATACGAATGTGGTTTCCGAGCTGCGCAAGGCGAAGGTGGGGAAGGCCCATGCCAATGTTGTGGCATGGGCGGCAGCTCAAGACCCCTCAGCGCTGTTTCTCTCCGCCATCACGCTGCTTGAGCTGGAGATGGGCGTCCGGCTCGCAGAACGTCGTGACAGTGCCCAAGGGGTCATTCTGAGGGCCTGGATGGCCGACAGGGTGCTTCCGGCCTTCGATGGTCGTGTGCTGCCTGTAGACGGCCCTGTGGCGCTCTGCTGCGCCGCTTTGCACGTCCCCGACCCCCGCAGTGATCGAGATGCACTGATCGCCGCAACAGGGATCATCCACGCCATGCCTGTCGTCACCCGCAATGTCGCGGACTTTGAGCCAACCGGGGTGAAGGTCATCAATCCTTGGGATGGCGCTGACAGAAGCTGAGACAATTCAGTGCACTTGTTTCTGCCTGAACATCCCATCTGACTCCAGGGATTGGAACTTCGCTCCGGTTGTGGATGCTTTACGCATCTTGCGCGGCGTGAACGCGATTATCGCCGCGACAGTGGTGGCTGAGACCGGTGCCATCACCCGCTTTGAACCCCCCCTTGCAATTGATGGCCTGGCTGGGGCTGGTGCCCAGCGAGCATTCCAGCGGCAACACGACCCGGCGAGAACGATTGACGAAGACCGGCAATGCCCTCGCCCGCACCATGCTGGTCGAGGCAAGCTGGTCCTACCGTCATCCCCCGAAGGAAGGACATCCCATTCTGGAACGCTCCGCCCATCTGCCCCAAGAAATCCGCGATGTCGGCTGGAAAGCCCGGACCCGTCTATGCAAACGGTTCCGCCATCTCAGCCAGACCGGCAAACCGCAGCCGCGTGTGCTTGCCGCGGTTGCCCGCGAACTGGCCGGATTCATCTGGGACATTGCGCGAAAGACGCCAATGCCAGCGTGAGGTTAAGGCCCAGACTGCCTGTGCAGCACGCTGGAGATGGCGGCCATTGATAGGGAAGTCCTCGGTGCACCTTTGGGACAAATATCCGTTCTTAGAGAGACAAGCCCGCATCGAATATGGTCAGGCGGTAACCAATCCGCGGATGAGAGTATGATAAGGGGATTACACAGAAGGGTTGACAGCAACATATGGCGACCAGCTCACGGACTGCCGGTTCACGACCCTGGACCAGTTGACCGAGGATCTCAACAGCATCGTGGAGATCTACGGACCAGCATTTCAGGCGGACAACATCTTGGCGCATGGACCGGATGTCGTCACGATGCTTCTGGACCTGCGGGAGACCATCGGGCAGCGTCTCGGGCACACAAAAAAAAGGTGCTGTCAAATCAATCTTCCCCGTCAGCGGATTCCTGTCCGGAGCCGGACGACAGCCCCTCACCGGGTTTCTGAGCCATGGGCTGGAGTGGCGCGGATACTGCCTGTCTCAGAGGCGTGCTGCACGCAAATGGCGCTCTTCCGTTCCGCAGGGGACAGCCACAGGACAAAGGCGTCGCCACGTTCTGGCTTCAGTGCAGGCCTGAAGCGATCTGCCCCTGAATTTCATACATTGCCAGGATCACACCCGAAATCACGCCGAATACAGCAAGGAATGCCAGCGTCCGGAGCGTGCCGAAGACACGCCCGGTGCGCTCGCCGATGAGGCGTCGCCAATCCTTTGTCGTGCGTTGCAGATGGGTGGGGAACTCCGGTGACTGGGAGAGTATTCTGAGCGACAATGCCAGTTCCGGGTCCGGCCAGCCGGTGCCGGTCAACTGCATGGCTTCGCCGAGATTGCAGCCATTGAGCAGGTTGGCCCTGATGAGGTCAAGGCGATGGCCGACATAGGGGCTGGCGCTCCCGCGGATCCGTGCAATCGCCTCGGCGGCCGGAAACCCGCCGGACATCAAAGCCCCCATGCATTGCAGGAAGGCTATGCCGGAATAGGCCCGGTAAAGGCTGAACACCGGAAGCCGGTCGGCGGCAGCCCTTCCTGACCGGGACCATCGCGGCAGCAGAAAGGCGGTGAGGGGCGGTAGGCATGCCGAAAACGCGGCCACGGCAACCGCATTGCCGGAGGCAAAGGCGCAGGCCCAATCGAGCCAGGCGGCATAACCGCTCCATTGCTGTCTCGGCAACAGGTCCGACAGGGCCGGCACGATCTTCAGATCGAGATACACAAGCAGCCCATATGCCAGCGCCAGAAGCATAACCGGATAGGCCAGTGCGGCGACGGCATCTCCGCGCACGCCCTGGCGTTCGCTGATCAAGTCGCACCAGGCTTCGAGATAATCGGCAAACGCATCATGATCCTCGATCGCGCCTATCAGCATGAAATCGTCTTTTGGAATCCAGAATTTGAAGGATTGCGCCAGCGACAGGCCATTCCTGATACCGTTCCGGGCATCCGCCAGAATGATGGCAACGGGTTCCGAAGGTCTGCCGCCATCATGCGATGCGACCTGCCACATCAGGTCCAGCGCTTCACCCCGGTGCATACCCGAACGCTGGAGGCTGGCGAACTCCCGATACAGCCTCCCTCGCCGGCGGGCGTTGAATTGCGCGCGGGCGAAGAACCGGTTGGCGGTGCCCACAAAACCGTTCACTGCAATTGCCTTGCGGCAGCGACAGAATCGGCGAGCGAAGCGGCGTGCCGGGCAAACTCCCGCTCATAAGCACCGACGAGTTCGACTTCTTCCTCGATCTCATTGACGTCGCAAATGCCGAGTCCAACCTTGATCATGGCATGATGCATCGCCGGCCAACCGCCCAGTCCGCCATCTGCCCGCGGTGTCAGCCAATGATCGCGCATGCCGGTGCGATTGCCGCGCAGATACAGATCGAGAAGTTTCGGATCCGGAAGCAGGGTCTCGGCCACCACGCTGCGCCCTGCAAAGCCGCCGCTGCAGGATCCGCAGCCGAGGCCGCGGACAAAGAGTTCGGAAGCGTCGCAGCCGGTCAGGCGGATAACGGTTTCGGCGAGATGCGGCGATATCGAATTCCTGCGCATGGCATCCGGGAAGGTGGATTTGCATTCCGGACACAGCAATCCGATCAACCGCTGATAGATCAGCCCGCGCACAATCGAAGTGTCGGCGAGCTTCCAGCCTTCGATCCCGAGATCGCTCAGCCGATCCAGGATACCGAGAGCGGAGCCGGCATGCACGGTTGACCATAACGCGTGCCCGGTCATCGCGAGTTCAATCGCGTGGTTGGCCAGTTCGCGATCGCGCAGTTCACCGATGACGACGATATTGGGATCAGAGCGCAGCGTTGCCTTCACCGCTTCGATGAAGGCTTCGGAGCGCGATTGGCCGCTGCGTGCGGCGACAGCGACATGCACCGCACCGGCCACATCGAGTTCAACCGGTTCCTCAATGGCGAAGACGGATATCTCATGCGATTTTTCCATCACCATCGCATTCAGCAGCCGCTGCAACGTGGTGGTTTTCCCGGAGGATACCTTGCCGGCAAGCAGATAGAGGCCGCTGGTGCGCCGCCGCATCAGCGAAAAATCCTGCAACTGCCGCGGCAGGTAACCCAGCCCTTCCAGGTCGGAGAGGTTCCGCCCGGAGGAATATTTGAGCCGCATGGCGAGGAATGGCCGGTGACCCGATGCCGGTGAATATTGCAGCCGCGCCAGGTCAACGCCGGCCGGAAGCAGGCCGGAGGCACGTGTCAGTGCGCCCTTCATGAAGCTCGTGGCACCGGCTGAAGTGCCCTGATCTGCTGCCACTGCGAAGGCCGCATTCATCAATGCGATGCCTTCCTCCGGGGCCCGGTTCGCCAGCGGGCATAATTTTCCATGCACGCGGATACGGATTTCGCAATAGCCGGGAAGCAGCTTGAAGTGGATGTCGGATGCCTGCGAATCCGCCGCCTGCGCGATGATCCGCCGCAGGTCCCGCTGCCGTTCGATCGTGCCGCGCATGAAGCTGCCATCACCGCGCTCACTGCTGAACTGTTCATAGGCGGCAAGGATGGTTTCGCTGTCGGATTCAACGATCCGGTGGATGTCGAGTTCGGTACGGAATGCGCGGTCGAGAACCGCCTTCACTTCCGGTGACCAGCGGCTTCCCTTGGCCACGACTGCCAGGCCGCCACGGAATGCCGCGATCAGCCTGCGGTCGGCGATCGGCACCTCTAATTCCCCTCCCGGCCCGGAAATCAGCTCACCGGCATCCAGTTCGGAAAAGGGCCGGACGCCGTCACACTCGGCAGCTACGGGAACCAGCGCCGAGGAACTTCCCAATTCTTCGCCCTTATCGGGCAAGGGTGAGTTCCCTGGCCATTCCGCCCCGGGCGATCACGACGGATTGCTCCGAAATCTGATCGATGACCGTGCCGTCGGGAAGCCTGTCACCTTCGCGGACGACGACACTTTCCCCGTCCACCGAAAAGGTGGCGCTGACATTGCCGCCGATGCCGAAAAGTTCCACCAGGCGCGGCCAAATGACTGGTTCGGCCGGCGCTTCGATCACCGGTTCCGGCGGTGGCGCGGTACCGGTCAGCGCTGTTTCTTCGGCCTTGAGCTGCAGCAACCGGATCCGCGCCGTCAGTTCCGCCGCTTCGATTTCGGCGGCGATCCGGCGACCGGCCGGTGTCGAGCTGAAGTCATGAAACTCACCCGGCATGATCTCGATCGGCGTTCCGGGGCCGAGTGTTTCCATCAGCTTCGAAATCAGCTCCGCCTGCCGCAGCTGCCGCTCCATGATCAGGATGCTCTCGGCGATCGCCGATTGCCGGGCGATCAATCCTGACTCGCGCAACAGCCTGACTTTCCCGCTGGTGATCGGGTCCGGCGAGGGCGGTTTATCCATGGCCGGTCCGCCATCCGACAGAGCCTGCGGCCATTCCGGCATCGCCAGCGCCGCACTGCCATGCTGCGCCGGCAGCGGTGACGCGCTGAGGGCGCCGGCGACCAAGAGAGGCAGCATGGTGCCGGATACCGATGATCGCCGCATTTTCAGCTCTCCTGCTCCGGTGATGTGAGGGGATGGTAGATCCGCGCTTTCAACAGCCAGCTATTGGCCTTTGGCCGGTAGAGCAGGGATTGCGGCGTCAGTGCCGGAATATCGTTGAGCAATTCCGCGAATTCCCCCACGCCGGCCGAGGTGGCGATGCTGAGACTGTGGAAACCCGCCGCCGGTGTCAGCTGCAGCTCGAGACCCAGAGTCTGAAAACGGTCGCGCAGCCGCTTCTCAAACAGGAGCGGGTGTTGCGCCCGCGGCGATGGCCGGGGGAGCCGGCGCTCCACGGTTTTTGTCTGCGCCAGCTCGGCCAGCTGACCGCCGGTGAGCAATGTTGCCGGCAAACCCGCCTTTTCGCCGGTTGCGGCCAGCAGCCAGGACGGGTTTCCGCCCTCCCGCTTCCAGCGCACCCGGGTCCGTGCCATCTCACCGGAGCGGCCGCATTCGGCGTGCTGGATGTGCCAGCCGGGAACCGGGATGGAAAGGCGGTTCATTTCTCCGGCACAATGAAAAATAAAGGCGCTGAGCCCCGGTGATCCATGCCAGGGCGGCTCTTCCGGCGGCCGCACCGGTTCCGCAATCCTGGACTGCCTCCAATCAAGAGAGGCCGAATAGCCGAGATATGCCGCGCCTGCGGCGCTCAGAGCCAGTGCTGCGAGGGCCGCGGTCCGGGGCCAGCGGTTCACCGGCCGCAATTTGACCGCGGCGGCGAAGGACAGGGCTTTTCCCAGCGGCACCTCGGCGGCGTCGCCGACATCCCAACTATCCGGCGCGATAATCCGGTCCCAATCGGGGGCTTCCAGTGACTTCAGGAAAGCCGCACGCGCCTTATCCACATCGCTGTGCAGCTGATCCTCGAATACCGCCCCGTTGCGCTGCGCGACAATCCACCAGGCCGGGTATTGCCCCGGCACGCTGAACGCCGCCAGCCAGTTATCTCCCCAATCCAGGCCGTCGCACAGGCTGGCAGCGGCGAGCATCCCGGCTACGCAGCCATCGCCCCTGGCGGCAAATCCATATTGTTTCCGGACACCGAAAGAGGCGTAGAGATCGAAGCCGCTCTGTTGCCCGCCGGCAAGCCGGGCCTGTTTGCGGATCGGGATCCGCTCCTGTGCCGGCTGCCACAGTAATCCTGTTACCGCCTCCCGGCGGCCAATGCGAAGCCGGTTCCCACCGGGCATCGCCATGACCTCCTGCATCGGGTTCATCCGCCCGTGCGCGGCAGGATACGTGGACGGATCGTCAGAACGGTCGAGATTCTTTCCCGTTCAGCCCCTGATCTGAACCCGAACACTGATCCGGCGGCACTCTCTCCCGGCCGGTCGAGCGACTTTCTCTCGCGTTCAAAACCCATCAGCACGAGGGTTTCCTGATTGCCGAGAATGGCCTGCTGTTCGAATGTCGTGGTTGACAGTTTCGGCAATTGCACAGTCTGCCCTTGGGAAGTGAATTCAGCCAACTCATTCAGATCCGAGAGCTTGATGCTGTAGCGCAGCAACACCCTTCCATCGGGCAGAATCCGCGGCAGCAGTTGCATTTCAAATCCGGTGGTGAGGGTGCCGGGTTCGATGCTGGTGGCGGCCCGGCCTTCGCCCGGCACTGCCTCGATACGCCGTGCATAGGCGGTTTCACTGATCACCTGGATGGGCACGATCTGATTGTTTGAGGTTGTCGCTCCGGTACGGGTTTCCACCGCGACTTCACCGGCCCGGTCAAGCGCTGTCACCAGCAGACCGAGTTCGGCATCTCCGGTGATGATGCCGACATTGACCGCGCCGGCGCCGCTGATCAGCGGGGATTCCCCGGACCAGGCGATGAAATCATCTTTCGGGTCGCCGGAAAACAGATCCAGACTCAGCCCGGATTGCTTCACGTGCCGGTGCGAGACCGAAAGCACATTCACATCGAATGCCACCTGTCGGTCGAGGAATCCGTTGAGGTCCTTGATGTAGGCGGCGATGCGACGCTGTTCGGCGGGGCGCGCGACGATGGTCACGAATCCGGATCCTTCGCCATAGGCGATGATGGCTTCGGCACCGGCGATGCTGCGCAGGGCCGAACGGACTTCGCCGGGCCAGTCGATACCGACGTTCGAATTGGTCCTGCCGACCGAATTGGAGAAGTCCGAGCGCACCGGCAACACGGTCAGGAAATGGCGTCTGGTGACGAACTCGCGGAACAGGATGCTGCCCTCTTCATAGCGCCATTCCAGCCCGTAATCCGCAGCCAGCCGGTCCAGTATGTGCGGCAGCGGATCGGAGAAATCGAAACGCAGCCTGCGGCTCAGGCCGGCTGACTGTGGTTGGTTGGCCTCAAGCAGGGCAAACGGCTTCTCGTCCGGGCCGACAAGCAGCAGGTGCGGAATGCCGGTCAGGCCCTCGAGCCGTGCAAGCGCTGCCGCCAGGGTTACCGGCTCGGCGCTCGCATAGCGGATGGCGCCGTCCACGCGCAACTTCGCCGGCAGATGGTCGCCGCTTGAAAGGGTTGGTTCGATCTCCCTTTCAGATTCCGATGCAACCCCTATGGCCGCGAAGAGTTTGCCCACGGATTTCCGCTGCCCGGCGATATCCGCGCTCAATTCCGGCGACGAGGCATCGCAGGCGGCAAGAAGCAGGATGGCGGCTCCCGACAAAGTCAGGCGTGGTGGCGGAACGCGCCGGTCGGCATTTTTCCGCGTCCGCACTCCGGAGGATTCCGAATGCATCGCTGACTCCTGACTTGTTTGCGCGTCTACTCGACTGTTCCGCCGGGTGCAGGGATTACCGCCCACCCGTGAGCAAGCCCGAGATACAATGCGCCGGAAGGCACGGTTCCATGTGGAAACCGGAGCCGGGCGAAAAGGCTTTGGAATTTCACGCATCCAATATCGGCTGCCGGAGATACAGCCGATTCATGGTGCAGGATGAAACTCACGACAATTGCCACTTCCTTTCTGATCCTGATGCCGCTTCCCTTGGCGGCGGACTGGATACATGCCGCGACCGGCACATATTGCAGCGACGAAGCCCGCACCCGCATTGCGGCAGCGACACGCCGACAGATCGAATCGTCGGTGCGCCGCTCGGAAGCCTCCATTCAGCCACCGGCGCCGATCGGTGATCTCAGCTGCCTCGACGGGCTGATGGAGCTGAAGCTTGATCTGTTTGCACCGACCGGTGTCCTCGGCTCGATCTTTTCCGGCACATTGGATGGCACTCTCGGCAGCGGAGCGGATGCCCGCCGGATCTGCAAATTCGCGGATCGGCAATGGCGTGAACTGACGCGGCCGCTGACCATGCCGCTGACGATACTGAAACGGGGGCTGCCGGCGGATCCTGCCGCCGCTGTCAATCCCGCCAGACCGGCAGGAAGGCCTGCCGGCCGCAGGAATGATCCGGTCGATGAAATCTGGCGCTCACTCTATGGCGATCACGGGAGCGAATAATGATGCAGGCTCAGGGAATCGCTGTCGGTGCCGCGCTCCTCCTCATCGCTGCATCCCCGGCTGAGGCGCAGATCGCCGGCTGTCGCTGCGGTGCCATCCGCGGCATGCATGCTGAGACGCAACGGCATGTCACCAGGGAAGCCACCGAGGCCGCCTCGCAGATTGTCGGCGCATTGCGTCAGCATTCGCAACAGAACAGCCGTTATCTGGACCGACAGGTGGAAGCCGCCGAACGGATCGCCGACGGGGCGGCGCTGAATCAAGCCAAGCTGCTCAGATCCGGGCAACGGGCGGAGGCGGAAAGCGGTCGCTTTGATCCAAACCCGGATTTCTGTCTGGTGCTGGATACGGCCCTGCAGCCGGAATTGCCGCCGCGCCCATCCGTCGCCACCGCCATCCAGGGTGCCGCTGACTGGTCACGCGGTGCGGCCGAACCGGTGGCTGTGAACGGGCTCAGAATGGCTGCCTATCTGGCCGGGGAACGGGAAGAGATCAGGCATGCCGGCGGAGCCGACGACGCCACCACTGAATGGAAACGGATTCTTGACCAGCCGACTCTGGATATTGAGGATCCGGAACTGCGCCGGGCATTGCCTCGGTTGATCGCCAACAGCATCGATCCGTTTCCGCCACGACCCCTGAGGGCCGAAGAGCTGCGTGAGCCGGCGGGTTTGTCCGAGGCGGTGCGCCGGCGCGCCGCCGAAGCCCGAAACCAGGCGGCAATTGCTGCGGTCGCGTTTCCGCTGGAATTGGCGAGCCCGACGCTGGCGGCCAAGCCATACCGGACGATCGCCGCCCGGGCGCGCTACCGGCGCGATATCCCCGATATCATCAGCGAATTGCAGGCTTTGGAAATCCGCATTGCCGCATATCATGTGCCGGATGCGGAAACCCTTGAACTCCGGCACGGAAAGACCGAGCGTGGCCTGCTGCAGGATCTCATTGATCTGGAAGCGCTGAACACCCGCATCGCTTATCTCAGGCTGCTCCAGGAGAGCCGCAACGCCATCGTGCAGGCGGCGATTCTCGGCCTTCTCACCGATGGAACGGTGGCCAATACGGAACCGCAATAGGGCGACGGGCAACCATGACCGGGCAGACCGGCGGTCGGGGCGGTATCGCCGACCAATTGGCGCATCCGGATGTGTTCACCACCCTGATGCTGCTCGCGGTCGCCGCCATGCCATTCATTCCCGGCGCCTGGCTACTCACCCTGCCGGCGTCCTTCTTCTATTGCGCCTGGCTGGCCCGCCACCGCGCACATCTTCCTTTCCGGCTGCCCATGACCGCCGAGGGGCAGGATTTCAACGCACCGGAAGCGGGAGGAACGGGCAGATTCCGCCGCGGCGAGGGGATCCTGTTTCTCGGCAATGCGTTCGACAGCAATGAAGAGATCTGGATTTCCAACAGCGATGCGCGGCGGCATGCGCTGGTTCTGGCGACCACCGGTGCCGGCAAGGCTTTGCCCGACGATACGCTGGTACTGACCCCGTCAGGCTGGCGCCGGAATGGCGGACTCAGGCCCGGCGACAAAGTGATGCACCCATCCGGCAAAGCAAGCCGGATTGTCTCGGTGCATCCCCAGGGAAGACTGCCGATTGTGCGCTTGGAGTTCGCCGATGGCCGGATGGCGGAATGTTCCCGCGATCATTTGTGGCGGGTCCGGCTGCAAGGGGGTGTGGAAAAGAAGGATGGGTTGTGGAAGGCTGCCGATATCGGCATCGCGCTGCGGCTCGGATCACTCAGCGGCGAAGGCGGGCTGCGGATTTTCATCGAATTGCCGAAACCGCAGCAGGGGCTGCGCTCGATGCCGGATCTGACACATGGCACCGCTGCTCTCGCCGCCACCGCCGGTCTCGAGCGGTTGGGATTCATGCCTTCGCTTGCCGCATCCGTCGATAAGAGGTGGCGCTGGACGGCGTCTTTTCTGCAGGCCCGGCTGCGCGAGCCTGCGGGCGGCCACAGCAATGGCTGGGTCGAGGTGCCGGTCCTCGGTGCAAGCGACGGTTTCCTGCTCCGGCATCTGATCTGGTCCCTCGGCGGTGCCGCTATGCAGCTTCGCCGGGGCACGGATTTGTCTGTCCGTTTCGCTCTGCCGGGTCAGGAAGCTCTGGTTGCCGGATTTCCGCCCTGCAACCGATCGCTGATCCGCGACGGGCTGGAAATCATCGGCGCGGAGGGCTTTTCCAGCGATGGCGAAGCGCATGCGGCGCGTTCGCGCATCCGTGACATGCTCATCTCCGGGCGGATGCGGAATGAAGAGGCGGGGCGTTCCCTTGCCGGCATTCGGCCACGCCGGCGACCGATGAGTTGTATCCGGACCGACGCGGCTGACGGGCTGTTCGTCATCGAGGGCTATCTTCCGACCCATAACAGCGAGTTTCTGCTCGGCCTCGCTTCGCAGTCGCTGATGTGGGCCTCGGGTTTCATGTTCATCGACGGCAAAGGCACCACCGAGTTTCATGCCAAGGCATGGTCAATCGTGTCCCGTTTCGGCCGCCAGGATGACTACCGCATTCTGAATTTCACCGATGCCGGCAATGGCATCGACTTGACGGCAGGTGGGCCGGATGTGCAATCCAACACGCTCAACCCCTTCGCGCATGGCTCAGCCGACCAGCTGATGAATTTGATCGTCTCGCTCATGGGCGGCACCGGCAGCGAAGGCGAGATGTGGCGAAACCGGGCGATGGCGTTGGTTACATCGACCATGAAGGCGTTGTGCGAGATGCGCGACGCCGGCGATGTGCTGCTTGATGTGCAGGCGATCCGTGATTTTCTGCCCCTCGGCACCGGCATAGACCGGCGTTTTGCCGCTGACGGGCCGTTCACCGAGGTCTCACAGATTCCGGATGAAGCCTGGGACGAGATGCGGCGCCGCGGCGGTCTGATCGAGCTGTATCTGAGGGCATTGCGCGGGGAATTTTCCGAAAAGTCACGCCTTGCCCTCAAGGGATTTTTCGATTCGCTGCCCGGCTTCAGCCTTGAGAAAGCGCTGAATGGCGAAAAGCAGGAGGGTAAGGCGGTCGAACAGCATGGTTTCCTGTCGATGCAACTGACCAAGCCGCTGGGTTCACTGGCGGATGATTTCGGTCATATCTTCCGCACCCCGTTCGGAGAGGTGGATATCGATGATGTGGTGCTGAATCGACGCGTGCTGGTGGTATTGCTGCCGGCCCTGCAGAAGGCGCCGGACGAGATGCGCAACTGCGGCAGAATCGTGGTCGCGATGTTGAAGATGATGATGGGAAGGGCCGCCGGAAGCATGCTCGAAGGCACTCAAGCCGAGCTGGTGGAGCGCCGCCCGACCACATCTCCCTCACCTTTCATCACCATATTGGATGAGGCCGGCTATTACATGGTCAAAGGTATCGACACGATGATGGCGCAGGCTCGCTCGCTCGGCTTCATGATCATCATCGCCGGTCAGGATATGGCGTCGATGCAGAGTATTTCGCCGCAGATCGCCGAAACCGCTGCCGCCAATGCCCGCCTGACGGTCGCCGGTGCGACCGAGGACGCACAGCGCACATGGCGCTTCCTGCAGAGTAAATTCGCCCGTCACCGGGTGGCCGTCGCATCGGCGAAGATTCAGAAGCCCGGTCTCACCGGGTTCAAATGGGTCGACCGGCCGGACAGGCATTTCATCGAAACCGAGAGGGTTCCCATTGCCGAGCTGCAGAAGCTGCGCGAAGGGGAATTCTACTTTCTCATGGAATCGAAGCTGGTGAAGGCGCGTGCCTTCCATATCGGCGAATGCTGGGCACCCTGGATAGCCATCAACAAATTTCTTCCCGTGCGTGGCCCGGATGATCACGGGCTTAACGGTGACAGATCCGTCGATGGCAGGTTTCTTGATGCCCTGCTTGCAGCCGGGCATTCGCTTCTGCAGCCGGATGAAATGCTGAAACGCTGCGGTAAATTTCACACCGATCCACAGGACAGCCTGCACTGCGCTGTCAAATATTCAGAAGCCGTCTACCAAGGGATGCCCAGCGGGCAGCCGCCGTCCGACAGGATCCGCGACGCCGCCCTGCTCGGCATGATATTCGGCACGCAATTACGGACAACGGGCGGCGACGACTGAATTATCAGGCAGTACGAAAATGCGGGATTGTATCTGCTCAAACGCATATGGGATTCAGATCCGGTGGCCGCCTGGCGTGGGAAACGAAGGTTAGCCTGCATTTCTCAGTGCGCCGTGGAAAGGCGCGTTTTTTTTCTTGTGGGTGCGAACCCCACTCAGCAATTGCCGCTTCGGCTGGTAGCAGCCGGAGCGGTTTACGGAGGTAACGATGTGGACTGAAGCACTCTGGTGTCAACGGGCCGCCCCGGGCGGCTCAGCGACCATGCAGGCCGGAACGTGAGTGAACGCTGAGCAGGCCTCGATAAGGGCAATGCGGGAGTCGACCCTCCTGGGATCAGGGGAAGACCGACGGCGGTTCGGGAAGCAAGCGACGCATGCACCGGGCCGTTCCCGCCGGGGTAATGGCGCCGGCATGTACGGAAGATGGAGAACGCGGCAGCACGGGAAGCCCTGTCGGTGGCGGGCACACGCCAACCGGAACCCCGCGGGGGACAGTCCGGGCCGGCAGGGTGGCGGACAGGCCCATAGTACTGCGGACGCCGGGCAGTGCCGGTCGAGGGAAGGGGCCTGACTTCGGAAATGGCATGGAAAGGGGGCAGGGCATGGCCACTGGCAACAGCCTGACAGGGTCAGTCAAGGTCCGGAAACTCCAGACTGTGCCGCATGCGAAAGCGAAGGAGGAACCCGACCGCCGCTTTCACGCCCTGATCGACAAGGTCCGGCGAACCGATTTCCTCATGGAGGCCTGGGCCAGGGTCCGCCGCAACGGCGGCTCCGCCGGGGTTGACGGGGAGACGTCCGAGGGGATCGAACCGTCCGGGCCGGAGCGGTGGCCCGGGGAACTGTCGCGGGAACTGAGGGAAGGGACCTGCAGGCCGAAACCGGTGCGGCAGGTCCTGATACCGGAGAAACAGCCCGGCGGCTTCCGGCCCCTGGGCATTCCCTGCATCCGGGACCGGGTGGCGCGGACCTCGGCCATGCCTGTGCCTGAGCCGGTATTCGGGGCCGACCTGCAACCGGAGCGGTATGCCTACAGGCCGGGGCGGGGCGCGAAGGACGCGGTGAGACGCGTCCACAGCCTCCTGGACACGGGGCACAATGAGGTGGTCGACTGCGACCTGTCCAACCACTTCGGCGGGATACCGCATGCCGGACTGATGAGGAGCGTCGCCCGCCGCGTGAGCGACGGACGGATGCCCGGCCTCATCAAGGCATGGCTGGAGATGCCGGTGGAGGAGGATGACGGGGAGGGCGGCAAGCGCCGCACGGACCGTGCGCGCAGGCAACGGAAGGGAACCCCTCAGGGGTCCCCGGTATCGGTGCTGCTCAGCAACCTCCACATGCGTCGGTTCATACCGGGCTGGAAACTGTCGGGCCACACCCGGCGGTTCCGTTCGGAGATCGTGAACTATGCTGACGACATCTGTGTGCCCGGCAAGGCCCCGGCGGCGGAAATGCTGTCGGTGGTCAGGCGGATCATGGACAGGCTGAAGCTTCCGGTCAACGAACGCAAGACCCGGTGCCTGCGGTGTCCGGAGGAACCGATCGGGTTCCCCGGATACCGCATCGGACGCAACCACCGCACGGAAGGGAGGGGGCCGTATATCGGCACCCGACCGGGCAAGGCGGGCGTTCAGGGCATCTGCCGCAGGGTGAGTGAACAGACGGCCGGACGGAACGCGCTGATCCCCGCTGAGGTCATGGTGAAACGCCTGAACCGGATTCCGTCCGGCTGGGCGGAGTGCTGTGACCCCGGGCAGGTCAGCCCCGCCTGCAAATCGGTCGATGCGCACGCGGCACGGCGGCTGCGGCGGTGGCTCTGCCGGAAGCGCAGGGTGAGAACCGGGAAGTCTGCGCGCTTCCCGGACGAGGTGCTGTGGAACGACTGCGGCCTTATCCGCCCAGCGTCAAGGACCAAGAGCCTTCCGTGGGCGAAGGCATGATTCCGTCGGAAAGCCGGATGCGGGAAAACCGCACGTCCGGTTTGATGAGCGGGGGACTGGAAACGCGGTCACGGGAGCCGGACTGAGGCCCGGAGCGAAAGCGACGGACAGGCCACCGGACCCTGAAGCCGGCGCGCCAGCCCCCGACTCTACTACCTGCCTGCGTCCTTCAGACGGTGCGGAGTAAATCTTCAACTCTCTGGCACTGAAGGTGTACATTGATTTCCTGGTGCTGATCCGGGGCATGCCGATGCTGATCCGGAAAGCCCGGAACATCCGGCTCACATGACGTTCCGCAGGCGGTTGCGGCTCCGCTCACCTCCGGCGCTTACAGCTCGGTTCGGGTGTTTGCTCGTTTTTCTGCAATTCCGCCTCGGCCTGGCGCACCGCTGCAATTGTCTCGAAGCCGAAATCGATCGGACGGCGTAACTCTTGATGTCTGCGTGCGCGGATGACCGGTCCGGCAAGAAATGTCCGCAGGTGGCGCAGTGAGTTGCGTGGGTCGATGCTGCGCCAATCCATCCACAGCAAGACTACAGCCGCCAGGATCAATAGAATTACGGTCCAGACACGGAAATGCAGCAGCGTCAGGCCAATGAAAGCGACAATGCGGGAATCGAAGCAGAGAAACCGCGCCGGCCGCTGGGCATCGCGCCAGTAATTGCGTTTGCCGAGCATCAGTGCGGAAGCCGGTGTCCCGACAGATATTCCTGCATTGACCGCGTATCGAACAGCCCCTGTCGCACCAAGAGGGCGGCCGAGTCAGCCAGGCTTCGCGTGCAACTGCGAAAACACCCGCCGTCACCGCGTCCGGCCATGCAGTCAAGGATAAAGCCCGGCCAATCCGCCGCCGGGATGCCAAGCATCGCTTCGCCTGCACCACTGCCGAAAGACATCCACTCCCTGAGCGCCACCCGCCTCTGGCCGTCGACTGAGGGGATCAGCCGTTGTGTCATGACGAAACGCAGGCTGGTGCCGATGTCACCGGCGCGGTGTTCGCGTTCGGTCGCCGGAAATGCAGCCAGCAATCGGCGGACGCAGTCCTGCACCGAGCCCGCATGCGTTGTGGTGTATACGAGATGTCCCGTGAGCGCGGCTTCAAGCGCAGCGGCAATTGTTTCCCTGTCGCGTGCTTCGCCGACGTTGATGATGTGCGGTTTCCGCCGCAGTGCCGAACGTACACCACTGGCAAAATCAGGCAAATGCCTGCCGATCTCCGACTGACCGATCACCGAGGCCGAACCTGTCCTGCGGGAGGTGGTGCGGCGGAAAACATATTCGATCGGGGCTTGTATATCGACGATCTTGACCTGCCTGTCGGTGCGCTCGAGATGGTGCCGGGTGAGTGCGGCCATGGTTGACGATTTGCCGCTGCCGGTGGCACCGGCAATGATCACCAACCCGTTTTCCGGGGTCATGGCGGTGATTTCCTCCGCTTGCAGACCGACGCTGGCGCAGTCGGGTGGATCATCGGGCAGAATTCGGAATGTCAATTCAATGCCGGATCCGTCGCGGCACCGGATTCCGGTCGCATTGACACGGAAGCGGCGGCGTGAACTGTCCTCCAGCAGGATCTCATAGGAATAGTCGAGGCTGCGTCGGGCCTTTATCTCCGCCGGACCGCTCGCCGCGCCATAGGTGTGTTCAAGGATTCTGTCGATTTCGGAACCCGTCCAAGGGCGTCCCCGCAACCTGTACAGGACACCATTCACCTCGATACGCGGCTGCGCTTCGGTCTGCAGCGTGACATCGGAGGCGCCGGTTGCCGCCGCACACAGCATGATCCTGCGGAATTCCGGATGCGTGATCCGGTATACCGGCATCAAAGAGAGTTGCGCGCTATGGCTGTTCCGATCCAGCTCAAAGGGCCGAATATCCGTCGCCGGCTCCCTCGGAAGCGGTGAGATATCGGGCGTAAGGTCCCATGCGGCGTCGGACGTATAAATATCTGCGATCGGCGCTGGCATTACCCATCCGGTGCAATTGAAAGCCAGTTGGAGCTGTCGCGGTGAAAATCCGAATTCTGAGCGATTCCGGCGGTCCGATCGGCGATGCGCATGCTTCCGGCCTGTCCGGTGACGCCGAACTCCGTGCCCGTGAGCTCAGGCGCCGACACCATGCCGAGCGCCCGCAGGCGGCGGTATTCGAGCATCCCCTCATAATCCCGCCGCAGACGGTTGAATCTTTGCGAGAGCTCTTCATCGGCAAGCTTAACCCCTGCCTGCCAGCCTTCCCGCAGCCAGGCTTTGAATTCGGTTTCCTCCGCGTTGCCGCGCGGCTTCGCATATGCCGCGGTCGATGCCGGGCGGGTGGGTTCGAACAGCAGATAATCCTGCCATTGCGGAATCGTCGGCGAGAGCGACGCCGGCTGCAGAATCTCAAGATATTCATCCGCCGCCGAGACCGCATTTCCGGCTTCATTGCCGGCGAAGGCATCAAAGCTGCGTGCGATGACGGGTGGAAGCAAATATCCCGTGCGCTGCGGTGCCAAAGTGGTAACGCGGTTGAAATCGTAGATCTGCGACAATTCCGGCGATCGGGCCTCAAGACGCAGGCGAATGGCTGCTGCGCGTTGTGCAAACCCGTGCTGACTGCCGAGTTGAAGCGCCGCCCGGCGCATTGCCGTGCGCCGTCCTTCAGGCACACCTTCATCCTCAGCCATCCGCTTCAGAATCTCGTCAGCACTGCGCGGCGGCAGGGTGCTGTCTCCGATCGGTTGTGCTGCGGGAGCGCATGCCGCCAACATGACGGTCAGCGTCAGCGCCGGCAGGGCATTAATTGCCATAATCGAGCACAAGCATACGCCTTGACGGCACAGCGCGGATCGTGGCGTGGCCGTAAAGCGCCGCATCGAGTTTCGGGATGGCATGCAGGGGTGCGCCATTGAATGCCGCGACGGTGACAATTACCGGGTTGGCGGGTGGTTGGCCTGCGCTGCGCCATTGATAATTCATGTGTGCCGCCAGTCGGTCGAGAAGGGGTTCCACCGGACCCTGCCAGTCGATGCGCACCGGGTCAGTGGCATCGGGTCCAGGCATGTCCGGCACCTGCTGCAGCCCGGCGGCATGTTTTTCGACCATTGCAACAGCTTCGCTGGCAGAGGCGGATTGCGCCGCCGCCTCGGCAATGATGGCATCAATGGCCGTATCATCCGGTTTGATGGCATGATCGACTGTTGCCGAGCAGGCGGCAAGTCCGGGGATGCAGATGGCGACAATCAACCAAGCCGGTCTGAAGAGGAAAATTCGCATGCGTGACCTTGCCGCCAATTAGGTGTCCGGCACCTTATGT
The DNA here is from genome assembly GCA_026706985.1 of Paracoccaceae bacterium. Taxonomy (GTDB): domain Bacteria; phylum Pseudomonadota; class Alphaproteobacteria; order Rhodobacterales; family Rhodobacteraceae; genus JAPOXR01. Next base: position 26,543 of record JAPOXR010000032.1, on the reverse strand, counting down.
CGCCTACATGGGACAGCGGCAGGGTTTGTTCCGGGCAGTCGGCGCTATGTTGTGGAAAATGCGGGATCGCTGCGGGCAGACAATAATTCAATTCCCGTAGGCCGGATCGATCCGAACTGACGGGAGGCAGTGATCGCCTTGCTACACGGCAACGAATTAAAGCGGACAGCGTCAATTCAATTGGGAGCGGCAACATCAACCACACAAATCCGTATCCTGAATTTCTCCTCTTCTGACAGCGTTGATCGCAGGCGGCGACCGAGGTCCTGTGCGTCAACAGGCAGCGGCCCGGTGATGGGAGAAGCAGGTGTGCAGTCTTTGGCGTTGCCGAACCAGAGCACAAGATAGATTCCATACCCACCAGTGCCCGGATCCCTGACATATTGGTTAATCAGTTGCGAGCGCAATGCACTCCAAAGATCACGGCTGCAGCTTTTCTTCACCTCGATCGGCACATTGAATTCGCCAATAGACACTCGAATGTCAGCGCGCTTTGCATCTGTGTAGGCACCTTCAGGCAGAACGTCTACGCCCAGCGGTTGCAGTCTTGCTTTTAGATCCGATGCAAGCGCGTCTCGACACACATTCTCCGGGCGGGTTTTTTGTATATGCGCGCGCCCATCCACGTTCCAATATTGGCGCCAGTCGGAAGTGCTGCCGTCGCGTATTTTCCGCGCGAGTTGGTGCAAATGTTCGACAATAAGTGCGGCCAAGTCCGCGGCATTGGCAGGGGTGCCGCATGCCAGTGTGGCAAGTACTTGTTCGACATCACCATGGATAAATCCGGTCTCTCGACGCAGCGCGCTTTGCCGGGAAACGGCATCCATCAGAAGCTCCTGCCAAGGGCGCAAATCGGTGTCGGACGCCAACTCTTCCAGAGCGTGAAAGGCGTCTTCGGAGGAAATGGATGCCAATTGATTTATGAAACGACGGACCCGGCCCGCGGCTTCCATTGCCGGCGTGACAAAAGTGCCCTCATCGGAGTCGGTGTCAAAGGAATGTGGTCGGCAGGAAACACCGATCAGCCGAATGAGCAGCCGCAGGGCGGGAACGCTTTGGCGGACCCGCAGATCTGAGGAGCGGTTAAGCTGGTTTGCCACGGCCTCCGCGAGAAAGCGGATGCGCCGCTGCGTGACAGCAGCATAGTTGCCCAGCCGGTCAACATAGGTTTTCGGATCGATGCACAGGCCACAGACGAGCCAATAGATCCGTTGCGCCACAGTCATTCCGGGATGGCTGTGTTTCCCATCGATCAACTCAAGCAGCTGCTCTTCACGGCAGTGGCGCCTTGCCGCCAGCATGAGATGGCTCAAGCTCGACAATTGATCAGAGGTGCAGCGTATGGGGAATCGTTGTAGAAGGTGTAATGCGGAGATACTGGCGACGCCCGCATGATCAGAAGAACGAGCCAGTTCCGCAACGCCGAAAGGTGAGGCCGCACCGCTGCGCAGTTCGGAGAGAACGGACTGTATCAGTACGTCCGCTGCAAGTTGGGTATGTTTGGACAGCAGTGACTTGTGCAAACCCCGCGGAAGGCCCGCCGAATACCGCCCGCCCGGCCACGCGGGTACGGTGTAGTTAATCGCCAGTGCCAACCGCAAAAGCCTTTCGTCTGAGGGCTCTGGAAGGGGTTCTTCCTCAAGACCCGCCAAGAATGGGAGTGCAAGGTAGTGTGTTTGTTTCGTGGCTCCGAGGCGAATGACCTGCCGGTCTGTGGGAAGGTCACCCCGATCGGCGGTCCTGCGGAACCCGGCGAGAACAGCCTCGATCAGGCTTGAATCGTCGTCCAACAGAGACCCCAGCCTCTCTCTCGGCAAATTGCCTTGAAGGTTCAGGTATCCACCGAAATAAACCTTGGCCAGTTGGTGTAAAAGTTCAGGACTTGCCTTGTTCCCGCGTAGCTCGTCCTCGTGCGGTTTCACATGGGCATACCAATTGGGCTTTTCGGTCTTCAAATGGGTTCGGCTGTGCCGCCGGGACGGCGTTACTTCGGAAGCTGCGGTTTCAAGTTGGGCGGCTTTCCTGTCAAACGCGCATTTGAGATCGGCGTCTCCAGCCAAGCGTTTTGATACATCCTCGTAGGCCAGGCCCTCATTGAAGCAGCCTTCGCGTAAACATCCCGCAATTTGTTCCAAGAGCCAATCGGCAGCATCTGCGTCGCTTACGGTGATTGCCTGATCAAGGCACCACAAACCGAAATCCGGTGGTCGAGTAACAGCCAAAAGCCTGCCATGTTCGACACCGTTCATGCAGTAAGCGATTCCGTATACCTTGTCGTGCCCGTATCGGTCGATGCATTTCCTCAGCCCCTCGGCCATAAGGGCTTTCCAGATATCGGGGTGGTCAATGAGCCACTGCCGGACTTCCCGATATTCATAACCGGTTTCCGGAGAATAATCCCGGTCGAATGACGTTGCGACCGGATCCAGCCAGTCGAATAGGCGAGTCAGGTCCGTCTGATCATCTGATGATTGAAGGAATCTGGACAGCAGAGGCGCGTGCAGCTGGGGCACGAAGGAATCGAGAAGCCCGAGCGCTTTCTGGTCGGCGAGTAGTTCGTCGTAGCGGGCCACGAAATGATCCAGAAGCACCGCAAGTCTGCTGCCTGCTGATTCATTCAGAAGCCGCACGGTCCAGAAATAGCGGTATGCGCCATAGTAGTCGGGCATTCGCGGTATTTTGAGATACCGAATGACTTCCGTTTCCGATATTTCGTCAGGATAAAGTTCGGACAATAAAATGCCGAGTAGATCGTCGTCGGGGTCCGGAGCTTTGCCTGTATACAGTGCAGCGGCGAATTCCTTCAGCTCAGAGACTTTCCGGAAATGTCGCAAATACAGTTTCAGGGCGGGCACACGAAGCCGTGGCCGCCTTGTGCCGTCAAGAATCAGTTCCTTTACCACGCTGGCAAGCTGCGGAAGACACTCGCCATGCCGGAGGGCTTCGAGCAGGACAATCACCAGGGATTGCCAGGATTCGTCCCGGTCAGACGCGGCGAGGATTTCGTGGAACCGCTCCTCCAAATCCGAGGAAACCAAGTCGCCGAGTCGCGAATCCAGATGAGGACGAACGAAATTCCCTGGATTGATGCGGACTTCCCGGTGCAGGCCGCGCAGCAGGCAGTTTCTTTCTTCCAGAGAGAAATCACTGACGTCGCCGTAGAGAATCGTCCCCAGAGGATCGCGGGCTATCACCGCTGCCCGGCCGCATTTGCAGTGAGCCGCGAGCCATGCGGAAAGTCCACGGAATTCGGAGACAATGACTCCGTCATGCCCGGTCATCAGCGCGAGAACCCGCTCGACGGGAAGACCGTCCTGGATCAGGTCGGCCAGGTATCCGGCGGCGAGAAATTCTGCGATCTGGCGATGAATGGGAGACGCCCGGCACGATGCCGGGGCTTCGAACAGTTTGCTTTGCAGGCATTGGCTGATGATTTTCCGATCCATTCCCGGCAGTCGGTCAGGCCCGAGGAAATCTGTATCCTCTTCGTTGACGCATCGTATGTATCCGGCGGCACCGGTAAGTAATTGTACAGCAAAGAGTCTGCCACACGCAGTTATCAAGTCCGCAACACTTTCACGGTCTGGCTGCGCTAAGCTATGATCTTCATTGTGTTCCGCCAGCAGGGCACGGCAAGCCATGTCGAATGCCTGCATCCTGGTTTTGGGCCAGACTCCGTCCGGTCCAACCGCTTTGACGAGCATCTTGAGACTTTGAGGATTGGACAGCAGTCCCTGGAGACCTTTTTCCCGGGCTGAAGACATGAAGTCATCCGGATAATCGAATCCGGCATCCGCGGACAGCAATTGCCGGACATCATCGTCAGACAAGGGATCAAGACGCAGGACTGTGACAGTGCGGTCGGGATCCGGTGAAACCATCCTGAGACGATTAACGTCATTCGAGCCGAACCAATCTGCCTCCCGGCATGAAAGTCGGAACCGCGGACACCCTATTCGATCGAGTTTGGCTAGGATTTGATCAAGTGGCGTCAGGCCGTCGACTGCTCTCGAGCGGGCTTCGTCCAATCCGTCGATGAAGAGTGTTTCCTTGTGCCATTCAGGCCTGTCGTCGAAGGCCAGGAAATCGCGCACCGTAACGCAGGTCACACCTTGGCGTTGGGCTTCATGTTTAAAGATGGTTGTCTTGCCTGATCCGGGGAGGCCGAGAAGCACGTAAGCCACGTGGTTTTCCCATTCCTCTATAGATTGAGACGGAGGCTGCACCCGGTCGGGAAAGTCGCTTTGCGTGACTTCGTGGCATGTCCGCGGGACAATGGATGTCATTTATCATCAAGCCACTCTGTGGCGGGAATTGACAGAAACTCCGGGATCGGAATGCCACCCTCGCCGACAATGTGAGCCGTCAGGCCGTCGAATCGTCCGGCGAATTGTTCAAGCCCTCTTGTCCTTGGTCTGCGAACTCCGCTCTTCACTTCGAAGCCAACCAATTTTCGTCCGCGTTTCAGAACGAAGTCAACTTCTGAGCCGTTCTCACGCCAATAGTGTAAACGGCATTCGGGCATGCCGGTGTTAAACAAGTGAGCGCCCACGGCACTTTCGACGAGGCGTCCCCATTGGCTCCTGTCTGCCTTAGCCGCTTCGAAGCTGTACTCCGAGGCAGCTGTCATGAGCGCCGTGTTGAGAACATTGAGCTTGGGGCTGGAGGATCTCCGCCTATGGGCCTGCGAGGCGTATTTCAGGATACCTGTAATCAGGCCCGCCTTTGACAGAAGGTCCAGGTAGCGCGCAAGAGTTGTCGTGTTTCCGGCGTCCTGTAACTGGCCGAGCATCTTATTGAATGAGAGTATCTGGCCGGAATACTCAGCGCCCAGTTGGAAGAGTTGCTTCAGGAGTGCAGGCTTATCAACCCGTTGCATAGCGAGTATGTCGCGCTCGATGATGGGTTCGATAAGCGCCGTGTTGACGTAAGCGCGCCATCGGCTCTGTTCCTGAATGTAGGGGACACCTCCCGGATATCCACCGAAATAGATGTAGTGCTGCAGGTCGAAGCCGAAAGCCGCCGACATTTCGGAAAAAGACCAATGCGTGACGGGGATGGTCTCGAACCGGCCTGCAAGACTTTCGCCCATTCCTTGCTGCATCAGCAGCGGAGCCGATCCCGACAGGATTACGTGAAGAGGGCAATCAGTGAAGCGGTCCGTATCCCAAAGGCCCTTGACCGCTTCCGACCAGTCTGGAACTTTCTGAATTTCGTCCAGTGCCAGTACGAGGCCCCGGTCAGAACGTTTGGCGGCCATTCGTGCCCGCTCCCACTGCCGCACCAGCCAATTTACGTCCCGTACGCCGCCGCGCCCGACACTGGGTTGGCCTGTGAATTCAGGGATGATGGGAAGTATGGACGAGTCAGGCTCATCGACGGCCACATAGTGGTAAGGCCGATCAAGTTGTGCGAGCACTTGGCGAATCAGCGTGGTCTTGCCGGTTTGACGTGGGCCGGTCATGATCGTGAGCCGCAGGGGTTTCTCTCGCAGACGGCTCAGCAATGTTGACATTTGGCTTCGCTGATACCCGGTCATAATGATTTAATATACTATTGAGTAAAATTACTCAATACAATATCACTGAAACGCAGATGCTGGGCCCCATTGACCGGCCATGGTTTTCTCCTGCGGGAATGTCGTGCGGTCTCCAACCTTGTTGCTGCGGCGATCATCGCTGCTGTGAAGCGTTTGCCCGGATGTGATGCCATTCGAGCCTGCGCGGCTACCCGCTTCGCCCACACTTCCGGCGCGGGAATGCCGTTTCCGCTTTCAGTGGAGCGGGTTTTCCCCATGAAACGGCGCCCGCACGGGTAGGGCGGGCAGGAAATTCCAAATGGTCGGGTTAGAGCGTGCGGCGCATCCAGCGGTACAGGTGCCAGTATGACAGTGCCAGTATGACATGGAAAATACCTTCACCGGCTGCCTGTCTCGCTGATTACCGGGCCGGGCCGGTCAGCATCAATTACAGGAAAACACTGCATTGCCTGTTTGCCACAACTGAAGTGCGGTGCCGTGTTCTCGGTCGCGACCCGTCGCCGGAAGAGCTTTTGTGTCAGATGGGAATCCGCTGCCTGATGACAGTGGATTCGTTTGTCGGGATCGCCGCCCTCAGAATGTATTTCCGAACAATGCTGGAAGCCAGGGAGGCGGCGGAGCGGGCGGGGGTGTGGATCAGTCCGGGCGAGGCGGCCGCACGTAATATCCGCATGCCTGATTGGCTGGCTGACTGCGCTTGGGAGAGGATCGTGGAGGCAGACCGGCAAGCCCGCAGCCGGACTTTGGGCCAGCTCCGGTGCCAATATGCGCCGGAACTGCAGGCGATGATTGATGAATGTGCCGCTCTCGGGGATTTCGGCAGCCAGGCTGAACGGGCGGCGCGTCTTGCCGGCACCAGTCACACCCACATGCACCGCGACGCACGGCGTGCCCCGCAGCGTCGCTGGAGCGACATCGACAGCGAATTGTTCGCAGCGTTTTTTGCGGCGCTGCCGGCGGGGAATCCGGTGGAGGCCATCAATTCGGTGGTCAGCCGGAAACCCGCGATGAATGCTGTGCCCCGGCTTCTGGTCCGGTCGGCATGGCTCACGGGAATGCGCTCCATAGAAATGTTCCGCTGCAGCCTCGTGCAACCGGTTTCCGACGATGCAGGCGCATCGGCTGTATCGGATCCGATGCGGTCATTCCGGGACGGGTTGCTTGTTCCGGTTGGGCAGCCGCATACCGACGGGCCCGTCATTGAACCCCGGATCCTGCTTATCCGGACGGCGAAGACGCGCAACGCATCGCCGAATCTGAAAGAGCCGATGCGGGCCCTGATACTGGGCGGCATCCCGCCGGAAGAATTCGAATGGCTGGCCGCGGCAGCCAGGCTGGAGCAGCTTAATCTGAGCCGGTTTGAAATCAGGCGGATTCTTGACAGGTGCCGCTCGGTGGTGCGGACAACCTCGCTTCTGGTGTGTCCCGATCGGGCCGATCCGATTACGCTGCATACTTTCCGGCACGCTTTTGTCAGCGAGGCAAGGCGGGTTCTGAGCGCGGCGGAAACCGCCGCCCTCACAGGCCACACGGCATTGCGCACCCTGAATGGTTATGGCCGGCGGGGTGCGGCGGGCCGGCGGTCGACCCGCTGGCTGCCTGAGCCGGATCCGGCGAGAGCGGCGGGAATTCACCTGGAATGGCGGTCGGAACCGGGCGTTGCGCCGGAACCGGTTTCTGAACCGCCACGCCCGCGACTGGAAGGAGATATGATTTGAATCGTCTGAAACTCGGAACAGCGGCAATTCTCATTTGCCAATCCGTTTCTTCCGCGGCCGGCAATGAGATGCCGATCGAATTCGAGGGTCTGCCGATGCCGCTGCACAGAGCCGGGCCGGTGCAGTTCGAGACCGGCAACCTTTCGGGCTATATCGCCGGACTGACCTCATTGCCGGCTGCGGGTGACGGGTTGAAACTGGGGTTTGAGCGTCTATTCGTTGAATTGGATGGGAGCCTCACGCACCCGGCTTCCGGGCTGCGGGTTTTCGCCGGAAAGTCGGGCATTGTCGGCGCCCGACCCGCGGGCTTCACCGTCATCGCCGAAGATCTGGCAATTGGAAGCCGTCCGGGCAGCCCTTTCCATGCCTTTGCCGGATTGCTGCCGGAGGGTGCCGCCCTCGCCGTCGCTGAGCGGATGCGGTTGCATAACCCGGATTCGGCGGATGAGGTGCATATCCGTGCCTGGAATATCCGCCTGGCATCCGGGCTGATCCGCGTGCTGTTGCCGTATCTTCCGCGCGATACCGGCATGTGGGACCGGCTGGGCACCGATCTCGGCGTAACGCTTACCCCCGATGGGGCGGAAATGCGCCTGGCCCTGGCCCTTGCCGTTACTCAGGATGGGGAAAATCTGCTGCGGATTTCCGGCAACGGCAGAATTTTTCCTGACTCGCATATCGAAGTCAGTGTCATGGTCGGGGAACACTCGCCCGGCGGTGCCGTGATCCCGATTGCGGAACTCCTCGCCGGGCCGGAGGCGGGCGGTGAAGGTGATTCGCAACTGTTGCGGCAGATACGGGATGCGGCGCGGAAATTCGCCGCCACCGGCACGCCGACGGAGTTGAAATTCTCGGGAACTCTGCCGGTCGCAGCCGCAACTTTCTACCTTTTGGGTTGGCTTGATGGAATTGCACCGGTGTCGGAAAACGCAGCTTCACACAGGGTTTCGCCGGATCCATAGGAGCGGGCTACCCGGTGTCCTCGGCTGCATTTCACAAAAACACTTGTTAATTTCTCTTAATCACCATTTAATGTTCTATTAATGTTCTTTTTTGACAGATGAATTCCCGGAGGCTGGGGTGAACATGACGGCATCTGGAGCAGTGTCACTCCGGCTCACCCGCAAAGCGCGGGATGCGCTGTCTCCTGCATCTCCGGGCGCCTGCAACCGGGCATTTCACGCAGCCTGTCCCTGCCGGCACCCGTGGACGGGTGGCAGACGCCGCATGGCATGGGTCAGGATTTCGGAAGGAGAATGTGCATGCAGAGCGAGGTGAGGTTCCGTTGGCGTCAGCGACCGCCGAAAGACATTCTGGATGAACATAAGCGGATTGCGTCGAGGCTGCGGAAGGGGCTGCAACGCGAATTGCCGGCGCGGCCCTGGCGCGCCCGCCTCAAAGTCACCGTGTCGGCGGAGGGTCCGGAGCAGCGGCATCTCGTCATGTGGGTAATCGCGCCCAACCCGTTCGACGCCTTCTGGGCGGCTTCGCTCATGGGCCTGTTTCACCGTTGCGTCGCTGCCATCGAGCCGCGGATCGCGAGGCTGGTGGTCACGGCTCGCAAGGAACCGGAGACCGGATACACGCCCTTGATTTCATGGCGGTTTTTCGGCGCTGACACGCGTTCGAAAACCATCCGGGAATCGGAACTCCAGGGATTTGCCCGGCATATGCGCTGGTGTGCGGCATCGGCCATGGACAGCCATTCCAAGCGGGGCATATCCACCGACCTGCTGATGCATACCACCAACAGCCCTGGAATCCAGTGGGAAGCTGTCGAAGCGCTGGTCTGCCATGCGTCACGCCAATCCTATCTGAAATGCGGCGTCGAAGAGGCCCTGTCGGTGCTGGCGGACCCGGATGATCCCTTGGAAGCGGATGCGACAGGTGCAGCCGCTGTCACCCGCTGGAAAGCGATCAAAAGGCTGGTGACCAAGGATAGGCTGGACGGGTTTGTCGGTGGGCAGCGTCCGCTGCGGCCACCGGGGTCGACCGCGCGCCTCGACGAGATAAGGGAAATGGTGGCCATGCTCTGCGGTCTGACCGCCGGGCAGCTTGCGGGACGCGACCGGCAGGCACCGATCATGCATGCGCGGTATCTGGCGGCGGCGATCATGCGCCGGGCCACCAGCCGCAGCCTGCTGGAAATCGGCGCCGCTCTCGGTAACCGTGACCATGCGACCATCATCAACGGGCTTGAGCGGATCGAGAAGTGGCGCCGGCTGGACCCGTTCTATGCGGGGATGATCGAACAGCTTGCCCAGATCGCCGACGATATGGGGATTCTGATGGTGCCACGGTTACGGGAAGCGGCGACGCGTAAATTACGCGCCGAATATGAACAATTGGAAAAATCCTCGCCGGACCGACCTGTGCCGCAATCCCGCACCCATTCCGGGGAAGGCAATGTCATTACCGTGCCGTTCGGCGCGATGCGCCTTGTTCCCGGATCCGGTTGAAGGAAAGCCATCCACTCAATTGCCTTTGACATCCAGCACCGTGCGGATGGATCCGGTCAGGCTGCTCCGCGTTTTTGCCGCCGCATCGGTCAGTTCGGCGACGATCACCGCAGCCGGCCGGCAGGCCCGGCTGCGGCTTCCGCTGTTGCCCAGATCCGGCCGGGCGGTGAAGCGTTTTTCAGCGGCGGAGATCGATGTGTCGTTCACATCACTGGTCGACCAGCGGCGTGAGCCATTGACGCGACCGCTCCATTGCCCCCGGACCGCGAGATCGGCATGCCCGTCACCATCGGAGTCGATATAGGCAATCACTTCGGCGGTGCCGAACCTGACCTCATCATGCCAGACCCAGAGCGTGTCGCCATTGATGAGACGGAGCTGCAGAGCCAGCTTGCAGTGAATGGCGGTCCTGCCATCGGCGAGCGGCGTTGATGTTTCGGCATTGTGAAATGCATAACGCGTGCCGGCAGTGACCGTCAGCCGTCCCTCGGTGTTGCGGCCGAAGCCTGCGAATTTCGGGCGGGCGGTTTTCACGGCGATGAACCCGGCCGTTCCGCCGGGGCTGTTGGCGCTGTGACAATGGAGCTTACCGTCGCTCTGCCGATACAGGCAGAGTTTGCCGTCGGTGGCGGTGCCGAGCAGCGAACTGTCTGATTTTTTGGCTATGCTGAAATCCTCGGCGATACCGGTGGAGTCGCCGGCTGCCGCTTCGCAGACAGCGACGGCGAATACCGCGGCGCTGACGAATACGCGGATGAATGTCATGGACTTACCTCAACTGTTTCTCACTCAGCATTCGCCCGACCGCGTGAAACTCCTGAACATGAATGATTTCCACCGCCACAGTCATGTTGAGGATTCAGCCGGTACCCACCCCGGGTGCCGGCACGCTTCCGGGGCGTCAGCGCAGTTACCGATGGCCGGCTTAATTTCGACCGAATTGCGGTCAGCGGATAATCCAATGCCTGTCTGCGCCGTGTGGACTCTGCCCGTAAGGCATGGTTCAGACCAGCGCCGACAGAAAATCAGGCACATACATGCAGTCCAGCCTCATTGAAGCCTATGAAAAGCTCACAGCAGCCGGGGATCTGCAAACTGACAGCGGCCAGCTCCGGGCGGTGGAGATGCTGAATGCGCTGGACAGTCAGCTGGATGCGCCACGCCGGAAGCGCGGCCTCTTCGGGTTTGCAAAGCAGGCGCCGCCGCCCCGGGGACTTTATCTCTGGGGTGGTGTCGGGCGCGGCAAATCCATGCTCATGGACATGTTTTTCGCGCATAACAGTTCCGAGAGGAAGTTGCGCCGGCATTTTCTTGAATTCATGCAGAATGCGCATGCACGGATGAATGAGGCGCGCAAGGCGGGCGTCAGCGATGCCGTTGCCCCGGTTGCCGCGGAACTCGCCGAAGAGGCGGCGCTGCTCTGCCTGGATGAGTGTCAGGTCGACGATATCGCCGACGCCATGATTGTCGGCCGGCTGTTTGAAGCGCTGCTTGCGGAGGGGGTTGTGGTCTGCACGACTTCGAACCGTCCGCCCGAGGACCTGTATAAGGATGGGCTCAACCGGCACCTGTTTCTGCCCTTCATCGATCTCATCCGATCCGGTTTCGATGTGCATGAGATCGCGCCGGGTTCGGATTACCGGCAGAACCGGCTCGCCGGCGAACAGATGTATTTCACACCGGCGGACCCGGCGGCGGCGGAGGCCATCGACGGTATCTGGCAACGCATGGCGGACGGTGCGGGGAAGCCGTTCAGCCTGCTTGTGAATGGCCGCCGGGTGGTGCTTGATCAATTCCGCAACGGTGTCGCCCGCGCCGAATTCTGGGAGTTATGCGGCCAGCCCTACGGGCCGGCGGATTTTCTCGCCATCTCGAAAAATGTGAAGGCGCTGATAATCGAGAATATTCCGCTGCTGTCGAGATCCAACTATAACGAGGCGCGGCGTTTTGTCATGCTGATTGACACGCTGTATGAGGCCAGAACCCGTTTGGTCGCATCCGCCGCCGCGGAGCCGGAGAAGCTCTATGTCGAAGGTGCCGGATCATTCGAATTCCAGCGCACCGCATCACGCCTGCGCGAAATGCAGAGCGGTGACTGGTCAGCCTGACGGACGCAGAACAAGGGAATTCCCGCATGAACAGAATTGACCTGGATGGGAAGAATGCCGTCGTCACCGGCGGTGCACAGGGGATCGGTTTCGCCATCGCCGGGCGGCTTCTCGGGTCAGGCGCATCGGTGGCGATCTGGGATATCGACGCCGGACACAGCCGGACGGCTGTCGACAGATTGTCACCCCTCGGCAATGTATTCGCCGAAACGGTGGATGTCTCGGACTGGGACAGCGTCGCCCGCACCGCCGCTGCCACGGCTTCAAAATTCGCCGGCCGTATCGACATTCTCTGCGCCAATGCCGGGGTCGCGGGCAGAAACGCACCACTCGCCGATATGGATCCCGCGGAGTGGCGCCGTGTCATCGATATTGATCTGAACAGTGTCTTCTACTGCCTGAAGGCGATTGCACCTATCATGATCGGGAATGGCTATGGCCGCATCGTCAACACCGCTTCCGTCGCCGGCAAGGACGGAAATCCGAATGCAGCCCATTACTCGGCGGCGAAGGCCGGGGTGATAGCGCTCACAAAATCATTGGGCAAAGAGCTTGCCGGCCACGATATTGCCGTCAATTGCATCACCCCGGCGGTGGCGCGCACCGGAATTCTCGAACAGGTCGATGCCGAATTCGTCGAATATATGCTGTCGAAAATCCCCCGGGGACGCTTTGTGAAAGTCGAGGAGATTGCCAACATGGTCGCCTGGCTGGTCTCGGCGGAGAACAGCTTCACCACCGGCGCCGTCTTCGACCTCTCAGGTGGACGCTCCACCTACTGATCTCTCATCCTGTAACCGACTGCCGCTCACCCGGCAGTCACTAATGCCGCTTGGAAAGAGAAACTGAAAATATCAGGCGAGCATCAGGTTCAGGATCAGGCCGAGGATCGTGATTCCCAATCCAATCATTGCCGCGATGGACAGCAGCATGCGGGTTTCGCGCTTTGCCATCTCGGTGTCACGCTTTGCCAACTCGGCGTCACGCTTTGCCATCTCGGCGTCACGCTTTGCCATGTTTTCGGTCAACCTGGTGTCACGTTCGGCCATCCTGCGTTCCATGCGTTCAAGCGCAGTTGCATATGTGGCTTGATGCGTGTTCATTCGCTCCTCCAGCACGGCGATCCGCCGGTCGAGTTTGCTTGCGTCCGGCTCCCCGTTCATGAACATAAACATATGTCAGACACCCTGTCCGGTCAAGGTGTTGCACCTGTCTGTTCATGACATATGAGGAGTATTCCGGGGCTCGTGTTTGCGTGCCGAAACCACGGCAAGGCCAAATTCGGCACCCGCAACACCTGCTGTCTCGGAAATGCGGAATATCAAATCGACTGTCTGCGCCCGGATTTCCACAAGTTTCTCAATGCTCATGGTGCGTCTGAAAGATTTGATGATCCCGTCTTCCCAATAATGGAAATGGAATGACGCTGAACCGCTGCCCGTTATTCCCAGCCATTGGCCGTGGCAGACTGCGTTTCGAGAGGATCTGAGTTTGTCCAGACAGCCAATCAGATCTCGGCGGACGTGCCGGCAAATCCTGGCATCTTCTGCCAGAGCCACGTCAAGTGCCCGCGTCAGCTGGTTCATACTTTCCGTTTGCGGCCCGCACCATGTTTGAAACGCTTCACTTGTGCCGGCCACTCTTTCCCCTGTGCCTTCGGCAGTCACAAGCAGATGCGAGCATGTATCGGCGAGCACCTGTTCCAGATATCTGAAAGCCGCAACCGTCTTGCCAAGTTCCTGCCAGAACGAAGGGCAATCGTGGTGAACCGGCCAGCCCTCCGGGAAATTGTCCTGCTTAATGGGCAGATAAAAGCGAAGTTGCTATCTGGCACGCACGATCGCGTCGGGATGCATGGATGTTGCCAGACGGCGGATGAACCACCGGCCACCCTTATGGTTGGGCCGCTGCTCCTGACCTGCAATTCGACCTTTGCGGAGGAGATTCCGGAGCGGTAGTCCTCTCTTCCGGTCAGGAAGAAGGCCAGCCTGGTCCAGCCACTGAGCTGCTTCAACTGCTCCAACCTCGTCTTGCGTATTTTTTTCCAAGCGCTCCTGAATGTGGAGGTTGATCTTGTAAAGATCCGGCATGATCACTCCGGGTTTGCTTCAAAGCTGCCGAATTGGACAACAGCATTTATACATGCAAGCACGAATGCACAACACTGCCTACCGACCCAAACAATGGGTAGTGTCTCAGTTTGAAATCGTGGTGGCGATGAGTAAGAAATATGGTATTTAACGTTTACCATAAGATCATAGATACAGAGAAATCAGGAAACACCGTTCATGCCTAAAGGCCCGCAGGGACAGCGCCGACCGTCGGACGTAGTCGGATGCGCTGTGGCGGTCGCGAAGATTGCGACCGGTGAACTGGATGACACCTTCGGCAAGCCCCGGCAGCCGAACAAAGCCAAGGGCGGACGCATCGGAGGCAAGCGCAGGGCCGAGTCTCTGACGCCGGAGCGGCGCAGCGAAATCGCACTGGCCGCCGCGTCGGCAAGGTGGAATGAGTAGTCTACCCCCCCCCCCCCATTTTCGGCAGGAAAACCGAACTGGGCCAATCAGACAATATGGACAGGTGACAATCTCCCTATCATGCGGGGGATGAACTCGGCTTCGGTCGATCTGATTTATCTCGATCCGCCCTTCAACTCAAAAGCCGACTATGCCGCACCGATAGGTTCAGAGGCCGCAGGCGCGGAATTCAAGGATACCTGGTCGCTGAATGACGTCGATATTGCCTGGCTGGATCTGATTGAGGCCAAGCATCCGAAGTTATGGCGTGTGATCCAAGCGGCCATGACGGACAGCGACAAGTCCTATCTGATCTACATGGCGGCACGGCTGTTGGAAATGAGCAGGCTGCTGAAACCGTCTGGCTCAATCTATCTGCACTGCGATCCTACCATGAGCCACTACCTGAAACTGGTCATGGATGCCGTATGGGGAAGAAAGAAATTCAGGAATGAAGTCATTTGGCAACGCTATGGCTCCCATAATGACGCTCACCGATACGGTCGTGTGACTGACACACTGCTATTTTATGCTGACTCCAGCGCGACGTGGACAGCGCCACGTATTCCTCTCTCCGATACCGACATCGCTACTCGCTATTCAAATAAAGATGATCGTGGACGATATACGACATCGCCGCTCCATGCGCGAACTCTGTCCGGCGGTGGGTATAATTTCGAGTGGAAAGGAATTATTGATGTGTGGAAGTTTCCGAAAGAGCGGCTGGATGAACTTGAGAAGGACGGCCAAATTCACTGGCCGGTAAGGGGAAGTGTACCACGCCGCAAGGTTTATTTGGCTGACAACCCGGGGAAGCCACTGTCGAACTTGTGGGCAGACATTAGCATCGCGGGTGCCAAGGAACGCGTTGGTTATCCTACTCAAAAACCCCGTGCCCTGTTGCAGCGCATAATCGAAGCCAGCAGCGCCAAGAACGACATTGTCCTTGATCCCTTCTGCGGTTGCGCAACCGCCTGTATCGCCGCAGAGTATCTGGACCGGCGGTGGATCGGGATTGACATTTCGGAAAAGGCCGCCGACCTGGTCCAAAAGCGGATGAAGAGTTAGTTGGGGATGTATTACGAGTATAGCGAAGTGACGCACCGCACCGACATTCCGCACCGCACCGATCTTGGAAAACTGCCGCCATACAGATCACACGCCAAGGTACTTTATGGCGAACAGGGTGGCCACTGCAACGGCTGCCGGACACATTTCAAGTCCCAGAACCTCACTGTTGACCACATCATCCCGCGTTCAAAAGGCGGCACGGATCACATCGGAAATCTGCAACTGCTGTGCGGCCACTGCAATTCGGTGAAGGGCAACCGGGGCATGGATTACCTGCAAGCGAAACTTGCTGCCTGATCACGCTGCAACGACGCAGAGAGATCACAAGAGCCGCTCGCGAGCGCGTTGAGGTAGATGAGCGGTGGCATTGGCCTTGTCCAATCAGGCCGGAAGTACATCGCCCCACACAAGCCTAAATGCAGAATCTAGAAGGCAAGAGTGTATAGTTTTGCTCCACCATTGTAGACGAGAATACAGTTAGACAGCACATCCCTGCCAATGAGAGCATGAATTCCCTGTTGCTTGAAGAGAGGAGATTCGATCACAGCCAGATTTCTGACAACAAGCGGTTGCTGTGTCTCGGCTGCAAAGATCTGCAATCCTATGTCGTATTGCTTTGCCAAAACAGGGCCGCCTCCTGTTGACGGTGTAGATACGTTTGTCTCCCCGCTTTGTGGTATCTTCAGCGCATGTATAACACTTGGATCAACACAAGTGCAGCTCGCTCCAGTATCCACAAGAACTCTTGCAGGCACTGGATGGGGCAAGTCCGTGTTCAGTTTCCGCAAGGTATTGTACCGCGCTTGGCTGACCGAGATTAAGGCATTAAGAAGGGGTCCTCTGTCTTCAATGCTCAGAGTGAAATGTGGCACGGCACAATGCTCCTGGAAATGAAGGAGGCGCATTCCACCACACTGATCTGCTTGACGAGAAACGATTCCAAACCAAACTCCCGATAGCCCCTTTTCAAGGCGTCATCGTAGCTGGAGAAAAAATCCACCGCTTTTTCACCTTTTATCAGAACGTATTCTCCTTCGTGACCTTCCCAATCTTGAAGATGGCGTCGGAAGTAGTCCAGTTCTTTGCTGATCGGACTCCCTGATTCTGTCATCTTCATCTCCCGCCACACGGCCAAGACGGCATTTCTAGCCTCTTCACGATATAATCAAACGCCAATTTGCCGCAACCATAGAATCATTATTAAACTGAACTTATGCTTGGCAAATAGGGATTGAACACCCATATTGTCAGTATGAACAGATTATCCGCGGAGAAACGGATTATGATCCTCAGCATGCTGGTTGAGGGGATGTCCATGCGGGCGGTCTCCCGGACTGCCGGAGTGTCGGTCAACACCGTGAACAAGCTGCTTATCGATGCCGGTGAAGCCTGTGCTGAATACCATGACATGACCGTCCGGAAAGTGAACGCCCGCAGAGTGCAGTGCGACGAAATCTGGTCGTTCTGTTACGCCAAGGGGAAGAATGTGAGGACAGCCAGAGCCGCACCCGAAGGTGCGGGAGATGTCTGGACATGGACAGCCATAGACAGCGACAGCAAGCTGATCCTTTCATGGGAAGTCGGAGACCGCACCGGCGAAACCGCGATCGGGTTCATGGACGATCTGCGCTCCCGCCTCGCCAACCGCGTCCGGCTCACCACGGACGGGCACAAAGCATACCTGGAAGCCGTTGAGGGCGCATTCGGCGGGGATGTGGACTACGCCATGCTGATCAAACTCTATGGCGGCAGCACCGGTTCAAACGGCCATGAGCGCAAATATTCGCCGGCTGAATGCTCCGGGACAATCAAGAAAGCGATCGAAGGAAGACCGGCCCGCGCCGATGTCAGCACTTCGCATGTCGAACGCCACAACCTGACGATGCGGATGGGGATGCGCCGTTTCACCCGCCTGACCAATGCATTCAGCAAGAAACTGGAAAACCATATCCACATGCTGAGCCTGTATTTCGTGCATCACAATTTCGTCCGCATTCACAGGACACTGCGGGTGACGCCCGCGATGGAAGCGGGCCTGACCGACACACTGCATGACATGAAGTGGATCGTGGGGCTGATCGATGCCAACGCGCCGAAGGTTAACCGGCCAACATCCTACAAGAAAAGAATTTCAAAGTGAGACACTACCAAACAATGGCCTGAATTGGGACCGCTGGACCGGAAGAATGGCTTCCAAATTTGTGTATCAGGATCTCCTGCCACGATCTCATAACTTATTTGAATTTGGTCGGATAGATGAGCTGTGCCAAAGTGGAGTGAAGGTAGAGTGGTACTGCACGTTGTCTGCCATTCAGTATTGCCGGCCGATGGCATCGCAGGTCGGTTCGCCATCACACGGATAATGAAGCGGATGTCCCGCCTGCCGGAAATCATTGCCGCAACCGGATAGCGGAGTGCGCTGGAGAAGAAAAACCGATCGAGCAAGCGAGAATTTACGGAATTGCACATTTATGCGGTTGCAGAAACGCGGACAACGGAGGAAATGTTCACGGTATGTTCCAAATCAAGGGAGGCGCGTTTTGACACTGTTTGATAGTGCGGTTTCAGACTTTGCCGAAAGTGCTGTATCTCCGTTTATCGAGCTTGGCGCATACGAGGCACTGTGGGAAGATGCCGGGGCTAGCTTCAAAAAGATCGCTACCAAGTTTGCTTCAAACCCAGGAGCTTTGCCTTCAGACTTCGTGGATCGGGGGGTTTCAACCAAATGTGCCAATTTCGTACACAGCCGTCTCAAAGAAGCCGGCGTTCTCCAATACGGCGTACGGGTGCATGGAGCCGGGGAGTATCCAGCCCGTCTGCGTGACGCAGACCATCCGATTGAACTCTTGTACTATCAAGGTTGGTGGGAGCTTGTGAACTCGCCCCGCATGATAGCAGTCGTCGGCACGCGAAACCCATCTGATGATGGTATCAGCCGGACGCGGCGTATCGTTCGTTTGTTGATGGAAGATGATTTCACCATCGTCTCAGGGCTGGCCAAAGGAATAGACACAACCGCGCACAGAACCACACTGATGGAAGGTGGGCACACCATTGCTGTGCTGGGAACGCCGCTCAGCCAGTCCTACCCGCAAGAGAATGCCGATCTTCAGGCTGAGATTGCCAGTAAGCACCTTTTGATCAGCCAGGTGCCTGTGAAGCGCTACGAAAATGCGTCCAATCCTGTGACAAACCGGCATTTTTTCCCGGCCCGCAATGTAACTATGTCGGCACTTACCGAAGCGACGGTGATCGTCGAAGCCGGCGAGACCTCAGGAACTCTGGTCCAGGCACGTGCCGCCCTGAAACAAGGGCGCAAGTTGTTCATCTTAGACAGCTGTTTCCAAAATCCTGAACTTACGTGGCCGCGCAGGTTTGCGGAACTCGGAGCTATCCGCGTGAAGGAATACGATGACATCAGGAACAACCTCATTCCCGGAACGATTCACTAAGATTGACGATCTTACGCGGAGCGATCATTACTATCTGAACGCGGATGACGTGTGTCTGTTCCTCGGAGAATACACCGCGCAAATGGGCTTTGCACACAGCGCGACGAACCAGCTGATTATCAACTTCAAGAAGCCAATGGACTGCCGAGGTCGGCCTGAATGGCGCTACAAGAAACAGAACATCGTTAAAGCCGCGCAAGCGCTGTACAGAGCTTTCGGCAAAGCTGATTTGCAGGCCTACACCTTCGTGCCGGTGCCACCGTCGAAGGCTCGAACTGATCCCATGTATGATAATCGGTTGACGGTCATGCTGAAGATGGTCAGTGAATTTGTCCATCAACATCGCGGGGGTCACCTCGATGTTCGGGAAATGGTCATACAAACGCAGAGCACTGGCGCAGTTCACGATTCCGATATACGGCCTGAACCTGAGGAGCTTGCCGACCTCTATGAAATCCAACACAAAATGTTGGCCGATGCAAAGGACAACATCGTGATCTGCGACGACGTGCTGACTACCGGCTGTCACTTCGGTGCGATGGAAATGGTAATCCTGGAGGCGCTTCCGGAAGCGAACATCCGGGGAATGTTCCTTGCCCGCCGCGTTACGCCAAGTTCCGGGTAACTACAGCCTGTCGGAAACAGCGGATAATTCCGCTTGGATTGCCGAATGCGCCGACTCAATGTCGGTGAACAGGCTTCCCTCGGGAAGGCGGTGGTCCGGTTCGGGCCGGGAAAGCAGATGCACCGGAATACCCGACCGTCTCGCCGCCACGATCTTTGCGTATCCGGCGTTTCCGCCTGAATTCCTGCACAGCAGACAGTCAATTGAGTAATCGGCGATAGTCTGGAGTTCGGCGACGACGGAAAATGGCGGCTTGGCAAGAATGCATTCGGTATTGCCCGCCGATGGCATTGCCTGCGGCTCCGCCATTACGCGGATAACAAAGCGAAGATCCGGCCTCGTGGAAATCATCGCCGCAACCGGATAGCTGAATGCGTTGGAGCCGATCGGCGCGAGTACGGTTACGCCGGGAGGAAAGCCGGCGACCAAGTCTGCCATGCGGGACGATTCCAGCCAGTTATCACCAGCTTGTTTTGTCCATGCGGGGCGCTCCAGCCTGAGCAGCTTAATGCCCGCCTTCGCCGAGGCGGCGATGGCGTTAGCCGTGATCCTGGTGGCGAAAGGGTGCGTTGCATCGACCAGCAGATGCATCCTGTTTCGCATCAGATACCGGGCCAGACCTTCCGCGCCGCCGAACCCTCCACGCCGCGTGACGGCGGGGTAGCTGTCGGCGTCTTTGACAAGCCCGGCAAGAGAGACCGTGATTTCCAAGCCTGGTGTGGATACGAGCCCTGCGACAAGATTTCGTGCCTCGTTGGTGCCGGCCAGGATGAGCACGCGGCATGTCATGTCCGGGCCCGCCCCTGTGGAAAGGGAACGCTGCTGTTGCGTGCGACCATTTTGCCGCTGCGGTCAATAATCATGATCTCGGTCTCGATGGGCACACCCTCAAGAAAGGCGGCTGTCCGCGCGGTTGCCTGAACCGCAATCGCATGCGCGAGACCGTGCCCCGCCATTTCCAGCGCCTGCATCGCCGTATTCGCGGCTGCGATGTCGGCTGCGATTCCGTCCGGTGTGCCGGTTTCCGCCGCCAGCCGCGCGAGCGCGTCAAACCTGACCTGTGACCGGGACGAATGCAGATCCACTGCACCCTGTGCCAGTTTCGTGATTTTCGCGAACCCGCCGGCGATGGTCACGAGCGGGATCGGGTGGCGCCGCAGATATTTCAGCAGCCCGCCGACGAAGTCGCCCATATCCAGCATCCTCCAGTCCGGCAGGCCATAGAATTGCTGCGCCGCAATCTCCGACTGCGCGCCTGTTGAACCCACAACATGGTCCGCGCCGCCGGCCCGGGCGACATCAACCCCCCGGTGGATAGAGGCGATCCATGCCGAGCAGGAGTAGGGGCGGACGATTCCCGTGGTGCCGAGTATCGAAATTCCACCGACAATACCGAGGCGGGGATTCCAGGTATTCCTCGCCAACTCGGTGCCACCGGGCACCGACAGCATGACCTCGAAATCAGCTGCCCCGCCATGGATTTCCGCTTCCCTTGCCAGTGCGGCGCGGATCATCCGCCGCGGGACCGGATTGATCGCCGGCTCGCCGACCTCAACCGGCAATCCGGGCCGAGTGACCATGCCGACCCCAATGCCCGCCTTGAAGGCTATGCCGCTGCCGACAGGCGCCGGTTTCACGCCGGCGACGATCAGTGCGCCATGGGTTACATCAGGATCATCGCCCGCATCTTTCCTGACCGCGGCTTCGCATTCCCTTTCCCTGACTTTCACATATTGCAGCTCGAATACCGGTGTCCGGCCATTGGGAAGCAGGATCGTCACCTGTTCCGGCGGTTTGCCTGTGAGCAGCGCTCTGCAGGCGGCGGTGGCGGCGGCTGTGGCGCAGGCGCCGGTGGTGAAGCCGGTGCGCAGAGTTGTTTTGTCTTTACCCCGCATTTCAGCGACAATAAGCGTTCGGGCGGCAACTCAAAAGCACTGAGTCCCCGACCGCCCGTTCAAGGAAAGCGTTGTGCAACGGGAAAATCAACATTCTGACAGCCTGTATCCGGCATTGCCGCCGATTGAGTTCCCGCCCGGTATGGTCTGGCTCATCGGAGCCGGTCCCGGCGATCCATCGCTGCTGACGCTGCAGGGCGCACAGGCCTTGGCCCGGGCCGACATCATCGTGCATGATTCGCTGGTCAGCCCGAAACTGCTGCGATGGCGGCAGGATGCCGAGATCGTGTTTGCGGGCAAGCGGGGCGGCAAAGCATCGCCGAGTCAGGCCGATATTTCTCTCCGCCTGATTGAATTTTCCCGGAAAGGACATCGGGTCGCCCGGCTCAAGGGCGGCGATCCGTTTGTTTTCGCAAGGGGCGGTGAAGAGGCGCTGGCCCTGGTAAGGGCCGGTGTGCCGATCCGGGTGACACCCGGCGTCACCGCCGGGATCGGCGGCCTCGCCTATGCGGGAATCCCTCTGACTCACCGGGACACCAACCAGAGCGTCACTTTCATCACCGGCCATGATCACACCGGATCGGCTCCGGCGGCCATCGACTGGGCCAGCCTGGCGAAGGGTTCGCAGGTTCTGGTGATGTATATGGCGATGAAACATTTCTCCGCCATCGCCTCGGAATTGATGCGTGCCGGGCGAGCGCCGGCTGAGCCGGTTGCCGTCATCGCCCAGGCGACACTGCCCGGGCAGGTCACCCTGGAGTCCAGCCTCGGGCAGGCGGTGGCGGATATCGCCCGTCACGGCCTGCAGGCGCCCGCAATCATTTGTGTCGGACATAATGCGCGGCTGCGTATGGCCATCGACTGGTATGCGGCGCTCACGGGCGGTGAATCGCGCACCAGCGAGCCGCTCGGCCCGGATGCGCCCGCGAAATGGGGCGGGATTTGGTAACTCAGCGCAGATCCATCCTGATTGCGGCGCCTGCCTCCAATTCAGGAAAAACCACTGTCACCCTCGGTCTGCTGCGGCATCTCTCGAAGCGCGGCATCCGGGTCAGGGCGGCGAAATCCGGCCCGGATTATATCGATCCATTGTTTCACCAGGCCGCCTGTGGTCTGCCTTCGGTCAATCTGGATGCCTGGGCCATGCCCGGCGAAGTCCTGATTGCCGCCGCCACCACCGGCACGGAGAAGTTTCTCATCATCGAGGGTGCAATGGGTGTCCTCGACGGGGCCGGCAGACAGGGCACCGGCAGCGCCGCCGACCTCGCGGAGATACTCGGCGTGCCGGTCATACTGGTGATCGACGCCGCCCGCCTCGGCCACTCCGCCATTCTGCCGGCGCTCGGCCTGCAATCGGCGAGGCCCGGCCTGGTGCTCGCCGGCATCATCGCCAACCGGGTGGCGTCCCTCCGTCACCAGCAGATGATAACCGCCGCCGCTGAGGCGCACGGTCTGACCCTGCTCGGCTGCATCCACCGCAACCCGGCGCTTGAGCTTCCCTCACGCCATCTCGGGCTGGTTCCACCGCATGAACATCCCGGGCTTGAAGCGTTCCTGGATGCCGCCGCGCAATCGGTCGGAAGCAGCCTGCGCATTGCCGGTCTGCTTGCCGCCGCCGCGCCTCTGCCGGCACCGACCTCCGGCAATTGCGGTATTGCGCCGCCCGGGCAGCGGATAGCGATTGCCCGTGATCAGGCCTTCTGTTTCCTGTATACGCATCTCGTCGCGAATTGGCGCCGGCAGGGTGCCGAACCTGTCTTCTTCTCACCGCTTAATGATGAAGCCCCCGACGCCGGTGCCGACGCGGTTTTTCTGCCGGGCGGCTATCCGGAACTGCATGCCGGACGCCTCGCCGCCTGCCTCCGCTTCCGGGCGGGAATGCAGGCATTGACCGGGAAGGGCGCTGTGATCTATGGCGAATGCGGCGGCTTCATGGTGCTTGGTGAGGGCATTGAGGACAGCGACGGGCATCATCACGCCATGACAGGGCTGCTGAATCACTCCACTTCATTCCAGCATCCCCGGCTGCAGCTCGGGTATCGGAGCGTCCGGGCAGCGCCGGGCGCTCCGTTCGAGGGCAGCTTCGCGGCGCATGAATTCCACTATGCCGCAATGGCGTCCGCCTCCGCGTCGCCACCCCTCTTCCACGCCCTTGATGCCGATGGTGCCGAACTCAGGCCGATGGGGGCGATACGCGGAAATGTCAGCGGTTCTTTCGCGCATCTGATCTGCGCTTCTTCCCGGTATCCGTGAACGGGCGCAGCAGATGCGGGCGCGCCGCATCATACAATGTGCTGTCACGGAATTGCCGCGCTGTCAGGGCACGGCCGACGAAGATCAGTGCCGTGCGGGTCAGCTTGGCACCGCGCACGGCTTCCCGCAGCCTGTCGAAACCCGTCTCAGGGTAGATTTGTGAACAATGTGCATGTGAATGCAAGGCTGTCGGACCCGAAGCCGCTCGTTCATTCGCATACAGCCGGCTGCAACCGGCGCATCGCACAATACAGCATGCTCCTCTCGTTTTGGTGCGCTTGAGGATCCCGCCCATCCACACCTCCACGGCCGACTGCCGCCGCGCGGACAGCAGCAATATTTGACCGCGTTCTTGACCTGTAGTCCGATATCGGCAATGAATTCCGTGCTACAATTGAATTGCGGCACACACGCCCCATCCGCTGGAATCTTCCTTGGTAATCGGATTTACCAATGGAGTTATCGGTATGAGGAAAATTCTTTTGACGGGTGCTGTCGTCCTTGTCGGCGGCGGAGCCTATGCGATGGACGGTGTGTCCGTGAGCGGGGGCGCCGTTTTCGGTGTCAAGTTCACGGAGGATGCCACTGACGAAATCACCTTCCACCATGAGTTCGACATCAGCTTCTCCGCGTCGGGAACGACCGACGGCGGTCTCGGCTTCGGCGCCTCCGCGGGTTTCGACAGTGAGCCGGGCAGTAACGATGTCGATCTCGGCACGGTTTATGTCTCTATGGACAACCACACGCTCACCATCGGCGACAATGATGCAGCCGACCTGGTCGCCGGCGGCATCAAGGATGTCGGTTTCGACGACATCGGCGCCGACGATGCGCCGGAGGCGCTGAACGGCAATTCCAAAGCCGACCTGATCTACACCGGTTCGTTCGGTCCGGCCAGTGTCGGAATCTCGGCCGGTCCTGAGGACGGGGACGACGGTTACGAATACGCCGCCGGGTTCAACTTCAACATCGCCCCGGTCAAGGTCGGCGTCGGCTTCGACAGCGGCAGGGTGATCTCGATCGGAATGGGGATAAGTCAGGGTGCGATCTCGGGCAATGTGCTCTACTCGACGACCAAGAAGCATATGGTTGATGTGTATCCTGATGCCTTAACTGACGTCGATGCCGCGGATTCAGAAAGAAGTGAAGAGTTGGCTGTGAAGTCCACGGCTCTGGGTGCCGACGTCAGCTACCAGCTCTCCGAGGGCACCTCGGTGACCATGGTCTACGGCCAGCACAAGGTTGATGGCTACGACGAAGCAGTCGGAGACACCGACGACGGTGACATTGCAGCCAATACGATGAAGAGCATGGGTATCGGTTTCGCACACGACCTCGGCGGCGGGGCGACGCTGAAGGCGGGCGCCGGCAAGAACACGGATGAGAAAACGGTCGCCGATCTCGGCATCACCATGTCCTTCTGACACACACACGGACAGACGCCGTTCAGCGGCATCAGAGGGCGGGCCTGCGGGCCCGCCCTTTTCTTTTCCGGCGGCTGAAGGACCGACCACCCCGCCCGGCTCATCCCAGGAAACCGATACCTTCAGGCGGCGGACAGGTGTTGGACGCGACCGTGGGGTCAGACACTCCGCACGGGCGGAGTTATGATTCGGAGATTTGTTCGGCTTGGTCTGGATGATCCGTTGCCGTCGGGAGGGCCGACATGTGCGCGCCGGATCCGGAAGGATCCCCGCCACGCGCCCATTCCAGTGCCTCGTATCAATAGATCCTGGATACAGCGAGAGAGGGGCCGGTCATGCATAGTGGCCCGGCCGCCTTTCCTTTGGATAGCTCCACCGTCGCCGAACTGCCCGCTTATCTTCATCCCAACTCTTTGTTTCACGATTAACCACCGTGCCACGAAATAGAAAGGGCGGGTCCGGAGGCCCCAGGGCTATCGCGTTTGAATTTTCCCGGGTTTGGCGTCCTTTGCGGGGTTTGATGCTGAGCTGATGAGTCTCAGCAGGAAGTCATTGTCCCATCCGGCTCTCATCAGCCTGCCGCGCATTGATTCCTTTTCCGCTGTCGGCGTGACCCGCGCCGGGTTGAGCGCCGGCTTCCGCATCAGCGCCGGGTTCTCCGGACCGTTGTCCCTGCGGTTGCGCAGGCTGTCCTCCCCCATGGTCACGTCCAGCACCCGGTGGAGGGAGTTCTCCACGGCCCGGTGTGAGCGTACTGTTCTGAGGAACCGCTCCGGATCAGGCTTTTCACTGAGAAGAAAGTGACGGGTGTCCGTGTTCTGTCCCCTCTTGTTCTCCCTCACCGCGGTGACTTTCCCGACAGCCTGAAGACCGGGCCAGTGATGCCGGTCCTGCAGCATGTCGATGTCATGACAGACGGTCGCCTCACGGATCTCAATGCGGCCGTGATCCCTGCCCGCGTCTTTGAGACACAACATCTTTTCAGCGTATTCCGGGTCCGCCATGTGGAACCGCACATCATCACGGAGCGCCCCCTGCTCACCCCTGAGGGCCAGGGCACAGCCACCGCCTTTGGCAATGATCTCCTCCGCGGTCGGGCGCAGCGTGTGCATGGCATCGGCGGTCACCGTGCCGCCCCTGATATCCGGAAGCGCCGGAAGCGCCGGCATCGCCGTGATCTCACTGGACTTACCATCAACCTTCACCTGTCCGAGTGTCAGACGCGCACCGGCGGCGAAGGCGCTGACCACGTGCAGCGGCACACGCTCCGATGCGTCCTCAAAGGACCGCCTCAGCGTCTTGCCGTCGATGGCGATCACGTCCGGACCGAGCCGCCGGGACCAGTCCTCCGCCAGACGGGTGAGCACCCCTCCCAGGCTGTCAGGATCGATAATCCTGAACAGCGCGGAGAAGGCGTCATGGCTCGGAATACCGTGCTCAGGCCTCATGAAACGGCGGAGAAACTCCTCCTTTGAACGCCCGG
>JAPOXR010000005.1 GCA_026706985.1 Paracoccaceae bacterium | reverse complement strand
CGCTCCGTTCCCGAAGGTGGAGTCACATCAATTGCGGTCGTTGGTTATTGAGGCTAGTAGTTTTGCCAGGCATTCGATAATCCATTCATTGATTGCAATTAGGCATATTGTTCAAAATCAGATAGTTCAATATGTTACCACCAGTCACATTTGACTTCCCGGACTGGTTAACAGAGTCTTCAGCGCCTAGCCATCAAAGTCTGGTAAATAAACATACATTTAGTAGCTAAAAGGTAGATAAGCTGTACGAACCAGCAAGGTTTTAGATCCAGACACAAATGACCAGTATCCGTCCCGATTTCGTATGCCAAATGGCCAGGCGGAGGATCCCGCTAATCTGGATACGACTGGAAGAACGCTGTCTATATGGTTGGCGTACCACCTGCATGTGCCGCAGCTGCTTGGCTGGGTGGTAAATGCGAGTCCTGCAGGTTTACGAAAGGTACCACCTCCGAAAGATTCTCGATGTGCGGACCGAAACTACTATGTGAGGTGTCACCTGCATTTTGATGCGCTATCAATCGGCCGGGTTCAGGTGACGCCGTTTGTTCTGAAGATTGCCAGAGTTGCGTTATTGATGTCCGCTGCCCGATCTTCCCCGGAATAGATTGGACCGGTTTCGAAACTGAGACTGTGGATATGATTATCCTGTAGCAGCCTGTCGAAAAACGCTTGGAAGCCCGCCTGCCTGAAGTGCAGGGAATTTATGCCGGTGACGCAGAGTGCCTGCGGACGCGCCAGGCGCAACGCGTTGCCGAGTTCCTGCGGGCCCAGATGGCCGAGGGTGAAAGTGCCGCAGCTGATGAGGCCGCCGTAGCGGGCGGCGGCGAGGCTTGAGCGTTCTGTCAGATCGGCGGTGATGAGTTCCCTGTAGGCGCCCTTCGCCGCTGCCTGGCCCAGCATCTCCCCGGAGATATCGAGACCGTCGACGGTGAATCCGTCGGCGGCAATGAGCGGGCCGACAAGCCCGGTGCCGCAACCGAGATCGGCGACCGGCTGATCGGTGTCACCGGCGTGCCCGAGGAAGCAATCGGCGACCAGTTTCGGATAGATATATCCGACCGCACCGGCGAAATCCTTGTCATATGTCGGAGCCCAGTCATCGTAATATTCTCTGTGCTCGGCAGGGCTTCCGAGCGCATACGCATTGTCCCGATTTTCGAAATCGCCTTCCATCGCGCTATCCGCCGGGACCGATTCCCGGCAACGGGCTGGATTCGGGCGATTTGAGCCAGTTTTCGATGACTCTGGCGGCATGCCTGGACAGGGCCCGCAATTGCTGTTCAGCGTCTCTGGCGATACCCGACCCGACAACAGTCTCCGGCGATGTCGGCTCCACAATTGTCAACTGGTGCGGCTCGTTGAGCGGCGCACCGGCGGTGTCATCCCAGACCACAACCCGCAACACCATGCCCGAACGCGGCGAGGCAATGACCGGAATTCCAGGCGGTGAGAGCACATACCCTTCCAACGCAACGGTCAAATGGTACCACTTGTTTCCTTTGTAGCGGCCGAGCCGCTCCTCCAGTGCGTCGCTCAACGCCTGCTGCAGAACTTCCGGTTCGACTTTCCGGGAAATATCCGGCACCACGGATCCCTTGGCGGAGACTTTGGTATGACCGAGCCTGAAATCTCCGATCGGAGGTGGATCCGGTGGCAGTTCCGGCGGAGCATCACAGGCGGCAAGCGCCAGGCTGGCGGCAAGCGCGACTGCCATATATTTCCATCTCATCTTTCACATCCTCCGGGCTTCGCCGTCGCCGGCCATGATTTCCTGATCGGATGACAATCCTATAGTCAGTTCAGGCAGGCACAAGGGATAGGTGATGCAAAGGCAGTTGGAACCGCGCTTACCGGTTAAAGCCAGGCTCGCTGAAAGGCCGTTGAGTATCGGTAAGGTCGCCCGAACGGCGCGGCGCAACCTGCTCGAGATTATTCCGGAACTCGCCACCTGGCAAAAAATGGTTTCCGGCCGGCTGGTTAAACGCTGGCACATGGTTATGGATCCCGGGGGCCTGCGGAGAATCCTGCGCGACCGGGTGGATGCTTATCCGAAAGCCGCGATCACCAAGAGCATTCTTCGCCCGGCCATCGGCGAAAGCCTGTTCATAGCCGAGGGCGGCCATTGGCAATGGCAGCGGAGGGCCGCGGCGAGTGCGTTCGCAACCCGGAGTATCAGAAACCTGGCCCCGGTCATGGCAGCCGCCACGCAGACTCTCATAGATCGCGTCCGTCGATCAGCGCCCGGCCCGACCGACCTCTGCGCCGAGGTGACCGCCGCAACCTTTGAAGTCATCAGCGATGTCACCTTCGCCGAAGGCACCGGCATGGAACGGCAATTGGTGCACAGCGCCATCGACTCCTTTGTGAACAATGCCGCCCGGGCTTCCCTGCTCGATGTCATCGGGGCGCCGGAATGGATACCGCGGATGAACCGCCTGTTCACCCATCCCGACGTCCGGGAGATGAAGCGGATTGCCACGCAGGTGATCGAAGAGCGACGCGTCTCCGGGAGATGCGTGGCGGATCTGCATGACCTCCTGGCGAGCGGTGTCGACCCGGAAACCGGTCGGCGCATGAATCCGATCGAATTGCGCGACAATCTGCTGACCTTCATTGTCGCCGGCCACGAAACCACGGCGTTGGCATTGTCCTGGTCACTCTATCTGCTGGCATTCGACAGCTGCGCGCAGGATCGGGTCAGGCAGGAAGCCGAGGCGGCACTCGCCGGTGATATCGCCACCCCTCGGGATCTGGAGCATCTCCCATTCACCCGTCAGGTTGTGCGCGAAGCGCTGCGCCTTTATCCGCCGGCGGCGCTGCTGTTGCGCACGGCAATGGACAGCGATGTGATTGGCGGCAGGGAAGTGAGGCCCGGCGATACGATGCTGCTGCCGATCTATGCGTTGCACCGGAATCACTGCTTCTGGAAAAATCCCGATACGTTTTGTCCGGACCGGTTTTCGGACCCGAACATCATTCATTCACACGCTTACCTGCCCTTCGGAGCCGGTCCGAGAGCCTGCATCGGATCGGGATTTGCGATGCAGGAGGCGGTCATCATGCTATCGGCGCTGATTGCGGAATTCCACTTCTCGCCGGTTGCCGACAGGCAGCCGGAACCGGTCATGATTCTCACGCTGCGCCCGAAAGGTGGTGTCTGGCTGACTGTCCAGCCGGTTCAGCGGAGCTGATCAAGCCTTAGTTGAAGCGGCCCTCCTTGGGAAATCCCCGCGGCGTCTTCCGTCCCGCCTGTCCGCGCTTACCGAGCCACGGTTCGATTTCCTTTACAGTGCGGGTCCTGCCGGCCGGGTCTTTCCAGCTCAGCCCTTTCGCCGCTTCAAACACGATCGCATCGGCAAGGCCGCCGAAATTGTGGGACTGGGTTTTGACCCCGCGCCCTTTCGCCTGCTCCGGCAATTGCGGCAACGGAAAGATCAGCATTTTGCCATTCTCACCGACAACAGCCACATGGTCTCCATTGACCTCGGCGCAGGTGATGGCCTGGTCAGGTTCACGCAGATTCATCACCTGCTTACCGTTACGTGTGCCGGCCAGCACCGCTTCCTCTTCGACCACGAAAGCGAGGCCCGATCTGGTAGCCAGCAGCAGTCTGCGGTCCGCCCGATGCACGAGCAGCTGCACGATGCCGGCATCATTGGGCAGATCAATCATCACTCTGACCGGCTCACCCAGCCCCCGTCCTCCGGGAAGGGTGGATGCCTGAATGGTATAGAACCGCCCATTGCTGCCGAACAGTATCAGCCGATCCGTCGATTCGGCATGAATGACGAATCTGGCTTCATCGCCATCACGGTAACGGAATTCCTGATCCGGCCGGACATGCCCCTTGACCGTACGGATCCACCCCATCTGTGAGCAGACGACCGTGATTGCCTCGCCCTCAATCATCGCTTCGGCCTGGACATCCTGCAATTCCTGCATCGTATCAAAACCGGTGCGGCGCCCGCCGCCGGCAGCAGCGCCGAATTCACGCCGCACCTCCCTGATCTCTTCGCCGATACGTTGTTCCTGCAGTTTCGGTTCCTGCAACAGATCCAGGATCTCGGCGCGCTCCCGCAGCAGCTGGTCATATTCACGACGAAGCTGCATCTCTTCCAACCGGCGCAGGCTCCTCAGGCGCATATTGAGAATCGATTCAGCCTGCAGCTCGGTCAGGCTGAACTCGTCCATCAGCATTTGCCTCGGCGCCTCCTCGGTGCGGATAATCTGAATCACCCGATCCAGATTCAAAAATGCCGCTATACATCCCTCGATGATTTCAACCCGCCGGTCGATCTGCTGGAGACGGTGTCGGGAGCGGCGCTCCAATACGGTGAGGCGATGGCCAAGAAACGCTTTCAGAACCTCTTTCAGCGAGCAGACACGCGGCGTTTTTCCATCGATCAGGACGTTGAGATTCAACGAAAACCGCGTCTCCAGATCGGTCTGCCGGAACAGCACCTGCATTATTGCCGCCGGTTCAATATTCCGCGTCCGCGGTTCCAGGATGAGGCGCACATCTTCCGCGGATTCATCGCGCACATCGGCAAGAAACTGAATTTTCCTAGTCTGGATCAAATCCGCGATCCGCTCAATGAGACGCGACTTGGTGACCTGGTAGGGAACCTCGGTGACCACGATCTGCCAGCTGCCGCGGGCGAGCTTCTCGACCTGCCAACGGGCACGCAGGCGGATCGACCCACGACCCGTCGCATAGGCAGCCGACAGGCTTTCCGCCGGCTCGACGATGACCCCGCCGGTCGGAAAATCCGGTCCGGGAATGAATTTCATCAGCGTCTCATCGCGGGCATCGGGAAATTTCAGGAGGTGAAGACAGGCATCGCACAGCTCGCCTATATTGTGCGGCGGAATGTTGGTCGCCATGCCGACGGCGATACCGCTGGCCCCGTTCGCGAGCAAATTGGGAAATTTCGCCGGCAATACCACCGGCTCCTCCAGGGTGCCGTCATAATTGGGTCTGAAATCAACGGCATCCTCGTCAAGACCGCCGAGGAGCGCCTCGGCCGCCACCGCCAGGCGGGCTTCCGTATAGCGCGAGGCAGCGGCGCCGTCGCCGTCAATATTGCCGAAATTCCCCTGCCCGTCGACCAGCGGATAACGCATGTTGAAATCCTGGGCGAGACGGACCAGCGCGTCATAGATCGCCTGGTCGCCATGCGGGTGATAATTGCCCATCACATCGCCGGATATCTTGGCGGACTTGCGGAAACTCCCATTCGGCGAAAGTTTTAACTCGTGCATCGCGAACAGGATGCGCCGGTGCACCGGTTTGAGGCCATCGCGCACATCCGGCAGGGCGCGGTGCATAATGGTTGAGAGCGCATATTGCAGATAACGCTCGCCGATGGCCTTGCGCAGCGTTTCTGTCCGCATCGAAGGTGAACCCGTCTCTTCTTCCATGCACATGCAGTTAACCGAGAGCGGTGGAATTTTCCACCTCGAGGGACGGATAGTGAAGCTCTGCATCCGTCTCGACATTCAACAGCCAATTGTTAGAAGGTCGGGTTTGAGTTGTAAGGAGACGCGTAAGCCATGGCTTCGGAGGCGCGCAGCATTCTGATCACCGGCTGTTCCTCGGGAATCGGGCAGGTCTCGGCTGACCTGCTGCGGCAGAGAGGCTGGCGGGTATTCGCAACGTGCCGGAAACAGGCGGATTGTGACCGGCTTTCCGGGCAGGGATTCGAGAGCATCCGGCTGGACTATGAGGATGCGGCGAGCATCACCTCCGCGCTCGACTGGGCGCTGGAAAAAACCGGTGGCCGGCTTGGCGCGGTCTTCAATAATGGCGCCTATGCGGTACCCGGGGCAGTCGAGGATGTTCCCAGAGATGCCATGCGCGCCATCTTCGAGACCAATTTTTTCGGTTATCATGATTTGATCCGCCAGATCATTCCGGTGATGCGCACCCAAGGCGGCGGACGGATCGTGAATTGCTCATCGATACTCGGCTTTGCGGCGCTCCCCTGGCGTGGGCCTTATAATTCGACGAAATTCGCCCTGGAGGGGCTGACCGATACCCTCCGGGTTGAACTGCGCGGGAGCGGCATCGAATTCATCCTGATCGAGCCGGGACCGGTCACAACCCTTATCCGGCAGAATTCCCAGCAGCATTTTGAGAAATGGATCGACCGCGGAAACTCATACCATGCCCGCTTTTACGAGAAAGTGCTGGCACCGCACCTCTATCATGAAAATCCGCCGAAGGTCCGTTTTGAATTACCGCCAGAGGCGGTCGCCGGGAAACTGATCCATGCGCTCGAATCGCGGCGCCCGCGCCGGCGCTACTATGTCACGACACCGACCTATATCGCGGGCTTGGCGAAGCGGCTTCTGCCGACAGCCTGGTTCGACCGGCTCCTGGCGTCATGGGGTTGACCCGGTGTCATGCTCGGAGACCCGCTTTTCATTGTCGCCGCCGTCGCCGCCCTTGCGGTGCTGATCATTCTTGCCATCGGCATCGGCGGTTATGCCAAGGGCGGTGAGTTCAACCGCAGATACGCCAACAAAATCATGCGTCTGCGAATCCTCGCGCAGGCGGTGGCGGTGATGTTGATATTGCTGTTTGTCCTGATGCGGGGGAAGGGAGGCTGAGTTGTCATGGTTGTGTTGAACAAAATCTATACCCGCACAGGCGATGGCGGTGAAACCGGGCTCGGCGACGGCAGCAGAACCGAAAAACACGCTGTGCGCGTCAGCGCCTATGGCACCGTGGATGAACTCAATGCCGTGGTCGGGCTGGCGAGAAAGAGCGCAGCCGGGGACCGCGGGCAGCGCCTCGGGGCAATTCAGAATGATCTCTTTGATCTCGGCGCCGATCTCTGCCTGCCGGGTTACGGGTCCGATCAGGAGGCGGAGCACCCGCCGCTGAGGATTTCCGCCGCGCAGGTGGCACGGTTGGAGACGGAAATCGACACCATGAATTCCGGGCTCGAAGCTCTGCGCAGCTTTGTGTTGCCCGGCGGCTCCGACGAAGCGGCGGCGCTGCATCTGTGCCGGGTCGTGGCAAGGCGGGGGGAGCGCTGCATGGTCGAGTTGGCGGCGGCGGAAGCAGTCAACCCGGAGGCTCTGGCCTACATGAACCGCCTTTCCGACTGGTTTTTCGTCGCCGCGCGCTGCGCCAACAATGATGGAAAAGAGGATGTGCTGTGGATTCCGGGTGCAAACCGCGGTGCCGATGATTGAAGCGGTTGGCTCCGGTCAGCAATTCTCCTGTAAATCCGATATTGATTTCGTTATTCGGGCCGGATGATTCAGAGCCGATTCTGAATTTTCGGCAGCGGGAGAACGAGAAATGAAGGTGCTTGTCCCTGTCAAGCGCGTCATCGACTACAATGTCAAGGTACGGGTGAAGCCGGACAGATCCGGCGTTGACCTGGCCAATGTCAAGATGTCGATCAACCCATTCGATGAAGTCGCGGTTGAGCAAGCGGTCCGCCTAAAGGAGGCGGGAATTGCCGAGGAAATCATCGTGGTTTCGATCGGTGTGCAGCAGGCACAGACAATTCTGCGCACGGCTCTCGCTATCGGTGCCGACCGTGCGGTTCTGGTCAAAGCGGCGGATGATCCGCATGTCGATATCGAGCCGTTGGCGGTGGCCAAGATCCTGAGAGGCGTCGCCGAAGAGAGCGGCGCCGGCCTGATCCTCATGGGAAAACAGGCTATTGACAATGACATGAATGCCACCGGCCAGATGCTGGCGGCGTTGATGGGATGTGCGCAGGCGACTTTCGCTTCGGCGCTTGAGATCGAGAATGGCGAAGCCAGGGTGACGCGCGAAGTTGATGGCGGGTTGCAGAGCATCAGGATCGGCCTGCCCTGTGTGGTTACGGTGGATCTGCGCATGAATGAGCCGCGCTACCCGTCGTTGCCGAATATCCAGCGTGCCAAGCGCAAACCATTCGACGAACGCACACCCGAAGACTATGGTGTCGATACCACTAATCGCCTGGAAATCGTGCAAACCCAGGAGCCGCCGGAGCGGGAAGCCGGCATCATTCTCGGCTCGGTTGACGAGCTGGTGACGAAACTCAGAGACGATGCGGGAGTGATCTGATGGCCGTACTGATGCTTGCGGAACTGAATGACAATGAGCTCGCCACCGACCTGACCGCGAAGACGCTGACGGCTGCGCGGCAGCTCGGCGAGGTGGATGTGCTCTGTGCCGCTGCCGGCTGCGCCGGCGCGGCAACGGAAATCGCGGCGCTCGAAGGCGTTTCCCGCGTATTGTGTGCGGATGATGCGCGCTACGGCCATGCGCTGGCGGAACCGACCGCTGAATTGATCGTCCAGCTCGCCGACAGTTACGAGCATATCGTCGGGCCGGCTTCGACTTCGGCCCAGAACACGCTGCCGCGGGCGGCGGCGCTCTGCGACTGCATGATGATTTCGGATATATCCGCCATTGTCGATAAGGACACATTTGAGCGTCCGATCTATGCCGGCAATGCGGTGCAGACGGTCCGTTCCACCGACAGGATCAAATTCATCACCGTGCGCACTGCCGCCTACGACGCCTGCGGGGACGGAAACTCCGCTGAAATCATACCGATACAGCCTGCCGCCGACCCTTCGCTCAGCTCTTGGCTGGAGGACAGTGTTGCCGACAATGACCGCCCGGAACTGACATCGGCGAAAGTGGTGGTCTCGGGCGGGCGCGGTGTCGGCTCAACCGAGGATTTTGCCCTGATCTCGGCCTTGGCCGACAAACTCGGTGCAGCCGTCGGGGCATCGCGGGCGGCGGTCGATTCGGGTTATGCGCCGAATGACTGGCAGGTGGGGCAGACCGGCAAAGTGGTGGCGCCCGATCTCTATATCGCCGTCGGCATTTCCGGTGCCATTCAGCATCTCGCCGGCATGAAGGATTCCAAGATCATCGTCGCCATCAACAAGGATGAAGAAGCGCCGATTTTCCAGGTGGCGGATTTCGGCTTGGTTGCGGATTTGTTCAGCGCCGTCCCCGAACTGACCGAAAAGATCTGAAACCCGGGTTGTAAAGCTGAACTGCCGACACTGATAGGGAGCGTAGCCGCATGGATATCCGCAAAGTCAGCGTCATCGGCGCCGGTCAGATGGGGAACGGCATCGCGCATGTCTTTTCCCTGTCCGGTTACGAAGTGCTGCTGCACGATGTGTCGGAGGCGGCACTGGCAAAGGCGGTGAAATCGATTGATTTCAACCTGAACCGACAAGTCAGTGCCGGGCGGATCTCCGAAGCCGATAAGGCGGATGCGCTGCGGCAGATCACGGCGGTGAATCACCTTTCCGAATGTGGCAAAGCCGATCTTGTGATCGAGGCGGTCACCGAGCGGGAAACGGTGAAGGCGGCGATATTCGAGGATTTGACGCCGCATCTGCTCCCCGGCACCATACTGACCACCAATACCTCGTCGATTTCGATCACCCGCCTCGCTTCCCGCACCGACCGCCCGGAGCGGTTCATGGGATTCCACTTCATGAACCCGGTTCCGGTAATGCAGTTGGTGGAGTTGATCCGCGGCATCGCCACCGATGAGCACACCTACCAGACTTTGAAAACGGTGGTGGAACAGCTGGGGAAAACGCCGGCATCGGCTTCTGACTTTCCCGGTTTCATCGTCAACCGCGTCCTGATGCCGATGATCAATGAGGCGGTGTATGTGCTGCTTGAAGGGATCGGTTCAGTGGAGGCAATCGACAGTTCCATGCGGCTTGGTGCCAACCATCCGATGGGACCGCTGCAATTGGCGGATTTCATCGGTCTGGATACCTGCCTCGCGATCATGAATGTGCTGTTTGACGGGTTGGGGGACTCCAAATACCGCCCCTGCCCGTTACTGACGAAATATGTCGAGGCCAAGTGGCTCGGGCGCAAAACGCGCAGGGGATTCTATGATTATTCGGGCGAGACGCCGGTGCCGACGCGCTGATCCAGTCTCAGAACCGCTCGTGGAAGCGCTGGCCGATCAACTCCCCCAGCGCATCCGCCAGCTTTTCAGCATCATCACCCGCGAAGCGCACCTCGATCGATGTGCCTTTGGAGGCTGTCAGCATCAGCAATCCCATGATGGAATCTCCGGCCGCTGAAACGCCATCCTTGAACACCTCCGCCTCGGCGGCATGATTTTCAACGATTTCCACGAATTTAGCCGCCGCACGCGCATGCATGCCCTTTTCATTGATGATGTCATATATGCGCGTAATTTCCGGCATTTCACCGATCCCCTCTGTGAATCGTCACATATTTCCGCCCGGCCTCGACCGCCCGTCCCGCCGCATCCTCAAGCTCACAATTCCGGCATTTTGAAAGCTTCAGCAGCATCGGCAGATTGGCCCCGGCGATGATCACCCGGTTCGGACCGGTGCACGCCCTGGCGGAAAGATTGGCCGGCGAACTGCCGATCGCATCCGTGACCACAATCACCCCCTGACCCTGCTCCACCTCCGATATGGCGCGGCAAATCTCGTCCTGCTTTTCGTCGCGCCGGTAGTCGCCATCAAGCGATACCGCCAGCATCGCCGCCGGCCGCGCTCCCAGAATCTGCTCAACGCAGCAGAGCAATTCACGCCCGAGATTGCCATTGGCAACAATGACAATGCCGATCAATTCCAAGCCCTCATCAACTGAAATCCGCGCATTTCACTGAATTCAGGTGCAATTAGATTGCCCGTTTTCTTCCCGCAAGCGATTTCCGGATCACGGTGGCAGAGCCGCGTCTTCGCACCAGCCGAATCGGAGTATCGCCGTGAGCACCGCCGCCAGTCCCGGCACATTGCCGCCCCGCAGCGCGTCGACCTCCACTTCCAGCAAGCGTTCGCTGTGGCGTTCCGGAAGACGAGCCGTTTCTTCCGCACCCAGATCCACCACCAGTTCCAGGCACACCGGACCGATCGATGGCAGACGCAGAATCCCGACTCCTCTCGCCTCAATGAGGCCGGCGATTTCCACGGGTGCCGAAACCTCGACAAAGTCACCCCGCCGACGCAATTCAGTCCGGTCATCGGCGACCAGCACCGCGCCGCGCGAAATCATATCCATCGCCAGGCTGGATTTGCCGGATCCGGAGGGGCCGGTCAACAACACGGCGCGGTCGCCGACAGCGACCGCCGAAGCGTGCAGAAGGCTTCCCGCCGAGGCTGCCATGACCGGCCTCAATAGCCGCTTGCCGTCGCCTTGGCTTCCTGCTCCTCGCCGAGCAGCGCGCGGATCTCCGCCAGCCGCTCGGAGGCACCATCGGCAAGTATGCGGGCGTCGCTCGTCAGCGTCACCAGATCAAACCCCCAACCGATCGCCTCCGCCGCATAGGCAGGCGAACCGCAATGCAGGCCCGCCAGGATACCGGCATTCTTGGCAGCTTCGAGAATGCGTTTGGTGGCATCCACCAGCTCGGTCTCGCGGCGGTCGAAACCCGGCCCCAAACGTCCATTGGTGAGGCCGATCGCCAGATCTGAGGGCCCGATATAGATTCCGTCGAGACCACGCGTGGTGACGATTTCCTGCAGGTTTTCAAAGGCCTCCGCGGTCTCCACCATGGCCAGACAGACGACGCTGTCATTCGCCTTTGATGCGTAGTCGGCGCCCGCCGACACCAATGCGCGGGTCGGCCCGAAACTACGCATGCCGAGCGGCGGATAGCGCATATAGGAAACCAGGGTTTCCGCCTGAGCGCGGTTATTGATCATCGGACAGATCACCCCGAGGGCCCCGGCATCCAGCGACTTCATCACGATTCCCGGCTCCAGCCAGGGAACCCGGGTCAGCGGCGCGATGCCGCTCGCCCTGATCGCCTGAAAGGTCGCAACCGCATCCCGGTAATCGCACAGCCCATGCTGCATATCGGCGGTCAGGCTGTCGAAACCCAGCTCGGCCTGAATCTCGGCAGCGAAAGCACTGCCGAGCGAAAGCCAGCCATTGATGATCGGCCGGCCTGCCGCAGCCAGTGCCTTAATGGGATTTTCTATCATCGATTCCTCCGTGAATGATTTGGCTCCTCCCTGCGAAAGGGCGCAACCATATTGCGGTTGCGTTGGCACGGCCATAAACGGAATCCGGTCGAATTGGAAAGCGGAGGACAGAATGGGTGGTGAGACCGTGCGCCTGACGATGGCGCAGGCATTGGTGAAATACCTGTGCAGTCAGCAGATTGCCGGGGACAATGGCGACAAGCCTCTGTTTGCCGGGCTGTTCGGAATTTTCGGACACGGAAACGTCACCTGCCTCGCCGAGGCGCTGTATGAGCAACGCCACCTGCTACCGGTATGGCGCGGCCAGAATGAGCAGTCGATGGCGCTGGCCGCGATTTCCTACGCCAAAGCCAGGAAACGCCGGCAGATCATGATCGCCACCAGCTCAATCGGACCCGGCGCGACCAATATGGTCACCGCAGCTGCGGTCGCACACTCAAACCGCCTGCCGCTGCTCATTCTATCGGGTGACGTATTTGCCAATCGGCGTCCGGATCCGGTGCTTCAGCAGGTCGAGCATTTCGGCAATCCATCTACCTCGGTGAATGACGCTTTCCGCTGCGTCAGCCGCTATTGGGATCGAATCACCCATCCCGAGCAGATCATCTCCTCGCTGCCGCAGGCTGTCGCCACGATGCTCGACCCGGCGGATTGCGGTCCCGCTTTCATCGGCCTCTGCCAGGACACGCAGGAGATCGCCTTCGACTACCCGGAGGAATTCTTTGCCAGGACCGTGCATCGGATTCCGCGGCCACGGCCGGACCAGGACAGCGTTGCGCGGGCCGTCGAACGGCTGTGCCGTGCCAAGCGCCCGATGATCATCGCCGGCGGCGGGGTGCGTTATTCGGGTGCCGAGAAACAGGTCGCTGCATTCGCCGCGGCACACAATATCCCGCTCACTGAAACCATTGCCGGAAAGGGCAATGTCACCCATGACCACCCGGCGCATATCGGCCCTGTCGGTGTCATCGGTTCGGCTTCGGCCAATGCAATGGCGGCGGAAGCCGATGTTATTCTGGCAATCGGCACCCGGCTGCAGGATTTCACCACCGGTTCATGGACGGCATTCGCCCACAATGCCGAAATCATCGCCGTTAATGCCGCCCGCTGGGATGCCACCAAGCACCGGGCGCTCTCCGTCATCGGTGACGCGCGGGAAACGCTGGCCGAATTGGATGCGGGCCTCGGCGACTGGAATGCTGATCCGGCATGGCTGGCGAAGGGTAAACGCGAATTCTCTGAATGGAATGCACTCCTTGATGAACGGCAAAAACCGACCAATGCGCCCATCCCCACCTATGCCCAGGTTGTCGGCGCGGTGAATCGCTGGGCCGGGGAATCCGACCGCATGATCACCGCTGCGGGCGGCCTTCCCGGTGAAACCACCAAGGGTTGGAGAATCAAGAATCCCGGCACATTCGACTGCGAATTCGGCTACTCATGCATGGGTTATGAGTTAGCCGGAGGCTGGGGTGCGGCAATGGCGGCGGAGGAAGGTTCGACACCGATCGTTCTGGTCGGCGACGGATCTTATCTGATGATGAATTCCGATATCTATTCCTCGGTGCTGTCCGGCCACAAAATGATTGTCATTGTCTGTGACAATGGCGGCTTCGCCATCATCAACAGGCTGCAGAATTATAAGGGCGGTGAGTCTTTCAATAATCTCATCGCCGATTGCCGGGTGAAAGAGGCTTTTGCCGTGGATTTCGCCAAACACGCCGAATCGCAGGGGGCTTTGGCGCGAACCGCCGCCAGTATCGCCGATCTTGAAGCGGCGCTCGAATGGGCGCGCGGCACCGATCGCACCACGGTGATCGCGATCACCACCGATGCTTATAGCTGGGTACCGGGTGATGCCTCATGGGATCTCGGCGTGCCGGAAGTCAGCAATCGCGAACAGGTGTTGGCGGCGCGGGCCGAACAGGAGGAAATCCGCGCCAGGCAGCGGATCGGAGTCTAGGCGATGCAGGCCCGGCTCGGTGTCGCTCCGATCGCATGGTCCAATGATGACCTGCCGGAACTCGGCGGCGACACACCGCTTGAGACCTGTCTACGGGAAGCCGCGGAGGCCGGTTTCACCGGGATAGAGACCGGGGGAAAGTTTCCCGCGCAAGCGGCCGAACTCGGCCCTTTGCTGAAACAATTCCGCCTATCACTCTGCGGCGGTTGGT
Source organism: Paracoccaceae bacterium (assembly GCA_026706985.1). Classification (GTDB taxonomy): domain Bacteria; phylum Pseudomonadota; class Alphaproteobacteria; order Rhodobacterales; family Rhodobacteraceae; genus JAPOXR01. The sequence goes on along the minus strand of JAPOXR010000005.1, from coordinate 20,672 downwards.
ATTCCGGAACGGTATTGACGAATGATCCGCAGGCGGAAAAGGATCAGGTTCACACACAGTTGACCCTGTTCCGCGAATTGCAGGCGCCTTGTCTGGTTTACGGCGAAACCGCGCACACGATTCAGAACATCCGCAACGCACCGCTGCGATCGCGCATCCGCCTCGACGATGCGCAGATCCGCACTTACGGGCACCGTCTGACGGAATTCTCCGAATACTGCGCCGATGCCGGCATGCCGATCGCGTTTCACCACCATATGGGGACGGCAATCGAATCCGAGCAGGATGTCGACCGGCTGATGAACCACACCGGAGAAGCGGTGCATCTCCTCTACGATCCAGGTCACATGGCCTTTGCCGGCGGCGATGTAATGAGGGTTATCGAGAAACATGCGCGGCGGGTGACACATTTCCATGCCAAGGATGTGCGCCGGCGGATCATCGACGGTTTGGACCGAAACCGCGAGAGCTTTCTAGACGCTGTATTGAAGGGCGCTTTCACCGTCCCGGGTGATGGCGGGCTGGACTTTCCTTCTATGATATCGCAGCTTGCCGAACTCGGATACCAGGGATGGTTCGTGGTCGAGGCGGAACAGGATCCGGCAAAGGCGCCGCCCGACGAATATGCGAAAATCGGATACGCCACCCTTCACGCCGCCCTCGCCGCCGCCGGCTACAGAATAATGGACGGAGAGCATGAACAGAATTGATGGCAAGGTGGCGGTTGTGACCGGCGGCACGCAGGGGCTGGGGGCGGAAATCGCCCGGCATTTCGGCGAAGCCGGCGCCGCCGGCATTGTGACCTGCGGCAGAAACCGGGCAAAGGGCGATGCCGTGGCGGCAGAAATCTCCTCGGAGTCCGGCTGCGCGGTTAAATTCTGCCAGGCCGATCTCAGCGTAACCGATGATTGCCGCGCTGTCGCCGCATTTGCCGGCAGTGAGTTCGGCCGCATCGATGTGCTTGTGAATGTGGCGGCGAAGACCGATCGGGGAACCTTGATTGACACTTCGGAGGAACTTTTCGACTCGATTTTCGCAACCAATGTCCGGGCCCCGTTTTTTCTCATGCAGGAAGTTGTCAAACTCATGATCCGCGGCGGCATCGAGGGATCAATCGTCAATATCGGCTCAATTTCCGCCCTATCCGGGCAGCCTTTCATCACCGCCTACTGCATGTCCAAAGGCGCGCTCTCGACCCTGACCCGGAATGCCGGATTTGCCCTCCTGAAAAACCGTATCCGGGTCAATCAATTGAATATCGGTTGGATGTCGACCGATGGCGAGGACCGGATCCAAAGGCTTTATCACGGTGCCGGTGACGGCTGGGAGGAACAGGCCGGCTCCGACCTGCCGTTCGGGCGTCTCGTCGACCCGGCGGAAGTCGCGCGCGCTGCGGCATTCCTCGCTTCCGAAGACTCCGGTCTCATGACCGGTTCGGTGGTTAATTTCGACCAGACAGTCTGGGGAGCCCACGAGTCGGGCGCCCCGCTTCCCGTCTCCGCACTCGAAGTCTGAACCGGCGACCCCGGCAATTCATGAACGAGCTCTGCGCGCTCTCCGCCTGCGAGCAGACCCGCCTGGTGAGAACAGGCCAGGTTTCTCCGCTTGAACTGGTGGAGGCAGCGCTCAATCGAATCGAGTTTGTGCAACCGATATGCAACCCGTTTGCGTTTGTCTTCGCCGATGAAGCCCGACGCCAGGCCCGCGAAGCGGAAAAGCTGATTGGCCCGGATGCACCGCCGCTGCTCGGACTCCCCGTCGCCTTCAAGGATTTTACCCCGACCGCGGGACAGCGGACGACGCGGGGCTCCTTTGCATTTGAAAACTGGGTCCCGGACAGGGATCCGGCGATCGTGCGCCGTTTCAAGGAAGCCGGGGCCATCATCATCGGCAAAACCACAACACCTGAATTCGCTTATTCCTCATTCACCAGATCACCGCTCTGGGGCAAGACCAGCAACCCCTGGGATCCATCACGATGCGCCGGCGGCTCCTCCGGCGGTTCCGGCGTTGCCGTCACCACCGGATGTGTGGCGCTCGCTGAAGGTACCGATATGGGTGGCTCAGTGCGCATCCCCGCCGCCCTATGCGGCTGCGTCGGGCTGAAACCGAGTCTTGGCCGCATCCCGATGGATATCCTGCCGACCGTGTTCGACGATATGAGCCATTTCGGCCCCCTCGCGCGCAGCATCGACGACACGGCCCTGTTCCTGTCGGTCGCGGAAGGTCCGGATGAGTATGATATTTCCTCACAACGGCAGCCCCTTCCTCTCCCCGATCAATTCCTGACTGACCTGTCCGGTTTCAGAATCGCCGTATCTGAGGATCTCGATTTTTTCGAAGTGCATCCTGACGTCCGGAGCAATCTCGCACGCACGGTTCAAACCCTCAATGATGCCGGTGCCACAGCCGAGACGGTCACTCTTGGCTGGAGCGCCGATCTGGTTACCGCCTGGAACCAATGGTGGTGCGTCTATCTTGCCGCTGCCTTCGCCGACTGCCTGAATCAGTATCGCCAGCGCATGGATCCGGAAGTGGTCACGCTGATTGAGGCAGGTTCAGCGATGGACGCGGTGAGTTTTGCCCGTATTGATCAACTCCGGACGCAGCAATGGCACCAGCTCGCGAAGCTGTTCGAACGGTTTGATGCCCTCATCTGCCCTTCCATGGCGCAACCGGCACCCGACAATGACGCCAGCGATAACGACTTTCTCAAAATCGAAGCCGATGGACGGCTGCATGGCCTCGATATGACCGGTGTTTTCAATATGGTCTCGCAATGCCCGTCACTCTCACTTCCATCCGGCACGACCAAATCCGGATTGCCGACATCGGTGCAGATCGTCGCCCGTCGCTTTGATGATCCGACCGCACTCAGAATCGGCGCTGCAATCGAAGCGCGCCAACCCTGGACAGAATGGACGCCCGCAGCGTTGCATCCTCCGCAGCAGTGAGCTCAAACCGCGTCTATCCAACCATCGCTCAAGAATAGACAGCCCACGCACAAGCCCCTTACTACTAAATCCGCCGAACAACGTTGCGGCGCTTATCCCGACAACATGCGTACAGTCTGCATCGGCATGAAGAGGCGCATTGGCTGATCAGGCAGCGCCGCAAACCCAAATGATTCGTAATAAATCTTTCGACGGGCCACCGTTTCAGGATCGCCACAGTCAAATACATCAAGCAGTACTGCAAAGGTCGCTATCTCATTCGAAATCCGCCCGATGCGGCAGAGAGCGTCAGCCAGCAGGGCACTCCCCATCCCGTTTCCCTGCATTTGCAAATCCACGCCGATCATGGAAATGAATGCTGTAGGCAGTGATCTGTTCTTTAGTGCTTGTTTTGCCGGGAATTCAGGCATCTCATCTGCAATGACAGAATGCATGCATATGCCGTAATATCCGAGAATGCGGCGGTTGACGTCGAGCGCAACCCAGACACGAATAACGTCCGACCCAGTTGCCTTCTTCGCCGTTAGCTTCAGGAAATTGTTGATCTGAGGAACGCCGCAGTCGAAATCCTTTCGGGCCTGCGACTTAGGATCAAATGGCGCAATGTCTATCTGAGGATTTCCGGGATCATTAATCTGCATTCGCGATCAAGTTCTTTCGCAATGCGAACGCTTTCCGCAACCGCTCGTTGGGCTGCGGCGGGTTCTCAAGGGCACTGAAAAACACTGCTTGATCAGCATCTCTGTTGAGCATCGTAATTTTTTGGGCCTCAATGGCTTCCTGCGCAGCCCTATAGGCGGCACTCACAACGAATGAAGTCAACTCGACACCGCATATTGTCGCAGCACGTCTGATGGTTTGCTTCACAGAACGCTGTGTACGTGCTTCAAGCCGTTCGTTCTTGGGCTCATCAATAGCGGCGGTGCTGTCTTCGAACATCAACATAATTATTTCCAAGTCTGATGTGTCAATTAACTCGTGAGGCTCACATTCGATATATCATGTACGGGATATTGCCGTACATATCAAGTGGTGTATCTCGTTTGTTTCTGAGAATCAGAAGGGAACCGGGAAGCAAACCGAGTGCGGGTTCTCCGGAGTGGGGAGACCGGGATTTATGCAGGGTGATGTTCAAGCCGCTCGACCCGGTTCAGTTCGTGGCCGAGGGCAGAGGAACCAATTTCCAGGAACAATCGCTATGTCGCGGTTGACCGGTTACGCCGTTTCGACCGGCCCGCCCTTCTTCTCCCAATCCGAAAACCCGTCTTTCAGATGCGCTGCCCGAAATCCCATATCCTTGAGGGTTGCCACGGTCAGAGCCGATCGCCAGCCGCTTGCGCAATGGAACACGTATTTTTTGTCCTCGCCGAAAATTTCGCGGAAATAAGGGCTTTCCGGATCAACCCAGAATTCCACCATTCCCCTCGGCGCATGGAAACTCCCGGGAATAAATCCGCTCCGCTGCCGCTCCCGGACATCCCTGATATCCACAACCACCCAATCGGGGTCGCGATGCTTCTCAATCAGTTCTTCGGTGCTGACCTCCTCAATGCGCGCCCGCGACTCCGCTACCATTCGTGCTGATGAGATTTTCAGTTTGTCCATAGCCGTGATTTCCTCTTCACATCTGCGGTGATTCCAGCCGAAGTCAGGCCGCTTGCACCGCAGCGGCGATAAGTTCCGGTAATTCGCCCGGCAGGTTCGCGACCGCTACACCCGAGGCTTCCAGACTGCACCTCTTGGAGGCATAACTCCCCGTTCCACCGTCAACAAGGGCCCCGGCATGTCCCATTTTCTTGCCCGGCGGCGAGGCCCTGCCCGCGATGAAGGCAATGACGGGCTTGCTCATGCCGGAGGCATATTCAGCCGCCTCCTCTTCCGCATTGCCGCCGATCTCGCCGCAAATCACCACTGCCGAGGTGCCGGGGTCGTGGTCGAGAAGTTCAAGCGCCTCGCGCGTGGTCGTGCCGATGATCTGGTCGCCGCCGACGCCGAAAAATGTCGATTGTCCGAATCCCCGCCGCGAGAGATTCAGGCAAGCCAGAGCACCGAGGCTGCCCGATCGGGAAATGACCCCGACCGTACCCGGCCTGAACATCGCATCGTTGAAGGCAGGCATAATTCCGGCGAACGACTCTCCGGGAGTTACCAGCCCGGCGGTATTCGGTCCGGCGACAAGAGAACCATGAAGCCTGGCCGCGGCAAGCATCTCCATGACGTCGTGAACCGGAATGTGCTCGGCCAGGCACACGATCAGCCTTGCACCCGCCTCACAGGCGTCGATGACAGCATCCCTGGCCGCCCCGGGCGGCACAAACATGAGCGCGACCTCGAATTCTCCGGCAGCGTCCGCCGCCGATCCGAGAACCGGCAATCCGAGATGCGTCTCACCGGCCTTGCGGGGGTTGACGGCCCCGACGACGCGGGCACCGTATTTGATCATTTCCCCGGTCCAGAAGGTGCCTTGCCGACCCGTCGCTCCGAATACGAGGATGCGATGATGCGACCGCAGAATCATGGTTTGGACCCGGCTGCGGCCACCGCCGCCTTCACGGCGTCGTCCATGCGATCGAACGGCTCGATCCCGAGTTCGTCCCGAATCAGGGCCACGGCTTTTTCCTCTCCGGTTCCATGCACGCTGAAAAATGCCGGTATGGCCGGATTGAGCCGCTTCCATGCCTTGACAACCCCTGCGGCCATAACGTCGGTGCGTGCGAAAGCGCCGCAAAAATTCACCAAAAGGCTCTTCACTCCCGGCTGGCTGAGCACGATGCGCAGCGCCGGTTCGGCCTTGGTGTAAGCGTCGCCGCCGATCTCAAGGAAATTCGCGGGACTGCCTCCGAAATGCGCCACGGCATCCATCGTTGTCATGGTCAGACCGGCTCCGTTGGCAAGGATGCCGACGCTGCCGTCAAGCTGGATCAGGCGCAGCCCCTCTTTCGCCGCCGCTCTTTCAAGATCCGTCCGGCTTTCCGGCGCTCCTTTTCCGGCCAGACCCGGCTGACGCGCGACCGATGCATCGTCGAGCGTGAACTTGCAGTCAAGCGCCACAACCCGGCCGTCCTTGGTCACCGCAAGCGGGTTGATTTCCAGAAGCTCGGCATCGAGAGACCGATAAGCGGCATAGAGCCGGGTCAGCGTTTCAGCTACGAGGCCCTCAGCAGTTCCGATACCTGTATCCGCGACCAGTTTCTCGGCCTGCTCCAGGGAGAACCCGTTCAAAATGTCGACCTGAAGGGAATGCATCGCGGATTCGCGGCTTGCCGCCATGTTCTCGACATCCACACCGCCTGCGGCGGAGAACAATATTGAAGGACACCTGTTTGTGCGATCGGTCAGCACCGCGGCGTAGAGTTCCTGTTCGATTTCGACCTTTTCTTCAACGAGTACCCTTTCGACGTGGTGGCCGGAAATCGTCGAGCCCAGAATGCCCGCTGCAGCCTCAAAGGCCTCCTCCGGGCTGAACGCGAATTTGATTCCCCCGGCCTTGCCGCGCGCGCCGGCCGGAACCTGCGCCTTGACCGTGCAGGGACCCTGGAATGCAGCGCGTGCCGCTTGCGGATTGTCGAAGGCCGCACCTTCGGGCGTCGCGATGCCGAACTCCCGCAGCAGTGGTTTCGACACCCATTCTTCAAAGTTCACTTTCCGAAATTCTCCCAATAGTCCCCGAAAAGTTCCTCTTCCGATGGCCTGTCCTCCGGAATCACCGTGACCAGCCGGGTGACGTTTATGAAGCAGCGATAGTTGAGATTGTCGTCGAGCGCGTTGCCCGCCCACGTTCCGCCGCCCATGGACAGGGTGAAGGGTAGGGAGTTGTTGAAACTACCGCCATTTCCGAAGGTGTGGGCCTGATTGACCAATACCCGGACCACGTCCGTGGATTCAGCGAGGTCCCTCGCGTTGCGCATATCCCTTGTATGGATTCCGACGGAATGTCCCTTGCCGGTCACGTCAAGGATCGCGGCGGCAATGCGCTTGGCCTCGGCAAAGTCGCCGGCGCGATAGAGCGTCAGGACCAGCGAAAGTTTTTCGTCGGCAAAGGATCCCTTGCCACCGACCTCGTTCTCCTCGACCATGAAGAAGCGATGCGCCGCCGCCTCCGGCGGCAGTCCGAACAGTTCGGCAAGCGTTGAGGCGTCCTTGGCGATGACCCGGCGGTTGAGCTTACCGTCCAACCAAAGCATGTTCTTCACCGACAGGTGTTGTTCCCGGGAACAGAGCCAGCCGCCCGCGCGTTTCAAAGCAGCGACAGCTTCGTCATAGACCGGGTCCAGAATGACGACCGAGTTTTCCGACGAGCATGATGTCGAGTTGTCGAAGATCTTCGATCGCGCGATCTTGTCGGCGGCGTCATCAAGATCGGCACTCGCATCGATGATGGACGGAACGTTGCCTGCGCCGACTCCGATCGCCACGCTACCCGAGCGCATGGCGCGCCGGACATTGTCCTGCGATCCGGTGACAACCGCCAGATCAACCTTTTCAAGCAGCGCCTGCGTGAGTGCCTTGTCGACCGGAGCCGGCAGGATCTGCACCAAATCCCCGGGAAAACCGGCGCGCTCCAGTTCATCGCGCATCAGGGCAACGCATCTCGCTGTCGTTGGATATCCCGCCGGCGACGGAGCGATCACGATCGCATTGGCTCCCTTAACCGCCATCATCGCCTTGTTCACCGGTGTGGCGCTCGGATTGGTGGACGGACAAACAGCGCCAACGACCCCGACGGGCTTGCCGTACAAGGCAATGCCCGCCGCCGGATCCTCGCCGATCAGGCCGACCGTTTTCGCCCGCATGAGATCGCGCAGCGTGCCGAACGTCTTGCGCGTGTTTTTGACGATCTTGGATTCCACATTGCCAAGGCCGGTGTCACGAACCGCCATTTCGGCGAGTTCGGCTGCATTCTCCGGTTTGTAGAGCGACCAAGCGAGCGCGGTTACCGCATGGTCGATGCGTCGCTGCCCGCAATCGCTGATGGTCGCCATCGCATAGCGGGCCCTGGCGACCAGGCGATCGACCTTTTCGGCGACCGAAAGGGGGTTGTCGGTCACTGGATTCATCCGCGCGGTCTTTCACGCACCCGCGTCAGCGTCCCGGTCGCGTTTTCGAAACTCGCTGATGATGCTGAAAGCGATGGCAGCCATCCCCATGAGGATGAGGACACCGGAGACCGGGCGTCCGAAAAACCCGAGGAAATCGTAGTCCATGAGCTGCATCGACTTGGTGAAGGCCGACTCTCCGAGCTTTCCGAGGATGAGGCCGAGGACGACACCGGCAGCGGAATAGCCCGTCCGCCTGAGCAGGTAACCGGCAATGCCGGCAAGGAACATGACCCAGACATCGATGAAGAGATTTCGCAGTGCATAGGCGCCGACGATGGCGAGCATGAGAATTCCGGGGGCCAGCCAGCGAAACGGAATCCGCAGCAGGTGCACGACGGTTTTGGTCTGCAGCCAGCCGAGAAAGACGATGCATACATTCGCCCAAAACATGGCCGCGAAAGTGATCCACACGAGATCTCCGGAATTGATGAAGATCAGGGGTCCCGGTTCCATGCCGTGAATCTGGAAAATCCCCATCATCATCGCAGTCAGCGCGCCGCCCGGCAGGCCCAGCGCAAGTAGGGGAATCATCGCCGCTCCGGTAGCAGCGTTGTTGGCCGTCTCCGATGCCACGACGCCCTCAATCTCGCCCTTTCCGAAGTTCGGGCGATTGCGCGACCAGCGCTGCGCCTGGCTGTATCCGAGAAACGCCGCGAGAGTGGCGCCTATGCCGGGCAGGATGCCGGCAAAAAACCCGATCGCAACGGACCGGAGCATGGTCCAGCGAACCCGCCAGAAATCCACGACCGATGGAAAATCCAGGCCCGCCTTCGGCCGCACGCGTGTGCCCATCGCGATATTGGTCGCCTGGGAGAAGACCTCCGACACGGCGAAGAATCCAAGGATGATCGGAATGAAGTGAATTCCCGCCGATAAGTAGTAGGATTTGAACGTCAGGCCGAACAATCCGCCTTCGTTGAACCGCGGTATCCCGCCTACCGGATCAGTTCCAATGGTTGCGATCAGCAGCCCTGCCAGGACTGACAACCAGCCCTTCCACAGGTTCTCGGCACCGATGGAAGCTGACACAGCCAAGCCGAAGAAGATCAGCGCGAAAATCTCCTGAGGTCCAAATGCCCTGACGGCCCAGCCCGCGATGGCTCCGGTCGCCGACATCATCAGGATTGCCGAGGCGATCCCGCCGATTGCCGAGCAGCTCACTGCCGCGCCGATCGCCTTTCCGCTCTCGCCGCGCAGCGTCATCGGATAACCGTCGAAGCAAGTCGGCGCGTTTTCAGGCGCCCCCGGAATATTGAAGAGAATGGCGGTGATGGCACCTCCGAACACGCCCGCGCAATAGATCACGGAAAACAGCATGATCGCGTGTTCCGGCAGCATGGTCACCGTGAACGGCAGGATGACCGCTCCCAATGTCAACATGTTGACCCCCGGTGTCGCACCGAAAATCATTCCGCCGAGAAGGCCGAAGACGAATATCGAAATGGCCTGCCAGTCGCCGAACAGGTTGAGCGTGCCCTGAATAAACAGATCCACTGCTAAATTCCCAACCGCGCGATGCCGATGATCGCGACGTTGACGTCGTAGAAGGCCTGAATTCTGCCGACCGGAAGGGCCACGAAAAAGAACCGTGTGAAAATAAGGAGCACCAGGGCGTAGACCACGGCAGTGACGGCGAAGAGGTTGAATGGAGAGCGGACTTCCATGAGAAGCAGCATGCCAAGTACGAAGAACGGGGCAGTCAGGTAAAACCCGAACCTGGGCGCCAGGAAAAGCCAGATCAGCGGAAATACGAAAATCGCGATTCTCTTGGCAAAATCGATCGTCCGGCCGCGCACCCTTCGATCGCCACCGCCATCGGTGCCTGATCCGGTCGCGAGCAACATCTGATGCGCGAACTGCCCGATTGCGCCGAGCGCGATCACAATACAGATGGCGCGCGGCCAACTGGTCGCACCGAACAGATATTCGGGGATTTCCCGGTCGAATAACCCGGTCTGCGAATACATCAGACCGGCCAACCCGAGCCAGATCGCAAGTTCGATGAGCTGCCCCCCGAGAGACCGCCCGTCAACTGTTCTGAGATCAATCAACTCATCGTCCTTCTAAGGACGCGAACCCGGCGGCACGAATCCGTTCGATCGGCAGCGAAAAGGGAAGGCGCAGCGCGCCTTCCCGTTCCGTCTTCAGATGCCCAATTGCTCATACATCGCGCGATATGTCGCGACTGCACCGTTGATCAAGTCGATGGACCCCTGAACGTCCCGGTAGCTGTCGATCAGGTGCATGAACTTGCTGCGGTTGAATTCAGCATAGCCGGGATTCGAAAACCCGGCGGCGCAGGCCGCTGCAAGGTAGTCCACGCGATCCTGGGGAACACCGTTCTTGACGAAGAAGCCGCGGAATCGGGTCAGGGCCTCGAAGTCAGCCCCGGCCTCACGGTGCGTCGGCACATCGGCGAAGGCGTCCGGGCGCGCGTTCAGGAAAGTCAGGATCGGCTTCATTTGGCCCGAGTCCAGGAAGCTGCGCACGTCTCCGGGCTGTTCGAACAGCACGTCGACATGGCCGCCGATCAGTGCGCCGTATCGCTCGGCGGGCTTGTCGAAAGCGATTTGCGTGACTTCGATGCCGAGCGCGTCAGACAGTTGGTGCATGACGACGAGCTCCATTGAGCCGACCCGACCGAGATTGGCCATGGTCACACTTCCCGGGTCCGCCTTGGCATACGCCACGAAGCTATCCCAGTCGGTGAAGCGTTCTTCGTCGGCACGAATGTAGATTTGACTGAACGTGATTTGGGTCATGCACAGCGGAATCCAGTCAACCGCCGGGTTTTCCTGGATGTCGCCTTTGGCGTAAGCCGAGATCGCGTTATCGATGTGTTCCAGGACAGTGTAACCGTCGGCTGGAGCGAGCATGAAGTCAGGAATCGCAGCGGTGCCGCCTCCACCCGGCTTATTGACGACCTGAAACGCGAGCCCCGCTTCTTCTTCCATCGCCTGTGCCATTGCCCGCGCAAGCTGGTCAGAACCGCCTCCCGATCCGAAAGGAACAATCATGGTAAGCGGACGGTCGCCGAAGCCCGGTGGCTTGGCAGGCAGGTCCATCGCGTTGGCAAGCGTCGAAACGGCGGCAAGAGCAATTCCTCCTGCTGTGAGCCGCACGATCTTTGCGAAGTTGAATTCCATCGGTTTCTCCTTTGATGGCAGCCGACTCCCGGGCCGGACAGGTTGCGTGGAGCGAATAGTGCAGATTGTGAAATTCATCCAGCACCGAATCCTGACCCGTATGACAGGGCACCCTTTTCGGTGGCGTGGTTGAACCGTTTGCGGGCCAGTTGTGCTCGCTTGTGCGCTGAAGAGGAGTTGCACTTGGCATGGGGCTCATCAAATTCCCGAGGTCCGCCGGGTCTAGCACATCAAGAATGCGGGAAACGGAATACTGAACCTGCATGGAAGGAAACCGGTTGTTTCCCGAGTTGACTCTGAACAATCGACTTGATTGTCGCCATGGATTAAGGGGTCGGGCGCATAAATAAAGATGAGGTTGCATCATGTGGGGGGCAGTCATCGGCGACATCATCGGTTCGGTCTATGAATGGGACCGGATCAAGACGAAAGAGTTCGAGTTTTTCCAGGCGGAGTGTTTTTACACCGATGACACCGTGTGCACGGCAGCGGTCGCTGACATTCTATTGAATGATTCTCCCGCTGCACAGACCTTGCAGCATTGGTGCCGTCAGCATCCCGGACGGGGATATGGCGGAATGTTCCACAGATGGATCGGATTTTCTCAACCGGAACCTTACGGAAGTTTCGGCAACGGGGCCGCCATGCGTGTTTCACCGGCCGCTTATCTGCACCGCCACCAGACGCTCGAACATGTCCTGCGGGCCACCGACCGGGTGACGGCGGTTACGCATAATCACGCGGAAGGGATGAAAGGCGCACGCGCCACGTCGCATGCGATCTGGCTCGGCTTTCAGGGTGGGCAACCTGATGGCATCCGAAAAATCATCAAGGAAAAATACGGCTACGACCTCTCGCCGAGCGTGGACGAAATCCGACCCGGTTACAGGTTTGACGAGACCTGCCAAAGGACAGTCCCGGAGGCAATCACCTGTGCATTGGAAGCGACAAGCTTCGAGGATGCGGTGCGCAACGCGATTTCACTTGGCGGCGACGCCGACACCCTTGCAGCGATAGCCGGCCCAATCGCCGAGAGCCTGTTCGGCATCCCGGAAAACCTCATCCGAACAGTGAAGCAGCGTTATCTGGAGGAAGCTTCGGATATCACGGAAGTCATCGACCAACTCTATGAAACATCCTGATCAGGTGCGGATTCGAGAGTTTGGCCACACAAAACATGCGTTACCAGTCAACCCTTGCGGACGCGGATTGAGCTCAGATCCGATCAATTGACGGCTTTTCCACCGCCCGCTGCACGTGCGGCGGTGTATGGATTGTCACCGCCGGGCTGGCGCCGTCGAACCGTTCGATGTCCACGAGGCAGGTATGGGCGACCGGACCCTGAGCCAGCGGCGAGGTTCCCTTATCCAGCGTCAGGGCATTTGGGTTGCCGTGCCTGCAGACATTGCCGAGGTTGGGCGATTCATCGGGGTCAAACCATGCGCCGGTGCTCATCTGAATAACGCCGCGCATCAAACTCTCAGTCACAACTGCCGATGCCAGACAGGAGCCGCGCAAATTGAATATCCGAACGGTGTCTCCTTCCGAGATTCCTCTCGGCTCCGCATCCCCCGGGTGTAACCTGACCGGTTCCCGACCGCCGACCTTGGCGCTGCGGCTGACGCGGCCATGGTCGAGCTGGGAGTGCAGCTTGTGGGAAGGCTGATTGGAGATCAGGTGCAGCGGATAAGCCCGCCCGGTATCTCCCAGCCACTCCGCCGGTGGCTGCCAGACCGCGTGCCCAGGGCACTCCCGATAGCCGAATCCGGCGACCTTGCCGGAATGGATTTCGATCTTTCCGCTCGGTGTGGACAGCTGGTTTTCCAGCGGATCACGGCGGAATTTGTCGAGGAACACGCGCGGACAATCCGGCGGCGGAACCCGGATCCATCCCTGTTCCCGGAACTTCGCGTAATCCGGAAGTTCGACACCCCGGGCCCGCATCCTGCGGCGTGATTCTTCATACATCCATGCCAGCCAATGCGCCTCGCCCCGCCCTTCCGTAAACCGCTCTGACACATCCATGCGCCGCGCCAGAGCGCGGAAAATCTCAAAATCATTGCGGCATCCTGCAGGTGGCTCGACCGCTTTTTTCGTGTGAATGAGAAATTGGCTTCTCGAAATCGCAATATCATTGCGCTCCAATGAGGTTGTGCATGGCAGAATAATGTCAGAATGCCTTGCCAGCGAATTCCAAACCCAATCATGGGTGACGACTGTTTCAGGCCGGGTCCAGGCCCGCTTCAGCCTGAACAGATCCTGATGGTGGTGAAACGGGTTGCCACCTGCCCAATACACCAGGCGGATATCGGGATATCTCCGGGTTTTTCCGTCATATTCGTACTCCCGGCCCGGATGCATCAGCATGTCACTGATCCGGGCTACCGGAATAAAGCTTCGAACCGGATTCATTCCCTGCGGAAAGGATGCGGCCGGCACGATGGTGAAATCGTCGCCGACTGAATTCACGGCGCCGTAACCGAAGCCGATTCCGCCTCCCGGGAGTCCGATCTGACCCAACATTGCCGCCAATGTCACCGCTGCCCAGAAAGGCTGTTCACCATGATCCTGCCGCGTGAGCGACCAGCTGACCGAGATCATGGTGCGGGTGCCCGCCATACGACGGGCAAGGTTCCGAATGACGTCCGCCGGCACAGTGCTGATCGATTCCGCCCAATCGGCGGATTTAACCACACCATCACTCCCGCCTGTGAGATAGTGCTGGAAGTGGTCAAACCCGATTGAGCAGCGTTCAAGAAAAAGCCGGTCATGCAGATCTTCGACAAGCAATGTATGGGCGATACCGAGCATCAGGGCGACATCGGTGCCCGGCCTTGGAGTAATCCACTCAGCCCCGGGCTCGGTTTCGACATCCGCCTTCAGCGGGCTGACATTGAAAAATCTGACGCCGTTCAGCGCGGCGGCCTCCAAACCCTCGCGCTGGCAGTGATTCATCGCACCGCCGGCATTGATCTGGCCATTCCTTGCCGGCACACCGCCGAAGGCGACGAAAGTCTCGCTGTGCCGCGCGATCACCTTCCAACTCGTTGTTTCATCCAGCAGTTTATAGAACGGGCCCAGAATGTAGGGCATCACGACTTCGCCAGCCGCCAGGCTGTAGGTGTTGACCGAGGCTGTGAAACCACCGATGCAGTTCAGGAACCGCTTGAGTTGGCTTTGCGCATGGTGAAATCTGCCGGCGCTTGCCCAGCCATAAGAGCCGGCGAAAATCGACGCATTGCCGTGAGTGGTTCGGATCCGGTCGAGTTCGGAGGCAACCAGCCGTTCCGCCTCATCCCAGCCGATCTCGACGAAGGAATCGCTTCCGCGCAGCTCTGTTTCTCCGCCGGGCCCGGATTCAAGCCAGCCACGACGGACCATCGGTGCCGTGATCCGGAGCGGATGATCCAGCGCGTCCACCATGCCTGCACCGATGGCTGAAGGATCACCATCATGTTCAAACGGCCATAGGGCCTGCACCCGCCCATCCCGGGCTTCCACCCGGTAAGTTCCCCAATGATTGCAATTCAGGGGAAGTTTCTCAAGCTCACCCAATGGTGGGCATGGCAGTTCGGCCCCGGCTGCGTTCATTTTGCCAATCTGTCTTTCCGTCCCGGCGAGACTCAGTTTCCACGAATGGTATTGTTACACAAGACCGATTATCTCAGCTGCCACGGGGCACATACCGTTGCCGGACGGCTTACTCTTTGCCCCCGTGGAAAGCGCCGGCGAGTGGCATGATTAATCAATCCTGTCGGGTTGGCATATGGTTGCTGATTCTGCTGAAGTGATCTTCCATGAAGGCCGAATAAGAGTTCTCAAAAAGAAATTCATAACCCTCGGGCCGGGAAATTATGAGCGCCTTTTCACCAAGTATTTCCGTGAAAGTGGCGGCGTTTTCCGGCAGTGCGTTGATATCCAGCGAAGTGCAGACAGAAAGGACTCCATCCTTGTCGGTTCCGGATAACCGGTAAATTGCCCAAGTGTCGGAAACCGGTTGAACAAGCAGGTCAGGAGGGGATTCGGGGCCGCAAATGGACGGAAGTTGATCTTCCGCCTGTGGCGGTGCACGCAGAATCCAGTGGCTGTCACCAATGTGGTAGATTTCGCTGTCGCCGGCGGAGGCACGGCTGTTGGTTGTTGCCGGCAGAGTCAGGCCGAAAGCGGCGGCGAACCTTTCGGCGGCACGGATATCGCCCTTGATATCAAGCAGGGTGAATCGGGGCACCGTGCTGAATTCAAAGATCATTTCAGCTTCTCATCCGTGTGCCCTGCGGGTCCCAGGCACAACTGCCGGTCACCCGAGCTTCCATGACTTCCTCCGGTGTGCGGATATGGACGGTCTCTCCGTGGCGCGCCCGGCCATCCTGGAGCAGGGCCAATGACACCGAGCGGCCGCAGCATTCGGACCAGACGGATGCGGTCACAACACCTTCGCTCTTCTCGCGCCGCCCGCCGGGAGTGAGCGGTGCGCCTTCCGGTATCACCTGCGCCGGGTCCGCTGTCGCCAATCCCACCAATTCACGACGCGGGACCCCCCGGCGGCGGCGCAGCGACACCGAGCGCTTGCCGAGAAAGTCGGATTTCTTCTTTGACATGATCCAGCCCATCCCGAGGTCATAGGGATCCGTGGTTCCGTCAACCTCGTGGCCGAGCGACAGGAAGCCTTTCTCCACCCGTAGCACATGGTTGGTCTCGGAACCGATTGGAGTGATGCCATACGCCTTGCCGGCATCGATCACCCGTTCCCAGAGCTGGCACAGATCCCGTGCCCGGACATTGATTTCAAATGACAATTCGCCGGTGAAGCTGACACGGCTGATCCGGGCCGGCAGCCCGGCGACCATCCCTTCACGGATTGTCATGAAAGGGAATTTCCCGCGCCCGAGATCAATATCGGTGCCGAGTGCCGCCACAATTTCGCGCGCCGCGGGGCCGCAGATTGTCGCATTCATCCATTGGCAGGTAAGGTCCGTCATCCAAACCTGCCAATCCGGCCTCTCCAGATGCAGGAATTTCTGCACATGGCGATAGACCCTGGCGGCGTTGGCGGTGGAGGTCGACATCAGGAATTCGCATTCCCCAAGCCTGAAACTCACCCCGTCATCGAGGATCAGCCCGTCATCGGTGAGCATTATTCCGTACCGGCCCTGATGCAGCGGCAGGTCGGAAAACCGGTTGGTATACAGCATGTCGAGCAGCCTCGCGGCATCCCTGCCCTTGACGGCAAAGGTGCCGAGAGGAGATCCGTCATAGACGCCGACTGAATTTCGAACCGCACCGGCCTCACGGTTGACAGCCTGATGCATGCTTTCCCCTGACTGCGGAAAGTAGCCGGGCCGGCGCCAGCGGGCACCGGCTTCATACATCACCGCACCCCGAGAGACATTCCACTCTGTGAGCGGTGTGTGCCGGTAAGGCAGTAGGACGGAGCCTTCGCGGGTTCCCTGGATGGAGCCGAATGAAACCGGCGCCACCGGAGAGCGGAATGTCGTCACGCCGATGGTTTCCATATCGGCAGCGGTGGCTTCGGCGATGGCGCCCACGATGTTCACGTTACCGGTGCGCCCCTGATCCAGCCCCATTCCGGCAGTCGTGTAGCGCTTCACATGCTCGATCGAACGGTAGCCCTCGCGGAGAGCCAAATGGATGTCGGCCAGGGTGACATCATTCATGACATCCACGAAGGCATTCTGTGCTCTTCCCGGCGCCTCGTCATGCCACCAGGGCCCCGCATTATATCGGGTCTGCGGGGAACATTCGGGAATGGCGGCGCTCGCCCTGCATCCGCATGCTTTGATCGCGGCGGCCCCGGCCATGGCACCGCTCCGCAGGGCCGCGGCAAGGCCGATGCAGCCATCCGCCGCTCCCGCACAACGGATAGCGGCGGCTTTGGCCACGGGAACAAACATCGAAGTCCGGTGATTGTATGTAATCGGCTGGCGCGCCTGCGACCAGAGCTGCAGCGACGGGTTCCACCCGCCGGACAGTGCGACCAGGTCGCATTCAATCTGTTCCATCCTGCCATTGGCATGTCGGATGAGTGCGCCGCGCACCCGCTTCCGTCCGGATGTCCGGGTGATTGCGGCGCCATGAATGTGACGAATCCCCGATGTCGGCACAGATTGTGGCTCCGGCCGCGTATCGACAATGGCGGCGATTTCAATTCCTGCATTGGTGAGGGCGGGAACGGCCTCATTGGCGGTGTCATTGCAGGTGAAAATCAATGCCCGCCGCCCTGGTCTGACAGCATAGCGATGCACATAGTTGCGCACCGATGACGCCAGCATCACTCCGGGTCGGTCATTTCCCGGAAACACCATCATCCGCTCAACCGCACCGGTTGCGATGATCAGTTGGCGCGCCCGCAGCCGCCAATTCCTTTCGCGTTCACCGCTCCGCTCCGGGTTTTGCCGCGCCATCAGCAAATTCTGTTCACGGCACGCCCAGACCAAAGTGTTTCGGAGGAGACGGACATTGTCCGCAGCCTTGAGTTCCGCTGCGGTTTTCCGCACCCAATCGGTGCCCGGCAGCTCCTCGATCCAGGCCTCGCAGCCAAGCAGTGCCCCGCCCGGTTGGCGGTCCATATCGGCGATGACAATACGTAACCCGCTGGCGGCACCGATGGACGCCGCCGTCAGACCGGCGGCGCCGGCACCGACAACCAGGATATCGCAGTTCAGGTTCCGGGTCTCATATGCGCCCTCCTCCGGTGCCGCCCTCGGCACCGCGGCAAGTCCCGCCGCCCGCCTTACCCAGGGTTCAAACAATGCCCAATCCGGGCGCATGAATGTCTTGTAATAGAATCCCGCCGGCAGCAGCGGTGCCAGCAATTGGTTCACCCCGCCGAGGTCGAATTCCGGCGATGGCCAGCAATTCACCGATTTCACCCGCATGCCTTCGCGAAGCGGCAGCAGCGCCGGAATCTCATTGCCGGAAGCGGAGCCGGCCTCAAATTCCACCAGTGCCCCCGGTTCCTCATATCCGGCGGACATAATTCCGCGCGGCCGGTGATATTTGAAGCTTCGGCCGATCAGCATCCTATCATTCGCAAGCAACGCCGATGCCACGCTGTCGCCGGCGAGGCCGGTGAATGACCTGCCGTTGAAAGTGAAATTAATCTGCCTTTCACGATCGATTAGACCGCCATCCGGAAGCCGGTTGCCGCGCTTCATTTCCGGACCTCACGGGTCGGGAGAATCTCATGCGTCACCGTGTCACGGCAGAGGCGGATCCATGCCTCGCAGCCGCGCTTGTGCCACCAGATCTCCTCCACCGGCCCGACCGGATTCGGCGGCGAGGTCAGATATTCAACCCATCCGCGGTCGGAAACAACGGAGGCATCCTCGGGACGCGGCGGGGCCGCCGGACCGCAATATTCAAACTCGCGTTCATCGCGCGGACCGCAGAATGGACATGTGATGACCAGCATACGGGTTCCTCACACCGCCGCCGTGGTTCCCGACTCGATTATGAAATCCAGATGCGGGAAACGGTCGAGCGTGAATTTTTCCATCAAGGGATGCGGTGTGCCGGTTGCCAGGAGATGTGCGAAAGTCATGCCTCCGGCGGGAATGGCTTTGTAGCCACCCCACCAACCGGCGGATATGTAGAGCCCGGGCCGTTCCGTGGGTGACATGATCGGCGATGCGTCATGCGCCATATCGAGATGCCCTCCCCATTGCCGCAACAGCTTCAGACGCTTGAAAGAGGGAAAGAGTTCAAGCAGCGCGCACACCGTATCCTCGAAAACATTCTGCCGAATATCCCGTCTGAAGGATTGCCCCGGGTCGGGCGCACCGCCGATCACGAATTCCCCCTTGTCGGACTGCGACAGATAGACCCCGAGGTCAGGACAATTGACGATACAATCCAATACCGGGCGCACCGGTTCGGAGACAAAAGCCGTGAGATTGAAGCTTCTGAGCGGTAGCCTGAGACCCGCTGTGTCGGTCAGGCTGGTCGTATGGCCGGACACGGCGAGCGCGGTTTTGCCGGCGAGAATCCTGCCCCTGCTGGTCTCGACACCGCAGACTGCGCCGCTTTCGTCGCACAGGAGCGATTTGACCTCGGTATTCTGATGGATTGCAACGCCGAGACCGCCCGCCGCCCGCGCATAGCCCCAAGCCACCGCATCATGGCGGTTCACTGCCGCGTCAGGGTGCAGCATTCCGGCGAGAATCGGCAGCCTCGATTGTGGCCCGCCACCGGTGAGCAGTGGAATCCGGCGGCGGATTTCGTCGACGGAAATCGGCCGGTAGGTGGCGCCGTGGAGATCCATCACCATCCTCCGGCGGCGGATTTCGCGCAGCTTCGGCCATGTGTTGATGACATCGATCATGCCGCGCCTGGAATGCATGAGGTTGAAATTCAACTCTTTCGTCAACCCCTCATACAGGGCGACGGATTTCACATAGAAAGGTATGCTTTCGTCGCGCAGATAATTGGAGCGGATGGTGACAGTGTTGCGGGCCACATTGCCGCCGCCGAGCCAGCCGCGTTCAAGAACCGCGATCCGACGCTTGCTTCCGTGATGCCTTGCCAGATAATAGGCCGTGGCAAGCCCGTGCCCGCCGGCGCCGACAATGACGATGTCATAGCACTGCTCAAGCGGTGGCTCCCGCCAGGCCGGACGCCATCCCCGGTGTTGCCTGAACGCTCCGGCGAGCAGTGAAAATGCCGAGTAGCGTTGGCTCCTGGATCTGCTCACCGCTGCATCGGCCATTCTTATCACTCTTCGGCGTAATAGCCGACAATGTCACCCTCGGTTGTGACCCCCAGACCATTCAGCAGCCGGTTCGCATAATTGAAATAACCGATGATCTGGTTGGCTTCCAGAATACACCCATCCCCGACTCCGGCGTTGCGCAGCGAAATGATATCCGATTCGGTCATTTCCGACGGCCGCAGGGTCAGCTTTTCCGCGTAGCGGAGAATTTCCAGCTCAGGACCGGAAAACGCCGCCTGCGGCCGGTTCCGCATCAATGCCGCATGGATGCTTTCGGCGCGTTCATTGTCGCGCAGCAAATGGCGGGCGTTGGCCCAGTGATTGGCCAGCGAATAGGCGCAGTCATTCAGCATCGACACGTAGCTCGCCACAATCTCCTGGAACCATTCCGGTAACTCATTCGCATCATCATGCAGCGCCGCCCGATAGAGAGCCACATGTCCCTTCATTGTCGCCGGCCGCAGGGAATGCACGCGCATCACATTGTCAACGGTTCCGTGCGGTGTGCGGGCCTCGTCAAGAGCCGCCATGAGTTCCTCTCCGGCTTCTTCGTCACTCAGCATGCTGATCCAGGCCGTCATGTTTCCATTCCCCATTCGCTGCCGCACACAATCGGCTCGTCTTTACCAGTTTCAATCGGAGGGTGAGAAGGTGAAGAATGCCCATTCGCCAGTCATTTTGACTTCTGCTAGCCTCAATAACCAACGACCGCAATTGATGTGACTCCACCTTCGGGAACGGAGCG
>JAPOXR010000012.1 GCA_026706985.1 Paracoccaceae bacterium | reverse complement strand
CCCGCGGATCACGCATAAAAGCGCAATCATGAGCATTTCATGGAGATCATGACGGGTCGCGTTGCTTGTCCGGGGGTCTTCAACCCCCTCGAATATCCATGCCGGATCCTGCATCACACTGCCTCAGCCTGTTGTTTTTCAACAGGAAATCATGCGGCAACACAGAATCCAAGAGAAAATCAAAGAGGAATACTTTCAAACGCGATAGCCCTGCTGGCGGGGCACCTGAAATTTACATCCAGCATTGATTCATTTATTGTCGCCGCCGAATTCACGCGGCAGTTGAAGCGCGTGCCGCGCGCGCCTGCCCGACTGGCCGCCAGCAAGCGCCATGTCATCAATGAGACCCAATCTCGCCATCCATTTCACCGACCGGAATATTCAGTTCCGGCATTTGTCGTCCCGTGACAGCTGGATTGAAATCGGATCATTGGAATATGGCGATGACTGGAATTCCGTGCGGGCGGACTTCGTTCGGCAACGCGCGGTGCGCCTCAGCATGGGGTATGTGGCAGCGATCCTGATACTCAGGAGCGACCTGATCCAACTTTCAGTTTTTTCTCCGCCGGACGAACATGGGAACGGGCTGGAGGAGGCTGTCAACAGTCATCTGGCGGAGCGCTATGGCGAAAACGCTGAGGGTCTCCTGTGTGATTGGTACAGTCGGCCGGATTATGTCACCGTAGCGTCGGTGAATGCGGAGGAACCGCACAGGATTGAGAATATCCTCTCCGCATTCGGTTTCCATGTCCTGGCTTTCGCCGGCATGCCCGATGAGAGCGGCAAATTCGCCGATCCCATGATTTTCGGCCTCACGGATAGTGGCAGGCGGCACGGTTTGGCAGGCGGCACGGTCAAACAGCTGCTTTCACTTCCCACCCCGGATGCGCAACGTTAGGCAATGCGGACTCCAGGTCTTACGAATTTCACAGCGGCGCTGATTTTGCTCACCGCGGCTACGCAGATGCAGGCGCAGAGTGCCGACTCCGAGCTCACACAAAACATCTCCGTAGCCGGCTGGCGGGCGGCGATTCCAATCATGCCGCCGGAACCGGCCGAAGCGGTCGATGCGCGGAATTTGGCGGATCGTGGATTTAATCCAACGGATCTGGAATTTGAGTTGTTGAACTTAGCTGTCGTCACCCGTCCGATGGAACACGAACTGGGTCTGGCGAAGGAGGTTCCGCCATCCGCCGCTCCAACTCAAATTGCGCTGGCTGTAACCGGGCCGGTTCCTTCGCTGCTGGAACCGGAAAGCGTGTCGGTGGGTGCCGATCCCGCCGCCGAAATCGAGCCGGAACAGAATTGGAAGCCGCTGCGGTTCGGCAGACCGGTGCTGCGGCAAGGCGCACGGGAAGTCCCGAAGCCACTTGAATTCGGTCGTCCGGAACTGCGACCGGGCAGCCGCGATCCGTATACCGGAACCGAAGATGGCGAAGAGTTGAGCTCGAGCGCCGAAACCGACGCCCTGATCGAGCAGACGATTGCCGATATTCTTGATGAGGAACCGCAGAGCACGGATCTTTTGCGCCCTAAGAAGCGCCCGCCGACAGAAGATGTCACTGATGTGGATGCCGCGCCGGATCTACCCGAAGGGCTTGATCTGTCCGAGACCAACCTGATCGGGGTCTACGGGGAGCCCGACTTTCTGCGGGCTTTGGTCCGGCTTCCGAATGGAGAATTCCTGAACCTGTATGCGGGGGGAGATTTCGACGGCGGACAGGTGGTTGAGATCACCGGAAATTCGCTCACCTATGAAAAGGGCGGCAACCTGCACCAATTGCAGCTTCCGCGTTAGCGCCCACACAAGCGGTGCTGGCGATTGAGTAAGCGGTTCTTTCGCTTGCCGGAACATTGCATTAGGGTGCCTGCCGGCGGCGGGGTCGGTTGTTTTCGGCAAATTTCCGCAACTGATCAAGAGTGAATCCGGATTGTTTCATATGAGATTTCAAACCGTCTACGATCGCTGGAAATCTGACCCGGAAGGGTATTGGCTGCAGGCTGCCGAAGCCATCGACTGGTTCAAAAAGCCGGAGCAGGCTCTGTTTGATGACAATGCGCCGATATTCAGCTGGTTCAATGATTCTGAAGTGAATGCCTGTTGGAATGCGGTCGACCGACATGTTCGGAATGGACGCGGCGGACAGGTGGCATTGATCTATGACAGCCCGGTGACCGGCAAAAAGCGGCAGGTCACTTATGACAATCTGCTGCATTCGGTCTCGCGGCTGGCGGGAGCCTTGCAGGCAAGGGGAGTACGGGCGGGCGATCGGGTCGTCATTTATATGCCGATGATCCCGGAAGCGATCATGGCTATGCTTGCATGCGCCCGTATCGGTGCCGTGCATTCGGTCGTCTTCGGAGGGTTTGCCGCCCCCGAACTCGCGGTCCGGATTTCCCATTCGAAGGCGAAATGTGTGCTGTCCGCATCCTGTGGTGTCGAGCCATCGCGAATCGTCGAATACAAGCCGCTGCTGGACGAGGCGATCCAATTATCCGAGCATAAGCCGGAATTCTGCGTTGTGCTTGACCGTGAATTGTCGCCGTTGCGGATGGGCCGGGACATTGAATGGAACCGGTTTCTGGAAGCGGCGGAACCGGTCGATTGCGTTCCACTACCCGGCAATCACCCGGCTTACATCCTGTATACCTCGGGCACCACCGGCGCACCGAAGGGCGTTGTCCGTCCAACCGCCGGCCATATCGTTGCCCTGCAATGGACGATGAAGAATATCTACGGGTTGGATCCGGGCGAGGTATTCTGGACCGCCTCTGATGTCGGTTGGGTCGTCGGCCATTCCTATATCTGTTATGCACCGCTGCTGTCGGCCAACCCGTCGCTGGTCTATGAAGGCAAACCGGTCGGAACACCGGATGCCAGCGCGTTCTGGCGGGTGATTGCGGAGCACAGGGTCCGTGCGCTGTTCACGGCGCCGACCGCTTTCCGGGCGATTAAACGCGAAGACCCGAACGGCGAATTGCCTGGTAAATTCGATCTCAGCGACTTCCGCACATTGTTTCTGGCCGGAGAACGTGCCGACCCCGATACCATCGCATGGGCTGAACGGCATCTGAAAGTTCCGGTGATCGATCACTGGTGGCAGACGGAAACAGGTTGGTCGATCGCCGCCAACCCCGTCGGCATCGAATTGCTACCGGTCAAGCCGGGATCACCCACTGTCGCTATGCCAGGATACGATGTGCGTATTCTGAATGATGAAGGAAAGGAATGCGCACCCGGCGAATTGGGAAACATTGTCGTTCGGCTACCGCTGCCGCCGGGAACGCTTCACACGCTGTGGGAGGCGGATCAGAGATTCTGTGAGAGCTATCTCGCGGAATTTCCGGGCCACTACAATACCGGGGACGCGGGCTATATGGACGAGGATGGCTATCTCTACATTATGGCGCGGACCGATGATGTCATCAATGTCGCCGGCCACCGCCTGTCCACAGGCGCATTCGAGGAGGTGATCGCCGGTCATCCGGATGTTGCCGAATGCGCCGTCGTCGGCATCCGGGATGAGTTGAAAGGGCAATTGCCGCTCGGATTTATCTGCCTGAATGCGGGATCATCGATCAACCACGGCGAACTGGTCGAAGAATGCGTCAGCCTTGTGCGCCGGAAAATCGGCCCGGTGGCGGCTTTCCGTCAGGCTCTGGTCGTCGACCGGCTTCCCAAAACCCGGTCGGGCAAGATATTGCGGGGTGTGATGGCCAAGATTGCCGATGGCGTGGAATTTGATTGTCCGGCCACAATCGATGATGCTGCGGTGATTGATGAGATTCAGTCGACCCTGCAGTCAGCCGGCTATCCGAAAAGCTGACATCGCAGCGATGCCGTTAGGGGGAGATGCATGCAGGATCACTTGACCGTTGTTGACCATCCGTTGATTCAGCACAAGCTGACCCTGATGCGCCGGCGCGAGACCTCGACGGCGGTTTTCCGTCAATTGCTGAAAGAAATCAGCATGCTGCTCGCCTATGAGGTGACGCGCGATCTTCAATCCGTCCGGCGGCGGATCGAAACCCCGCTCACTGCCATGGACGCACCGGTGCTTAAGGGAAAGAAACTGGCCCTGATCTCGATTCTCCGCGCCGGAAATGGATTGCTCGACGGTGTGCTTGAACTGATTCCGTCAGCCCGGGTCGGCTATGTCGGTCTCTACCGCAACGAGGAAACGCTGCAGGCGGTGGAATATTATTTCAAGGTGC
>JAPOXR010000008.1 GCA_026706985.1 Paracoccaceae bacterium | reverse complement strand
CGTACCAGTGTCATCCTGGTTGTCGCTGAGGTGTCATGGTGATTGTCGCTCAATATCCGCGTATTCCGGGTCCGCCATGTGGTACCGCACATCATCGTGGAGCGCCCCCCGGTCACCCCTGAGGATCAGGGCACAGCCACCGCCCCCGGCAATGATCTGTTCCGCCGTCGGACGCAGCGTGTGCATGGCACCGGCGGTCACAGTGCCGCCCCTGATATCCGGAAGCGCCTGCCTACCTTCTGCGGTACTCCCGTTTGGAACAAGAAGATCGTGTAAACGCGTAGAATTGCAATAGGACAAGCAGCGCCGCTGACAGACTGGTTGCCCCTGACGGTGGACAGGTAATCGGCACTGCGCTCAGGCAGATACTTGGCTAGCGCGCACTGGGTGTGCATCGAATCGGCGGTGATGAGGGCGGAGAGTTGCCGGATGAGCTTTCCGGCATTGCCTTCGGCCTGTTTCTTGATCAGGGACTATCGAACAGACGTAACCGATGATTGACGTGCGTTTGGATTGTTCATACATTGTATGGACAATTTTGAGGATATTGCCATGTTGAATTTCAGCGATGACCAAGTATCTGCGGACGAGAATGCAACCGATCATCTGGAGATGCGAGTGAAGCCGAGCGACAAGGAGCGAATGGCACACGCCGCTGAACTGACCGGAGTCAAGCTCACGACGTTCGTCAGGGCGTTGGCCGTGCGGGAGGCGGAGCGGGTGCTGCGCGAGCATCAAAACACGGTGCTTTCAGAGTGCGACCGGCGGACGTTACTGGAGGCGCTTGACAATCCGCCGCCACCAACAAAGGCGGCCCGGGACGCGGTTCGCGATTACCGATCCCGGATCGCCAATGCAGGGTGACGGGGACCGCGAGGCCGCAAGCAGGATTCTTATCGAGCCGTTCGATCCCGCCCGGCATGAGCGGTCGGGCTTTTCCTGCGGGACGGAGCGCCTCGACAACTTTCTGCGCTTCAGCGCGAGGAAGCAGCAGAAAGACGACTTCACGCGAGTGTTCGTGGCGGTCGTCGAAGGCTCGCCCAAAATCCTCGGCTACTATGCGCTGAACGCCCATGCAGTCGCCACGGGCGAGCTCAGCGCGGACCGCCCCCGGCGTGTGCCCAACACGGGCATTATACCGGCGCTGTATCTCTCCATGATTGCCGTGGACCGAAGCTGGCAAGGCAAGGGCCTCGGGTCGGACCTTGCCATTGATGCTCTTGGCCGGGCCCTGAGTGTCGCCGGAGAGGTGGGACTCAAGCTGGTCGTACTAGATGTGATCGACGACGGTGAAAACGAAGCCTTTGCGCGTCGCATGGAGTTCTACCTGCGCCTCGGTTTCCAGAGTTTTCACGATCGCCCGGAGCGGATGTTCATCACGGTCGGCACAATTCGGGGCATGTTTGGTGATCGATAGCGGGTTGGTGCTTAGTCGGGCTTCATCGGGCGGTTCATGCACCTGGACGTCAGGGGCAGGAACGAGACGATGATCTTCCCGCGCTTCCAGCAGCTGGACGCGGTGCGCAGGATCATGGACCATGCCGTGGAGCATGGCACCGGATGCAACTACCTGATCCAGCATTCGGCGGGATCGGGCATGTCGAACACGATCGGCTGGCTGGCTCACCATGCGATCAACCTGCATGACGCCGCCGACAGGCCGGTCTTCAATACCGCGGTCATCGTGACCGACCGTATTGTGCTCGACAGGCAGCTCCAGAACACGGTGACGCAGTTTGAGCAGACGGCCGGCGTCGTGAGGAAAATCGACGGAACGTCCCGCCAGTTGAAGGACGCCATCGCCAGTGGCGCCCGGATCATCGTCACCACCATCCAGAAGTTCTCGACCGAACATCTTGCCGAACTGTCGGGAATGGGACACCGTATGTTCGCCGTCATCGTTGACGAGGCGCATTCGTCCCAGTCGGGCAGGAGCGCCCAGGCCATGACGGATGCGCTGACGCGCGGGGCCGGCTCAAGCGAGGACGTCGAGGACCTGATCGCCCCGTACCAGAAGGCACGCGGTCCGCAGGCGAACATCAGCTTCTTCGCGTTCACCGCCACGCCGAGAAACGTCACTCTTGAGCGTTTCGGAGAGAAGGGCGGGGACGGACTTCCGCATCCTTTCCACCTCTACTCCATGCGGCAGGCCATCGAGGAGAGGTTCATTCTCGACGTGCTTCAGAACTGCATGAGCTACAAGGCCTACTACCAGCTGGAAAAGGCGATCGCGGACGATCCCGAACTGAGCAAGCGGAGAGGGCAGCGCGAGGTCGCCCGTTACGCCAGCCTGCACACTACGGCCATCGGTCAGAAGGTGGAGATCATCGTCGAACACTTCCGCCGCCACGTCATGGGCGGGCTGAACGGTCAGGCGAAGGCGATGTTCGTCACCCAGAGCCGCAGACACGCGCTCAAGTATTTCTTCGGTGTGAAGAACTACTTCAAGGACCAGGGCTATGACGACCTGAAGGCGCTAGTCGCCTTCTCGGGCGATCTTGACGTGAACGGCAAGCCGACCACTGAAGCGGACCTGAACGGGTTTTCCGCGACCGAGTTCCCCGGCCGCTTCGACGGATTCAAGCCCGATGGGACACCTTACCCCGACACCTATGATATCCTGATCGTGGCCGAGAAATACCAGACGGGATTCGACCAGCCCAAGCTTTGCGCCATGTATGTCGACCGTAAGCTCTCAGGCCTCCAGGCGGTGCAGACGCTCTCCCGGCTTAAAAGGACGCGAGCCGGTAAGGAGAGCACCTTCGTCCTCGACTTTCAGAATTCGATTGAGGAAATCCACGGGGCCTTCCGGCCATACCACGAGGCTACCGCCGTCGAGGCGTTGTCCGACCCCAACCAAGTCTATGACCTTGAAGCGCGGCTCTTCAAATTCGGCTATCTCGACAAGAGCGAGATTGAGCGTTTCGCGCTGACCTGGTTCAAGGGACCGCTCGGCGTCTCGGACCGTCCGCGCCTCGAGGGGCTCGTGCGGGAAGCCGTCATAAGGTTCGAGGCCGATGACGACGAGGGACGGCAGGAAGAGTTCCGCCAGCTCCTGAAGAGCTACAACCGCTTCTACGCATTCATCGCGCAGGTCATATCGCTCGAAGACACGAACCTCGAGAAACTGGCGTGCTATGGCAACTGGCTTTCCCGCCTTCTGCCGAACCGCGAGCTTCCACCCGAGATCGAAGTCACGGAGGAGATGCTCAACCTGAAGGCGTTCAGGGTGGAGAAAAAAGAGGAAGGGAGTGCCTCCCTGTCTGCCGGCGACACCGAAGATCTCGTGGCCATCAGCGCGTTTGGCGCGAAGCCCTACACGGAGGACGAGAAGAAGGATCTGTCGGAGCTCGTGCAGGCATTCAACGACCGTCACGGCACCCAATTTTCTGAGGCCGACATGATCCGCTTCGAACAGGTCAAACAGGACATCCTCGACGAAGACCTGTCCGAAATGCTGCGTAACAACCCCCCGGACGTGGTATATGCGGCATTCGCGGACGCATTCTTCCAGGGCGCGATCCGCATGTTCCAGCGCGACAACGAGATGCGGAACATCGTGCTTTCCGATCCGGAAGCGCGTGACAAGGCGACGCGCCATTTCTTCAACCGCGCATTGCGTGAAGTTCGGGAAGCGGCCTGATCCTTGTCTGTACTGTCACTTACTATTCGGAATTTCAGGTGTGCGATTTTTGTCAAACCGGTTGACAAAACCGGGTTGCGATTTCACGCATGCGGTTCAGGTGATTGATGCGGGAGAAGACTGGTGTCGCAGGATTTATTCGACAACAGGATGCAGAGGCTCAGGGAGGGCTTGGCGGAAAGTGGCTTTGATGCCGCCGCAATCGTGCCGGGCGCAAATCTCTACTATCTGAGTGGCGTCAATCTGCACCTGATGGAACGCCCGACAATGCTGCTCGTTTTCGCGGATGGAAGCATGCGGGCCGTCATACCGGAATTGGAGCGGGCCAAGTGGCTGGCAGCAATGCCGGGTGCGGATACGCATTTCTGGCAGGACAGCGATGGGTTTGATGCGGCGTTTGCGGCAGCCGGGGCGGATATGGACAGGATCCGGATCGGCGTTGAAGGCCAGAGGATGCGGGTCTTCGAATATGAAGCATTGAAGCGCGGATTTCCGAAAGCCGAACTCGGTGACGCGGAAGCCTGCATTGCCGGCATCCGCCTGTGCAAGGATGCGGCGGAAATCCGCTGCATGGAAACCGCGATCGGCATCAGCGAGCGGGCATTGGCGAGTGTGACCGGACGAATTACCGCCGGTATGTCGGAGGCACGGATACAGGCCATGCTGAAGAATGCAATGCTGGATGAAGGGGCTGAAGGCTTTGCCTTTGAGCCGATCGTGCTCGCCGGGGAAAACTCGGCCAATCCGCACGGTTCTGCGAGCGATACATGCAAATTATCCCGCGGCCAGGGACTACTGTTTGATTTCGGGGCCAGTTTCGGCGGTTATCATGCCGATATCACGCGCACATTTTTCTGTGAGACCGTCTCGGAGATGAATCGGGACATGTATGACACGGTGCTGCAGGCCAATCGGCATGGGCGAGCGGTATCCGCCCCAGGCGTCACCGCGCATGAGATTGACGAGTCGGTGACCGGTGTCATGCGGGAATCGCCGTTTGCGGAGTTTATCCTGCACCGGACCGGCCATGGGCTCGGCCTTTACGTGCATGAGGAACCGCAGGTGATGATGGGAAATTCATACGCTATGCGTGAGGGTGTCGTGATCACCATTGAACCCGGGCTGTACCGGCCCGGCGAGGTCGGCATCCGCATTGAGGATGATGTGGTTATTACCGCAGCATCGTCGCGTTCGCTGACTTCCTTCGACCGTGAATTGACGTTGATCGGTTAACGGCGGCCCGAAATCCGCCAAGTCCGCCGCATCGTACCCACGCGTGCCTCGCGCAGGGCGACAAAGATTCCAGCCCCCAGGATGAGGATGATTCCGCCGCCCGACAGGAGGGTCGGCATTTCACCCCACAATCCCATACCCCAGAAGACGGCGAGGACAAGGATGACATACTCGAAAGGCGCCACCAGCCCGGCTTCACTCAACCGGTATGCCTGCGACAGCAGATAGGCGGCGGCTGTGATGAACACTCCACCGGCACAATTGAGAAGCAGGTCAGGCATCGTGTAACTGGCCCATGGGCGGAAGATAAACTCAAGCGCCGGATTACCGGATCCGGCAAACCTGCCATCCCCGAATGCGAGACCCGCCAAAATGCTGGCGACTGCGAAGGTTCCCTGCACAAACACAACCATAGTGGAGGCATTCTCGGACAATCCCATATCCCGGGTCAGAGTCTGCATCGTGGCATAGGCGACCGCGGCGAGCATCGGCAACAGCATTGCCCAGTGAAATCCCTGTCCGCCCGGCTGCACGATAAGCAGCACACCAATG
Source organism: Paracoccaceae bacterium (assembly GCA_026706985.1). Taxonomy (GTDB): domain Bacteria; phylum Pseudomonadota; class Alphaproteobacteria; order Rhodobacterales; family Rhodobacteraceae; genus JAPOXR01. Next base: position 31,681 of record JAPOXR010000008.1, on the reverse strand, counting down.
CCGCCGACGAGTAATGCCGCCCATCGCCGGATACCGACTTGCTCGCCGAGAAACAGGGCCGACATGCCGGTTATGAGGAATGGCGCGACAAAGAAGATCGCCGTTGCATCCGCTAATGGCATCACGACAATGGCAGCAAAAAAGGTGACATTGGCAATGACAAGGCACAGGCTGCGCACGAGGTGCGCAACCGGTCTTCTGGTGCGCAATATGCTCATGCCGCCTTCCGCCGGCACAATAATCAGGAATGTCAGCGCCAGCGCCACCAAGGTGCGGACAAAGACGATCTGGTGCAGCGGATAATCGGGGCTCAGTGTCCTGACAATGACGTCACTGGTGGAAATCGAAACCGATGCGCCGAGCACACAGAAGATGCTGATTTGCGCCCTCGAAAATGCCATGCCAATGATCCCGGAATGTATGGGTGTGCTGGATTTTCGGGATTTCACCCAAAATCAGGGCTGCCTATATGCAATGAAGTCGAAGCTGCAAGCGGTAGGCACTGAGCCTCAGCGGTTGATTTTGATGGAGAGGCCTTCATGACACAAAAAAGCACTACAGCGCGATCAACGGTCCAGATCGATAATGACAGGGTCAGGGTGACCGAGTGGAGTTTTGCCGCCGGTCAGGAGACCGGCCACCACCGCCATGAAATGGATTATCTGGTGGTACCGATGACCAGCGGGCCATTGACGATCATTGATGCCGATGGCGGCCGTTCGGTGGCACAACTCACCGTGGGAGAGCCTTATTTCCGCCCGGCAGGTGTTGAGCATAACGTGATCAATGCCTGGACGGACCGGTTCCGCTTTATCGAGGTGGAACTGAAGCCATAGCCGGCGGAAGCGGCTTTCGGCCCAGGGACAAATTCGTTGCTCATTCCTCTACGGGACAGAATTCCCACCCAAAGCCGCCCCTACGTGACCTGGGCGCTGATTGCGGCAAACATGCTGCTTTTTGTCTGGTACGGAACCCCATTCGGAGAGCCACTCTTCGGGAGCAGTATTTCGATCCAGGAGGCCTGGGATGGGTGGAGCCTCAGGCGGGTATATGACAACTCGCTGACCGGATGGACCGGATTTGTCTCACATATGTTTTTGCATGGCGACCTGCTGCATCTGCTCACCAACATGATCGTTCTCTATATCGTCGGTGACAACCTCGAAGATGCCCTCGGACATTTCATATTTCTCGCCTACTATCTTGCCTGCGGCCTGTGCGGCGCATTCCTTTATGTGCTCACTTTGGAAGATCTCTGGTCCATTGCCGGTGGCGCATCCGGTGCGGTTGCCGGACTGGTTGCCGGTTATGTCCTGCTGCTCCCAAGGTCCCGCATCGAACTACTGCTCCTGCTGCCGAACCCCGTCTGGCCGTTTTCCATTCTGCTGATGTTTATCTGGCGACGGCGGAGATGGGGCTATTGGCCGATCCTTTTTATCAGATTTGCACTTCCAGCCTGGATTCTGCTGGGCGTCATGCTGGCAATCGATTTGACCGGAGCATTGTCGGAGTCAATGACAAGCCAGACAGCGCATTGGATCCATATCGGCGGATTCATTTCCGGTATGCTGTTGCTGCTCCCCTACCGCCGCAGATTACGCCGCCGGGCTCTGCGAAGCAGCCGGCAACAGGCCATGCGAAAAGTTGAAGTCACGAATCCTTGGAAACGAGTCGTTCCCCTGCAGGCACCCGTTCCTGACACTCAGGAGCCGTATGAGGATGGACAACGACAGATCTGGAGGCGGCGCTCCGCCAGTGAGGAACCGATTGAAAACAGGCCTTCGGTGACCCGGATGCGCCGATGACTACACGCCGAGGCACCAACGCAGAATTGCCTTCTGCACATGCAGCCTGTTTTCCGCCTCGTCAAAAACGACCGACTGCGCACCGTCAAGCACCGGTGAGGTCACCTCCTCACCCCTGTGTGCCGGCAGACAGTGCATGAACAGCGCCTCGGACGGCGCCTTCGACATCAGCGCTTCATTGACCTGATAGGGAAGCAGCGACTGCAGTGTCTCGTCCAATTTGCCGGGTGAGTCATGCATTGATGTCCATGCGTCGGTGACCACCAGATCGGCAGCGGCGACCGCGCTTGCCGGATCATCCTCATATTGGATCCTGGAGCCGGCGAATTCGAGGCATGCGGTGTCCGGCGCGAGTTCCGACGGGCCGGAAAAGATGAGATCAAACTCAAACTGTGCCGACGCCTCGACAAATGAATTGCAGACATTCGTACCGACGCCGACCCAGGCAACGGATTTTCCGGCAATCGGCCCCCGAAATTCCTCAAATGTCATGATGTCCGCCATCACCTGGCAGGGATGCGAAATGTTGGTCAACCCATTCACCACCGGCACAGAAGCGGCGGCGGCGAATTCGGCGAGAGAGTCCGCCCCGAATGTCCGGATCATTGCCAGATCGGCAAATCTGCTGACAATCCGCGCTGTATCGGCCGCGGTTTCGGCTCCGCCGAGATGGATGTCGCCCCCCGATAGCAGGATGGATTGCCCGCCGAGCTGGCGGATGCCGACATCAAATGACATCCGGGTCCGTGTCGAGGGTTTTTCGAAAATCAGCGCCGCGATATGCCCTTGCAACGGCCGTTCGCTGTCGGTCGTGCCGCGTGGCAGCGCCTTGCGTTTCGCTTTCATGGCCGCAGCCTCGCGCATGATTTCACGAAGGTCCGGCGGCGCGGTCCCGGCGATTTCGAGAAAGTCAGGCATGGGAACCAGCCTCTATCTCCGCCGCCGCCGAATCCAGCCGCAGGCAGACCTCATCGAGTTCATCCGGGGTGGCGGTGAGAGGTGGTAGAATTCGCACAACATTGCCGCTCGCCGGAACCGTCAAGAGATTGCGCCGGTAACCGGCTTCAATGACATCGCTGCCGGGAACCTTGCAGACAAGACCGAGCATCAGGCCGGATCCACGGATTTCGGTGAAGATGTCGGGACGGGTGGCAACCACCGCTTCCAGCCGCTGCCGCAACCGGCCGGCTTTTTCTCTGACATCGGCGAGGAATTCCGGTTCCGCCACGATGTCCAGCACCTCCCTGCCAATTCTGCAGGCCAGGGGATTTCCACCATAGGTCGAGCCGTGCGTACCGGGGGAAATTCCCTCTGCCGCATGCGCCTTTGCCAGGCAGGCCCCCAATGGAAATCCACCGCCGATTCCTTTGGCGATTGCCATGATGTCAGGCTCAATCCCCGTCCATTCATGCGCGAACAGTTTGCCTGTGCGGCCCATGCCGCATTGGATTTCATCAAGGATCAGCAGGCATCCGGTGCGGTCGCATAACTCCCGCAGGCCGGCAAGATACCAATCCTCCAAGGGCAGAATACCACCCTCGCCCAGCACCGGCTCGACCATGATCGCCGCTGTATTCGCATCCACCGCCTCGGCGACAGCGTCAGAATCGTTGGCATCCACCCGCCTGAAACCCGGCAGCAGCGGGCTGAATCCATCGATAAGCTTTTCCCCGCCGGCGGCTGAAATCATGCCGAGGCTCCGGCCATGAAAGGAGGCGTTCAGGGTAATGATCTCATTTCTCTCCGGGCTGCCCTTGATATGCCAGTAACGGCGCGCCATCTTGACGGCCGCTTCGCAGGCCTCGGTGCCGGAATTGGTGAAAAACACGCTGGCGGCGAATGTCCGCTCGGTCAATGCTTGTGCCAGCCGTTCCTGCTCGGCAATCCGGTACAGATTCGAGGTGTGCCACAGCCGGCCGGCCTGCTCGGTCAGCACCCGGACAAGCCTTGGGTCCGCATGGCCGAGGACGTTGACGGCGATCCCGGCACCGGCATCCAGCCACTTTTCGCCCTGAGTATCGAAGAGCCAGCTGCCCTCGCCCCGCTCGAACACCATCGGCGCACGCGCATAGGCCTGCACAAGGTTGAAGCTCATGGATTTTCTCCAGCAACAAAAACGGAACCGATAGCAATTCCGGCGATTCCGAGTCAATTGTTGATTCGCGATCAGCGGTACCGGCGCCTCATTGATGGCGACAGGTCTTGATTGCCGGCGAAGCGCCATTATCTGACAATGTGGCGCATAAATAATCGTGAGCGCGGGGATAAGTGGATGAGTTGGACTGATGAGCGTGTCGCGCGGCTGAAGAAATTGTGGCTCGACGGACGGGCGGCAGCCGATATTGCGACCGAACTCGGCGGCGTGACCCGGAATGCGGTGATCGGCAAAGCGCACAGGCTGGGCCTTTCGCGGAAAAACACCAAGCGGATGGCGGGCGATGCGGAGAGCAAACAGCAGACAGTCGCCAGCGAGCCGCAGCAGACTGCTGAGCAGAGTTTCTCCGACGATCTGACCGGTGCTGAGGCAGATACGGAAGGCGTGACCGGTGAGGCAACAGACCCTGCGACGGTGATCGAAGGCTACCATGAAACCGCCAAAAAGGCGGAAGAGGAATCGCTGAAGCTGCACCTGATGGAGCTGAATGAACGAACCTGCAAATGGCCGATCGGAGATCCGGCAACCAACGAGTTCTGGTTCTGCGGGCGGCCAAGCGAAGCGGGAAAACCTTATTGCGAGCCCCATAATAATGTCGCCGCACAGCCCGTGACTTCGCGGCGCGACCGCAAACCGCAGAACAAACCCAATTTCGCCAGCTTTTCCCGAACCTGAGCGGCAGGCCAACAGCCGGTCGGGGAGTTTATCGGCGGAGGAGTCTGCGCCGGATCAGACCGACAAGCGGTAACAGTATCAGCACGATCGCCACGATCGTGATCGGACCGGCGATCGGCCGGTTGAGGAAAATCATCCAGCTTCCATCCGAGAGTATGAGTGACTGCCGCAGCGTCGGCTCGGCGATCGGACCAAGGACAATTGCCAGAACCGCCGGTGCCAGAGGATAATTCAGAATCCGCAGGAAGAAGGCACCGATGCCGAAAAACAGCATCAACCAGACATCATAGATATTCTGGTAAGCGGCGAAGACACCGACCACCGACAATACGAAAATCAGCGGCGCCAGGATGGTGAAGGGCATGCGGAGAACCCGCAGAAACAGAGGGATGAAGGCCAGATTCATGACCACGGCGATCAGGTTGGAGATGTAAAATGAACCAATCAACGGCCAGACAAAATCCGGCTGGTCGGTGAACAGGCGCGGCCCCGGCGTCAAACCCCAGATCACCATGCCGGCAAGCAGGACGGCGGTGGTCGGCGATCCCGGAATTCCAAGCGTCATCATCGGCAGCATGGCACCGGTCGAGGCGGAATTATTCGCCGATTCCGGTGCCGCGACTCCATCCGGTTCACCGTGACCGAATTTCGACGGGTCTTTCGAGACCATCTTGGCGACGCCATAGGCCATCAGTGAACCCGGAGTGGCGCCGGCTGCGGGCAGAATGCCGACAAAGAATCCGAGCAGCGAGCCGATCAAGGTGCCCTTCCAGGCCTCGGACGCACCTGCCAGAGCCGCACGCATGCGGCCCAGTGTGATCCGCGCCTCGGTCATCTCCGTTTTGTAGCGTGTCGAATTGATTGTCCACAGCATCTCGCCGATGCCATAGACCCCGATCGCCAGCACCAGGAATTGGATACCGCGGCTGAACCAGGCGGTTGAGTCGAACAGTAACAGCCGCGGGGCGCCGGAAATGATGTCGAATCCGACAGCTGAGAGAATCAGACCGAGACAGATCGAAATGATTGTTTTCGGAATGTCATCCCCGCCGAGGCCGACAAAGGTCGCGAAAGCCAGCAGCATAAGGGCAAAAATCTCCGGATTTCCGAATTTCAGCGCCACACTCGCAAGCAGGGGTGCCGCTCCGGTAAACAGGATTGTCGACACCGTACCGCCGACGAATGACGCCAGCGCCGCGATCACCAACGCCCGGTCAGCCTTGCCCTGTAATGCCAGTGGCCTGCCGTCAAAAGTTGTCGCGACTGCGGTTGATGCTCCAGGGATACCCAGCGTGATCGAAGAAATCGCACCGCCGTACATGGCACCGTAATAGATGGCGGCGAGAAAAATCATCGGTGAGGAAACCGATCCGGTAATCTGCTGAATGACGAAAGTGAAAGGTAGCAGGATCGCAACCCCGTTGACCGATCCGAGACCCGGCATCGCACCGACAAAGAGCCCGATCACCACACCGAGCAGTGCCAGCCCGAGATTCAGGGGCTGCAGCGCGGTGAAAATCCCGTCAATGAGCAGCGTGATCACATCCATTCGCCGCCACCCATCACAGAAAGATATCGTATAGCGGGATGAACAATGGATCCAGATAACCCTTCGGCAGAACTATCCGCATCGCCACATCGAAAAAGAAGAAGCAGAATACCGGAACAGCGGCGGAGATCGCGATCGCCGCCAACAGCGAATGACGCCCGAGGAAATAGATATAATAAAACAGGAACAGCGGTATGGCGCCGTAAAACCCGATGAACCGGATCAATATCAGAAACGCGATCAGACCACCGCACACTGTCAACAGCATGCGTTTCCCATAGGAGTCGAGATAGACCTCTTCAGATCGGGATTCCGGCGTCGCCCGCAAATGCCAGTTCACCATCACCGCGATCGCCGCCACCAACATGGCGGCGGCAAGCCAGAACGGCCAGAAACCGCTTCCCGGTCCGGAATTGTCAACATTGATGCCGATATTGGCGAAGCGGACAGCGGTCGGATCCCAGGACGGACCCTCGCCGCTCTTCCACATCAGATATATTGATGAAAGGGCAATGATAATGGCAGTCACCAATTCGGCGATGCGCATCCCACTGCCCCTCCAGACTTTGTATTCCGTTAAACTCTACTTGATGTCACCGGAAGCGCGCAAAATCGTCTCATGGCGTTCGCGCTGTGTCTGCCAGTAATCTCTCAGCCCGTCGCCATTGAGATAGTCACCCAGAAGCGATTTATCGGATTTGTATTTCTGCCATTCGGGCGAGTTGTAGACCTGATCGAAAAGCGCCGTGTAATAGGCGAGCGCATCGTCAGACATACCCGGCGCGCCGACAACCGCGCGTTGCATGAAGTAGGCGAATTCCTGTCCGGTTTCACGCAGGGTCGGAACATCCGGAAACATGGGAAGCCGTTCGTCGGTGAAGGCAACCAGCGGAATAACATCGCCGGATTCGTAGAAACCGAGCGCTTCCGAGGGGTTGTTGACCGAGGAATTGATCTGACGGCCGGCCAGATCCTTGGCCACGGCGCCACCGCCCTTATACGGGATATACTTGATCTCCAGACCATAAGTATCATTCAGATAGTTGGTGATGATCTGATCTTCCTGGGCACTGCCGGTTCCGCCCATGACCCAGCCTGAACCGCGGTCCTTGGCTTCGGCGAGGAACTCATCAAAGCTCGAGATACCCTCATCCTTATGCACCCAAAGCACGAAGGTATCCTCAGCCATGCGTCCGACCGGGGCAAAGGTCATGATATCGACGCCGAGACCAGGCTGGCGCAGAGGCGTGGTGAAGAATGAGTTCAGTGTCACCATGATGGCGTGATCCGGATCGGAGGCGTTCATCATCGCAACCAGCGCTTCCGCTCCGGAACCGCCGCTCTTATTGACCGGAACCAACGGCCGCGAAGACATTCCATTCGCTTCCACGATGCTTTGCATCAGCCGCGCCATTTTATCGGCACCACCGCCCTTTCCGGCCATGATGACGAAATCGACCGGCTTGGTCGGCTCAAATGCACCCGCCGACTGGGCAGCGGTGAGCGCTCCCATCGCCGCCAGCCCGAAAGCCATGCTTTTGAATAGTTTCATTTTGGTTTCTCCCATCTTGATGACGGCACAGTAATTTCCGCCAGTCCATGCGCGCTTACGCGGCATTCACATGTGGACGCGCCACAAATTCGATTCACCGGCTCCGTATTCAAAACAGACCCTCGACCTCGCCGTCCGGATTCAAGCCGATCGCCTCGGCGGCGGGTACCCTCGGCAGTCCCGGCATGGTCATGATTTCACCGCATATCGCCACCACGAAACCGGCCCCGGCGGATAACCGCACTTCCCTGACCGGAATGACATGGCCGCTCGGCGCTCCGCGCCGGTTCGGGTCGGTGGTGAAGCTGTATTGGGTTTTCGCCATGCAGACCGGCAATTCCCCGTATCCGGCATCTTCCCACTGCTTCAGCTGATCACGGATGCGGTCTCCGGCGGTAACCTCGCCGGCGCGGTAGATTTCTTTGGCAACGGTTTCGATCTTCTCCATCAGGCCCAACCCGCTGCTGTAGATCGGTGCATAATCCGCCCCGCCCCGGTCAATCATCGCCACCACCCGCCGCGCCAGCTCTTCGGTGCCTTCCGAACCGAGCTCCCAGTGGCGGCAGAGAACCGCTTCAGCGCCCAGGGCGGCGGAATAATCCCGCACCGCCTGAACCTCGGCATCGGTATCGGTGACAAAGTGATTGATCGCAACGATCGACGGCACGCCGAATTTGGCGATATTCTCAATATGCCGCCCGAGATTGTCGCAGCCGCGGCGAACCGCATCGACATCCTCCGTGCCGAGATCGGCGCGGGCCACGCCGCCATTCATCTTCAGCGCCCGGACAGTCGCGACAATGACCACAGCCTTCGGTGACAGGCCGGCCTGCCGGCACTTGATGTTGAGGAACTTTTCGGCACCGAGATCGGCACCGAATCCCGCTTCCGTGACCACGTAATCGGCGAGCTTGAGAGCCGCCCGGGTGGCGATCACGGAATTGCAGCCATGCGCGATATTAGCGAACGGCCCGCCATGAACAAATGCCGGGTTATTTTCCAGCGTCTGAACCAGATTTGGCTGCACCGCCTGCTGCAGCAGCACCGTCATGGCTCCCTGGGCATTCAGGTCGCGGCAATAGACCGGGCTGCGGTCCCGCCTGTAGGCGACGATGATGTCGCCCAAGCGCCGCTGCAGATCATCAAGATCGGAGGCAAGGCACAAAATCGCCATCACTTCCGAAGCCACCGTGATATCGAATCCGGCCTCCCTGGGAAATCCGTTGGCGACCCCGCCCAGGCTGCAGGTGATCTGCCGCAACGCACGGTCGTTCATATCCACGACCCGCCGCCATGCGATACGCCGGACATCGATGCCTAAGCTGTTTCCCCAATACACATGATTGTCGATCAGGGCCGAAAGCAGATTATGCGCCGAGGTGATGGCATGGAAGTCGCCGGTGAAATGCAGATTCATATCCTCCATGGGAACGACCTGCGCCTTGCCGCCGCCGGCAGCGCCACCCTTCATACCGAAACAGGGGCCGAGAGACGCCTCGCGGATGCAGATTGCGGCGCGTTTTCCGATCCGGTTCAACCCATCACCCAACCCGACCGTAGTCGTGGTTTTGCCCTCACCCGCCGGTGTCGGATTGATCGCGGTCACAAGGATCAGATTGCCGTCCCCGCGGTCGGCAAGAGACTTGATGAATTCGGCCGACAGTTTCGCCTTGTCATGGCCGAATGGCAGCAGGTCACCGGGCGGAATATCGAGCCGCGCGCCGATCTCCTGAATTGGCCGCTTGACCGCCTGCCTTGCGATTTCAATGTCAGACTGCATATTCACCTACCGTTCAATTGTTGAGACTTGCGCCGGGGGAAAGCGATGACTGCCGCGCCCAATCGATGGCCGGAATCTTGCCCCCGCCCGCCGGCCGCACGCGCTTGATCAGTATCCGCCCCCCTGAAGCCTGCACAGTGACTCCGTTTCCGTCGATTGACACCACACAGCCGGGTTCGCCCTCACCGTCGGTCAGTGCGGCGTCATAAACCTGCACTGTCCCGGTCCCATGTCGGGTCCAGGCACCGGGCTGCGGATTACTGCCGCGTATCAGATTGTAAACCCGGGGAGCGTCCTCCGACCAGTCGATTTCAACATCCTGCCGACGGCACCAGCTCTCATAGGTCGCCTGCGATTCATCCTGCTGTCGCCGCGGCGGATTGCCGTTCCTGAACAATTCGCAAACCTCCAGAACCGACTCGACAGCGGCCGGGAATATCTTCTTGAAATACACATCCCCGAGCGTGTCATCGGGGCCGATTTCGCATTCCCTCTGCAGCAGAATGTCGCCCTCATCCAACCCGTCAGTCGGGTAAAACCAGGAAAATCCCGTCTTTTCCGCGCCACTGATAATTGGCCAGTTGATTGAACTCGGCCCCCGGTGAAGCGGCAGCAGCGAAGGATGAAAACAGATTGAGCCGAGGCGCGGAATATCGCGTGCCGCCTGCGGCACGAACAGCGTCACAAAAGCCATGATCAAGAGATCGGCTTCATCGGCAAGCATCTCCCCAAGCACCCCTGCATCCTTGAATCCTGCCGGCTGACGCACCGGCAGACCGGCCTGCAACGCCGACAGTTTCAGCGGGTCTTCCGGGCGGCCTTCCCGGTCCGGCGCGCAATAGACCGACACGATTCGGTCGGTTCCCATTTCCAGCAACCGCTCGAGCACGGCGCTGCCGAATGCCTGCTGCCCCATCACGATCAACCGCATCGCCCCGTCTCCGCCTATCGAACTCAACCCTGGTCTTTCAATTCGCCGACAGCTCCCGAATCGATGACCCGCTGCAACTCGTCACCGCTATAGCCGAGAATATCCGACAGAATTTCAATCGAGTGCTCGCCCAGAAGCGGTGAACGCTTCACCTCAACCTTGCAGTCCGACAGCTTGATCGGGCAGCCGACGGAAATATAGCGGCCACGCTCCGGGTGATCGACCTCGACGATGGTTCCGCTGCGGCGCAGACCTTCATCCTCGGCGATTTCCTTCATCGAAAGAATCGGTCCGGCGGGAATGTCGAGCGGATTGCACGCATCCATCACTTCGAACTTGGTCTGCGTCTTGGTCCATTCCTCGACGGTGGCGAAAATCTCATCCAGACGCGGCAGCCGTGCTGCCGGCGTTGCGTAATCCGGATCCTCTTTCCATTCCGGTTTGCCGATCAGGTCGCAGATATTCTTCCAAACCGCCGCCTGGGTGATGAAATAAGTATAGGCGTCAGGATCGCTCTCCCATCCCTTGCATTTCAGGATCCTGCCCGGCTGTCCGCCGCCGGAATCGTTGCCGGCCCTCGGCGTCGCCCCGCCGAAGGGAATCCCCTTGCCATGCTGGGAATACTCCGCCAGCGGACCGGCTTGCAGCCTTTGCTGATCCCTGAGTTTAACCCGGCACAGATTCACCACCCCATCCTGCATCGGCGCCAGAACCCGCTGCCCGCGGCCGCTGCGCTCGCGCTGCAGAAGCGCCGCGGTGATGCCCAGTGCCAAATGCAGTCCGGTTCCGGAATCTCCGATCTGCGCACCGGTGACCATGGGCACATCACCGAGATGCCCGGTGGTTGACGCTGAACCGCCGGCGCACTGGGCCACATTCTCGTAGACTTTACAGTCTTCATATTTGCCCGGGCCGAATCCCTTCACCGATGCCATGATCATGCGCGGGTTGATTTCCTGCACCCGCTCCCAGCCGAAACCCATACGGTCAAGCGCTCCCGGGGCAAAATTCTCCACCAAGACATCGCACTCTCCGATGAGCCTGGTCAGCACCTCTTTACCGGTCTCATTCTTGGTATTGAGGGTTAGCGAGCGCTTATTGTGGTTCAGCATGGTGAAATAAAGGCTGTCCGCCCCGGGCACATCCACCAGCTGCTTGCGGGTTGCGTCTCCGACACCCGGGCGTTCAACCTTGATCACATCCGCTCCCAGCCACGCCAGCAGCTGTGTGCAGGTCGGACCGGATTGCACATGCGTGAAATCCAGAATTCTGATGCCGTCGAGAGCTGTCATGATTTTCTGATTCCTCCTACCGCCTGCATCTCACTTATACATCGTTTGCCGCTTCGTCCCCGGGGCATATTCATTGGGGTCAATCCAGACATTGACCACCGCGCATTTCCCGGTCCGCGCAATCGCCCCGCGCGCGCGCCTGAGCGCCGGCTGCAGCTCATTCGGGTCGCGCACTTCCTCGCCATAGCCGCCGATCATCTCGGCGAACCTGCCGAATTCCACGTCGCCGAGCTTGTTGCCGATATCACCGCGGTTCTCGCCATATTTCGTGATCTGACCGAAACGAATCTGATTCATGGCCGAATTATTCCCGACCACCGCCAGATAGGGGGCGCCGAAGCGTTGCGCCGTCTCCATGTCAAACGCGGTCATGCCGAAAGAACCGTCGCCGTAAAGACACATCACCTCTTTATCCGGATTCACCAGCTTGGCAGCCATAGCGAAACCTGTGCCGACACCGAGCGACCCCAATGCCCCCGGATCCATCCACTGGCCCGGGTTGCGCGGCCGCACCGCCTGCGCCGAAATGGTGACCACATCGCCGCCATCGCCGATATAGATTGTATCCTCACCCAGAAACTCGTTGATTTCCCAAGCCAGCCTATAGGGATGAATCGGTGCGCTGTCGGATCGGAAGAGCGGCATCAGCTTCTCGAACTTGGCGCTTTCAATGTCGCGCAACCGGCGCATCCACTGCCGTCTTGACTCCCTCGCATCCGCCTTCATGCGGCCGCTCGCAGCCGCACTGACAGCCGATAAAACGGCCCCCGGATGACCGCTCAACCCGAGCGTGATGTCACGGTTCTTGCCCACCGTCCGGTAATCAAGATCAATCTGCACCAAAGTCGGTGCCGTGATCCGCTTTCCGTATCCCATACGGAAGTCGAATGGCGTGCCGACGATCAAAATCACATCCGCATCACGGAAGGCATCGGAGCGCGTCCGGTCGAAATGATGCGGATCACCCTGCTGCATCATGCCGCGCGCAGCACCATTCATATAGGCCGGTATATCCAATGCGCGGACGAAATCGATACATTCCTGATGCGATCTTGATGCCCAGACCTGCTGCCCGAACAGCACCGCCGGCTTTTCCGACCGCACAAGAAGGTCAGCCAATCTCTCGACATCCGCCGGATCGCCGATGGAACGGGCGGAACCACGATATTGTCCGGCCTCCGGCAGACGCGCCTTTTCCAGCGGGATTTCGGCGTCAAGAATGTCGCGCGGTATCTCCAGATAACTCGGACCGTAAGCACCGGCGAAACACTCCCGTGCCGCCATCGAAATCATATCCGCAATGCGTTCGGTTGAGAAAACTCCGGATGCGAATTTGGTGATCGGCGTCATCATATCCACATGCGGCAGATCCTGCAGCGAGCCCATCCTGTGCTGCGTCAGTGACGACTGACCGCCGATATGCAGCACCGGGCTTTCCGACCGGAACGCTGTCGCCACCCCGGTCACAGCATTCGTGCATCCCGGTCCGGCAGTGGTGACAACACAGCCGAGCCGCCCAGTCTGGCGCGCATACCCGTCGGCCGCATGCGCCGCCGTCTGTTCGTGTCGGACATCGACGATCCGGATTCCCTCGTCGATACAACCATCATAGATATCAATGATATGACCCCCGCAGAGGGTGAAAATCGTATCAACACCCTCTTTCCTCAGAGCCTTAGCCACCAGCCTGCCGCCGGAGACGATACTCTCGTCTTTGCTCTTCTGAACCAGCGTGTCATGGGCCGTCTTCGATTGTTTCTGCATGTCAGGTTTCCCGATTGGTTTCCGCCTTATCCAAATCCATCCAGCTGCGGCTGATATATTCACCAAGCCGCATTGTGTGCTCGCGCACCAAATCGCCCGCCCGGTCGGCGCTGCGTGCCGCCAGCGCATCAACAATATCGGTGTGATCCACAACCGAACGGTCAGCGCGCGCTGTATCACGCATGGCCCGCCGCCGCACCGGCTGCAGATAAGTCAGCAGATCTTCCGCCATCCGCTGCAGCGCAGCGCATTTCGACAGTCCGATTATCGTCCGGTGGAATTCGATATTGGCTTCCGAATACTCGTCGATCCGTGCCCTGACACTATCGGCGGTGTAGCTGCCGCCGATGCATCGCAGAGCGTCGATTTCGCTGTCATCAGCCCGCTCGCAGGCAAGTCGTGCCGCCATGCTTTCAAGCGCCGCCCACACCGTGACCATTTCGACGATTTCCTGCCGGCTCCTACGGGTGATGTAGACCCCTTTACGGGCAACCACCTCGACCAGCCCCTCATGCTCAAGCCGCGACAGCGCTTCCCGCAGCGGCGTCCGGGAAATTCCCAACTGCGCTGCCAATGCCCGTTCATCAAGCTTCAGATTGACATCCACATCATAGATGTCGACGCCGAGAATGGCCTCACGCAATGTGGAATAGATGTGATCCTTCAGAGAAGGTCCCAGATCAATCGGGCTGAGAGCGATGACATTGCCCATGATCCGGTTTCTTCCCCCGATATCCAACCACGAATCAGACAATCCGCTCTGGTATTCCATATACCACAAGCAATTAACCGGCAACCGTGCACGGATTGCACGCGCAGCAATCAAGCAGGTGAATCTGAAACAGTTCAGACATTCACTTGTGCAGTCAGGCACCGCCTGAAAGAGGCCCGTCCTTCGAACAATCCGGGGGTAGAACAATTACCTTGGGTAGGGATTGAGACTTGACCGAGGCATCCTTCAATACTTTGGCGGTTACTCCCAACTCAATGCCAAGGGATTTGAATCCGATCAGGCAGAGGCAATCGTCGAGGCCTTGCGGACCGGCGCGTGCTCATTCCGATGCATTGGAACGTCGCTGGCATCCACGGGCAGTATTTTCGTAACATCCGTCCGGCCAACACCCTTGTCGCCACCGGCATCCAGGATGCCGATCCCGTGCCAGCCGGCGAGACTGGCCGCTGAGCCCAAGGCCCGCGCTTCCAGTCCGGTGTGGTATGGGCACCCGTTATGTGACCGGGTTCAGGAATTCCCGCCAGGCCTGGACTTTCTCTTCGAATGACTTGACGTGTCGTCCCGGAACCGAGCTCGAGGATGGAAGGCGGCATATGCGCATATCGTTCGACGAAAAGACGGAATGCTGGCCCCAGTGCCGGCTGAAATACGACCCGGCCTTCGCTCCGTTCAGTCCAACCGCCCTGATCTGCCCGTGGTTCCGGATCAGGGCCGCAAGGTCGTTGACGACAGGGGACCGGATGTTCGAATCGAGGCTTCCGCGCCGCTCAGCGGCCTTCAGCACATCCCACAGAGCAATCCTGTGTCTGCGCAGGAACAACAGCCTTGACCGGTAATCCGCCTCGATGGGCTCGTCATAGGCGCGGGAGAGAATCGGCCAGAAACGGTTGCGGGGATGGGCATAATACCGGCCCGCTGCCAACGAGGTATCTCCCGGCAAGGATCCCAGTATGAGGATACGGGAGCCATCATCGACGATGGTTTCCAGCCCGTTCTTCACCAGTCATCTACTCCTATGGTTCTTCACCAAGGACATTGTCCGAATACTGCTTGCCGTCGCCGGTGGCTGCAAGAAAATCCGGTCAGAATACAAACCCATGGGCTTCCTGATCAACAACAGCAGTGAAATGGTTTTCTTCAGTCACCGGTATGGCGGAAGGCACCTCCTGATTCCGGCCCCGCGGGGAGACCCGTCCCTTGACGGCAGAGAGTTTCCGCTGGCGAAGTTGTGTGCCGGTCAAGTTAAATCCGTCCATCGGGCAATAGCACGACTTACTGACCGGCCCGCGGACAAATCCTCGACAGGCTGTCGGGAGTCAGTGGACTTGTCCGATGCCGGAGGACCGGCAATGGCCACCGGAAAAGGTGGTGCTGTATTTCCGTGACCTTCCCTGATTCTATTTGACAGGAGTGCATATCGATCAATCTGGTCGGCCCTTCATTCGATTCCGCCCTGGTCAGTGCTGCGGACATGCGGTTTTCCGGGTTGTGATGATCAATCAAACCCTTGTTCCGGTCAAACCGGTCGCAGGGACGTCGGGCGGCAAGTGTCGGCAGGTGCCGGCGGCCCGGATGTCGATTGCGCGTGACATCGTTGCCGGGGTCTGCTTTTCCTGCGGAGGCGGCAGGGTTGCCGGGAACGGTATGAGATGATGGTAGATGTTCAAATCCGGTGAGTCCGTCTCGTCGAGGAGCTGGAGTCCTGTCATGGATGGCGGTCGCCACCACCGCGCCCGCCTCGGCTTCATTCTCATGTCCACCGATCTTGCCTCGGAGGCGGATTTTTTCGACATGGCTCCCGACGGCGTGGCCGTGCATTTCACGCGGCTGAAGACCGAGGATCATACGACCCGGGAAACCCTGTCCCGGCATATCGACGACATGGCCGAGGCGGCATCCCGGATCCAGCCTGACCTCAGGCCGGATGTTGTCAGCTACAGCTGTACCAGCGGGTCGATCGTGATCGGCGAGGACCGGGTGTTGGCCGAGATTGCCAGGGGGGCGCCATGGGCAAGGCCCATGTGCCTGGTCCGGGGAGTCGTTGATGCGCTGAACGAACTGGAAGTGCGGAGGCTGGTGGTGGGAACGCCGTATC
This sequence comes from Paracoccaceae bacterium, assembly GCA_026706985.1. Lineage (GTDB taxonomy): Bacteria > Pseudomonadota > Alphaproteobacteria > Rhodobacterales > Rhodobacteraceae > JAPOXR01. The sequence goes on along the minus strand of JAPOXR010000008.1, from coordinate 15,350 downwards.
TTGACGAGGTGAACACCGCCGAAGCCGAATTCCTGCTGCGAAATGACTTCGAAATTCTCGATTTCCAAGGCCTCAACCTGAAAACCGGAACTGAAATGGGGCAGGTCACGCCGGAATTCTGGAAGGACTTTGCCGTTGCCATTGACCAGCCGGCGGCCGATGCGATCTTCCTGAGTTGCGGCGGCATCCGGGCGTTGGAAGTTGTCGACGAAATCGAGGAGGCGACCGGAAAGCCGGTGATCACCTCCAACCAGGCGCAGTTCTGGAGTTGCCTGCGTCGGGCGGGGATTGCCGACCGGCTGCAAGGATTTGGCCGGATCTTTGCCGAGAAGGGCGGGACGCTGCTTCCCGGACACCGGGCCGGTGCACATGATCCGGACTCCCCGCCTTGACCCGCCCTGCAATTGACGGGGCCAACACCCGCTTACCCCTCGCCGCCGCCTGGCATTTGCCAGGCCCCGCCCCGGGTCGGTGCCGGTGTGACTTCCCGCAGGTCGGTGCAATCCGGGGGAGACTGCCATGAGCGCAGAAGACATCGACCTCGTCAAACTGCGGCGGGAGTTTCATCGCTGCCCGGAGCTTGGGCTTGGCGAGGAGCGAACCAAGGCCCGGATCAAGGATTTCCTGCAGGGGCTGGGTATCGAAACCCATACCGGTGCGGGCGTGGTCGGCGTGTTGCGATCGGGCCACGGCAACCGGGCCATCGGATTGCGGGCCGAAATGGACGCCCTTCCCATCCGGGAGCAGAGCCGCCACGGTTATCCGTCCGAGAATCCGGGCGTCATGCATGCCTGCGGACATGACGGCCACATGACAATGCTTCTCGGCGCTGGCCGGGCCCTCGCCGCCGATCCCGGTTTCGACGGCGCTGTCGTGTTCATCTTCCAGCCCGATGAAGAGCGGGGCACGGGCGCGAAGCGGATGATCAGCGAAGGTGTCCTGGAGCGATTTCCCATCGACGAAGTCTATGCCATCCACAATCTTCCCGGCGAGCCCCTCGGGCGGGTGTCGACCCGGCCCGGCCTGATCTGTTCCTCGGAGAGCCTGTTCGTGCTCACCCTTCGATGCCAGGGAGGCCATGCCTCAATGCCGCAGGCATGCGGAGACGCGGTAACTGCCGGTGCCGAAATCGTCCTGGCCCTGCAGACCATCGTCTCGCGCAAACTCGCGCCTGGCAGCGGCGCGGTAGTCTCGGTGACCGATTTCAGGACTGACGGGCAGCGCAACATATTGCCGGGAACCGCCGTGCTGAAAGGGGAAGTGCGCGCCCGCGGTGCGTCCGACCGCGACAGGATCGAGAACTATCTGCGCCGCATCACCAGCAGCATTGCCGCCGCCCATGACGTGTCGGTCAGCATCGATTTCACGACCGAATTCATCGAGACGGTCAATGCCGAGGAGCCGGTGGCCGCGGTCGCGCGAGCTGCCGGAAGGGCCGGACTCGACGCCGTGGCGGACCGGATGCCGATGAGCTTTTCGGAGGATTTTGCCCAGTTTGCCGCTGCCGTTCCCGGATGTCTGCTACTGCTCGGAAACGGAGTGGAGGGCGCGCACGGGCAACCGCTCCATGCCAGTGACTATGACTTCAATGACGATTTGCTGCCTCTTGGCACCGCGCTGTGGACGGAATTGGTCCGAGACCGGCTTCCCGTCCAGGGGCCGGCCAGGGCGTGACGATGTTTGCGTCACGGATGCAGGAATTCGCCTCCCGGCTCGATGATGCCGGGATCGACCTGGCACTGATCACCGATGACGACAATGTCTATTACCTGACCGGATACCACGACTACCTGCACATGGAGTTTGGCCGCCCGACAATCCTTGCCGTCACCGGCGATGGTGACAGCCTGCTCATCACGCCGCAACTCGATCTGAATTCGGCGCGGGCATCGGCCAGGATCAACCGGATTGCCGCATGGAATGACGGTATTGGTGAGGAATGGCGCCAGGAACTGCCCGGGTTGGTCAGGAATGCCGGGCGGGTTGCCATCGAACCGGAATGCATGCCGCCCGTCGTCCGCGCCTACGTCGGCGAACTGGTGGAGTCAGCGAAGCTGACCTCGGCAACCGGCATGCTGGCGCAGATGCGGATGATCAAGTCAGAGGAAGAATTGCAGCTGGCCCGTCATGCCGGGCTGGTGGCAATGGCGATGATGGCGGCAGGCCGGTCGGCGATCGCCGACGGCGTGGCCGAATTCGAGGTGGCCATCGCCACTGCCGAGGCCGGGACCCGCAAGGCGGCCGAACTGCTGGCTGCCCATTACGAGGACGCCGACATGTCACCGAATTCCCATTTTCTACAGATCATGGCCTCGGGTGAGACGATTACGAGGACCCACCACCGGGCATCGACACGCATTATGCGGCGCGGCGAGCCGGTGTTCCTCTGCTTCTGCGGCATGACCAACTTCCATCGGTTCAAGCTCGGCTTCGACCGGACATTCTGGATCGGCGATATTGCCGACGGATCGCAGGCAAGCATTTACGAAATCGCCTTGGCCAGCCAGCAGGCGGCCCTCGATGCACTGCGCCCGGGCGTGACTGCCGAGCGTGTTCATGCCGCCTATGCCGAGGTCATCAGGGGTGCCGGTTACGACACGCCGTTCCGCTGCGGAAGGGCGACCGGGTTCAGCTATCTCGAAACGCCCCAGCTGGTGGCCGGCGACAGGACGATCCTGCGGCCGGGCATGGTGCTGGCCGTGGATGGCTCGGTTTCAGCCGAGACTTTCCGGGCCCAGGTCGGTGACAGTTTCATTGTCACCGAAGATGGCTGGGAGCAGATCACCGACCATCCAAAGTCACTGGAGGAGGTCATACTGGGGTCATAGGCAGCAACCCACGGGAGATGTTCTCCCGCGGGCAGGGACCAGGCAAGGAAGAGGGAAAGGAAAACGGATGTTGCCGGGACTTGTGCACGAAATCGTCGATCACGCGGCCCTGGATCGAAATCGCCGGCTGCTGCGGGAGGCCGGCGTGGTCTTGCCTCGTATCGGGGAGCTGGCCGATCCGGCCAAGCGGCTGGCGCAGAAATCGGCCGACATCGCCAATGCCGATCCGGATGGACCGGACGCTCGCAACCTATATCGCCTGCATTGGCACAATGGCACTGACCGACGCTCCCTGGCCGACGTGCCCGCACATATCGTGCTTCCGGAAGCCTTGACCGGTGTCAGCGCCCGAATCGTGGTGGCTTTGGGAGACCGGTTTCCAATGATACGGGCGCACAAGGTGCTGGCCGCATATGGCTGCCTCCTGCCGCATCTTCTTTCAGGGGCCCTTGACGTGACCAGGCACCGGGTGGTGTGGCCATCGACCGGCAACTATTGCCGCGGCGGCGTGGCCATCGGCAGGTTGCTCGGATGCCGTTCGGCGGCAGTGCTGCCGGAGGGCATGAGCCAAGAGCGATTCGACTGGCTCGAAAGCTGGATTGCCGATCCCGATGAAATAATTCGCACGCCCGGCACCGAGAGCAACGTCAAGGAGATCTACGACGCATGCCATCTCCTCGCCGAAGAGCCCGGGAACCTGATTCTCAACCAGTTCGCCGAATGCGGCAACTATGTCACCCACCGATCCGTCACCGGACCGGCGCTCCAGCGGGTATTCGAACATCTGGACGTGAATGGCGGGCTGCGCCCGCGCGCCGTGGTGGCGGCGGCAGGATCGGCCGGTACCCTGGCCGCCGCTGACCACCTGAAAGCGGCCCTCGACACCGATACCGGCGTGGTCGAAGCGGTCGAATGTCCAACACTGCTCTATGCCGGTTATGGCGAGCACAATATCCAGGGCATTGGCGACAAGCATGTCTCGCTGATTCACAATGTTATGGCATCGGATTTTATCATCGGGGTGTCGGACCGGGCGAGCGACGGGCTGAACCTCCTGTTCAACACTGCGGTTGGGCGGCGGTATCTTTCCGACCGCAAGGGGGTCGGGCAGGAGTTGATCGCCGGCCTCGGTAGTCTCGGCCTGTCGTCGATTGCCAATGTCATCGGTGCCATTAAGTATGCCAGGTACATGCAGCTTGACGAAAATGACGCGGTGCTGACGGTAGCCACCGATGGTGCCGACATGTACCGGACCGAGATGAACCGCACCGGCCGAGACCGGTTTGGCGGGGAATTCAGCGAGGTCACCGCAGCCGAGACCTATGGCCGTTACATTCTGGGTGCGGCAATCGATCATGTGCAGGAACTTAACCGATTCGACCGCGAGCGGATCTTCAACCTCGGCTATTTCACTTGGGTCGAGCAGCAGGGAATCTCACTTGCCGATTTCGATCGCCGGCGCAGCCAGGCCTTCTGGAACGGGTTGTCCGACTTGGTGCCGGTCTGGGACGACATGATCGACCGGTTCAACGGCTGCTGACCTCAATTCTGCCGCTCCAAACCAAACCTTGTGTCAAAATGGCTGGCGTCACGATCTGTGTAGGCGCAGGCGATGGCGGTTCAGGGACAGGTTTCGCCGGAAAGACGTGCTCTCTCGTGCCGTTCAGCATGCTTGGCACGGGAATTTGCTCGTGAGCGGCACGTGAGAGTGTACCTCGTATGAACATGTAAGGGATGGAGGAACAGGGTAGTTACACATTGTGGCTGGGTGACGTTTCCTGTGGAAAACCCTGCCCTGTCCGGCACCAGCGGCTGGATCCCGGGCTCCCGGCAGGGCGTTGCGGCTCCGCCCTCATCATTCCGCTGCATCACCGCGTGCCACGTCAATTGTCATGGCAATATTGGCCTACACATTCGATCCGCCAGTGACTATGTAGATCCGATGATTACGGATGCAGCCTGAAATGGATGGGTAGCAACGAATTCGCAGCACGTCCGAAGCAGTCACGACCTGTTCGTGTGGCAGACAAGATCAAGCAATGGGTCGTTGACCGGGACCTCAGGCAGGGTAACAAGCTGCCGAACGAGGCAGAGATGATCAGGTTGTTTTCGGTCTCCAAAGGCACCGTGCGTGAAGCCATGCGGCTGCTTGAGGCACAGGGCCTGATCGTGACCCGGACCGGACCGGGCGGTGGCAGTTTCATCGACAAGGTTTCTGCCGACCGGGCCAGGTCGCTGCTGGCGAATTACTTCTATTTCCAGAACCTGTCGATTTCCGACATCTACCAGATGCGCAAGACGCTGGAGCCGGAACTGGCTGCCAGCCTAGCCGGGAAACTGACCAGCGAACAGCTGGACGAGTTGCAATTCCTGGCTGAACGGCATCCCGAACCGGCATCCAGCCCCGAAGAGGAGATGGAACAGCATATTTCCTCGCTGGCCTTTCATGCCCGGCTCTCGGAATTTGCCGGAAACCGCCTGCTGGGTTTCGTAATCGGGTTCATGGCCCGCATCCTGACCGACCTGACCGTGTATCGCCGCCTCTATGATCCGCCCAGTGCCAAACTCTGGCAGCGGGGTCGCGAGCATCAACTGGAGCTGGTCCAATCCCTTCGTAACGGCGATTCGGAGCAAGCAAGGCTGATCATGACCTCGCATATGAAGGGAGCGGAGAAGATCATGATTGCGCAGGAAGCCCAGCTTACCCGGAACTTCATGGTCGACTGAACGCCCGGATCGCTACGGGTGCCTGGTCCTGTCAGCCAGCACGGGAACCTTGTCCAGCCAACCGCGATAGGGAAGTCCCCGGACCCGGTCACATAGCTGCTTCAGCGCCGCAAGTGGTTCGACATGACAGTCGATCCTCAAATCCAGCGGCGGATGGTGCGGGTCCAGCACGAGAAGTGCTGCCGACACCAGCCCGCGCGTGTCGCCGCCCGCCGCATCGGCGGCGTCCAGGACTGCAAGCATCCGTTCGACGATTGCCAGCCGGCTGTTGCGGGCGGTCGAAATCATGGCCTCGAGCACGGCCTGGCCTGTCAGCATATTGCCGGCAACCGCCAATCCTTCGTCGCAGACATGATCGGCGAAGGCGATACTGTCTTCGCCGGTGAAACCCCGCGTGCAACCTCCCGCATCAAGCGCGATGATCTGACGATGCCTGCGGCCCGGATCCGGCCCGACGACTCTTTCAACCGCCAGTTCGGCACCGGTGCCGCCGTGCATCTGGCGCATGATCTCGTCGCGCCAGAAGGTGCTGGGTGCCGTGCCCTGGGATGCAACCAGCCCCGATTCGATGTCTCCGCGCAAGACCCACCCGCCCACGCACAGATTGCCGGTAGCGGCGGCTGCGGCGTAGACACCTGTTTCACGGTCATGTGCTAGAATCGAAAAGGTCATTCCGACACTCCTGTAACAATCCAGTTGATTTTGTCATGATAATTTGAGACGATGCAATTAATCATGATAATTTAGACCAATATGAAGAGGATAGTCCAATGAAACACTCGGAAATAACCCGCCGTGTGCTGCTGGCAGCGACAACGGCGACAGTTGTCGGCCTCGGTGCGGTAGCGGCATCGGCCCAGTCGCCGGCCAATGTGCTGATCGTTGGTCAGATTGCCGAACCGAAGTCACTCGACCCGGCGGCAGTCACCGCAGTGAACGACTTTCGTATCCTGATGAATGTCTTTGACGGTCTGGTGCGCTACAGGGACGGTACGCTGGAAGTCGAGGAGGCGCTGGCAACCGACTGGACCATCAGCGACGATGGCACCGTCTATACGTTTTCGCTGCGCGATGGGGTGAAGTTCCACGACGGATCCGACTTCAACGCCGAGGCGGTGAAATTCAACTTTGACCGGATGCTCGACGAAGGTCATCCGTATCACGACACCGGGCCATTCCCGCTGTCCTTCTTTTTCTCGGCCGTGAATTCGGTCGATGTCGTCGATTCAATGTCAGTGCAATTCACGCTGAACGCCCCTTACGCGCCATTCCTCTCCAACCTGGCTTATCCGACCGGCTTGATCGTCTCACCGGCCTCCGTGGAGGCGCATGGCTCGGAGGTGGGTCGTAATCCCTCCGGCACCGGGGCATTCAAATTTGTGGAGTGGCGTTCCAACGAGGCGGTCGTCGTAGAAGCCAATCCGGGTTACTGGGACGGAGCCCCGGCACTGGAGACGGTGGTGTTCCGACCGATTACCGATGCCAACACCCGGACAGCCGAAATGCTGGCGGGCGGGATTGACCTGATGGTTGAAGTGCCTCCCGTTTCACTATCGGAATTCCAGGGCGATGCCTTCACCATCCACGAACAGGCAGGTCCACATGTCTGGTTCCTGATCCTGAACGCTAAGGAGGGGCCATTCGCCGATGTCCGTGTCCGGCAGGCCGCAAACTACGCCATCAACAAGGAGGCCATCGTCAATGATGTGCTGGAAGGCACGGCTGCCGTTGCCGCCGGCCCGACACCTCCGGCATTCGCCTGGGCCTACAACGAAAACCTGCAGCCCTACCCGTATGATCCCGACAAGGCGCGTGCGCTGATCGCCGAGGCCGGAGCCGAGGGTGCCGAACTGACATTCTTTGTCACAGAGGGCGGGTCAGGAATGCTGGACCCGGTTGCAATGGGCACCGCCATCCAGGCCGACCTGGAAGCAGTGGGGTTGGAAGTTTCCATCGAGACCTATGAATGGAACACCTTCCTCGGGGAAGTGAACCCGGGTCTCGAGGGGAAAGCCGACATGGCCGAGATGGCATGGATGACCAATGACCCGGACACGTTGCCATTCCTCGCGCTCAGGACTGCGGCCTGGCCCGACCAGGGAGGGTTCAACTCCGGCTACTATTCCAACCCTGAAGTCGACAAGCTTCTGGAAGCTGCCCGGGCTTCGACCGACCAGGACGAGCGTGCCATGCTGTACAAGGAAATGCAGACAATCGTACAGGAGGATGCGCCATGGGTCTTCGTCGCCAACTGGAAGCAGAACGCCGTAACCTCTGACCGGGTCGGCAACTTCTCGCTCCAGCCTTCCTTCTTCCTCCTGCTTGACGAGGTCACGAAGAACTAAGCACAATGCGGCAACCGCGGCCTGCGCGCCGCGGTTGTCCACCCTGTCTCCCGGGAGCATGAATGGCAGGCTATATTCTCAAGCGGCTTGTCTCGGCCATCCCGGTGCTGCTGGGCATCTCGATCATCGTTTTCCTCATTATGGCCATGATTCCCGGTGACCCGGCCATGGCCATCCTGGGCTCCTACGCCACACCCGAAAACGTCGAGAAACTGAACCGCGACCTCGGCCTCGACAAGCCTCTGGTGCAGCGATACCTCATTTGGCTCGGCAACCTCGTACAGGGTGACTTCGGGCGGTCATTCTCGCTGAATCGTGCCGTTCTGGATGAAGTCCTGGAGCGGTTCAATACCACACTCCTCCTCGCCGGCACGTCCTTCGTCATCTGTTCCATACTTGGTGTCTCGGCAGGTGCGATTGCCGCGGCACGGCAGTTCGCATTGGCAGACAAGGCGATCACCTTCGTAGTGCTGCTGGGAATATCGATTCCGTCATTCTTTCTCGGAATGATGATGATCCTCCTCTTTTCGGTCAATCTGCGCTGGTTTCCGGTGTCGGGCATGTGGCCGATCTACGGCACACGCGACCTTTCGGCACTGGTCAGCCACCTGACGCTGCCGGCGCTGGTGCTTGCAGTGGTTGCCACCGGAGTCATTGCCCGCCTTTCACGGTCTGCCATGCTGGAGGTTCTGCGCCAGGATTTCATCCGCACCGCACGCGCCAAGGGCGTCCATGAGCGTGGTGTCATCTGGCGGCATGCACTTCGCGCGGCAATGGTCAGCATCATCCCCGTCCTGGGCGTGCAGGCAGGTTTCGTACTTTCGGGTGCAGTCTATGTGGAGATTGTCTTCCAGTGGCCCGGCGTCGGTCGGATGCTGGTCGATGCAATCCTGAAGCGTGACATTCTTCTGGTACAGGGCGGGGTCGTCTTCGTTGCCGCCTGCTACGTGATGTTCAACCTTGCGGTCGATGTGGCGCAAAGCCTGCTTGACCCGAGGATCAGGACGTGAATTTCCTGGGCCTGCTGGCCCGAAACCGGCTGGCACTCCTCGGGCTTGTGGTCGTGCTGATGATCACCGTGCTGGCCTTGCTCACGCCACTTCTGCCGTTGGCCGACCCGGATGTGACCAACACCGCCAACCGGTTCAAACGCCCATTCGAGGATGGCGCCATACTGGGCACCGATCATCTTGGCCGTGACCTTCTCAGCCGCCTGTTCTGGGGCAGCAGGCTGTCGCTTGCCGTCGGTTTTGCCTCTGCCCTGGTCGCGGCCACGATCGGCGCAACCATCGGCATCATTGCCGGCTTCCACGGCGGCTGGACCGACAATGTCATCATGCGCGGTGTCGACATGCTGATGGCCTTTCCCTATATCCTTCTTGCCCTGGCCATCGTTGCCGCCCTTGGCCCCGGGTTGATGAACGCATTGATCGCTGTGGCCGCGGTCAACATCCCCTTCTTCGCCCGCAACATCCGCGGTGTGACGGTCGGCATTGCCCACCGGGAATTCGTCGATGCGGCACGCCTGTCGGGAATGGGCAACACGAGGATCATCCTGACCGAGGTGCTGCCCAACGTGATCCCGGTTATCATCATCGCCATGTCCACCACCGTTGGCTGGATGATCCTCGAGACCGCCGGATTGTCATTTCTCGGGCTGGGAAGCCAGCCGCCGCAGGCCGACCTCGGCTCAATGCTTGGCGAGGCGCGCTCGGCGCTGATTACCAACCCGCACACATCTGTTGTGCCGGGAGCGATGATCCTGATCATTGTCATTTCGATCAACCTGCTGGGCGACGGTATCCGCGATGCGCTGGACCCCCGCCTGAAATCGGGTGCGCTGAGTCGCCCGATGCCAAGAACGCTGGTCAGGCGCGGCGAACCGTCTGCCGGGAAGGGAAGCTCCGCCCTCCTCGCCCTCAGCGGCCTGGAGACACAGTTCCACGCAAATAGCCGCGTCTACAGGGCTGTAAGCGGCGTCGACCTGGTGGTGAGACCGGGAGAATGTGTCGGTATCATCGGGGAAAGCGGCTCCGGGAAATCTGTTACCGCACTTTCGGTCATGGGGCTGGTTGCCTCGCCACCCGGCGTGATCACCGCCGGCTCCGCACATTTTTCGGGGCAAGACCTGATCGGCGCGGAATACGGGACATTGCGCCGCCTGCGCGGCGACCGGGTGGCATATGTCTTTCAGGACCCGCTTTCCACACTGCACCCGCTCTACACCGTTGGAGAGCAACTGGTCGAGGCCGTCCGCGTCCACCACCCGATGCCTAAGGTCAGGGCCCGCGAACATGCCGTCGGGTTGCTTCATTCCGTGCGTTTCCCCAATGCGAAAGAGCGTTTCGACAGCTATCCGCACGAATTGTCAGGCGGCATGCGACAGCGGGTCGGCATTGCAATGGCATTGGCAAACGACCCGGACCTGATCATCGCCGACGAGCCGACCACAGCCCTTGACGTTACAGTGCAGGCCCGGATCCTGACCCTTCTCAGGGAACTCCAGCGGGAACGCGGGCTGGCGATCATCTTCATCACCCATGATTTTGGTGTCATCGCCCAGCTCTGCGACCGGGTTGCGGTGATGTATGCCGGCCGTATCGTCGAAGAAGGTCCGACTGATGCCATTCTGAAGTCACCTGCACATCCCTACACGGCCCGGCTGATGGCCTGCGTCCCGGAACTGGGGCAGGAGCGGCGCAGGCTGACCGCAATTCCGGGCCTGCCGCCCGTTCTCGACGATCTTCCCGATGGCTGCGCCTTTGCCGAGCGATGCCACAGGGCAACGGATGCCTGCCGTGTCGGAAACATCGCTCTTGCCGGACTTGCCACAGAGCGAGTCGTGCGATGCATCGATCCCGAATTCCGGGCGGCGGGTACCGCTTGATGACTGCGGCCCTCGAAATCACCGGGCTCTGCAAAAGTTTTGCCGCCGGCAAGCGTTTCATCGGACCCCCGAGGACGACCGTGCGGGCAGTTCAGCCCATAGATCTGACGGTCTCCAGGGGGGAGACACTGGGTATCGTCGGGGAATCCGGCTGCGGCAAGTCGACACTGGCGAGGATGCTGGTCGGGTTGCTGGAGCCAAGTGGAGGTCAGATCAGGATCGAGGGACAGCCCCTCGACGCCGCTGACCGGGCGGAGGCAGGAAAACGGATTCAATACGTCTTCCAGGATCCGGTCAGCAGCCTCAATCCACGAAAAACCGTCCGCCAGATCATGGAGGCACCGCTCAGGCATCTGCACGGAATGCCGAAAGCGGCCCGTGCGAGGCGGATCGACGAGATATTCTCGGCGGTGAACCTGCGTGCGGAATTTCTCGATCGCTATCCGCACGAGTGTTCCGGCGGGCAGGTGCAGAGAATTGCCATCGGACGGGCCCTGGCGGCTGATGCCCGCATCCTCGTCCTCGATGAACCGGTCTCGGCGCTCGATGTGTCAATCCAGGCACAGGTGCTGAACCTGCTTGCCGATCTCAAGGAAAAGTTTGACCTTACCTATATCTTCATCAGCCACGACCTCGCCGTGGTCGAGGCGATCTGCGACCGGATTGCCGTCCTGTATTTCGGATCCGTGGTGGAAATCGGACCGGCCGACCGGGTTTTTCTGGAGCCCCGCCATCCCTACACCAGGCTGCTGGCAGAGAGTGCGCCCGCCGTTGGCCGTCCGCTGACCGTGCCGGAAGGCCGCGAGGCCGAACTGCCTGACCCTCTTTTCCCGCCACGGGGCTGTGCCTTTCGCGCCCGGTGTCCACTCGCGAATGAAGAATGTGGACTTGAGCAACCGGAACTGGCTCACGCCGGACCCGACCAGATGGTTGCATGCTTCAATCCACTCTGACGTTGGAGGATGGACCCGTCCTGTGACCCCGAAACAAGAATGCGGATGAGTGGAGTTAATGCGGGGAAAACTCAGAAAGGCCGCCCGGGACGACAGCTTCCTGCTGAAGCTCATCAGTTCCGCTGCAGGCCTTGACGGAAATGCCGCGCTGGAAAAAGTTCAGTCGCGATAGCCATATCTTCAGATCAACGCCTTATTGTTCGATCATCAAAACAGGTTATCACCTGTTTTGAAACTACTCACTTACTGGCTATGGCCTTATGAATATCAGCAGGAAAGCTGTTCCGCGCCAACGTTTGGATCAACGTTTTTCATCCATGAAGCCGGAATCCCGCTACCGTCCTCCACCGAAAGGCTGGATCAGGGCGATACGCGACGCTTTGGGCATGTCCGGTACCCAACTCGGAAAACGTATGGGCGTGAAACCCCAAAGCATCGCCGACATCGAGAAATCGGAGGCATACGGAACCATCCAACTGTAGACGCTTCGGCGGGTTGCCAAGGCGCTGGACTGCGTCGTTGTATATGCCCTTATACCCAATTCTTCGTTGGAAGACATAGTTCACAGAAAAGCACACGAGATTGCGTGCAAAGAACTCATCCGAATCGCTCACACGATGGATCTTGAAGCCCAAGGCCTTTCTCAGGAAGAACGTGCAGAACAGATTGAAACCTATATTCACGATCACCTTCGAGAGCGCGATCTATGGGAGGATTCTTGAACAATCTCTTCGAAGAACCGGCCGATGCAACTCCTCCTGAGCTGAAAGAGTGCGAAGGTCTGCTCCAGACCTGGGTCACCTATCGGCAAGACCTGAACGAGGCGGAGCAAAAGAACATCGCTGCCGGCACAGTCTGGGCTAAGCGTGCTTGCCGACGCGACCTGCTCACGGAAGAATTTCTCCTGCAACTTCACAAACGTCTCTTCGGCGAAGTCTGGGCCTGGGCTGGCAAGTTTCGCAGAACCGAGCGGAACATCGGTATAGAGCCGGTGCAGGTCTCCGTCGAACTCAGAAAGGCGTTCGACGACGCTCGGTACTGGATTGAACACAACATATTCCCGCCCGACGAAATTGCCGTGCGTCTGCATCACCGGCTGGTTGCGATCCACCCGTTTCCAAACGGCAATGGTCGAACGTCGCGCTTGTTAGGGGATTTGTTGGTGGTGCGGCTCGGCCGCGAGGTGTTTTCATGGGGTAGACCGAATCTGACTGACACCAGCAAAACGCGCACTCGATATATCAACGCTCTTCAAGCTGCGGATAACCACGACATCAAGCCTCTGTTGGAATTCGCACGCTCGTAGATCTTTCGGCACCATATTCAGGTGAGCTGCACTTGCAACAGGAGGGCGGATGTTCGGACAGCGGCATGATCAGGCGGTGTGGACTGAGACCCGTGCCCGGCGCTGCATCTTTGGCTTGCCGCCGGGGAAGAGGCCGAGGGCGTGGAGAGAATGCGGGCCACATGGAGAAATGAGTTTCACCATGTCCAGGACGCAGCGACAGACATCACCGGGATCAACCCAATACAACATGAAACATCTGATGGAATGACGCCGGACGGACACCTCGAATCCCGACGCATCAGCGGGAGCCGTGGGTCTCATATGCCGTGATTAGGCAGCAATTCCCGGTGATTTTTCTTTTGGTTTAATATCAGCGGGTTATGTCATGGGCGCGGATTTTTTTGTAGGCTTTCGGCGGTGATCCGGTCAATCCGCGGCCAGACAGGCGAAAGCCGGGCAGTGACATGTCCGGAAACTCCTTCCGCCGGCATCTGTCGATGCCCGGCATGCTGCGCGCCGTGCGCACGTGCTTTGAACGCGTTCCCGGCCTGCGCCGTTCCCGCGGCATCAGCCTTGCCGACTGCCTGATGCCGGGTCCGGCGGTTTTCTCTCTCAGGTTTCCGTCGCTGCTGCAGTTTGACCGGCAGGTGCGCGGCGGCGGTGATCCGGCGCAGGCTTTTCGGCGTGACACGGGTGCCCTCGGACAGCTGGATGCGGGAGCGGCCCGATGAGGTGGATCCACGCCGCCCCGCAGCGCGGCAGGGTGCCGGAGAACCGGACAGTGCCCGACGGCCATCTCTTGATTTCGGTGGACGGGACCGGTCATCACTCCTCACAGAAGGTCCGCTGCCGCACCTGCTGTGTGAGGAGAAGCCACGACGGCACGGAGACCTGCTATCACCAAGTGTCGGGCGCGGCGGTCGTCCACCCCGACATGAAGGAGGTGTTCCCGCCGGCGCCGGTCCGCAGGATGGACGGGCCGGCGGGAAACGACTGCGGGCGGAATGCGGCGGGGCGGTTCACCGAAGACCTCCGCCGGGAGCATCCGCATACGAGGGCGGTTATCGTGGAGGACGGGCCAGCGTCCAACGGAAGGCACATCAGCCTTCTGAAAGAAAAGGGTTTCCGCTTCATCCCCGGCGCCGAGCCGGCAGATCATGGACTGCTGTTCAGATAGTTCGACACCAGCGACACGAGACAGGTCCGGCAGAGGCGCGACCGGAAGACCGGCGCCACGCAGCGCTTCGGGTGGGACCGCCGGCTGCCGCTCAGCGACGCCAACTCCGGCCTGAAAGTCAACATGCTCAGATAGGGGAGACCGGCAGGAAAGGAAAGACAAAGAGGTTCTCATGCAGGGCTATCGCGTTTGGATTTTTCCGGATTTGACTTCCTTTGCGAGGCTCGATGCGGAGCTGATCAGTTTCAGCAGGAAGTCATTGTCCCATCCGGCCCTCATCAGCTTGCCGCGCATTGATTCCTTTTTCGCTGTCGGCGTGACCCGCGCCAGGTTGAGCGCCAGCTTCCGCATCAGCGCCAGGTTCTCGGGACCGTTGTCTTTCCGGTTGCGCAGGCTGTCCTCCCCCATGGTCACGTCCAGCACCCAGTGGAGGGAGTTCTCCACGGCCCAGTGCGAGCGCACTGTCCCGAGGAACCGTTCCGGATCAAGTTTTTCGCTGAGAAGGAAGTAACGGGTGTCCGTGCTCTGTCTCCCCCTGCTCTCCCGTGTCGCGGTGACTTTCCCGACAGCCTGGAGACCGGGCCAGTGGTGCCGGTCCTGCAGTATGTCGATGTCATGGCAGACAACCGCCTCACGGATCTCAATGCGGCCGTGATCCTTGTCCACGTCTTTGAAACACAACATCTTTTCCGCGTATTCCGGGTCCGCCATGTGGTACCGCACATCATCGTGGAGCGCCCCCTGGTTACCCTTGAGCGCCAGTGCGTAGTCGCCGTCTTTGGCAATGATCTCCTCCGCGGTCGGACGCAGCGTGTGCATGGCGTCTACGGTCACCGTGCCGCCCCTGATATCCAGAAGATCCAGAAGCGCCGGCATCGCCGTGATCTCATTGGACTTACCCTCAACCCTCACCTGTCCGGGTGTCAGACGGGCACCGGCGGCGAAGGCGCTGACCACGTGCAGCGGCACACGCTCCGATGCGTCCTCAAAGGACCGCCTCAGCGTCTTGCCGTCTATGGCGATCACATCCGGACCGAGCCGCCGGGACCAGTCCTCCGCCAGACGGGTGAGCACCCTGCCCAGACCTCCGGGATCGATAATCCTGAACAGCGCGGAGAAGGCGTCATGGCCCGGGATACCGTGCT
>JAPOXR010000055.1 GCA_026706985.1 Paracoccaceae bacterium | reverse complement strand
AGCTTACAGCAGAATCTCCCCTGTATTCAACCCTTGGTTTGAAATATCCGGGCTAAGTGTCCGGGTCGCGTGAAATGAAAGCGGCATTTCCGCTGCATCCGCACTCCACAATATTCGGAGGTTCTTTAGTTGAAGCCTGAAGAAAACATCCGCGTTTTGAAACGATCCCCCGAAGCCGTTCTGAATTTCTGGCTCGGTCGCCTGCGGACGGCCGCCGATGCGTCTCGCGAGAATTGGCAGCAGGGGATGCTGAAGTGGAGGATCGGACCATTTGCGAGAAGCATCGAAAATCCGCAATTTCTTCGAATCCAGCGCGAATGGTGCGAACAAATGCACCGCGAGGGCCTGGACCGCTTTTTTGCCGATCCGGTCTGGGACACGCCAAAGGGATTTCTGGCAAAACTGATTGTCTTGGATCAGTTCCCACGAAGTGCTTACCGCGGCACGGTGCTGGCATACGAGAACGACCATCTGACGGCTTCAATGTCTCGGCAGGCTTGTGAAAACGATCAGGAATTCACGCAATACAACGTCATCGAACGTTTCTGGATCTATATACCGCTCTCCCACGCTGAGGATCTGACGCTTCAGGAGATCTCGCTCGAAAAGTTTTCCCGCTGGAGTGCCGATCTGATCGCCGAGGTGCCGCCCAATCGCCGCAGGATCAACCAATTCGTGAGTTGGTCGATTGTCAAAGCGATCATCGAGCATTCCGAAGCACTCCTTCTCTTCGACCGGTTTCCGCACCGCAATGCCATTCATCAAAGGTTGCACCGCGGCGGTGAACCGCAATACCTCAACGACACGCTGCGACCGCTGTGGAGTTTCACCCAGCCGCCGGACCCGGACTATTTCGCTTTATTGGGTGCTTTGAACAGGATCGGGGAGTCTCGCAACAGCCGGATAACCCGTTCAGCGCTGGCCGGTCTACTTCGTGCCGCAGGGGTTTCGCCCAAGGATCCGGCGTCGCCGATGGATGTGTTCGATCTGGTGGGCGAAGACGAAGTTCCATGGTCGGTCCTGTACCGCCACCTCCATCTCCCCGAGCATATGCGGACGTTTCACCGGCTACGGCATCTTCCGCAAGTGGCCGATTTGGCGAGCGCCATCAAGACACTCATCCTGAAGAACAGTGAGGATCTGACATGGCCACCCAAAAGCGCAAAATACTCTGTTGAACCCGCAATTGATGTCACTGCGTTGAATGCGCTCGTGCTCAATGCCGGCGAACACCAGGACGGGAGCGCGTCACAAATTGACGGCAGCGAATCTCTGCCGGCAGGGTCTGCGGAAACGGGGCGGGGTATCATCCTGTTTGCATGCAATGACAGGAGCGGTCTGGGACAGGTCGCTGCGGCGGTCGATGATTTTGCCGACCGGCACGACTTCCCGCCACAGGACAGATATCAGGTTCAACTCTGTATTGAAGAGATTTTCATGTACATCGTGGAGCGCGGCTATGATGATACCGGCACTCATCAGATCGAAATCCAGCTCGAAATGGACGAGGGAGAGCGCCGCCTTGCAATCCGGGTCATCGATGACGGGCAGGAACGGGAAACCGTTCCGTCATTGTTCCAGCCCAGTCCGGACACGATTCAGGAGGAGTCGGTGATCGACGGTCTCGGTCTGCATCTGGTGCAAACCTATGTCGACGATATTCGCTATCGACGCGAGCATGGCCGAAACCACCTGAGTTTGAGCAAAATCGTTGGCAGGTGACATTCGCGTGATGTTTCTCCGGCGGAACCTGACCTCGACGGCGTGTATATGCGCGCATATGGGATTCCAGGCGGGCGTGGCGGGATGCTTCAGACCCGCCGTCGCCTGTCCTTGAGACGTTCATGCGCAGAGGCCGTTCCATCGTGGAAGGTGCCGAACCATTTGTCCCAGGGCATCTCCAGATTTCCGTAATTCACCTCAAAATACCGGTGATGCATTTGATGGTGGAACGTCCCGAGCGCCAGCCGCCTCCGGTCCTTGACCAGAAGATTTTCGTATCCCGCATGCGACGTCGCGGCGGTCAGCGCCTGGTGTTGCATGTGAAACAGGATATGCGCTGGACCTGACGGAATAACAAAATGAATGAGGATGGAGCTGAAGAACAGCATATGCTCGACAGGGTGCATCGACAGGCCCGACCACGGACCGACATTAACGTTGCGGTGATGCAGGGCGTGGGCCAATCGATAGAGCGGCCTCCAGTGCAATGCCCTGTGGATCCAGTAGAAATGCAGTGAGATCCAGACCGGTGTCAGCATGAAAAGCGCCACGAACCATATCGGGTTATCCGACCAGAACAGCACTGGTGCCCAACCATTCCCCATCGCCCAGAACAGCAGAACCTCATAGGCGGTCCAGGTTCCGACACCGCTGGTAAGTGTCCAGAACATGTTGTCGCGCACCTGCCCGCCGAAGGTGAACTGACGCCCCTGTTCCACCAGATCGCGCGGATCGAATTTCAGCCGGTCTCCCTGCAGCCTCGCCCGATAGAGGAACCAGTGCAGGCCACCGGCGACAATCGTCATCAGTGCCAGGTTCCGCAGCAGGAGGGTGCCTATCCAGTCCGGGGAGAGCGTTTTTGTCACTTCGAGCGAAGGTTGCAGCCAAAGCCAGCAGACCATCGCAAGAACAATCAGAATCGAATTCTCGGCAAGCCGGAACCATCGCTGGGCGACCCAATCCAGCATCCGCACCGGATCAGGCGGCCAACCGAAAAACGGCGACACCTCTATCGGTACCTCCGGCACATGGTGCCAGCCGGGAAGGCGTGGATGCGCGTTTTGCGTATCGTCCTGCATTTGCCTTGGCGCTTTGTCTGGAGGCCGCTAGCATAAACTGTCCCGCTCAATGCGGCAAATCCAATCGACAGGGCGAGCATTTGACCGGGCGGGTTCTCAGCCTTACCCGTATGCACAAGATACTGCGGGTTGTAGCGGGTCTGTCCGGGCAATCTCGATTTGGCAATACATTCCAAGCTGAGCCGCCGGCTGAATTTCCGTTCAGTTGCATCTCTTGGGTGAATTCAATATCTTCGTGATAATGATTCGCAATTGCAACGTGATGGCTACGTGTTAACTGCCCGCCTTCAGCAGTCTGTCAATCTCCGTATCCGTCCGGGCCGTGCTGCGTTCGCCCTGCTGCTGGCCGCCGCCGCCGCGGCTCCCGGACCGCTCGGAGAAATCACCCGCGCAATGGTGATCGACGCCTACGTCCAGGTCAGCGTTTTCGTGGCTGCGACTTTGCTCGCATTCTACGCCGCCGAACGATATTTCAAATTTGATCTGAAGCGGATGCTTGCGGGAAACCGGTTGGCCGCGGTGCCCATTGCCGCCGGATTGGGCGCGACACCCGGTTGCGGCGGTGCAGTGATTGTGGTCGCCGCCTACAGTTCCGGGCATGTCAGCTTCGGTGCGGTGGTCGCGGCTCTGACTGCGACAATGGGAGATGCCGCCTTTCTGCTGATTGCGGTCCGGCCTGACGCAGCGGCGGTCGTGCTTCCATTATCCTTCTTCGTCGGCATTCTGTCCGGCTGGATTGTGAATTGGCTGATGCCCGGATTCGGTGCCACGCGCCGGGGGCACGCAATCGACCCGGCTCCGCCAATCGGCCGCACCCGCCTGATAGATGTCGCCTATCTCGCCCCGGCGATTCCAGGGTTCGGCATCGGCGTCCTGCAATTGTTCCAGATCGAACTCAGCGGGGCGCTGCATTGGCTGCCTCCGGCGCTGGCGCTGTTCGGTGTCGGTTCCGGAATGGTGATCTGGGCGACATCCCGGTTCCGGGCCATGAGCCACGGGTCCGACAGTCCGGTCACGCGGATGGCGGAGGAAACCAGTTTTATCTCGGTCTGGGTGATCGGCGCATTCATCCTCTATGAATATCTGGCAGCATTTTTCGGTCTGGATCTGGAAGCGGTGTTCGCCGCCGCGATGCCATATCTGCCATTGGCTGGAGTCCTCATCGGATTCATTCCCGGCTGCGGCCCGCAGGTGCTTGTGACAACGCTTTATATCAGCGGTGTCATTCCCTTTGCCGCCATTATCGGCAATGCGATCTCGAATGACGGCGATGCGCTGTTTCCAGCGATCGCACTGGACCCCCGGACAGCGATTTTGGCGACTGCTGTATCGGCGGTGCCGGCTTTGATCGTCGCCTATGGATTTTACTTTCTGGCACCCGGTTTCATGAACTGACGCATCGGCGGAGGCCGACACCCGGTTCAGTTCTGAAGGCTCCGGAAATTCATCTATTATGTTTTGCATTCCGTGCCGGCGTGATAGGCGGCGCGCGCAATGCTGTGCTGCGGCACGGATGAAATCGGATGAAGGTTCAGATGACGATCAAGCTGTATTGTTTCGGCGAAAGCGGCAATGCCTACAAGGCAGCGCTGGCGCTGGAACTCGCCGGAGTGCGTTGGCAGCCGGTATTCGTGGATTTTTTCAATGGCGAAACCCGGACCGACAAATTCCGTCAATTGAACCCGATGGGCGAGGTGCCAGTGATGGATCATGACGGGTTGATCCTCACCCAGTCCGGGCTCATCCAGCAATATGTGGTCAAGCAGTCGGGAAAGCTCGGTGGAGACACGCAGGCGGAAAATCACGAGATCCTGCGGTGGGTGCTCTGGGACAATCACAAGCATTCGTCAAATTGCGGCACCACCCGGTTTCTCAATAATTTCATCGCCGAAGAGAAACGCCCGCAGGCGGTCATCCAATGGCTGCAGGGACGGCTCAAAGGCAGCTGGTCGACATTGGAGGTGGTTCTCCAGGAGCGGGACTGGCTGGTCGGTGGGCGGATCAGCGTCGCCGATCTCTCCTGCTGCGGCTATCTGTATTATCCGGAACCGTTCGGTTTCGAGCGTGGCGATTGGCCCGCCATCGGGCGATGGCTCGACCGCATTGCGGCGCAGCCGGGCTGGAAACATCCCTATGATCTGATGCCCGGGCATCCTTCAGACCGTCGGGATCAGAAACCATGAGCGAAGCATTCATATATGATGCGGTCCGCTCCCCGCGCGGGCGCGGCAATGCGAAAGGTGCCCTGAACTCGGTGACAGCGGTCGATTTGTCAGCCCAGATGGTGGATGCGTTACAGGAGCGCAGCTGTGTCGACAGCCACCATATCGAAGATCTGATCTGGGGAAATGTGACGCAGGTTGGAGAACAGGGCGGCTGCCTTGCGAGGGCAACGGTGCTGTTGTCTTCGCTGCCGGATTCGGTGCCGGGGCTGAGCGTGAACCGGTTCTGTGCCAGCGGCCTGGAAGCGGTGAATTTGGCGGCAGCCGATATATGCGCCGGTGCGACCGCAGCGCTGGCGGGTGGTGTCGAAATGATGAGCCGGGTCAGTATCGGCTCGGACGGGGCCGCGGTTGCGGTGGATCCTCGGCTGGCAATCGGATGCGCCTTTGTGCCGCAGGGAATTTCGGCCGATTTGATCGCCACCGAATTTGGCTTCTCGCGGCAGGATTGCGATGCGTACGCGGTCGAATCGCAGCGCCGTGCGGCACTCGCCTGGGAGGAGGAGAGATTCGGCCGTTCGGTCATTCCGGTCAGGGATATCAACGGGCTGGAGATACTCAGCCATGACGAACATATGCGGCCGGATACCGACATGGCGGGGCTGGCTGAACTGAATTCGTCTTTTACCGATATCGGCACCGGGACACCGGGTTTCGACCGGGTGGCGACGCTCAAATATCCGCATCTCGAGCGTATCGACCATGTCCATCATGCCGGGAATTCATCGGGAATCGTCGATGGTGCGGCGGCGGTTCTGGTGGGCAGCCGGGAATTCGGCGGTAAATCCGGACTCCGTCCGCGGGCACGTATCCGTTCATTTGCCAAGATCGGCTCGGAACCGACGATCATGCTGACAGGGCCGATGCCGGCGGCGGAACGGGCACTTTCACGGGCTGGCATGAATGTCGGTGACATTGACCTGTTTGAGGTCAACGAGGCTTTTGCCGCGGTGCCGCTGCGCTTCATGCAGGCGTTGAATGTGGATCATGACCGGCTGAATGTGAATGGCGGTGCGATCGCATTCGGCCACCCTCTCGGTGCGACCGGCGCTATGCTGTTGTCGACGGCACTCGATGAATTGGAGCGGAGCGGAAAATCCACAGCGTTGATCACACTTTGCGTCGGTGGCGGCATGGGCGTCGCCACGATTATCGAGCGGGTCTAGGGGACAGGTTATGGCGGATTTTCACTATGACAGGGATGCTGATGGCGTCGCCGTAATCTCTTGGGACGTCCCGGGTCGGCGCATGAATATCATGTCTTGGGACTGCCTTCTGGAACTGTCGGAACATTTCGACCGGGCGATCGCCGATGAGCGGGTGAAGGGTATCGTTCTGACCAGTTCCAAAGCCGATTTCGCCGGCGGGATGGATCTGGATGTGTTGGCGAATATGCGCGCCCGGGGCGGCGGTGACGCCGCCCGGAGGGTGTTTGATGGTGTCATGGAATTCCATAGGATTTTCCGCAAAATCGAACTCGCCGGCCGGGATCCGAAAACCGGGGCGGGTGGTAAGCCGGTTGTGGCGGCGCTGCCGGGAACCGGCGTTGGCATCGGCTACGAGATTCCGATTTCCTGCCACCGGATCATTGCGGCCGACAACCCGAAGGCCGTGATCGGTCTTCCGGAAATCAAGGTCGGGCTGTTCCCCGGAGCCGGCGGCACGACAAGGCTGGTGCGACGGCTCGGAGTGCCGAATGCGGCACCGCTGCTGCTGAAAGGATCAACACCGGGCCCGGACAAAGCGCTTGCGCTCGGAACTATCGATGAGGTTGTGCCGGCAGGCGACCTGATGGAGCGCGCCAGGGAGTGGGTGCTGTCGGCGGGTCCGGAGGACATCACCAAGCCCTGGGACCGGAAAGGCTTCCGTATTCCCGGCGGCGGTGCTTACGACCGCAAGGGTTACATGAATTTTGTCGGTGCATCGGCGATGCTCAGTGGCGAGACATCCGGTGTCTATCCGGCAGCGAATGCCCTCATGTCGGCGATTTATGAAGGTGTGCAGGTGCCGTTCGATACCGCGCTTACCATCGAGGCGCGCTGGTTCTCGAAGGTTCTCCTCAACCCTTCTTCGACGAATATGATTCGGACGCTCTTCCTGGACAGGAAACAGCTTGAAAAGGGCGCGAGACGGTCTCCGGAAGTGCCACGCAGGGATATGCGGAAGATCGGAGTTGTCGGTGCGGGAATGATGGGCTCCGGAATCGCACTGTCCGCTGCCAGGGCGGGGCTGGATGTCATCCTGTTGGACCGGGACATCGATACCGCGTCGCGGGGCAGGGAATCGGCCGCGGCAATTCTGCGTAAAGATGCCGCTCGTGGTAAATTGACTGCGGATAAGCAGGCCGGGATCCTGGAGCGTATCGTGGCGGCTGATACGTTCGAAAGTCTGAACGGCACGGAATTGGTGATTGAAGCGGTATTTGAGGATCCCGCGGTCAAACGTGACGTGATTCATAAGATCGGCCAATCCGTCGGGCCGGACTGTGTCATCGCGACAAATACATCAACCTTGCCCGTAACCGGCCTCGCCGAAGCGGTGCGGGATGCGGAGCGGTTTCTGGGTATGCATTTCTTCAGCCCGGTTCACCGCATGATGCTGGTTGAGATCATCCGGGGAAAACGCAGCGGCGACGCTGCGGTTGCGCTGGCGCTTGATTTCACATCGAGGATCCGGAAAACGCCGATCCTGGTCAACGATGCGCGCTTTTTCTACACCAACCGATGCATCATCCCGTATCTGAATGAGGGAATCCGCATGGTCGGCGAAGGTGTCGCACCGGCCTTGATTGAGAATTCCGCCCGCCATGCCGGCATGCCGGTCGGGCCATTGCAGTTGATTGACGAGACTTCGATCGACCTGGCTCTCAGCATCGCCAAGGCGACCAGGGCTGCGCTCGGCGACGCTTATCAGGATGATGATGTTGACGCGGTGCTTGCCACTCTAGCCAAGGCCGGACGGTACGGGCGCAAAGCAAAGGCCGGATTTTACACCTATGACAAGGGTGGCAGGAGGCTCGGCCTGTGGTCCGGCCTCAACGAGTCATGGCCCGGTCAGTCGCCGCCGCCGCAACTGGTGCGGGACAGGCTGCTTTATGTTCAGGCGCTGGAGGCGGTTCGGGCATTCGAGGCGGGCGTATTGACAGATCTGCGTGAAGGCGATGTGGGTGCGGTGCTGGGCTGGGGATTTGCGCCCTGGTCGGGTGGCCCGTTCAGTTGGCTTGACATTGTCACCGCGGAAAGGGCGGTCACCGAATGCGGCACCCTTGAGGACCGCTTCGGCCCCCGGTTCAAGGTGCCGGAGACCCTGCTGCGTATGGCGGCAGCCGGGACAGGGTTCCGTGATCAATGATTTCGGAGCGGTGCTGAATCCTGTTCGCCATGGGCAGTCGCCTGACAATTGATTGACAACTGCCCGGGCATTACCCATTGCAAGGCTGATTCCTATCCGACTGCCGCAGGCAAGAACCGGGGAAAAGATGGGCTGGTTGTTTGATGAAACTGGACTCGACCGCTGTCAGGCGAATTTTGTTCCCCTGACCCCGCTGTCGCATCTGAACAGGGCGCGCGAGGTTTTCCCGGAGCGCGACGCGCTGGTCTATGGCGACCGGCGTTACAACTACCGCCGCTATCACGAAAGAGTGACCCGCCTGGCTTCCGCCCTCGCGGCGCGCGGGGTGAGGCCCGGGGATGTGGTCTCCACGATCCTGCCCAACATTCCCGCCGCGGTTGAATCGCATTTCGGCGTGCCCGCCTGCGGGGCGGTACTGAATGCCATCAACATCCGGCTGGACGTGGATACGATCGGTTACATTTTTTCGCATGCGCGGCCGAAATTCGTTCTGGTGGATTCGTGCTATCTGGGCATTGCCGAGGCCGCCGCAGAAACCGCGGAGGGTATGTATCCGCAGATCATCGAGGTTGCCGACGATACCGCCGGCTTCCCGGCGAGTGGAAATTACCCCGAATATGAGGATATGATCGCCTCCGCAGCACTGAATTTCGACTGGATCATGCCGGAGGATGAATGGGAAAGCCTGACGCTCAACTATACTTCCGGCACAACCGGCAGACCCAAGGGCGTCGTTTATCACCACCGCGGTGCCTATATGATGACGATGGGCACGGTGATCAGCTGGCGGATGACGCTGTATCCGAAGTTTCTCGCCATTGTGCCCCTGTTTCACTGCAATGGCTGGAATCATTCATGGATGATGCCGCTGTTGGGCGGGACAGTGATCTGTTGCCGCGAGGTCGCCGCCAAGCCGATTTTCGATGCCATTGCCGATGAGGGCGTGACCCATTTCGGCGGTGCCCCGATCGTGTTGAACATGTTGGCGAATGCGGAGCCGGGTGAGCGCCGGAAATTCACCCATCGGGTCGAGGTTTTCACTGCCGGCGCACCACCTCCGGCTGCTATGCTGGAAAAGGTCGAAAAGCTCAATTTCAATGTCACGCATGTCTATGGGCTCACCGAAACCTACGGACATGTCACTGAATGTATCTGGAAGGATGATGAGTGGCGGGGCCTCGGCGCCGCCGAGCGGGCCGACATCAAGGCCCGCCAGGGTGTGCTGATGCCGATGATGGAGAAGATCACCGTGGTCGACCCGTCAACCCGCGAAGAGGTGGCCCGGGATGGCAGGGAACTCGGTGAAATCGTGATGCGGGGCAATTCTGTGATGAAAGGCTATTTCCGCAATCCGGAGGCTACAGCGGGGGCGTTCGAGGGTGGCGGTTTCCGCAGTGGCGACATCGCGGTCATGCATGAGGATGGCTATATCCGGATTGCCGACCGTTCAAAGGACATCATCATTTCCGGAGGTGAGAATGTGTCCTCAGTCGAGGTCGAGGGAACGATCATGCATCATCCGGCGGTTTCGCTGTGCGCCGTTGTCGCCAAAGCGGATGAAAAGTGGGGCGAGGTTCCGGTTGCATTCGTCGAATTGATTCAGGGCGCGGATTGCAGTGAGGAGGAAATCATTTCCTTCTGCCGAAAGACGCTTGCAGGCTTCAAAACCCCCAAGCAGGTGATTTTTCGTGAACTTCCGAAAACCGCAACCGGCAAAATCCAGAAATTCACCTTGCGCGAGGTCGCAAAGGCTGAGTGATTACGGTAATTCGGCTGAGGCGGTTTATTGTACTGTGACGCCGGTTGGTAAAGGGATCAAATGTCAGTTCTGGCTGAATTTGACAAACTTGAAACCATCGGCATCTGGCATTCGACGGATGAGGACCCGGGACAGCGCGTTGTCGTAAAGCTCAATGAGCGCTACCTGACCCTGTTTTCTTTCAATGGAAGACCGCTGGCACATTGGGCGATGAGCGCGGTTCAGCGTGGCAATCCGGGGAGCATGCCTGCCAATTATTCACCAGACGACCAGTATTGTGAATCCTTGGAGATTTCCGATTCCTATGTGGTCTCTTTGTTGGATAGACAATTGCAGCACCCTGTCGAGGAAACGGATACCGAAATCGCGACCTGGTCATGGCGGGCAGGTACGACGGCCTTGATTTCGGTGCTGGTTCTGGCTTTGGCGGCCTACATTGTCGCTTCCAACCTTGCCGGTTGGACTGCGAGTCTGACGACGGCGGCGAAGTCCAAACAACTCGGCGAACGGGCATTCAATCAGGTCACGGAAATTGTCGGCGGGAATTGCCGGTTCGGCCTCGGCGGGACGTTGCTTGATACCATTGCCTACCAGTTTCTGGACAATCGCTATTCGATACGGATTGTCCGGGGCCAGGTTCCTGACACGATGCATCTGCCGGGCGGCATCATTATCATATCCGAGGCCCTGTTGCTGCGCAGCGATCAACCAGAGGTGTTCGTAGGCCATTTGCTGGAAGAAAAAATCCGCTCTGAACTCACCGATCCATTAGCAATGTTGCTTGAACTCGCCGGCCTGCAGGCCACCGTCAATTTTGCTCTACGCGGTGAAATCGACGAGTCGGTTCTGCGGGACTACGCTCTGGAGAAGTTGCGCGGGCAACGTCAATATGTCAACCCTGACGCGGTGTTTGCCGAACTCGAAAGCGAAGGGGTATCGGCACTGCCCTTTGCCCAGGCCATCGGTTGGACAGAAACCCTGTATCTCGGAGATGGCGGAGCTCAAGCTGGAGAACCGCCCAGCCTCCTCAGCAATAATGATTGGCTGTCGATCAGAAAAATCTGCGACCAGATCGGATAAGCCCGGGCACTGCACTCAATGCCGGCCCGCGGCTACGCGATCATCCCGTTATGCAACCGCACGCAGCGGTCCATGCGTGCGGCCAATTCCAGATTATGTGTCGCGATCAGTGCCGAACGACCGGTCTCACGCACGAGCAGCATCATGGCATCAAAAACCTGGGCAGCCGTAGTGGGATCGAGATTGCCGGTCGGTTCATCCGCCAGCACGATCCGCGGCCCGTTGGCGAGTGCCCGGCAGAGGGCAACCCGCTGCTGCTCGCCGCCGGAAAGTTCAGCCGGGCGATGCTCTGCCCGCGCTTCCATTCCGACCATGGCAAGCAATTGATCTGAATGCGTCGCTGCACTCGCCGCATTGCTGCCATTGGCCAACTGCGGCAGCATAACGTTTTCGCGTGCATTGAATTCCGGCAGCAGGTGATGGAACTGGTAAACGAAGCCAATCTCCGTCCGCCTGGTGCGGGTGCGCAGCCTGTCCGAGGCAGTGTTCATATTGATTCCACCGATTTCAACATTGCCCGAATCCGGGGTTTCGAGCAGTCCGGCGATATGCAGCAGGGTGGACTTTCCGGCGCCGGATGGTGCCAGCAGACCGACGATTTCGCCGCGGTGGATGTCCAGTGTGATGCCGCCCAGCACTGACACGGCTTTCCCGATCCGCTTGCCGTAGGTCTTGGTTACGGATTTCAGCGCCAGTGAGACCTCACTCATAACGCAGCGCATCCAAGGGGTTCATCCGGGCAGCGCGGCGCGCCGGAAAAATCGTCACCACGAAAGACAGGCCCAGGGAGAGCCCGACTGCCGAGAGAACGTCCATCAACTCAATCTTTGCCGGTAGGCTGGAAAGGAAACGAATGCTCGGATCCCACACCCCGCCACCGGCCAGCATATTCACAAATTCAAAGATTGGATCGATATTAATGGCGAAGAGCCAGCCGAGAATGACGCCGAATCCTGTACCGATGATACCGATTGAGGCACCGCAAATGAAAAACACCCGCAGGATTGAACCCTGACTCAATCCGATCGTGCGCAGAATTCCGATGTCGCGGCCCTTATTTTTCACCAGCATGACCAGCCCGGAAACAATGTTAAGCGTTGCGATCAGGACCAGGATCGAGAGAATGATGAACATGACATTATCCTCCATCTGCAACGCCCGCAAAAATGCGCCGGAGGAATCCTTCCACGACCAGGCGAAAAATCCGCTGCCTGCCAATGCCAGCAACTGCGGCTCGATCTCGTCGATGGCTTCAGGGTTGTTGACAAAAATCTCGATTTCGTCGGCTGTTTCCTCCCGGTTCAGGAACTTCTGCGCCTCGCCGAAAGGCAGGTAGATCCGGGTCCGGTCTATATCGTAACGGCCGATACCGAAGATAAAGGCAACCGGATAGCTGTTGATGCGCGGAGCAGTGCCGAATGCCGTCTTGACCCCGTCCGGTGAAATCAACCGGATGCTGTCACCGACACCGATTCCGAGTTGCCGCGCAACCCCGGTTCCAACAGCGACACCGGTTGCATAATCCTTAATTGAGCCGGTCGAAGTTTCCGGCTCAATGATTGACGGTAATGCCATAAAATCCTGTGGCCGAACTCCGAAAAGATCAACACCGGTATTGCGTAACTCGGAAGCCGCCAGCAATTGTGTCCGGATAACCGGATAGGCGCGAACGACACCTTCGACCTCAAGCAGTGCCTCGGTGAGATCTTCAAAACCACGGATGGATGTGGATTTTCTGCCGTCGGCGGACCGGTGAATCCCGGCATGCAGGGATGTATGCGCATTGGCCCCGAGCACGGTTGTCAGGAATTCGGTGCGGAATCCGGTCCGGACTGCCAGCGTTGCAATCAGTGCGAAGACCGCAACCGCGATTCCGATCACCGAAATAATCGACATGGCGCTGACACCGCCCTGACTGCGGCGCGACTTCAGGTAACGGAACGCAATCTTCCATTCAAAGGCTGCGAAGGCCGGCGCAGCCCGCATATGGGGCAGCTCAGTCAAACTCAGCCGCCCTGGCCGGTATAAATGGAACGCAGCCGGTTGACCGCAGCTTCGGGCGTGCATTTGATGCTTTCGCCGCTCCGCCTCTCTGTCAATTCCACTTCACCAACGGCAAGACCGCGCGGTCCGACTGTGATACGCCATGGCAGGCCGATCAGATCCATGGTTGCGAATTTTGATCCCGCCCTTTCCCGTGTATCGTCGTATAACGGCTCCATTCCCAGCCCTTCAAGCGCCGTGCACAGATCATCGCAGACCTCACCGGTGGCCGTGTTTCCCTGTGCCAGATTAACGATGCCGACATCAAACGGCGCAGCCGATCGGGGCCAGATGATTCCCTTATCATCATGGCTGGCCTCGATGATGGCTCCGGCAAGCCGGGAGACACCGATACCGTGCGAACCCATATGCACTGCTGTCCGCTGACCATCGGCATCCACAACCATGGCCTGCATCGGCTGCGAATATTTGGTGCCGAAATAGAAGATCTGCCCGACCTCAATAGCGCGTGATGTCTGCCGGTGCTCCGCCGGAACCTGATCTTCGAATTCTTTGGGGTCATGGGTTTCATCGGTCCGGGCATAGGGGCTTGTCCATTCATCAAAAATACCCTGGCATTCTTCCCGGTTGTCAAAATCCAGCTTCCGGTCGCCAAACCTGTTGCCGAGTATCCGGTTGTCGAAAAACACTTCCGATTCCCCGGTATCGGCCAACACCAGAAACTCGTGGCTGTGGTTGCCGCCGATCGGCCCGGTATCGGCGCGCATCGGGACCGCCTGTAATCCCAGCCTTTCATAGGTGCGCAGATAGCTGACCATGTGACGGTTATAGGAATGGATCGCGCCTGCCTTGTCGATATCGAAATTGTATCCATCCTTCATGAGGAATTCGCGGCCGCGCATGATGCCGAAGCGGGGGCGGATCTCATCGCGGAATTTCCACTGGATATGGTACAGGGTGAGCGGAAGATCCCGGTATGAGTTCACATGGGCGCGGAAGATATCGGTAATCTGTTCCTCATTCGTCGGTCCGTACAGCAGTTTCCGCCCCTGTCGGTCGGTTATGCGCAGCATTTCCCGGCCGTAATCATCATAGCGTCCGGATTCCTGCCACAGCGAAGCCGGCTGCAAAGTTGGCATCAGCATAGGGATGTGGCCGGCCGCAATCTGTTCCTCATGCACGATATTTTCGATTTTGCGTAGAATCCTCAGCCCCAGCGGCAGCCAAGAGTAAATCCCGGCGGATGATTGCTGAATCATCCCCGCGCGCAGCATAAGCCGGTGGCTGGCGATCTGCGCTTCCGCCGGCGTTTCCCGCAACACCGGAAGAAAGTATCTGGTCATTCGCATGCGAACACTCCGTTCGGGCCGGTTCAGATCAACAATTTGCCATGCGGTGGCAGCCTATACGATTTCGACCTTTGCCTCGCAATCCATCGCTTTTGCCAGCTGCAGAAAGCGGGTTTCCACCACCTCACCGAAAATGTCCATGAATGATTCCGGCAGTATCAGGGTGAGGACATGTTTCTTGGAGCGGAATTTTAACCGGCCGATGGTTTCGGCAGCTGAAGCTGAGAACATGGCACCGAACCGCATTGCTTTTCCGAGAATTATGGCCTGGCTGATCTGTTCCGTTGTCAGCAGCCCGGTATAACCTTCCGGCGGGTTCCCGCCGGTGTTCCGGTAGCGGTTGAACAGTGCCAGGGCGAGAAAAATCCGTCCGGTATGGTCGATGCCGCCGAGATTGGCCCGCGTGGCATTGTCAAAACTGATTTCCGCACGGTAATCCGGATGTGCCCGCCAGGTGACATCGTGCAGCAGGCAGGCGGCCCGCACCAGGCGCAGAAAATTGCTGCTGGCCCGCTTGAACAGCGGCTGCACGAACTCGAACAGCAAATCACCGAATCCGGGCAGTCTGGCGGAGGATTGTTCCGAATGCAGACAGGCCTCGATCAGCGGATCTTTGCGACGCAATTGTTCCGGCATCCGCTCATATAGCAGCCCTTCGCGGATTCCGTAGGCGGAGACGCCCAATTCACCGGGTTCAAATTGACGTATCAGCTCTTTCAGCAGCAGCCCTGCCGCCGGCAGACTCTGCAGCCGTTCCGGCGAAACTGCCGCCAGCTCCCGGAGCCGGGGCAGTTCAACCGTATGAATCCAGTCCACGGTCGCTGCCGCGGAAGCGTTGGTCATCCGGTATTCATTGAGGACTCTCAGCGGATAGTTGCGTCGCTCCATATCCAGCCGTGCGATCATCCGCCAGGAGCCCCCAACCAGAAAGAGCGTCGGATATTTTCCATCCATCTTTCGCCGGATTGCGGCCACCTGATCCCGGATATGCCGGTGAATTCCTTCGGTGTTCCGGCTGAGTTCCAAATGCCCGAAACGGGCCGAGTGCGAGCGGCCGATCCGGCAATGATCGACTTCGATCAATTCAGTTGAGGAACCGCCGAGATCGCAGACGATTCCCTGCGCCTCCGGCCAGCCGAGAAACACGCCCTGCGCCGCGAGCCGCGCTTCCTCTTCGCCATTGGCGACATGAACCCTGATCCCGGTGCTGTCCTCCACTTCCCGGAGAAAGGCGTGACCATCGTCAGAACTCCGCACCGCGGCCGTGCCGACAGCGGTCAGGGACGATAACCGCATACCTTCGGCAAGCAAGGCGAAACGCCTGATGGCGCGCAGTGCGCGGCGCTTGCCGGACCGATCCAGTTTCCCGGTCTCGCCGAGGGAAGCGCCGAGCGCGCAATGCACTTTCTCGTTGAAAAAATATGCCGGGGAACGGGCGGCGCCGTCAAACACCACAAGTCGCACCGAGTTCGAACCGACATCGATGATGCCGACCCGTTGCATGCGGCTGGCATCATGCGGTTCAAGTATCAACCGACCGGAATCCCTCCCATCGGTCGGCTCAGCTTCCAGAACCGCCGCCGCTTCAATCCTGGGAATGCGCAAGTTTGATCACATCCTTTGCCCCCGCGGATCCGCGGCCGGAGAGCGAGGGGTTTTCAAGGAAAAATTGGTGGCAATTGAATATCTGTTGATCGGGCGGTCCATTGTGCCGCGCATAGGAACCGTCCGGGCACAACACCCAACTCTGTGCCTGATCGGCAAGATTGGCGGCCATGATCTGGCTGACCACCTGCTCCTGAACCGTACGGTTCTTGATTTCAACGAGGGTTTCCACCCGCCGGTTCAGGTTTCTTTCCATCCAGTCGGCCGAGGAAATGAATACACGGGCCTTGGTAGAGGGAAGGCGGCGGCCATTGCCGAAACAGACGATGCGGGAATGTTCGAGAAACCTGCCGATGACCGATTTCACCCTGATATTCTCGGACAACCCCTTAATGCCGGGCCGCAGGCCGCAGATGCCGCGGATGACAAGCGTGGTTCTGACTCCGTTGGCGCTGGCTTCATAAAGCGCATGGATCACATCCGGGTCGATGAGCGAGTTCATCTTTGCCCAGATTTCGCCCGGTTTTCCGGATTTTGCCAAGTCAGTCTCGTGGCTGATGCATTGCATCAGCTTCGAACGCAGATCGATCGGCGCGATGGAAAGCTGTTCCAGGCATGCCGGACGCGCATAGCCGGAGACGTAATTGATTAGCTTTGTCGCATCCCGACCGGCTGCCGCCTTGCAGGTGAACAGGCTCAGATCGGTGTAGATCCGGGCGGTGATCGGATGGTAATTGCCGGTGCCGTAATGAGTATAGGTCACCAGCTGATCACTCTCACGGCGCACCACCGTGGAAACTTTCGCATGTGTTTTCAAGTTGATGAAACCGTAGACGACATGCGCCCCCGCACGTTCCAGGCGCCGCGATTGCCGGATATTCGCCGCCTCATCAAACCGGGCCTTCAATTCAATGAGTGCGGTGACGGATTTACCGTTTTCAGCCGCTTCACAAAGTGCTTCGACGATAGGGCTGTCATAGGAAGTCCGGTACAGGGTCTGCTTGATGGCAACCACGTCCGGATCATTCGCCGCCTGGCGGATAAAGCGCACCACCATATCGAAAGTTTCATAAGGGTGGTGCAGCAGCATGTCTTTTTGGCGGATGGCCTTGAACATGTCACCGTCATGATCGCGCACCCTTTCCGGCACCCGGGGCGAGAATAGCGGCCATAGGAGATCCGGACGCGATTCGAGGACGAGTTCGTTCAGATCGGCAAGGCCGACCATTCCCGGCAGATCAAATACCTCGCCATCCTCAATCTTCAGCTCATTCTTGATCAGGGCCTGCAATCCGCCCTGGCGTCCGCCGGCAACGGAAAGGTGAATGACATCGCCGCGCCGTCGCCGTTTCAGGGCGATTTCAAACTCCCGCACCAAATCCTCGGCTTCCTCCTCGAGTTCGAGATCGCTGTCGCGGAGAACCCGGAAGGCGCATTCCTCCTTGACCCTGTAGCCTGGAAAAATGAACCCGATCTTTTCGACCAGCAATTCTTCGAGCGGAATGAAGCGGCAGGATCCATCCTCACTGTCGGGAAGCCGGGTGAAGCGGTTGATCTGCTCGGGAACCGGCAGCAGTGCCTGCAGGGTCCTGGCGTCAGAGATGTTCTCCAGCGTCAGTGCCAGGGCGAAGCCGGCATTGGGAATGAAAGGAAACGGGTGGGCCGGATCAATGGCAAGGGGGGTGAGCACCGGGAAGACGCTGCCGATGAACACATCATCGAGAAACGTCCGGTCCTGATCCGTCAGCCCTGATCTTTCCAACAGGCATATGCCTTCCCGCTCGAGTTCACATTTCAGCGTTTCCCAGACCTTCTGCTGCGCCGTCAGCAATTTCCGCGTATCGCGGCCGATTTCCTTTAACTGTTCCGATGGCAGCAACCCGTCAGCGGCAGCCGGCTGGTTGCCGGCAGTGGCAAGTTCAAGCAGCCCGGCGACCCGCACGGTGTAGAATTCATCGATATTGGTCGCCGAGATGGCGACGAACCGAACCCGCTCCAAGAGCGGCACATTGCTGTTCTGCGCCTCTTCCAGAACGCGCCAATTGAATGCCAGCCAGGACAATTCCCGGTTGAAGAACCGCTTCGGGCCACTGCGCGCGGCGGCGGGCAGACGCGCCGCCGGCGGAAAACCGCCATTCAGAAAATCGGTATCAACCGGACCGGATTCGGTCGTCATCCCGGCCTCCGGACAGCGGTCAGCGCCGCCGCTGCAGTGGTGCGGCTGATTGCGCGTCCTGTCGCCATGGCCTGCCGGTCCAGCTCAGCCGCCAGCTGTCCGGCCATCGCATGCGTTCGTTCCATACGCGGCAGAATAAAGTCGATGACATTTGCGGCAACAGAAATCTGCCGGTCCGCCAGATGTTTGGTCAACAGCAGGGCGAGCAGCGAATCTTCGGGCGGTTCGATCACCGCCCGGGCGCTCGCCTGCATCCGGCTGTGCAGGTCCGGCAGTCCAAATGCCTGTTTGGGTGGCTCCAGAACCGTCATCAGCAGCCGGAAACGCGACCCGGCGACCGTATTGCAGAGATGAAAGAGACCCAGCTCAATATCCCTCTCGCCGCTTGCCATTTCCACATGATGCACCAGCACATTCCGGTTAAGGACGGTCTGAGCAATCCCCGGAGCGGCAAGCTCTGTATGGCTGAGTTGCAGCGCCGAGCGGTTCTCAGCCCAGATCCGGGCAAGATGCGACTTTCCGGATTTCGCCGGTCCGGCCAGAATGAGCCTCCTATCCGGCCAATCCGCCTCACCGAGCACTGCCTCATACGCCGCCGCATTGCTTGCGCTGCGGACGAAATCCTCACGGCGATGCGAGCGTGGCGGGCGTATGTCCAGCGTGTCTGGAGTGGTGGAATCATGCATCATCATTCTGACCGCCTCCCTGATAAAGGCGGCTTGAAAGATATTTGTCCAGGGCAAACCGCGAAAACACACCCACGGTCGCCGCCGCCGGAACCGCGATGAGAAGCCCGACAAATCCGAATAACGCGCCGAAAGCCGACAAAGCGAAGAGCAGCCAGACCGGGTGCAGACCAACCGACTTACCGACAAGGCGGGGGGTCAGTATGTTACCCTCAAGAAACTGGCCGGCAACGAATATCGCCAGCACCGCAAAGATCCAGACCGGTTCGGACCAGAATTGAAAAATCGCAATTCCCATCGCAAGCACGCCACCCCCGATCGCACCGACGAAAGGAATGAATGAAAGCGCACCGGCGAGGAAACCGACCGAAAATCCGAATTTAAGGCCAACCAGTTGCAGCAACACGCCGTAGAACACCGCCACCAGCAGGCAGACAGTCAGCTGACCACGGACAAACCCGGACAGTGCCGTATCGACCTGAAGGAATAAACGCCGGATTTCCACCACATGGTCGCGCGGCAGCCAGCCATCCAGTTTTCCGACCATGAGATCCCAATCGGCGAGCATGTAGACCATGACCACCGGCACCACGAGGATGAAAACGAAAAAATTTACCGCACCGGCACCGACGGAAAAAATCTGTGGAATGACGGCCATTCCCACGGATTCCACGACCCCGCCGAAATCCTGCAGTGCCGTCCACAGCTTGAAGTCCCTCTCCAGCAGACCGGGCGCATATTCGGCTGCCACTGAATTGATCCAGAGTTGCAGCGATTTCGCCAGTTCCGGGATGAATTGATTCAGTTCAAGCAATTGCCCGGCAATGGCCGGAATGAGCAGGATGATGAAGGCGAATACGGTCAGCAGTCCGAGCGTGGAAATGATCGCGGTTGCCCACAGCCGCGATACTCCCAGACGCTGCAGCCGGTCGGCGACCGGGTCCAGCAGATAGGCGAGTGCGAAGCCGACGACAAAGGGCAGCAAAACATCACCGAGAATCCACAGCACGGCGAAAAATAATGCTGTAACCGCTCCCCAGGTGATGAGTTGTGTGCGATGCGAAAGTGACATGGGTTCACCGGTTAATTGAAGCGGGGCTTAGAGTAACCCGGATCGGGTGCGCGCCGTGATGTGATAAACTTACGCACAGTTTCAGGCAAACTGCTCGCGCAGCAATCTTTCCTGAAGACCATGGCCGTGATCAAACAGCATCCGGTGCCGCACCTTCGGCTCGCTTTCAATCTCCACCGATACAATATCGCGCGCTGACCTGGCATCGGCATCCGCCATGGCAGGGCGGGAATCAGGATCCAGCACTTCAAATGTCACCCGGGCGGTCTTCGGCAACAGAGCACCACGCCAGCGCCGCGGCCGGAACGCGGCCACCGGGGTGAGGGCGAGCACGTCGCTGCCGATCGGCAGGATCGGGCCATGCGCCGAATAATTGTAGGCGGTTGATCCGGCCGGGGTTGAAACCATCACGCCGTCGCAGACCAGCTCCGGCAGGCGGGTTTTTCCATCGACCGAGATGCGCACCCGGATCGCCTGCGGACCGGCGCGCAGCAGCGACACTTCATTGATCGCCAAAGCCTCACAGTTGCTTCCCGAACTGTCGGATGCGCGCATGGCAAGCGGATTGATGACTTCCTCTTCAGCCTGCTCAAGCCTGTGATGAAGATTATCTTCCGCATATGCGTTCATCAGGAAGCCGACCGTTCCCCTGTGCATTCCATAAACCGGGCAATCAAGTTCGCGTGTCCTGTTCAGGGTCTGAAGCATAAACCCATCGCCGCCCAAGGCGACAATCACATCCGCACTCTCTTCGTCCGAATTGCCGTAAATATCGATCAGCTGCCGACGGGATTCGGTTGCGACGGCAGAGTCTCCGGACACGAACCGGATATTCCTGAAGTGGGGCATGCGGCTTCCCATTCCGGTCAAGAACCATCCGCAGCACAATGCCGCGCCCTCCGGTTAGCATAATCCGTGGCAAAACCATAGGGAGGGCATACGGTTTCCGGTTGGAACTCCACGACACCCTCGCGGTTGGGTGGCAGATTCTGTGAACCAGTCCGGCAAAAAACCCATGACAACTTCCACCACGGCAATCCATTTTTTGTTTGAAATGCACATTTCGTTGCCGCAATAGCGATTCTTTCGCGCCTAAGGAGCAGGGTTATGAATTCACTGTCACCAACCGGTTTCAACCTTGAAGTCAGGCAGTCGGATCCGGCGATATCGGCGGCCATTCAGGGTGAACTTACCCGGCAGCGGGATGAAGTCGAACTGATTGCTTCGGAAAACATTGTCTCGCGCGCTGTGCTGGAAGCACAGGGTTCGGTGATGACCAATAAATATGCCGAAGGCTACCCGGACCGACGCTATTATGGTGGCTGCCAGCATGTTGATGTTGCGGAACAATTGGCAATCGAGCGGTTGTGTGCATTGTTCGGCTGCGAGTTCGCGAATGTTCAGCCGCATTCGGGCAGCCAGGCGAACCAGGGCGTTTTCAATGCGTTGCTGCGGCCGGGCGACATGATTCTGGGAATGAACCTGGCATCCGGGGGACATTTGACCCATGGCGCCAAACCGAACCAGTCCGGAAAATGGTTCCATGCGCTGCATTACGGTGTCCGCCGCCAGGACTGCATGATCGATTACGACCAGATTGAAGCGCTTGCTCTCGAACACAAACCCAAGCTGATCATCGCCGGTGGCTCGGCGGTTCCGAGACATATCGACTTTGCCAGGTTCAGGGACATCGCTGACCGTGTGGGTGCGTTGCTGCTGGTCGATATGGCGCATTTTGCGGGCCTGGTGGCTGGCGGCGCACATCCCTCTCCGTTTCCACATGCGCATGTGGCAACCACGACCACGCACAAGACGTTGCGCGGCCCGCGTGGTGGAGCCATTCTCACCAACGACCAGGAGATCGCAAGGAAAGTCAATTCTGCCATTTTCCCGGGCATCCAGGGCGGTCCGCTGATGCATGCCATCGCCGCCAAGGCGGTTGCATTCGGGGAAGCGCAGCGACCCGAATTCCGGCACTATGTGAAACAGGTTGTCGAAAATGCGCGAACACTAGCCGATACGCTGTCGGCCGGAGGTTACGATATCGTGACCGGTGGAACCGACACCCACCTGATGCTGGTTGACCTGCGCTCCAAGGGCCTGAAAGGAAACGAAGCCGAGGCGGCGCTCGGGCGCGTGGGCATCACCTGCAACAAGAACGGAATTCCCTTCGATACCGAAAAGCCGACCATAACATCCGGCATCCGGCTCGGAACACCCGCCTGCACAACAAGAGGATTTGGCATCGAAGAGTTCCGGCTGACCGGCAGGCTTGTGACTGAAACCCTTGATGGTCTGAAATCGAACGGCACCGATGGCAACCGGGAGGTGGAGCAGCGGGTGCACAGGCAGGTCACGGAGTTATGCGGTCGGTTTCCCATTTATGATTTCCTGTGAGGAGCGGCCCCGCCCGTGATGGCATTTGAAGTTGAAGGCCACAAAGGCATTGTGTTACGGGAATTGCCGGTGCGCAGCCGCGCATCAGGCAAATCGAATTGGAGCGAGGATGGCAAAGGAAGAAATGCTCGAATTTCCCGGCGTCGTTAAGGAACTCCTGCCGAACGCGACGTTCAGGGTCGAGTTGGAAACCGGCCATCAGATCATCGCACATACGGCAGGAAAGATGCGGAAGAACCGGATACGGGTCCTGGCTGGAGACCGTGTCCGGGTCGAAATGACGCCATACGACCTGACCAAGGGCCGGATAAACTTCAGGTTCAAATAACCGCAATGCGGCTCGTTCTGGCGTCAGCCAGTCCGCGGAGATTGGAGCTTCTCAGGCAGGCCGGTATTCCACCTGACGAATTGCGTATCCCGGGAATTGACGAGTCGATCCGGCACGGAGAGATGCCGCGCGATTATTGTCGCCGTATAGCTTCCACCAAAGCGGATTCGGTCACCTTGGGCGAAGGGGAGGTGATACTCGCCGCCGACACCACGGTTGCCGTCGGACGGCGGATGCTGGGAAAGCCGGAAAACGCGGTCGAGGCGGAGCGGTTTCTACGCCAGCTTTCAGGCCGTCGGCACCGGGTCATCACCGCTGTCGCCGTGCGCTCGGAAACGCGCAGCTGGTTGCGTGATGTCTCCGCACTACTCAGGATGAAACGCCTCACCGAGCGCGAAATCCGGACATACATTGAATCCGGGGAATGGGACGGCAAAGCCGGTGCCTACGGAATCCAGGGGCGCGCCGGTGCCTTTATTCCCTGGATAAGCGGATCATACACGGCTGTAGTCGGGCTTCCGCTTACGGAAACGCTGGCGCTCCTGAAGGCAGCCGGAGTCGGGTCGCAGAATTGAACCGCCGAACCATTGTTCTGAATAATTCCGGCAATCAGCCAGCGGCGGCAGTTCTCGCCGATGGTCAGCTTGAGGATTTTCTGTTCAGCACCGGTTGCAGCGAATTCGAACCCGGCGCAATTCTGAATGCGGTGATTGGGCGCCCGCTGCAGAGGCAGGGTCTGACCGTGGTCAGGTTGAGCGGCAGATCCAACGCTATGCTGAAGAGCCGTATCGCCTACAGGCAGGGCGCTCACATTCCGGTGCAGATCAGCGCATACGCGGAGCCGGGCAAGATCCTGCCGGTAACGGATCGGTTTGAGTTGCGCGGCAGGTATTCATTGCTTTCCTCCGCCCGCACCGGGATCAGCATTTCCCGCAAGATCCGCGCTCCCGAGTTCCGGGCGCAGCTTACCGAGATCGGCAAGGATATCCCCGCGGCGCGGGAATACGGCGTCATATTCCGCAGCTCCGCCAGTATCGCCGGCAATTCGGAACTGCGGGACGAGATCAACCATCTGTCGGAGTGCGCCGGCAGGGTGAATGCGGCAAAGGACAGCACGAAACCGGGCTTAATCGTTCCGGCACCTTCCCCGCTTGACCGGGCCGTCGCAGCCTGGGGAGGCGAAGCGTTCGATATCGACGACGGGTCTGACGCGTTCGACAGGCAAGGAATACACGATCTGCTTGATCCCTTCAGGCAGAGCGAATGGGTATTGCCGAATGGTGGAAATCTGGCAATCGAGACTTTCAGGGCAATGACTGCAATCGATGTGAATACCGGTTCCGACCTGTCTCCGTCCGCAGCCTTGAAAACGAACATCCAAGCCGCCCGCGCGCTGTCGAGGCAACTCCGTATCCGCGGGTTGGGAGGGCAGATCGTGGTGGATTTCGCCCCGATGCGGAAAACCGACAGACCGCTCCCGGAAAAGGAACTGGCGAAGGCCTTTGCAGAAGACCGGATCAGCACGACGCTCGTCGGTTGGACAGGACTCGGTCACTTCGAACTCAACCGCCACCGGGATCGCCTTCCCTTAACGCACTGGGAGGGGCATTGATTTTTCCGCAGTGCCGGGCGGTTCAGGCACAAACGATTTAGATGATACGAATGTCCCAAGTCCAACAACATCTTCACACAAGCCCGGGAATTCAGTACCGACGCATGAATCGGATCGTCCGCAGCCGCCGAAGTTCGGCGAATGATCATTGCGCGTATCCGGGAACATTTGAAGGGGACTTTCAGATGGGTACGCTTCAATTTGCTTGATCGGCTATAGACAGGATTGAATCGCTGTCGTAGTGGTGCCGATCGTGCCTGGGTAGCTCAGGGGTAGAGCAGTGGACTGAAAATCCTCGTGTCGGTGGTTCAAATCCGCCCCCAGGCACCACTGCACCGAAAATTGCCAGCTGTTCCAACTTGCCGCAGGGCCTGTTGATGCGGCGCGCCCCAATATTGTGTTCCGGCCACCGGTCATGCCGTGGCTTCGAAGCCCGGCCAGGTATCTACAGAGCCTGCCGTAATCCACGCATGACATCGAGATAGTCGCTGACGATCTGATTCCGAAGGATGTGGCGGCCGTCGCGGACGATGTGATGCCCGGCACTCCAGACATCGGTGACGCACTCATGAAAACGGGCGGCGAAAACCAGGCTGTCCAGCGCCGCATCTCCACCCCTTCCGCAGACCCATTCATTGTCCGTGGTCAGCCCGATCAGATCGGCGAACTGCCCGGCTTCAATCCGCCCGCTTCGGCGCGCGGCGGCACTGGCACCGCCCTTGACAGCCTCTTCAAACAGGAAACGGCCGGTCGACCGTGTCCGGGTCGCCATGACAGATCTTCTGCTGGATGCCAGGCGCTGCGAATATTCAAGGGTCCGGAGTTCACCGAGTGCGGAAATCCGCAGATTGGAATCCGAGCCGATGCCGAATCGACCACCCTGTTCCGCATACAGAGCACCATTGAAAATGCCGTCACCAAGGTTCGACTCGGTGATCGGACAGAGGCCCGCGGTGGCACCGGATGCCGCCAGCGCAATGGTCTCGGATTCAGTCATGTGGGTGGCATGGATGACACACCAGTTCTGACCGACATCATATGTGCGTAGCAGATATTCGACCGGTCGGGCGCCGAGATGCTGTTCGACTTCGTTGACTTCCGCGGTCTGCTCCGCCGCATGTATATGAAACGGCCCGTCTCCCGCCGCCGCCAGGGCATGAGCGATCCCTTCCGGGTCGACGGCGCGCAGTGAATGCGCTGCCGCACCGAGGGCAAAGTCTGATTTCGATTTTGCGATTTTGACGGCGGCGCTTTCATACAGTTCGAGAAAACCATCCTTGCCGCAGGCAAACCGGCATTGATTCCTGCCGACGGGTCGGCGGTCACAGCCGGCCCAGCGATAAAAAACCGGCAGAAGAGTCAGTCCTATGCCGGTCCGCTCAGCTGCGGCAATGATGCGTCCGCACATCTCGCCGGGATCCGGGTAACGGGAACCGTCAGGCTGGTGATGCAGGTAATGAAACTCCACAACCGCGGCGAAACCCGCCTCCAGCATTTCCATGAAAGCCAGCGCCGCGACCCTTTCGACCTGCACCGGGGTCAACTGGTCAAGAAAGCTGTACATGAGCTGCCGCCAACTCCAGAAACTGTCTTCGCCGGTGCGCATTTCGGTCAATCCCGCCATGGCCCGTTGAAAGGCGTGGGAGTGAAGATTCACCGGTGCCGGCAGCAGCAGATCCAGCGCTGAATCCGGGATCCGCCCATCCGTGGAAACGCTGTCGATGCTGCCATCGGCGGAGACTGAGACCGTCACATTTTCGGCCCAACCGCCGGGAAGCAGGGCTTGCCGGGCGAACATGCTGTGCATCCTGTTTCGCAGTTGACCAGTGAGAACTTAATCATAATAATTTCATCGACAGACCTTTCACAAGGGTTCCGGATGCAGCGCGAACTGCTGATTATCAATGCGTCGATGTCGCCGATGACCGGGGACGGGATAGTCAGAGATGCTGCGATTCTGCTCCATGGCGGAACAATCGCATGGGCGGGACCGGCATCCGACTGTCCGGAGATTCGAGCTTCGATTGAACGGCTCGATATTGCCGGGCGCCTGGTCACTCCGGCACTGATCGACTGCCATACGCACCTCGTTCACGGCGGTGAGCGCTCGCGCGAATTCGAAATGCGGATGCAGGGCGAATCCTATGAGAATATCGCCCGCGCCGGTGGCGGCATCGCATCAACTGTCGCGGCAACACGCCGGGAAAGCGAGGCGGATTTACTGGCATCGGCGCTGCGGCGGGCAGATAACCTGATCGCCGAAGGCGTCGCCGTGATCGAGATCAAATCCGGTTACGGACTTGATACCGACACTGAAATGCGGATGTTGCGCGTGGCACGCCGCATTGCCGAGGAACGACCGGTGCGCGTGAAGACCTCATTTCTCGGTGCGCATTCAGTGCCGCATGATGTCGGGGCGGATGCGTATTTGGATGAAGTCTGTCTTCCGGCGCTGAATGCTGCGTATGCCGCGGGTCTGGTGGATGCGGTTGACGGGTTTTGTGAAGGTATCGCTTTTTCGCCGTCACAGATCGGGAAACTGTTCAGCCGGGCGTCGATTCTCGGGCTGCCGGTCAAGCTGCACGCCGAACAATTGTCCCATCTCGGCGGTGCGAAACTGGCTGCGGCCCATGGCGCTTTGTCCGCTGACCATCTGGAGTATGCCGATGAATCCGATGCCGCGAACATGGCGGCGGCGGGGACAGTCGCCGTATTGCTGCCGGGTGCTTACTATATGCTGCGGCAGAAACACCGCCCGCCGGTCGAAGCATTCCGACAGCACAAAACCGCGATGGCAGTATCCACTGATTGGAATCCGGGTTCGTCGCCGATGGGGTCAATCCTGCTGGCAATGAATATGGCCTGTGTGCTGTTCGGCCTGACCCCGCAGGAAGCGCTGCAGGGTGTGACATGCCATGCCGCCGATGCACTCGGGTTGAAGGATTGTGGCCGGATCCTGCCCGGATTGCGTGCCGACCTGGCCATTTGGGACGCCGAAAACCCGGCGGAACTGCCCTACAGGTTTGGCTATAATCCGCTCTATGCGCGAATTTTTGACGGCGGGACCGGAGTATGAATGTGCTGCTGATCGGCGGAAACATGCGTCTGAACGAGATGGAGAGCATCTATCGGGGTGCTTCACCGCAACTCGATCCGGAGGCACGCGACAGGGTAATGCGCAGCCGGGCGGCGGTGGTGGAGGCCGCCGCGTCGGAGGAACCGGTATACGGTATTAATACCGGCTTCGGTAAACTCGCATCCCTGCGCATCCGCAAAGAGGAAACCGACGAATTACAGCGCAATCTCGTTCTCAGCCATTGCGCCGGAATCGGTGATCCGCTGCCGGAACCGGTTGTGCGGCTGGCATTGGCGCTGAAGATCAACGGTCTGGCACGGGGTGCGTCCGGTGTTCGCTGGGAAATCATCACCCTTCTCGAAGCGATGCTGAAACGCGGCGTGTTGCCGCGGATTCCGGAAAAAGGTTCAGTCGGGGCATCCGGCGACCTCGCGCCGCTGGCGCATATCGCCGCGGTCATGATCGGCGAGGGCAGGGCAATCCATCGGGGCAAAGTGCTGGACGGAGCGGCGGCACTCAGATCAGCCGGTCTGCAGCCGGTGCAGCTTGCGGCGAAGGAAGGTCTGGCGATGCTCAACGGCACGCAGGTGTCAACCGCTCTGGCGCTCGCCGGATTGTTCGATGCCTGGCGCGGTCTGGCGACTTCGCTGACCACCGGTGCGCTGTCCACGGAAGCCGCTATGGGGTCGCCGCAGCCATTCCGCAGCGAAATCCATGAATTGCGCGGGCATCGGGGGCAGCTGGATGTCAGTCGAACATTGCGTCAATTGCTTGCCGGATCCGAGATCCGCGAGAGTCACCGCATCGAAGATGAAAGAGTCCAGGATCCATATTCGCTTCGCTGCCAGCCGCAGGTGGCCGGGGCGGCTCTGGATGTGCTCCGGCAGGCGGCGGGGACACTCGCGATTGAAGGCAATGCGGTCACAGACAATCCTCTCGTGCTCGCCGATGGCGCTCTCGTTTCAGGCGGAAATTTTCATGGCGAACCGGTCGGTTTCGCCGCTGATCAAATCGCCATGGCGATCGCCGAGACCGGTTCGATCGCGCAGCGCAGGATCGCGCTTCTGGTTGATCCGGCCCTCTCAAACGGTTTGCCGGCCTTCCTGTCTCCCAACCCGGGGCTGAATTCCGGTTTCATGATACTGGACATCGTTTCCGCGGCACTGGTTTCGGAAAACAAGGCATTGGCGAATCCCCGGGTGATCGACAGCCTGCCGACATCGGCGCATCAGGAAGACCATGTCGCCATGTCCTGTCATGCGGCCCGGCGGCTGT
The DNA here is from genome assembly GCA_026706985.1 of Paracoccaceae bacterium. Taxonomy (GTDB): domain Bacteria; phylum Pseudomonadota; class Alphaproteobacteria; order Rhodobacterales; family Rhodobacteraceae; genus JAPOXR01. The sequence continues at coordinate 9,050 of JAPOXR010000055.1, read as the reverse complement.
TGGAAATGACCGACAATCTGTTTCATCTGGTGGCGATCGAGGCTTTGTGCGCGGCTCAGGGGGTGGAGTTCAGAGTGCCGCTGAAGACCGGCACGGCGCTGACGGCGCACATGACCACCATTCGTGAATCTGTGCCCCGACTCGGCCATGACCGTGCCCTCGACGGTGACATAAGGGCAGTCACCGAATTGGTCCGCAACGGCAGTCTCGTCGCCGAAGGGGCACCCGGGTTGGAGGTGACATGATGGCCAAAAGAAATGTGCGGGTTGTCCGCTCGCCCACCGGCCCGGAGATGACCTGCGGTAGTTGGCCGGTCGAAGCCGCCTTCCGCATGCTGCACAATAATCTTGATCCCGATGTGGCGGAAAACCCGCAGGAGCTCGTTGTTTACGGCGGCGTCGGGCGGGCGGCCCGAAGCTGGGATGATTTTGACCGGATATCGTCGGCGCTGCGGCGGCTCGAAACCCATCAGACATTGCTGGTTCAGTCGGGAAAGCCTGTCGGGATTTTTCCGACCCACGGGGATGCACCGCGTGTCCTCATTGCCAATTCAAATCTCGTTCCGCACTGGGCGAATTGGGATCACTTCAATGAACTCGATCGCAAGGGGCTGATGATGTATGGGCAGATGACGGCCGGTTCATGGATTTATATCGGCTCGCAGGGCATTGTTCAGGGCACCTACGAGACATTCGCCGAGGCCGGACGGAAACATTATGACGGTAAGTTGCAGGGGCGCTGGATCCTGACCGCGGGGCTGGGCGGAATGGGCGGTGCGCAGCCGCTTGCCGCGGTGATGGCAGGGGCATGCTGCCTGGCAGTGGAATGCGACCGCGAACGCATCCAGGCCCGGATCAATACCCGCTACCTGGATGAGCAGGCGGAAACACTTGATGAGGCGCTGGCGAAGATTGATCGCTGGACCGCGGCCGGCACAGCCAAGTCGGTTGGGTTGCCTGGAAATGCCGCTGATGTGTTCCCGCAGCTGCTGGAGCGGGGAATTCGCCCGGATCTGGTCACCGACCAGACTTCTTCGCATGACCCGCTGAACGGATATCTGCCGAAAGGCTGGAGCCTGGCGCAATGGATGGATTCAAGGGAGCGTGACCCGGCGAAAGCTGAAGCCGCGTCACGCGCATCCATCAAGGAGCATGTCGCGGCCATGGTCGGGTTTCACCGCGCCGGTATCCCGGTCCTGGATTACGGCAACAATATCCGCCAGGTGGCATTGGAAGAAGGGCTGGAGGATGCATTCGCATTTCCCGGGTTTGTGCCTGCCTATATCCGGCCGCTGTTCTGCCGGGGCATCGGTCCATTCCGCTGGGCCGCACTTTCGGGTGATGCGGAAGACATCTACCGCACTGACCGCAAGGTCGCCGAGTTGCTTCCCGACAATCACCATCTCTTGAATTGGCTGCGGATGGCGCGCTCGCGCATCCGCTTCCAGGGGCTGCCGGCCCGCATCTGTTGGGTCGGGCTCGGTGACCGGCACCGGCTCGGGCTCGCATTCAACGAAATGGTGCGTTCCGGCGAATTGTCGGCACCGGTGGTCATCGGACGTGACCATCTCGATTCCGGGTCGGTGGCCTCCCCCAACCGCGAGACGGAGGCGATGGTGGATGGCTCGGACGCGGTCTCCGATTGGCCGCTTCTGAACGCGTTGCTCAACACCGCGTCCGGCGCCAGCTGGGTGTCGATTCATCATGGTGGTGGTGTCGGTATGGGGTTTTCGCAGCATGCGGGTATGGTCATCGTCGCCGACGGAACCGATGCGGCGGCAAAACGTCTGGCCCGGGTATTATGGAATGATCCCGCCACCGGCGTGATGCGGCACGCGGATGCGGGATATGCGGACGCCATTGCCTGCGCGCGCGAACAGGGGCTGGATCTCCCTTCCATCACCGGCGGTGAATTCAGCCACTCCCCAGCGGGGAGCGCACAGTGACTCCGCCGGTCTATGTCGAGTTTCTGAATCGATTTGATATCGAAGCCCTGCAGCTGACCGACAGCGAAATTCTGCAGGCGGTGCGCAAGGGTCTGTTGATGCAGGGCGGAGGTGAAACCAGCATTGAGCCCAGAACCCATATCCGTCCCCGCGCCGGCATCGAAGGACATTTCAACGTGTTGCGCGGATGGATCGGTGGCGAGATAGGCTGCGCCGGGGTCAAGGTGGTCGGCGATTTTGTCGGGAACTACCGCGAAGGAAGGCCTTCCGAGTATGGGCTTGTGACTTTGTTTGATCCGCAGAACGGCGCGCCGACGGCAATCCTGGACGGTGCCGGCCTGACCGACATGCGCACCGGCGCCATGACCGCCCTCGGGGCCGACTATCTGGCACCGTCAAAACCACGGGTGCTGGCCCATATCGGTGCCAGGGGCACGGCATACTGGAATGTGCGGCTCATGGTGGCGCTGTTTGAATTCGAGGAAATCCGAATCCATTCGCTGAGGCCGGAAAGCCGGGAGGCGTTTGCGGCACGATTGGAAGCGGATCTGGGAATCGAAGTGAAAATCTGCACCGATTGGAAGAGCTGCGTTGAAGGCGCCGACATTATTGTCGAAGCGTCGCGCCTGTCGGCGCCGAAGCCGCTTCTGAAAACAAAATGGGTCAGTCCCGGAGCCCTCGTCATTCCCTACGGGACAATGTCGGCGATTGAAATCTCACTGAGCGAAATCGGCGACAAATTCGTCATGGATGACTGGGGCCAGGCAAAAGGTCAGTTCGGTGCGTTCCGTGCCCATATCGACAGCGGTCGGATCACCGAGGAAACGCTGTATGCCGAATTGTGTGAAATCGCCGCAGGGAAGAAGCCGGGGCGGGAATCCGACAGCGAGACAATCCTGTTCTGGCACCGGGGCCTGTCCCTGTCCGATATCGCTCTCGCGCATGCCATGCTGGACAAAGCCCGCCGCCTCGGTGTCGGGCAACGGCTGCGGCTGTATTGATCCACGCCCGATATGCCGGATCGTAACCTCATCCGACCCGATACAGAACTCAGTCCCGACAGGTTACTGCGGCTTGTGGACTCCGCGGCTTCCCTTGAAGCCGCGCCTGAGCTTCGCCGGACAATTGTTGAAAACCGGAAAGTGGTCGAATCCTGTCTGCGGGAAAGCATACCCGTCTATGGGTTGAATACCGGTCTCGGTGCGTTGGTGGGAAGTGAGGCTGAACTATCCGACATTCACGCGCGGCAATGCCAAATCATTACCGGCCGCGCCTGCGGCACCGGATCGCCCCTGTCGCCGGACACCAGCCGCGCGGCGTTACAGCTGCTGCTGCATTTTCTGGCGCGCGGTGTTTCCGGTGTGCATCCGGACACGTTTGATTTTCTTCTGAATTTTCACAATGCCGGTTTGGTGCCGGTGATTCCGTCCATCGGCTCCATCGGTGCCGGAGATCTCGTTGCCAATGCGCATATGGCATTACCCCTCATAGGGCTGGGTGAGATCTGGGTCGGCGACACATCCGAACCTTCCGGTCCGGTGCTTCAGCGGCACGGCCTGCCACGCTGCCGGCTGCACGCCCATGATGCCATGGGTTTGATCAACCATGGCGCTGTCAGCATCGCAAATGCGGCTACAGCCATTGCCTTGGCACGGGAATGTTTTCAGGAGTCGGTGCTGGCCTGTGCCATGGCATTCGAGGGATTTGCCGCTAATCGGAACATTTTCGATCCGCGGATCAATACTCTGCGTCCGGCCCGCGGTCAGCTTCCCGCTGCCCGATGGTTTCACAGCGCCTTGTCGGGTTCACTCGCGCCCGAAAGAAGAATTCAGGATCCGTTGAGCTTTCGCCTCGCGGCGGTGATTTTTGGCGAGGCCAATCATGCGTTGAATGAAGCCGGTTCGGCGGTCCGGGTGGAATTGAACGCGGCGCCGGCAAGCCCGGCGGTGCTGTCGGCGCGCGCTGCGATGCGTTCAACGCCGAATTTCTTCCATCCCGCGGTTACGAATTCTCTGCAGCAGTCGGTCATTGCGCTTTTCAATTCCGCCCGCGCATCGGTGCAGCGCTGCCAAAGGCTGATGCAGCCGGAAGTATCGGAACTGCCGCGCTGCCTGTCGCCCGTTGGGGGTGTCTCCGCCGGCATGATTCCGCTGCAGAAGACCGCCAATGCTCTGCTGGCGGAAATGGCGTATTCCGCCCAATCCATGGTTCCGCCGCTGCCGGCGGTCAGCGAGTCGGTCGAGGATTTCGAATCCCCGGGGCTTCAAGCGGGATTGCGGCTCAGAGACATGCTGCGGAACTACCGGCAACTCAACGGGATTGAGGCCATGGTGGCGGCGCAGGCAATGGATCTGCGCGACTGTGAGAATTACTCGCCTCTCGCACTCTTCCTCCACAGGCGACTGAGGGGGACCGTCCCATTCCTGACGGAAGACAGATCCATGGCACCCGACATCCGGGAAGCCGCCGCTGCAATGCACAGTATCGGCAGGGATTTGGACCAAGGAAAAGACTTCCCGTCAGTCAAACCCACCGCGTAGCATCAGGGTCGTCCCAACTCCTCTGCCAGCAACGAAATGACCGGGCGTGCGCCGGCTCGGGTCATGCCGGGTCGCAGCCGGGGATCATACAGCATCCGCAGGAGAATATAGTCGTTCCGCGTCAGGCTTTCGATTGTCCCGTCATCGGAAAAAAGTGATGGCAGATGCATTGCACGGCTGTGGTGCAGGCCCAGGGCACGGGCAATCATTTCCTGGTAGCAGGCATGCCGTTCCGCCCCGGGGATGTCCGAGCGGATATACACATCCACCTCCAGCAGTCCTTTGCCGAATTCTCCGGCAGCGGTGCTGATTGTGCAGAATTGACCGCCTTGACCGGTAACCGCCGCCAGTGCCGCGGTTGACGCCGATCGCAACTCGGCGGCATCCATGACAAAAACCCGTATGCTGGGATCGGCCTGGCTGAGCTTGATCGGGTGACCGGTGAAATGTTCAAGCCCGACGGCCAGCGCAGCGACATAGTCTTTATCGGCGGCTCTCCGGTCGGTGGTCATCGAGACGCCGAAGAAAAAGGAGATATGGACCGGGCCTTTCCACCGCTGCAGCATCTGCGCCCCGCCAAAGGCAAGCGACTGAAAATCAGCTGCCAGCGCTGCCGCCTCCGGCGGGTCCGTATCCCCGGCATCGCCTGCGAACAGGCCTATCCTCTGCCCACCGGAAGGGATTGCGCCGTCGATGCCGCGCGCAGCCGGCGTTGATTCCTGAGGCGGCAGAATATCCGGGATTTCACAGCCCGAAACCGCCAAAGCCGCAGCGACGATTGCCGCCCTGCCGATATAGGCGGGCCAATTCATTCCACCCCACTCAGGCGCTGCGGTTGTTCCTGAAACTGCTCCAATTGTCCAACTTGATCGCGCAGGACGCGTCGCCGCACTTCCCTGACCCTGCCGGGTGGTAAGTCTCCCAATTGAAACGGCCCGAAAGACACCCTGATCAACCTGTTCACGGTCAGGCCGATGGCTTCCATGGCCCGGCGCACTTCCCGGTTTCGGCCCTGCCGCAGACCGACTGTCAGCCAGCTGTTGTGACCCTTGCGACTGTCGATTTCGATCTGCATCGGCCCGAACTGACTGCCTTCTCTGACCATTCCCTTACGGAGCCGCTCAAGCCGCGACTCCTCAACTCTACCGAAGGCACGCACCCGGTATCTCCGTATCCAACCGGTGGCGGGATGTTCAATGAACCGCTTCAGCCCGCCATCATTCGTCAGCAGCAACAGGCCTTCCGAGGTGAGATCAAGCCTTCCGATTGACATCACCCGCGGCAATGCCGGAGGCAGGTTATCAAACACCGTCATGCGGCCCTTTTCATCGCGCCGGGTGGTAACCAGACCGGTGGGTTTGTGGTAGCGCCAAAGCCGCGGGGGTTCGATACCGGGCAGTGGCTTTCCATCAAGAGTGATCCTGTCGGTTTCGCAGACATTTGTCGCCGGGCTGAAAACCGCCTCTCCATTCACGGTAACCCGCCCTTCGGCAATAATCCGTTCCGCCCCACGCCTCGATTCAATTCCCGAGCGGGCGATCACCTTGGCAAGCCTTTGCCCTGGATGTTTTGTTCCTGCCATGAATCCCGCATATACACCCAACGCCGCCGGCGCCACAGATTGCAGCGTCTGCGGCATGGGCTGAGTCAGGAATGTGAAACATGAACCCGGACGCGCATTCAATTCCATTCCGTGGCCATATGGACACGGCCTTCGCCGAGGCCGAGGCCGCTTTTTCCCGGGGCGAGGTTCCGATCGGCGCCGCCATCGCCGATGCCAATGGCGATCTCATAGCGGCAGCTGGGAACCGGATCCGCCAGCATCATGATCCGACCGCGCATGCGGAGATTTTGGCCATTCGCCAGGCCTGCGCTGAACATGGCAGCGAGTTTCTCACCGGTTTCAGCCTGTATGTGACTTTGGAGCCGTGCCCGATGTGTGCTTCGGCAATTTCCCAGGCACGCATCAGGAGACTGTATTACGGCGCATCGAACCCGAAATCGGGTGGAGTCGAATTCGGTCCACGGATTTTCGCCCATGAAGAGTGTCTGCACCGGCCGGAAATCTATTCCGCCATTGGTGAACAGCGCGCGGCGCAGTTGATGCAGAGGTTTTTCGAGACGCTGCGCTGATCCGGGCTCTTTCCCATGCCGGGTGCACGGATCGCGGTAACGGTAAAGACACCACCAAACAGCCGGCACAGTATTGGCAGCGCCGCCCGCTTCCTCGACAAACTGATCCGTGACGCCCCCTTCGGGATCACGGCCATACAGGTCGACTGTCAATGCCAAAGAAAATTTCCCCGGTTGTGCCGAAGTAATTTTCCCCACCCTGTGTGTCTGGTGACGAGCCAGATCATGCGTCGGTGCGGCTTTCCTTTCATGGCCGTCCTCTTCGGCTTTTCAGCACCGTCGCCCGGATGTGTTCGGGTATGAGATCGGCATGATCACGCAGCCTGTGGCCGGCTCCCTCGATGTGGATCACCCCGGCGTGCCAGAGCGGTAGGTGCGCAACCCGGCAACGGGCGAAACGCAGACCGCCGCACCCACCCGGCAGGTCAGGATTTCCGCGACTGGATCGCTCAAGGCTGCTGTGAAAGCTGGATCCTGATAGGGACAGTCACCCGCGGGAGCACTAAATGGCTCCGGAGTCCAAGCCTGCCACAAACCATTGACCCGTCACGAGATTCCGTTTCGCCTGGCGATCCGCATGACGGCGACATGGGACCAGCCGCCATCCTGTTGCCGGCCCTACTGGCATCACCACGGTCGGGGCGGTTTGAACGGATCCGGAATGGAGAACGGGTCGTCGTAGTCGTCTCCGACCCCGTACTTCCGTGGTGCCAGGTCTCGCCGCAGACCTGCCAGCCGTTCCCGGATCTCGGCTGCGACGGCTTCCAGCCAGCCCTCGGTCCGGATTGTCCGTTCTGCAACTGTGTCCGTCAGGAACCGTTCCATCTCATTGGCAAAATCTCCGGACCGGGCCAACTCCGGCAGGCGGGCGGTCGCGGCTTCGAGCAACCCGCCAAGGTCTTCAATTCCGTAGTCATCGGTTTTCGCCTGGACCAGGTCGGCAATCTCGCCGACACCTTTCCTGCCCAGCCAGTGGATGTCCCAGATGTCCCGCCAGCGGACGTAGGTCGGCAATTTTGCGGGAAAGGCAACCAGCTTGTCCGCGAGAATCTCTTCCTTCGTTTCAACCCGGATCATCATGTCCATGTAGCCGTCCGGCATGAAATCGTAATTCCGCTCCAACAGGCGCAACTCATTCGCATGAGACGGCACGTTGGCGATTTCCAGGTGGATTCTCTGACGGGGAATGGCGCTGTTCGCGGGTTGTGTCACGACGCTGAGCCGCCATTTTTCGACCGTTACATTCGCGTGATCGGGAGTGTCCCGCAATGTGGCCGGCGGCCGGACCTCGACCACAAGGCCGTAGCGCCCGGACAAGAAATCCTTCAGATAGTCGGCAAGCGGTGCCAGATGGGTGCTCGTGAAGTCGGCACCCCCGGCGAAATCGAGGTCTTCGCTGAAGCGTGGCGACCCGTGGCACAGGCGAAGCGCCGTACCGCCCCGAAACACCAGTCCGTCGAGAAACCCGCCTTTCTGCAGGGCAAAGAGAATATCACAGTGGAGCAGTTCCTTCTCAACGACCGGTCGCATGCCCCCGGTGCCGGTGTCCTCCATCGCCCGATCGACAAGATATTGGAGATCATGCGTCATGCGGCTTCCGGTCGCTTCTCCGGTTTCTGCCCGGTTTCCGCCTGTTCCTCGAGGATTTCCCGGTAGTACGTCTCGTTGACCAGGTGCAGGTTACGGCCGACCCGACGGATGTCGCGGAGTGCCGTCTCCACCCTGGCAATGCGTAGCGGGCGGCCCTCCATGACGAGGGTGTTCTCTAGGATGTCCCGCCACGGCCGGGCGGTATGGGTGAACTCGATCACCCCGTAGGGGGTCCTGATGACACCTGCCCGTCCTGTCGTCATCACGGTGATCCGGCTCATCGGGATCTGCGAGATGACCCCGAACTCCGACAAGGCCGACTCCAGGCTGACATAGCTGTATCCGCCGCGCCGGAAACAGACCGCGATCTTTTCCACCAGGTAACTCTTCGGCTGGCGGGACAGGGGGTTTACGTAGACGCCTCGGGCAACACGCTGAAGTACGCCCTGCCGGACCAGCCGACGCAGACCCGCGGCAAATGTCTTCGGCGACCGCTCCGGGAACATCGCGCGCAGGTCATCGACGGAGAATACCTCTCTGCCCCCCGCGTCCCATTCCATGAGGACCTTCATCGCATCGACGATTTTCATATCCGCACTGTGATTACCCTTCGTGCGAATGGTATTTATACAGCATTACTGTCGATTTCAAGTGTACCTGCTCGCTACATATGAGCATCGCACCCATCGAAAGGCCCTTTCTTTTCAGGTCGTGAATCACGATAATCATCTTCAAGTCTGTCACCTGCCCAACGCCTCCATCGGCTTGTTGTTCAGGTGGGCATTCCGCCGGTTTTTGATCCGGTGGGCATGCCCACCGGATCAATCCGTCAGCCTCAGAGA
>JAPOXR010000033.1 GCA_026706985.1 Paracoccaceae bacterium | reverse complement strand
GGACAATGACTTCCTGCTGAAACTGATCAGCTCCGCATCGAACCTCGCAAAGGAAGTCAAATCCGGAAAAATCCAAACGCGATAGCCCTGCGGGCAAATGCCATTGGCTTGCGGCAATTGAATAACTCTGGCACAAGCCGGATTGAACAAATCAAGTCAGAGATGTGCGTTTGCCTGTTGTCCGGGTGAATTCCACATCTTTGTGTAACCCACAAAAGGGAGGCCAAAATGGTTTCTAATCTAAGCCGCCGGAACGTCCTGAAATCCGGCGCGGCAACAGTCGCAGCAGGCGCAGTCTGGGGTTTGCCAACGCCCGGATTTTCAATGGCGAAAAGCGGAGGTATGCTCCGAGTCGGTGTTTCCGGAGCCAATACCTCGGATAGTTGGGACGGCAGAACACACTCCGATCTATACATGCAGCTGGCAGGCCACGGCACGGTGTTTGAGTGTCTGACCGAAATCAATGCCGATGGCGATCTGGTTGGAGAACTGGCGGAAAGCTGGGAAGGCTCTGATGATGCCGTCGTCTGGACAGTCAACCTGAAGAAGGGCGTGACGTTCCACAACGGCAAATCCTTCGGTGCGGATGATGTAATCGAATCTCTCGGAATCCACGTGGCTGAAGGTGCGAAATCGGCGGCCCAGCCGATCGTTGCCAATATCGCCAAAATGGAGAAAACCGGTGAACATCAGGTTCAGCTGACCCTGAAGGCCGGCAATGCGGACTTTCCGTTTCTGCTCTCCGACTACCATATTCTGATGTATCCCGCCGGCATGATCGAACAGGCGATCGCCGATGGTATCGGTACCGGCCCATACAGGGTGGAAAGCTTCGATCCCGGAGTCCGGCTGGTATGTTCCAAGGTTGCGGGTCACCACCGGGAAGGTATGGGCGGATGGTTCGACGGTGTCGAGGTCATCGCAATCAATGATGTGTCGGCGCGGATGAATGCCCTGATGACCGGCCAGGTCGATGTGGTCAGCCATGTGGACTTCAAGATCGAGACGCTGCTGAAGGCCAATCCGAATGTTGAGATATTCGAAGTGACCGGCAATCAGCACTACACCTTTCCAATGCTCACAAATGTCGCGCCTTTCGACGATGTCAATGTGAGGAAGGCGCTTAAATACGCTGTCCGCCGCCAGGAAATGGTTGACAAGATTCTGCAGGGCCACGGTGCCATCGGAAATGACAGCCCGATCGGTCCGGGGAACCGGTATTTCGCAGCTGACCTGCCTCAGCTTGAATACGACCCGGACAAAGCCAAGCACCATCTGAAACTGGCCGGGCTGGATTCGCTGACCATTGACCTGTCGACATCTGAAGCCGCTTTTGTCGGCGCTACGGATGCCGCACAGCTCTATCAGGCTTCCGCGGCGGGAGCCGGCGTCAACATCAATGTCGTACAGGAAGCTGCGGACGGCTACTGGTCCAATGTCTGGCTCAAGAAGCCGTGGTGCGCCTGTTTCTGGGGTGGCCGGGCGACTGAGGATTGGATGTTCTCGACCGCATACGAGCTCGGTGTCCCCTGGAACGACACGCATTGGAACAATGCCCGCTTCCAGGAACTCCTGGTTCAAGGAAGAACGACAATTGACGACGCCAAGCGCCGTGCGATCTACACCGAAATGCAGGCGCTGATCTCCGCCGAAGGCGGCACCGTCATTCCGATGTTTGCGAATTATGTCGGTGCGGCATCGAAGGCACTCGCCCATGGCAAGATCGGCAACGCCTGGGCCATGGACAGCGCGCGCATCACCAAACGCTGGTGGTTCGCCTGATAGCGCACTCTCAAAACGAACGGTGCCCTGCGGGGCACCGTTTCCTGTCGCAACCCGTAACGGAGGGTTGAGGCAGCGGATGTGTTATCCCGCATCAATTATTGGAGTGATCAGCTACGCTGCTTGCAAAATTGCCGAAATCGGCTAATTTCACTTTCAGGGCGAGTTAGCACAGTGGTTATGCAGCGGATTGCAAATCCGTAGACACCGGTTCGATTCCGGTACTCGCCTCCAAAATCCTTCTTCTGAATTTGATCCGGATTCGGATGGAATGTCGGGTCAGAGGCTTTCAGTTCGCCTGTTCGACACCCGGCACGCTTGAATCCTTCCTGCGCCAATCCTATTGATCTGCCCGCATCCAATTCCAAGAGAGGGGAGTCGGCATGAAACCGTCCGACAAGGCGAAATTCGGCCGTGTCGACCTTGAGGTCACACGCATCGGGTTCGGCACCGCGCCGGTTGGAAATATCTTCAGACCGGTTGAAGAGGTGGATTCCGACACAATGTTCCAGGCGGCCTGGGAGGCGGGGGTCCGGTATTTTGATACTGCACCGATGTATGGCCATGGACTTTCGGAACTTCGGACCGGGCACTCGCTCCGATGGATGAACCGGGATGCGTTCGTGTTGTCCTCGAAGGTAGGGCGGCGCCTGGTTCCCGGCAAACGATCCGAAATCGACTTCACACCCTGGAACAATGCGGCGCCGTTCAGTCTGGCGTTCGACTATTCCTATGACGGCACGATGCGGGCGTTCGAGGATTCGCTACAGCGCCTCGCATTGGAAAGAATGGATATCTGCTTCATCCACGACATTGATGTGTTCACCCGCGGCGCAGAACAACCGGAGGTTTTCCGGACCGCGATGGACGGATGCTGGCGGGCACTCGCCAATCTGCGGGACGAAGGTGTGGTCAAGGCGATCGGTGTCGGCGTGAATGAGTGGCAGGTGTGCCACGAAGCGCTCAAACAGCGCGACTTCGACTGCTTTCTGCTCGCCGGCCGTTATACCCTGCTGGAGCAGGAGCCGCTCGACCAGTTCCTCCCACTCTGTGAGGAGCGCGGCGCTGCCGTTGTGGTCGGAGGCGGCTTCAACTCAGGAATTCTTGCGACCGGCGCGGTTTCCGGAGCCAAATACAACTATTCCCCTGCACCGGATGACATCATGGATAGGGTGCACCGGATCGAAACCGTCTGCAACGCGCATGGTGTGCCGTTGCCAGCCGCGGCAATGCAGTTTGTCGTGGCGCACCCTGCCATACCGTCTTTCATTGCCGGCACCCGGACAGTTGAGCAGCTGAACCGGAATCTGCAATGGTTCAGCCACTCCATCCCTGCCGATTTCTGGGTGGAACTGAAGGAGCAAGGGCTGTTGCGACAGGACGCCCCGGTGCCGGTCTGACATGCCGGAGACCGGACGCAGCCTTGCCGGGGGCGGCTATTTCTTTGATGATATCGAGATCGGGGACCGTTTTGAGACCGGTTCGACCGAGGTCACAGCGGAGATCATCAGGCGGTTCGCGGCACTGTCGGGTGACAATTACGCGCTCCATCTTGATGACGCGTTCGCCGGGGAATTGGGTTTTCCGGCGTTGATCGCGCACGGAATCCTCATCATGGCACTTGCCGATGGCCTCAAATTCAACTCGCCGGTTCAACTCGATGCGGTTGCCTCGCTGGGATGGGACATCAAATTCTCCAGGCCGGTATTTGCGGGAGATGTAATATCCGCAGAGATCACCGTTAAGGGCAAACGGGCTACGACAAATCCGGAACGCGGCATCGCCACGCTGGCTTTCGAGATCAGGAATCAAACCGGGGAAACGGTGCAGAGCGGGTTCAATCGGCTGATGATGCGCCGAAATTCCGGCGATGGGGGTCAGTGACCACCGCACCGGGAGTCGCCTAAATCCGCCCGCCGTTGATTTTCGGGTTCAATTAACTCTATGGTTACCAAGCGGCATGCTCCGTCGAACCATTGAACAGCGCAGTGAATCCAAATGGCAGTGAATTTCAACAGCGGCCCCCAATTTCCTGCTGGCCGGTTATTCCGGCGGGTCGATCCGCGGACATCGCAGGGCCGGCGGCAATGAGCCTGTCCGGACGCTACGATTATGTCATCGTCGGCGGTGGTTCCGCCGGCTGTGTCCTTGCGAGTCGGTTGAGTGAGCTTGCGGATGTGTCGGTGCTGCTGCTTGAGGCCGGAGGCAGGGACAGGCACCCGCTTATTCACCTTCCCGTCGGTTTCGCGAAAATGACCTCGGGTCCGTTCACCTGGGGATTGAAAACGGTGCCGCAGGAGCATGCCGAAAACCGTGAAATACCATATGCCCAGGCAAAGGTGATCGGTGGCGGTTCGTCGATAAACGCTCTTGTCTTCACCCGTGGCAATCCGGTGGATTACGACCGTTGGGCCAATGAAGAAGGGTGTGCCGGCTGGTCCTTCAATGAAATCCGCAGATATTTTGTCCGTTCGGAAGGAAACAGCATCCTGTCGGGCGAATATCACGGAACGGAAGGGCCGCTCGGCGTTTCCAATATCGGCGACCCCCAGAGCATGACGCTTGCCTTTGTGCAGGCCTGCCAGCAGGCTGGAATGCCCTATAACGCGGATTTCAACGGTGCCGTTCAGGAGGGTGCCGGCGCATACCAGATAACAACGCGGAACGGGCGGCGCTGCTCCGCCGCGGTCGGTTACCTGAAACCGGTTCTTGACCGCGACAACCTCACTGTTGAGACCAATTGCCTGGTGCACCGAATTGACCTTGACGGTTCGCGGGCCACCGGCGTGACTTACCAGCGGGGAAACACGCTGATTTCGGTCGCCGCCGGGCGCGAGGTCATTGTCACCGCCGGAGCGATCGGTTCGCCCAAGCTCATGATGCTGTCCGGAATTGGACCGGCCGGGGAACTCAACCGGCATTCAATCCAGGTCAGGCACGAACTTCCCGGCGTCGGAAAGAACCTCAGTGACCATTTCGGCATCGACATCGTCGCGGAGTTGAACGGGCCGAAGAGTCTGGAAAAATATGACCGCTTTCCGCTCAAATACTGGGCGGCGCTCGAATATGCCATGTTCAAATCGGGTCCGATGGCTTCCAATGTCGTGGAGGGAGGTGCGTTCTGGCATTCGGGCGCTTCAACCGGAGTTCCGGACCTCCAGTTTCACTTTCTGGCCGGTGCCGGTGCCGAGGAGGGCGTGCCCGGTGTTCCGTCCGGTTCCGGCATCACCCTGAACTCGTATACACTCAGGCCGAAAAGCCGCGGCGAGGTCAGGCTCCGCTCGGCCGAACCGGCGGATCAGCCATTGGTTGACCCGAATTTCCTGGCGGAAACCGAGGATGTCAAAACCTCGGCCGAGGGGGTCAGGATCAGTTGCGAGATCTTCTCCCAGCCGGCCTTGCGGAAGCATATACTGCGCATGCACAACCCCGCCGACATCCCTTCGGATGCGGCGGGATTTGCCGAATATGCCCGCCGGTTCGGGCGCACATCCTATCATCCGAACGGGACCTGCAGGATGGGTATCGATTCCATGGCCGTCGTCGACCCGGAACTGCGTGTCCGTGGCTTGGAAGGCCTGCGGATCTGCGATTCATCCATCTTCCCGAGCCTGGTGGGGTCGAACACCAACGCCCCGACGATCATGGTGGCGGAAAAGGCTTCCGACCTCATCCGCGGCAATCGGGTATGATCGCGGGTTTCTCCCGTTCCGCCGCCGTCAATGGATGGTGTTCCGCCACCGCGGTGTCCTTGACGCGCACAAGGGCTGATGCAATTATCTAACTAAACGGTTACTTGTGGATCGGAAACCAACCGTGAAACCCAAAATCGTCAGCGCTGCCGAGGCGGTGTCGGGAATCGCCGACCGGTCGGTGATCGCGGTTAACTCCTCGTCCGGGCTGTGTTGCCCGGATGCGGTTATCGCCGCCCTTGGAGAAAGATTTCGCAGCGAGGCGGCGCCCCGCGGGTTGACGATGATCCATCCGATCGCAGCCGGCGACATGTTCGGCACGAAAGGCATTGACCATCTGGCTCAGGAGGGGATGATCGACACGATCATCGGCGGTTCCTACCCGTCCGGACCTTCCACCGCCGATTCGCCGTTGATTTGGAAACTCATCAATTCGGAAAAAGTTGCCGCCTACAACCTGCCGAGCGGAATCGTCTTCGACATTCTGCGCGAGGCGGCTGCACATCGTCCGGGTGTGATCACAAAGATCGGCATGGATACCTTTGTTGATCCGAAGCTTGAGGGATGCGCAATGAATGGGCGGGCAAGGGAACGGCCTGTCGTCAGGCGCATCGAGTTCGAAGGCGAGGAGTGGCTTTATTTTCCTGCCGTCAAGCCGGATGTGGCTATCATCCGGGCCAGTGTCGCGGATGAGCGCGGAAACCTTACGTTCGGGCATGAAGGAGCTTATCTCGGTGCCTTGGACCTGGCACTCGCGGCGCATAATTGCGGCGGTCTTGTCATCGCCCAGGCAAAATTCGTAACCCGGGCAGGCACCTTCAGACCACATGATGTCCATGTCCCCGGAATCCTCGTCGACAAGGTTGTCGAGGCACCTGATCAACTTCAGACCACCGCAACGGAGCACGACCCCGCCATTTCGGGTGAGATTCTTCAACCGCTGCATTCATTCAATATTCCGGAATTCGGTGTCGCGAAGGTGATCGCCCGCCGCGTGGCCAGGGAGATCAAGCCCGGTTCGGTGGTCAATATCGGTTTCGGAATTTCTGCCAACGTTCCCAGGATTTTCCTTGAGGAAGGCCGCCACGGCGAGGCGACATGGGTGATCGAGCAGGGCGCTATCGGCGGTGTTCCGCTTCTCGATTTCAAGTTCGGCTGCTCGTCGAACGCGGAGGCCTTTGTGGATTCGCCGCACCAATTCACCTATTTCCAGGCAGGCGGTTTTGATGCTTCCCTGCTGTCATTCCTGGAAATCGATGGCGACGGATCGGTCAATGTCTCGAAACTTTCGTTCCGTCCGCATATCACCGCAGGCGCGGGTGGTTTCGTCGACATCACCGCCCGCGCCCGTAAGATTGTCTTTTCGGGTTATTTCAATGCCGGAGCCAAGTTTGAGATCGAGAATGGTCGACTTGCGATCACGAAGGAAGGGAAAATCCCGAAACTGGTCCGGAAGCTTGAGCAGGTTTCGTTTTCGGGCAGACGGGCCCGGCAATTGGGCCAGGAGGTGATCTATGTTACCGAACGCTGTGTGATGCAGCTTACGGATGATGGTCTTGAGGTCACGGAAGTCGCCCCCGGAATCGATCCTGCCCGCGATATCCAGATGCAGGCCGAATGCGGGCTGAGGATTTCTGAGAAAGTGGGGACGATGGATTTGGAGCTGTTTGTCCCATGACGGGTGCGGGACGCGCCGTGGCCCGATGGAAGCTTGGCGTCCGGCGAGGATGGAGCAGGATATGAACGCAGACGCGGTTCCGCCGCCAAAGACAGTTCCAATGAAAACGCGGGACGCCGAGCGGACCCGGCGGCGAATTCTTGCCGCCGCCAAAAGGGAATTCGCGCACAAGGGGCTCGGAGGAGCCCGGGTTGATGACATCGCGAAGTCGGCAAAGGCCAACAAGCGGATGATCTACCATTATTTCAACAGCAAGGAAGAGTTGTTCAAACGGGTTGTTGTGGATGCGTATGTTGAACTGCGGACTGCCGAGCAGAAACTCAATCTTGAACACCTTCCACCCGGGGAAGCTCTCGAGTCTCTGGTCAGATTCACATGGGAATACTATCTGCGCAATCCCGAATTCCTGAATCTTGTGAACAATGAAAACCTGCACCGGGCACGCCATCTGAAACGTTCCGAGGTGATCAATGTCGTCAGTCGGAAATTCGTCGACATGGTCGGACAGATACTCCGGCGGGGCGAGGAATGCGGCGTGTTTCGTTCCGGGGTCGACCCGGTCCAGCTTAACATCACGATTGCCGCGATTGGATATTACTACCTGACCAACCGGTACACGGGTTCAATCATTTTTGAACGCGACATGATGACGCCGGAAGCTCTTCAGAGACGCCTGGAATTCAATATCGAGACCATCATGCGTTTGGTGAGGGTGATTACGTGATCGATACAGTGGCTGAATTGACTCGCTCAAACCGGAATTGTAAGTAACTGTTTGGTTCATTCTACAGGAGAGGAGTTTCCTATGGGTAAACTTATACGTAACACGGTCATGGTCTCCGTTGCGGCGATGCTGTCGACGGGCATCAATTCGGCCACTTTCGCCGATGACCTGACCCTTGCCATTTCAATGCGGTCGCTTTCGAATCCGTACCATGCGACTTTCGCCCGCGGCGGCGAGGAATTCGCAAAATCGGTCGGTCTTCCGTTCGAAGTTCTGGTAACGGAAGGTAATTCGGAGAAAGGCCTTGCCGACATCCGCGCCCTGATTTCGCGCACCAACGGCAATGTCTGCATCAATGTCGATCCTAACGACTCACCGGATGCCGCGACAATCGTCGACGAAGCGAAGGCTGCCGGCGCGTATGTCGTGACACAATGGAACAAGCCGGATGATCTTCATCCCTGGGATCACGATCCCAACTATGTTGCCCACATGTCATTCTCGGGTGTCGGCACATCAAAGGAGATCACCAATGCTCTGATCGACGCCATGGGCGGTGAAGGTGGCATCGTCGCCATCGGCGGAATCCTTTCCAATGTCCCGGCGATCGAAAGAAAACTCGGAATGGAGATGGCGGTTGCCGATACCGGCGGCAAGGTTGAGATTCTTGATTTTCAGCCTGCCGACTGGAATGAGACTAAAGCCTTTGAGATCATGCAGGCTTGGTTGACCCGCTATGGGGACGACATCAAGGGAGTCTGGGCCGCCAACGATTCGATGGGAATCGGCGCACTTGAGGCGCTTCGCCAGGAAGGCAAGGCCGGTTCGGTTCCCGTGGTCGGTATTGACGGCACGGAAGCCGCCCTTTCCGCGGTTGAGGCCGGAGAGATGGCCGGAACCGTTGCCTGGGATCCGACATGGACCGGGGGAATGGGACTGTCGCTTTGCCACGCGGCCGCGACAGGTGCTATCGATATTGCCGCGGAGCCGCATGCGCATCGCGAATTCTATGGCACCGGAATCGTCGTGACACCCGCCAACATCGCGGAGTTCCGCAGCCGGGATGCGTCCTTCGACTACAATGACTACTGGGCCAAATCGACTGGACAGATCCAGTACCAGTAGTAGACTGACTATTGAAGCCGGGCTCTCTGGCCCGGCTTCCTCCACCGGGGACACCGATCTGACGTTGCAACCGTGGCTTCGATAAACCTGCGAGCACTTGCCCCGATAGGGGTGTTTTTCCTGTTGTGCTTCGTTATCGCCGTTTTCAGTCCAAATTTCCTTTCGGTTTCCAACGCCATCAGGATTTTGAACGCATCCGCCATTCCTGTTGTGCTCGTGATGGGTGCCACTTTCGTCATCCTGATGGGCTCCATCGATCTTTCGGTCGAGGGAATAGTCGCACTCTGTGCCGTGGTAACCGCTTCACTCGTGCTCAATGATACCACGGGGGCGAATCTGGGGCTGTGGGCGGTGCCTTTCGCGGTACTCGCCGGTGGGCTGATCGGTGCCGTCAACGGGGCCACACATGTTTATCTGAAGGTGCCGAGCTTCATGGTGACCCTGGGCATCGGATTTGTTTGCCTTGGAATCGCCACCGCGGCGCTCGGCGGGTTCCCGGTCCGCATATCCGATCGCGGTTTTCGCGCGTTGACGCTTGGCCGAAGCCTTGGCCTGCCCAACGGAATCTGGGTAGCGGCCGCTTCCGTTTTCGTGGCGCTGATCATCCAGGAGCGGACGCGGCTTGGCAGATACGTCTATGCGATCGGAACGGATGAGATCACCGCCCGGCAGAGCGGTGTTCCTGTCGAAAGGACCCGGGTCCTGGTCTTTGTGCTCGCCGGGCTGTTTTCGGGACTGGCCGGAGCCATGGCGGCGGCGCAGCTTGGACAGGGGCACGCCTTGATCGCGTCGGGGCGCCTGTTCACGACAATCACCGCCGTGGTCGTCGGTGGAACGGCACTGTCGGGCGGCGTTGGGTCGGTGCTGAATTCAGTCGTCGGGGTATTGATTGTCGTTGTGCTGACGAATGGAATGGTGCTGATGGGAGTGCCACCCTTCGTCCAGCAGGGGGTGCAGGGATTCCTCATCATCGTCGCCGTTTCCCTCGCCTTGGATCGGCGCCAACTCGAAGTCGTGAAGTGACCGCTGTGAATCCCGTCCTTGAACTCAGGAATGTCACCAAGGAATTTCCGGGTGTCCGGGCCCTGGATTGTGTCAACATACATGTGGGGCGCAACGAAGTTGTCGGGTTGATCGGCGAGAATGGTGCCGGAAAATCCACCTTGGTCAAGACGCTTGCCGGAATCCACCGGATCGACGAAGGCGAACTGATCTTCGAAGGCGAGCCGAAATCGTTCCGTTCGCCGCGCGACGCCTTCAACCACGGCCTCGCGATGGTTTTTCAGGAACAGTCGATCATCCAGACTCTGACCGTGGCCGAGAATATCTTCCTCGGCCGGGAGCGGGAGTTCCTCCGCTTCGGTGTCATCGACAAGCGCGCCATGAACGCTGCGGCCAAGGTTGAACTGGCAAAGGTTCATCTCGACTGCGACCCGGCGCAGAAATGCGCCAGGCTGGATTTTGCCGCCCGCCAGATGGTGGAGATCGCAAAGGCTCTTTCGCTTGATGGCAGGTTGGACGGGGATGTCGTTATCCTGTTGGATGAACCGACCTCGGTGCTTGAGCGCCGGGAAATCGATCTCCTGTTCGGAATCATCAGGGAGTTGAAGGCAAAGGCATCGATCATCTTTATTTCACACCGTCTGGACGAGGTGCTTGAGGTGTCGGACCGGGTCTATGTGCTCAGGGATGGTGCCGTTGTGCATGAGACCACTTCGTCCGACGCGTCGATCACGGGTTTGCACGAGCATATGGTAGGGCGGCAGCTGGACCACCAATATTACCGCGAAAACAAGCAGCGCGCAGCCTTCGGCAATCCGGTCCTGTCGGTGCGTGATCTTTCGATCGATGATGAATTCAGCAATCTGTCCTTCGAACTGGCCGAGGGGGAAATTCTTGGTCTTGCGGGTGTTGTCGGTTCGGGGCGGGAGGCATTCGCCCGTTGCCTCGGCGGCCTGCTGCCGCCAAGCGGCGGCGAGGTGCTCATCGATGGCAAACCGGTGCGGCTGAACCGGCCGCATCAGGCAGTCAATTCCGGTTTCGGCTTCGTGCCGAGCGAACGCAAGTCGGAAGGCATCGTTACCGGCTTGAGCGTCGCTGAAAACATGACGCTTGCCGCCGGTGAGCGGTTTTCGCGGCTTGGATTCATCAGGTTCGAAAAGGAAAGGACGGAATGCCAGAGCTGGATCGACCGGCTGCAGATCCGCACACCCTCCTCCAAGACACCGATGCAGAGCCTCTCGGGTGGAAACCAGCAGAAGGTGGTGCTGTCGAAATGGCAGATTTTCGGCTCGAAGGTCGCTGTTCTCGACCATCCGACCCGGGGGATCGATGTCGGTGCCAAAGAGGATGTCTACGAGCTGATCCGCGAAATGGCTGACCAGGGAGTGGCCATCGTCCTGCTGGGTGACACGCTTGAGGAAGTCATCGGTCTCTCAAACAGAATTCTGGTGCTGAGAGACGGCGAGGTCAGTGCCAGCTTCGATGCTCCCGTCGGGGGAAAGCCCGACCAACTCGATCTCATTTCGAAAATGGTTTGACCGATGACTGAGAAGCAAAAAGAACTCCTGCGCAATCTCGTGCCGATCTTCACCCTGCTGATCCTTGTGTTCGGCATTGCGGCCTACGAGCCGGGATTCCTGCGCCCCGCCAATCTGATCACAGTCACCGCCGACACGATGACCCTTTTCCTGATGGCATCCGGTGCCACGCTTGTCATCATGCTGGGCAGCATCGATCTTTCGATACAGGCAATCGCATCGATGACCAGCTGCATCGTCGCTGCCATGCTGCCCATTTTCGGCGGAACGGCACTGCTGTTTGCACTGGCCGCAGGGGCAACCGCCGGTGTCCTCAGCGGTCTCGTTGTCAATTATCTCCGCATTCCCTCCTTCGTGGCCACGCTCGCGATCGGCGGCATCATGACATCGGTCGCCTTCTGGGCCTCCGACGAACGTTCGATCTACATCTCTGACGCGGACAAGTCGGCTTGGCTGAACTGGGCGACCGGAACGACAGGGGGCATGGACAACGAGGTCCTGGTTGGTCTCGCGGTTCTCGCCGGATTGTCCGCAATCCTGTCGCTGACCAGATTCGGCCGCCTGGTCCGCGCTGTCGGTTCACAGGAACGTGCGGTCGTCGCATCGGGTATCAACGTCAACAGGGTCAAATTTTTAGCTTTCGTCATTTCGGGCTTCATGGCCGGCTTGGCGGGGCTGGTCATGGCCGCCAGGCTCGGATCCGGTTCACCCACCCTGGCCAGCGAATTCCTGTTACCCGCGATTGCCTGCATCATCGTCGGCGGTACCGCCATCACCGGCGGTGTCGGCAGCATATGGAAAACCTTTGTCGGTGCCCTGATCATTGCGGTGGTGCGGATCGGGATGACTTTCGTCGGCGTAACCGTGTTCGCACAACAGATTGTCTTCGGACTGGTTCTTGTTCTCGCCGTGGCAATGACGATCGACCGCACAAAGGTCGCCGTCGTCAAGTGAGGGCAATGCCCGCGAGCCTTTCCCTGCAACTTCATTGACGCCGCTGATCGCCGGAATTAAAGTAACCAAACAGTTACAAAAGGCAGGAAATGCATCTCAGCGACACCCATCAGCAGATCCGCGATATGGCCCGGGAGTTCGCCGGGGAAGTCGTTCGGCCGGTCGCCGCTGAACTCGATCGCCAGTCCCGTTTTCCGCACGAAATCTACCGGGAGATGGGGAAACTCGGCCTGTTCGGCATCACGGTTCCGGAGGAACATGGCGGTCCGGGTTTCGATGCATTGGCCTATGCCCTCGTCATGGAGGAATTGTCGCGGGGGTATGCCTCCGTCGCTGACCAGTGCGGGTTGGTGGAACTGATCGCCACGCTGCTCGTGCGGCACGGAACGGCTGAACAGCGCCATAGGCTGCTCGGCCCCGCGCTCTCGGCAGAAATTCTGGTCTCCTACTGTCTGACCGAGCCCGGCGCCGGCACTGATCTTGCCGGCATCCGCACGACTGCACGGCGCAGTCGAGGCGGCTGGAGCCTTGATGGATCCAAGATCTGGATACACAACGCTCCGGTCGCCGATTTCGGCTTCGTGCTGGCGAGGACGGATCCGGATGCCGGCCACAGGGGAATGAGCGTGTTTGCGGTGGACCTCAATCAAGACGGAGTCGAGCGGGGGCCGGCCGAGAAGAAGATGGGTCAATGCGCCAGTCAGGTCGGCGCGCTTTCATTCACGGATGTGAAACTTGGTCCGGAGGCGCTCATCGGCGAGGAAGGGCGGGGATTCCACATGGTGATGAGCGTCCTCGACAAGGGACGGGTCGGCATAGCAGCGCTTGCCGTCGGCATCGCTCAGGCAGGATTGGAGGCTGCGGTTGAATACGCCCGGGAACGCCGGCAATTCGGCAAGGCGATCGCCGATTTTCAGGGAATTCAATGGAAGCTCGCCGATATGGCGAAGGATATCGCGGCGGCAAGGTTGCTGGTCCATGATGCCGCCGACAGGTTGGACAGGGGGCAGCGCGCGGTTATGGCCTGCTCAATGGCCAAATGCTTTGCCGGCGATGTTGCGGTCGCCCGTACCTCTGATGCGGTGCAGATTTTCGGCGGCAGCGGCTACATACGCGGATTCGAGGTGGAAAGGCTGTATCGGGATGCTAGGATCACTCAGATATATGAGGGAACCAACGAGATTCAGCGCACGATCATCGCGCGGGAGTTGATGTCGCAAACCGTTTAGGCCCTGCCCGCCACCGGCAATCGCTCCCAGTTCCGCAACTCCGACGGTAAGCCCGGATCGGGTCACTCCATTTGCATTGACGTGTTTGACTTTGCCGGTCGCAGGGGCCACCGTTGCACGGTTGCCGGAAGGGATAAGTCATGAACGAAAAACTGTGGCAGCCGAGCGCCGAACGCGCAGGGGCGTCGCTCCTGGCGTCCTTTATGCGTGCGACCGGCATCGGGCTGAACGGCGATGCCCTGGATTATGATGAATTATGGGCCCATTCCATCCGGCATCCGCAGAAATTCTGGGCCGATTTCCGGGTGTTTTCCGGAATGATCGGAGACTGGGGCTCCGAGGTCCTGGAAGCAGGCGTGGATCTCAGATCGGCACGTTTCTTCGCTGACAGTCGGGTGAATTATGCCGAGAACCTGCTGCGCGGTGATGGTGACAGGGTGGCATTGATTTTTCATGGGGAAGATGGCTCGAGGCGGGAATTGACGATTGGCGGGCTGCGCCGCCTGGTTGCACGGATTCAGGATGCGTTGCGCCAAAGTGGCGTCGGCGCCGGTGACAGGGTTGCCGGAATTGTCGCCAATACGCCGGAGGTCGCGGCGGCGATGATCGCGACAGCCGGCCTCGGAGCCGTCTGGTCTTCATGTTCCCCGGATTTCGGCGTCAGTGGAGTTCTTGATCGCTTCGATCAGATCGGGCCGAAAATTCTCTTTTGCAGCGACGGATATTTTTACAATGGCAAGTGGCATGAGACGCTGACCACCGGCAAAATCGTGATGTCCCGGATGCAGGGCACCGAAAAACTGATTACACTGCCCTATCAGGGTTTCCGGGAATTCGGCGGCGACAGACCCATGGAAGAGTTTCCGGGCACCGTCGATACGCCGGAATTCCGCCGCACCCTGTTCAACCAACCGCAGTTCATCATGTTTTCATCGGGGACGACCGGGCTGCCGAAATGCATCGTTCACGGTGTCGGCGGGTCGCTGATCCAGCATCTCAAGGAGCATCAACTGCATTGCGACATTCAGCCGGGTGACCGGTTGATGTTTTTCACCACCTGCGGCTGGATGATGTGGAACTGGCTGATCAGTGCCCTCGCATCGGAAGCAACGATCATTCTCTATGACGGATCGCCTCTGTTCCCGGATGCGGGTCGTCTCGCGGATATCGCCGCGGCAGAGAAAGTCACGCATTTCGGCGCTTCGGCGAAATATTTCGATGCCTGTCTGAAAGCCGGAACGGCTCCAGTCGGCAGCCACGATCTGGATGCCCTCCGCACCATCCTATCCACCGGCTCGCCTCTTTCATCCGACTGTTTTCATTACATTTACAGGGATTGGAAGGCGGATATATGCTTGTCATCCATTTCCGGCGGCACCGATATACTCGGCTGTTTCGTCGGCGGTTGCCCGGTGGCACCGGTCTATGCCGGCGAGTGTCAGAAACGGCTGCTCGGAATGGAAGTGAGGATTTTGAATGAGGCGGGTGAAGCGGTGACATCCGAACCCGGGGAATTGGTCTGCGCCTCGCCGCACCCATCCATGCCGACCGGATTCTTCAACGATGGTGATGGAAGGAAATACCGGGACGCCTATTTCGACCGATTCACGGATGTCTGGACACATGGGGACTGGGCGGAACTCACGCCTGAGGGCGGGATAGTGTTTTACGGCCGCTCAGATGCCACGCTTAATGTTGCCGGCGTTCGCATAGGCACTGCCGAAATCTACCGCCCGGTTGAGCAGATCGAAGATGTGCTTGAAGCCTTGGTTGTCGAGCAGAAGCATGCCGGTGGAACACGTTTGGTGCTGTTTGTGCGCCTGAGGGCGGAGGCGCAGCTGACGGATGGTCTGGTCGGGGAAATCCGTTCGCAGATCAGGCGGAATGCATCGCCGCGTCATGTACCGAAAAAAATCCTTGCGGTGGGCGATATCCCGCGGACGAAATCCGGAAAGATTGTCGAACTCGCGGTGCGGAATATCATCCATGGAGAGGAAGTCAGAAATGTCAGCGCTTTGGCCAACCCTGAGGCGCTGGAACTATTCCGGGATCTGCCTGAACTGGCGGAGTGACGGCGGGCGGCCAGATTCAAGTTTCCGAAACTGCACAAGATTGCTATGCTGTGGCAGGTTTCGATCGGTGGAGCGGTTATGGTGGATTTTGACACATGTCGGCGGGTGATGGTTGACAGCCAGGTGCGCCCTTCGGATGTGACCAAATTCCCCATCATCGAAGCCATGCTGAAGATTCCGCGGGAAGCCTTTGTTCCGGATTCACAATGTCATGCCGCCTATATGGGAGACCATGTCGAACTGGCGGAGGGGCGCGTGCTTCTGGATCCGAGGATGTTCGCGAAGATGCTGGAGTCGCTGGATATCCGGTCTGATGAATTCGTGCTCGATATCGGCAGTGGATTCGGTTGTTCATCCGCGGTAATAGCCCATATGGCGGAAGCCGTGGTGGCGCTGGAACAGGATCCGACCATGGCCGAAAATGCGGCGGCGATCCTTGCCGAGCATGAAATCGACAACGCGGTCGCTGTCACCGGGACACTCAGTGAAGGTGCTCCGCAATACAGCCCCTATGATGTGATTACGATACAGGGGGGTATTGAGAGATTGCCGGACGCGATCGGAGCACAGTTGAGGGAAGGTGGCAGAATTGCCGCAATCTTTGTGCAATCGCCACCGGGAGAGTGCCGCATCGGTATCAAACAGGGTGGGCGCATAAATTGGCGGATGAGCTTCAATGCGCACGCACCGGTGCTGGCTGGATTTGAAAACAGGAGAGAGTTCGCCCTTTGAGCAGTTAAGCGGCGAAATGGAATTTGGGAATCCATTCCCGAAGTGGGGGAAAATGCGGATCAAAGAATGGCACGCGGGGGCGGCACTGCTGGCGGCGGCGTTGGTGGCGGAGCCGGTAATCCTGTCAGCCGAATCGCTTCCTGATACTCTGGCTGCGGCATACGAAAACAGTGCTTTGCTGGAATCATCCCGCGCCTTGCTGAGAAGTCAGGATGAGTCGGTGGCGCAGGCTGTGGCCGCATTGCGCCCGCATTGGACCGGCACAGCGGGTCTTTCCGGTTCTGTCCGCCGTGCGCCTGCGCAGGGAATGAATGCGGTGGGGCGTAGCACTTCCAGCGCCTTGAGTGGAACATTGCAGCTTTCGATGGAGCTGTTGATTTATGATGGCGGCGATTCAGAACTGGCGGTGGAATCAGCAAGGGAAGGTGTGCTTGCGGCGCGTCAATCGCTGGTGACGGCCGAACAATCGGTGTTACTTGCCGCCGCACGGGCTTTCCATGATGTGTTGCGGCAAAGAGAGTTGCTGGCACTCGAAAAAAACGGGCTGCGGCTTATTGAAGCGCAGTTGATGGCGGAAAAAAACAGATTTGAGCTTGGCGAAGTCACCCGTACGGATGTCAGCCTGGTTGAGGCTGGTCTCGCTGCCGCGCAAAGCCGCGTGTTTCTGCGCGAGGGTGAACTGGAAATCGCCCGCCAGAGCTATAAGCTGGCAACCGGGAATCTGCCCGGGCAGCTTCAGGCCACGCCGCCGACTCCGGATATTCCGCGGACACTGGAAGAAGCGCAGCAGATCGCATTGCGGACCCACCCGGCAATCAAGAGCGCCCAGCACACGGTCGCGGCGGCCCGTGTCAATGTGAAGCGCACCGAGACTTCGAATGCACCGCGGATATCGTTCGGAGGAAGTGTGGCGACGGACCGGAATATCAAGAACTGGAACGGTTCAACCGATGCGGCGACATTATCGATAACCGCGCGTATGCCCTTCAATCAGGGCGGTCGATTACATTCGCTGTTTCGTCAGGCGATTGCCAATGCGGAACGGGCAAGTCTCGACCTGGAACAGACCGCGCGCAGCGTGTCGCAGGCAGTGGCGATCGCCTGGGCCAGACTGGAAATCGCCAAAGCCTCGATCATGGCCCGGGAGCAACAGGTGGCTGCAGCCAGACTAGCGCATCTGGGCATCCGGGAAGAAGCTGCTTTGGGTGTCCGCACGACGCTAGACAGGCTGGATGCGGAGCAACAATTGCGTGAAGCTGAAACCAATCTGGTGACCGGGAAAAATGACCGTGACATGGCGGTCTATACGCTGCTCGAATCCACTGGACTGATGACGATCAAGCATCTCGGGCTCAAAATTCCGGTCTATGATCCGGAGGTGAATTTCGACAAAGTCCAGCACGCGCCCGCGGTACAGAACCGCAGAGAGCAACTTGAGAGGATATTGCAGCGAACCGGTGGTTAATTTCCGACTGACATTACGACGACCCAACTCCGGCGCTCGCCGGGATCAAGCCAATCCGCCAATCCCTCTCTGCAGGCTTCGCTGAGATCATCCACAGGAGCGGTTGTCGGCTCGATGGCAATCTGATGCGTGACGTCACCTTCCGGCCAGCCGCCATAATCCAGCCATACACCGATGCCGGGTATCTGATCTCCCGACCAGCTCAGGGTCAGAAAGCCACCCGCTTTGCCGACCCTGGCTGTGACCCGCTTGCCCGCTTCGCCGTAAATTTTCACCGCCATCTCCGCATCAATCGACCGCACTTCTGACAAATCCATCTCCGGGTCGTTCAGATAGGGCCAAATGAAACTCTGCCCGGGTATACGCCTGCCACCGATGCCTGCGTCGGTAAACCGGAAATTCTCCACGCCTTGGATTTCGATACGCTCTCCGGGCCGTGCCGCCAGCAGACAATGCTGGCTCCACATAAAGGGAAGTGTTGTGTCAGCGAGATTGGTGACCTCGTAACCGGCCACCAGAGTCGGGCCGTTAAGGTGCAGACCGCGCGACAGGCGGAACCCGCTCTGTTCGCACGTGCCGATGAGTGATGACCCGGTCTGGCGGCAATCCCATCTACGTCCCCAGAATGCGCCGTGATCACGCAGCATGGCTTCGCCGCTCGGATCGCGGCAGGGTGCCACGGTCGGCAGACACTCATCCCACCCGACGGCCTGGCGTTTGCCATAGATGACTGCCTCTCCGCCGCCATGCTGACCTCCCTCAACCAGCCACTGCCTGCCCGTGGCGAGATCTGTGAGACCGGTGACGCGGGCGCCGAATTCCGGCGTCACCTGAAGCCGCAACCGTTTGCTTTCCAGAGTTGCGGTCCGCGCCTGTGGGTTCGGCATCCGGTTTTGCCTTCAATTACGGCCCTCTATCGGGTAATTGGCCATGCTTCGCGGGTTGCGCAATAGGCCGATCACTCCATGGCACTGGAAAAAACATATGATGCCGGTTCGGTAGAGCGCCGGATAGCCGCAGAATGGGAAAAGCGCGGTGCATTTGCCGCCGGTGCGAATGCGAAATCCGGAACGGGCTCCTATTGCATCATGATTCCGCCACCCAATGTGACCGGCCTGTTGCATATGGGGCACGCCTTCAACAACACCATTCAGGATATCCTTGTTCGCCGAAATCGGATGCGCGGTCTGGATGTGCTCTGGCAGCCGGGTCAGGATCACGCCGGTATCGCCACGCAGATGGTCGTCGAGCGGGAACTCGCGGAGAAGGGCCAGCCTTCCCGGACCGAACTCGGGCGGGAGAAGTTTCTCCAGCGGGTCTGGGATTGGAAGGAAGAATCCGGCGGCGCAATTATTCAGCAGCTGAAACGACTCGGTGCCTCATGTGACTGGTCCCGCAACCGCTTCACAATGGATAAGGGATTCCACGATGCGGTCCTGCGTGTATTCGTAGACCTCCACAGGAAGGGATTGATCTATCGAGGTAAAAGGCTGGTCAATTGGGACCCGCATTTCGAAACCGCGATATCTGATCTTGAAGTTGAGCAGGTCGAAACCGATGGCAAGCTCTGGCGATTGCGCTATCCGCTTGAGAATGGTGAATTCTACAATCATCCGGTTGCCTGGGATGATGACGGCAAACCGATCGAATGGCAGCGGCGGGATTATCTGGTGGTTGCGACGACTCGACCGGAGACAATGCTCGGTGACACCGGTGTGGCTGTGCATCCCGAGGATGAGCGTTACCGGAGCCTGATCGGCAAAACCGTCCGCCTGCCGCTCTGCAACCGCTCCATTCCGATTGTCGCCGACCATCACGCCGACCCGGAGAAAGGTGCCGGCGCGGTCAAAATCACCCCTGCTCATGATTTCAACGATTGGGAAGTCGGCCTCCGTTGCGGGCTGAAACCGATCAATATCATGCATACCGATGCCTCGCTGAAGCTCACCGGTAATGATGAATTCCTCGCCGGCTGCGAAGTTTCCGATGAAGCGCTGGAGTTGCACGGGCTTGACCGCTATGCGGCGCGCGACCGGATCGTGCAGTTGGCGGAAACACAAGGCTGGCTCGACGGAGTCGATGATGACCGCCATACCGTGCCGCATGGCGATCGCTCAAAGGTCGCGGTCGAACCCTTTCTGACCGATCAATGGTTCGTCGATGCCGGGAAAATCGTCGGACCGGCGATCGAGTCGGTGAGGGAGGGGCGCACACGGATTCTGCCGGCCCAGTTTGAAAAGACCTATTTCAGCTGGCTTGAGAATATCGAACCCTGGTGCATATCCCGGCAATTGTGGTGGGGGCATCAGATACCGGTCTGGTATGATGAGGAGGGCAACCAGTATTGTGCCGCCAGCGAGGCGGAAGCGTCCACAATGGCCGGTGGCAAACCATTGACGCGGGACCCGGATGTTCTCGATACTTGGTTTTCCTCTGGCCTCTGGCCGATCGGTACTCTCGGCTGGCCACAGCCGACCCCTGAATACAACCGGTATTTCCCAACCGATGTCCTGGTGACCGGATTCGACATCATTTTCTTCTGGGTCGCACGCATGATGATGATGCAACTCGCGGTTGTCGGCAAGGAACCCTTTCACACCGTCTATGTGCATGCCCTGGTCCGTGACGAGTTCGGGCGAAAAATGTCGAAGTCGCTGGGCAATGTGATCGATCCGATTGAGTTGATCGACAAATACGGCGCTGATGCGGTTCGTTTCACCCTCGCATCCATGGCGGTGATGGGCCGCGATCTCCGACTCTCCGAGCAGCGGGTGAAGGGGTACAGGAATTTCGCCACCAAGATCTGGAACGCCGCCCGTTTCGTGGAACTCAATGAATGCAGACCGGATCCGGATTTTGACCCCTCCGGCGTTCAGTCAACGGTCAACCAGTGGATTGTCGGCAAAGTCGCGGACACCGCGACCTCGGTCGATGCAGCGCTCGCCTCCTACCGCTTCAATGACGCGGCGCATACGCTCTATGACTTCGTGTGGGGCGGCTTCTGCGACTGGTATGTCGAGTTTGCCAAAGAGTTGTTCAGATCCGGCGACCCGGCAGTTGTGGAGGAAACCCGCTCGGTGACGGCATGGGTTCTGGATCAATGTCTGCTGCTGCTGCATCCTTTCATGCCCTTTGTGACCGAGGAATTATGGGGGCGGGAGCCACGCGGCAAGATGCTGGTGCATTCCGACTGGCCGGATCTCAATGCGAATGCGCTCACCGGGTCGAGCTCTGTCAAGGATATCGGCTGGATCATCCGGTTGATCGAGGAAATCCGCTCTGTCCGATCACAGATGCGTGTGCCCGCCGGTCAGCGCATCACCCTGCTGCAGACCGAGCTGGAAGACGGGTTTGTCCGGACCTTGTCGGCCAACAAAGAATTGGTATTCAGGCTGGCGCGCATCTCAGAGCTGCGGATGACGGCATCAGTGCCGACAGATGCCGCTGTCATCGCCGTCGAGGGCGGCGTGTTCTGCCTGCCCTTGCGGGGGGTGATTGACGTGGCGGCAGAGACCGCAAGGCTGGAAAAGTCACTGAACGCCATCAATGGTGAAATCCGCGCACTGCGCTCCCGTCTCGCCAATCCCGGATTCCTGAATAATGCGCCATCGGAGGTGTTGCGCGAGACCGGGCTTCGCCTGTCGTCGCGTGACGAGGAGGCAGCGGTGCTGCAGGCGGCCCTCAACCGGTTTCAGGCCAAAGGCTGACCCGAATCCTTCAGTCCACATTCCGCCGCAGCCGCTTCCAACGCGCCCCGACCGCGCCGGTAACCGATGGCTTCGAAGCCGGCCTCAATCGACGCCAGAGCACCCAGAATCATGTGCGGATTGATGTGGCCCATATGGCCGATGCGGAACGAACCCGTCGCCTCGCTGTCTTCCGGTGTCGACATTCCAAGGCCGATGCCGAGATTGAGACCGGCATTGCGGCTCACCCAGTCGCGCAGTTTCGAGCCGTAGGGCGGACCGGCACGTATAGCGGTGACGGCGTGGCTGCGTTTGGACGGATCCGGGATATTGAATTCCAAAGGCCCGCCCTGACCCCACATTCCGACTGCTGACCAGATGGCGCGTGCCAGGCGTTCATGCCGCTCGAACACCGATGCGAGCCCTTCCTCGTGGATCAGCATCTGCAGCGATTCGTGCAGCCCGAACAGCAGTGATGTCGGCGCCGTGCCGCAGAATCTCTGGTAAAACTCATCCGGATCCACCCGTCTCTGCCAATCCCAGTACGGCGTCCGCAGGTCAGCACTCCGTCCGGCCTGCAATGCGCGCTGATTGAAAAACACAAATGCCAGACCCGGTGCCAGCATCAGGCCTTTCTGGCTGGCCGCAAGGACAACATCCGCGCCCCATTCATCCATTTGGAAATCATCGCAGGCGAGGCTGGCGATGCAATCTACCAGCAGCAATGCCGGGTGGCCGGCCGCCTGAATTGCCTTCGATATGGCGGTGATGTCATTGCGCACCGATGAGGCAGTGTCGACATGAACGGTCAGGACAGCCTTGATGCGCCCGTCACTGTCCTGTTTCAGCGTCTCGGCAAGCCGTTCGCAATCAACATCTGACCGCATGCCGAAATCAATTGTTTCGACATTGACACCCAGAGCACTGGCAAACCCGCCCCAACCATTGGCAAACAGCCCGGTTTCCAGAACCAGAACAGTGTCACCGCGGCTGAAGAGATTGCTCACCGACGCTTCCCAGGCACCATGGCCGTTGGCGATGTAAATGGCGGCTTCGCCCTTTGTCCGCACCAGGCCCTTCAGATCATCAATCAGGCCGGATGTCAGATCCCGCAATTCCGTCGAGTAGATATCGGGTGAAGCCCGGTGCATCGCATTCAGCACCCGGTCAGGAATAACCGAGGGGCCCGGGATGGCGGTATAGGTTCGTCCGGATGACGCATACATTGGCAATTAATCCTCTACCCCGACGCAACCGCACCTCACTATAGGAATGCACATGAATTCACTATGGCAGCCGCCGAATTTTTGCGCTGTCCGGGTTGCCAGGCTTGCCACTTGAATCGCAGGCCTCAAGTGATGAAATCAAAACTTGTGACATTGCAGAATCGTATCCATAGGAATCCGGCAGATTTTCAATCGCCTGTGAGTCGTATAGTCTGGCTTTACGGATGCCGGCACCGGCTGTTGCATCCGCAATGCGGGCAAGCAGCCGCAGGTTGAACGAAACTGCCGAACTGTAGAGTAGGGGCAAGGCTTTGCGCCAGGCAATCAACCATACCAACAAGCGGAGTGACACGCTCCTACTCTGGCTATGGAGGCGGTATATCCACCGCCAGCTTCCGCGACTGATCGCAGCTACTTTGCTGATGAGCGTGCAGGGGGCGATGCTCGGTGTGCTGAGCTATCTCATCCGACCGGTTTTCGACGAGATTTTCGCCAAGCAGAATCATGATGCGCTCCTGACGGTTGGATTTGCCGTCATGCTGGTCTTTACGGTCCGTGGTCTTGCCGGGTTTTCGCAGCGGGTGCTTATGGCGGCGGTGGGAGAACGGCTTAAATTCGATCTCCAGCAGGACTTGGTCAGCCGCGTCATGACATTGGATAAGCAGTTCTTCGAGGACAATCCGCCGGGTGATCTGATCCAACGGGTCAATAACGATGTCATGGCGGTGAAAGGGATTTGGCAGGGCTTGCTCGCGCCCGGTGTGCGCGATTTGATTTCAATCATCGCTCTGTTCACGGTTGCCGTATCAATCGACTGGACCTGGACACTGATTGCAGTCGCCGGCATTCCACTGCTCTCGGTGCCGGTTGTGGTGCTGCAGAAAGTGACCCGGAGATATGCCAAGGGTGCCGCCGAAGGTGCCGCCGGCATTATCGTGCGCCTGGAAGAGATGTTTCACAATATCCGGGAGATCAAACTGTATCGCGCCGAATCCAGCCAGGAACAGCGCTTCACCAGTTTTGCCAATACGGTGAAACGGGCGAATGTCCGGACCGAAGCCAGTATCGCCGGGGTTCCCGCGTTGGTGGATGTGGTCGCCGGTATCGGATTTTTCGGATTGCTGCTGATTGCCGGTCGGGACGTGATCGACGGTGAACGCACGATCGGTGAGTTCATGAGTTTTTTCACCGCCTGTGTTCTTCTCTTTGACCCGGCGAAAAGACTGGGCAACCTGATGGCCGGTTGGCAGCAAGCCAAGGTCCTCCTTGAAAGGGCAACGGCTATATTTGATGCCAGCCCGACAGTGATTGATCCGGACAAACCCGCGAGCCTGCCGGACTATGTCGAGCATCTGTCGGTCGAGTTTGAGAATGTCTATCTGGATTACGGCGGTGCGTCGGTCATCAAGGACTTGTCCTTCACAGCCGAGGCGGGAAAGGTGACGGCATTGGTCGGCCCGTCCGGGGTTGGGAAAACCAGTATATTCAACCTGATCGCCCGTATCCGCGAATCAAGCGGCGGCACAATCCGTGTCGGCGGGCAGGATATCCGGCAGCTGTCGGTTGATCAGCTGCGTGACAAGATGGCGGTCGTTGCCCAGGATTCCGGTATTTTTGATGAATCGATCCGGGAAAATATCATGCTCGGAAACACCGTTGCCGGTGATGAGGACTTTCAGAGGGCGGCGGCGGCGGCGCGTGTCACTGATTTCATCGGCGAAGAGGGTAAGGGATTTGATGAATCCTGCGGACCGCGTGGCGCATTGCTGTCGGGCGGGCAGAAACAGCGGGTGGCAATCGCCCGGGCATTACTGAGAAACGCGCCGATTCTTCTGCTTGACGAGCCGACATCAGCCCTGGATCTGGAGACCGAGAAACTGGTCCAGGATGCCATTCTGACGCTGGCGAAAGACCGCACCGTAATCATAATCGCACACAGACTTTCGACGATCCAGAGCGCCGATAAGATCTGCGTGATTGAGAATGGCAGGGTTAAGGAACAGGGTGACCACGAGCAGCTGATCGCGAAGAAAGGGCTCTATGCCACTCTTTACCAGATGCAGTTCAAGGAAGAAGAAGACCATGGCGAGGATACCGAAGTGCCGCCTGAACGTGCCGCTGGATCAGCGTAGGTAACTCCGTAGAATTCGCTCCGGTTTGACGCCGCGGAAATACTGTATGATACAGAATAGGTTGCGCGTTCCCCGCCGCAGCCAGCCTTCTCTCTGATAGCGGCCGGCATCGGTGACGGCGACAGCGTCCAACCTCTCCAATCTTCCCTTGAGTCGCCGGGCGATATCGACATCCTCCATAATTGGCATGGATTTGAATCCTCCGATCGCATCATAGAGCCTGCGTGAAATCAGCAGCCCTTGATCGCCATATGGAAGTCCGAAGCGGGCGGAACGGAAATTCGCCCAAGCGGCGACCAGCAATGGCGCAATGCCGGAGGCGCGGAATTTCAGCCTGAAATACCCCGCCGTCTCACGATGTGCGATATGCTCAAAGACGACATCAATCCAACCTATCTCGAGTGCAGTGTCTGAATGTAGAAACAAAAGCCATTCGCCTTCCGCGGCTTCCGCCCCCGATGCCAGCTGTCGGCCCCTCCCGGGTGGCCCGGTCACCAGAACAGCGCCGAGTTCTTCTGAGAACCGGTCGATATTGTCGGTTGAGCCACCGTCACTGATAATCAATTCCCGCGCCAATCCGATGCGCAGAGCCGGATACAGCGATTCCAATGTCAGTGGCAGCGCGCCAGCCGAGTTGAGCGTTGGGATGATGATCGAAAGCGGTGCGCGGGACATGTTGCACTCGCCGGGTCAGCCGCCATCCGGATCCAGCGCACCGCCTACCCGTACCGGCTCAATCGCAACCGCAAGCCCGGTGTCATCATCGGTTACGACGAGGACACCGCAGATTGTCGGATCGCCGGTCGCCGGTTCTAATTTGCCGGTGCGCATACCGGACAGAAACCGCTTCAGCGGCTCGGCAGGGTTCATGCCGATGACCGAATCATAAACACCGCACATGCCGAGATCGGTCACATAACCCGTGCCGCCTTTCAGGATCCGGTGATCGGCGGTCGGGATATGCGTGTGGGTGCCCGCAACCAGCGACAGCGAGCCATCGCAGAATTGGCCCATTGCCGTCTTTTCCGATGTCGCCTCGGCGTGAAAATCCAGAACCGACGCCGACACGCCGCCGCCCAGCCGGTGCCGCTCCATCATCTGCCTGACCAGGGGAAACGGGTCGTCGAAGGGAGGCTGCATGAATACCCGCCCCAATGCCGACATCACCAGAACTTTGCGACCCTTGGCATCGCTGAATATGCCGGCGCCTTTGCCCGGCGCGGCGCGGGCAAAGTTCATCGGTCGCAGGATTCTGGGTTCGGAATCGATGTCCGAAAGCAGGCCGCGCTGGTCGAAACTGTGATCACCGAGTGTCAGGCAGTCGATTTCACACTCGAGCAGCTTTTTCGCATGCGCCGATGTGATGCCGCGTCCCTGTGTCGCATTTTCGGCATTGACGATGACGAAATCGAGTTCGAGTTTGCGCCTGAGTTCCGGAACCTGCGCCGAGACCGCATCGCGTCCGACTCTTCCCATCACATCGCCGAGCATCAACAGGCGCATGCCACCCCCGTCACAGCATCTTGACTGACCTTATTGATAATTAGGACCTCACTATCTGTCACCAGCGCATCCAGTTTCTGATCAAAGCTGTCAATCGGTATGGATTCCACTTCCTGCTCAGCAAAACCCAGCCCCACGGCGAGGACCGGTCTTGTCAATTGCCGCAAATGGTAAAGCGTGCGGTCATAAAATCCGCCGCCATAGCCAAGCCGATACCCGTTCCGGTCGAAGGCAAGCAATGGAACAATGAGAATTGACGGCTCCAGCCAAGCTCCTGACTTCGGCACCGGAATACCAAATGTTCCCCGTTCCAATTCGGTCGTGGGCGACCATTGCCGAAAGCCGAGGGCCTTATTCTTTCCCAACACCACCGGCACGCACAGGAGGTGCCTGCCCGATGTATGCAGCTGCTGCATGAAGGCAAGCGGATCAAGCTCGGAGCCGGAGGCCAGATAACCGGAAATGACTGTGCCGTCAGGCCATCCCTCCGCATGCCGGGCAAGCCTTTCCAAGGCCTGGCCCTGGGGTATGAGACCGGATATCCGCGCCCGCTTCGCCAAAGCGGAATGCCGCGCATGAGACTTGCGGCTGGCCACGTCCATGTTTCGGTTTCCGATTCAACTGCGCCGGGTGTCTGCTACATGATGCAGCGGGAAACTGTAAGTTGCGGCTGTCACTTGCCGCCGCCGCATTGATGTCGATAATGGCCGCATGGAAAGTCCAATTGCGCCCGGCAAGCTGTTGGCACGCAGCGTCTGCCGCCATTTGAGCCGGGCTCACGGGTTTCAGTCGCTGGAAGAATTTGTTCCCGCCGCCGGATTGCGGGTCGATGTGATGGCACTCGGTCCGAAAGGTGAAATTTGGATAATTGAGTGCAAATCGTCGCGCTCCGACTACATGTCGGACTACAAGTGGCAGGGTTACCTGGATTATTGTGATCGGTTTTTCTGGGCTGTCGATGATTTGTTCCCGCGCGGGCTGCTACCACCCGACTCTGGACTGATACTGGCCGACCAGCATGATGCCGAGATCGTCCGGATGGGAACCGGTATCAAGCTCTCCGCGCCGCGCCGCCGCAGGCTCCTGATCAAATTCGCCCGGGCCGCGGCTGAGCGTCACAATTACCTGATCGAGACCGCCAACCGTGACCGCTTCCGGTCGCGGATCGTCAAGGAATGACCGGGTCGACAGTCATTCCAACGCGCCGGATTTTCCGCAACCGTCCCTTCACTCCCGGAGATCGCATCATTTGCATCGGCTATGCTTTTTCCGGACGGCCTAATTCCTTGCCGCCCGCGTTTTCGGAATAGGGCCCGGCAATCGATCCTGTCCGCTCTGAGCTGGCATGCGAGTGATTGTCGGCCTGGCGACCCAAAGATCCTAAGCTATCACATGTTATATCAATGCGAGAAACGCTCACACAAACAAACATATCACTTATGATTGCTATTGAGCAAAATCACTTGAATTACAGCTGTGAGTACAATATCATCCGCGATATTAATATTGTTCATCGACAAAATGCTATCAAAAGTGATATAATGAAAATTGCCAAATTTGTGCCTGAGAATGAAATTCTCCAGGAAATCGCAAATCGTCTCGCAAAGAGTCGTAAGGCGCAGGGTTACACCCAAACCGAATTTGCGGACAAAGCCGGGATTGGTGTGGCAACACTCCGCCGAATCGAAGGTGGAAAAGACGGCCAATTCGAAACATGGCTGAAAATTCTAAAGGCATTGGACCGTGCGCCTGCCATCGATGCGCTACTGCCGGAACAATTCATTTCTTCCAAGGCGGATTCCCTCGCTGGAAAATCCCGGCAGCACAAAAAGCGGCCATTCTCATCCCCTATGGTATGGGAAGACTAGATCCTGCGAGTGCAGCGACAGTAACACTTGTGGGCATACGCGCTGAACTTGCCAATACCTACGGCATCATGATGTTGACAACGGGTGAGGCAGTTCCAAAACATCATGCGACAACGGCTGTGATCAGGATTCAGATCAGCCGCATGAGCGTTCTCGATTCCATGCTCGCCGGATCTGCGCCCGTTCGGTGGTTTGCGCTTCTCTTGCGCAGTCAATTCGGTGGCATTAGTATTCGTTCCAGTGCCGCCTTAGCTCAGTTGGTTAGAGCGCCAGATTGTGGATCTGGAGGTCCCCCGTTCAAGCCGGGGAGGCGGTACCACACTTCCCAAGCCGTATATCGTCAGTCAATCCGCGTCGTCGGTCATTGACAGCGGGCACGCGTAACATCAAAATCCACGCCTCGCCAATTCGATCTCTGGGGAGAGGACCGGATGCAGAATTCTGAAATGTCGTTTCGTGAATCGGTCGAGGTTATGTTTGACCGGGCCGCGGCTTTGGTGGATTTGCCGCCGGGGCTGCAGAACAAAATACGGGTCTGCAACAGCACCTATACTGTCAGGTTCGGTGTTCGAATCCGGGGCGGAATCGAAACCTTCACCGGTTACCGGTCCGTCCATTCGGAGCATATGGAACCGGTCAAAGGCGGAATACGCTACGCTCTTGCTGTGAACCAGGATGAGGTTGAGGCGCTTGCCGCGCTGATGACATTCAAATGCGCACTGGTCGAAGTTCCTTTCGGGGGTTCCAAAGGCGGGCTGTGCATCGATCCGGCAAAATATAATGATCAGGAGCTTGAGCAGATCACGCGCCGCTTTGCCTACGAACTTGCGAAACGGGATCTGATTCACCCAAGCCAGAATGTTCCGGCACCGGATATGGGTACCGGCGAGCGTGAAATGGCCTGGATTGTCGATCAATATTCCAGAATCAACACCACCGATATCAACGCACGCGCATGCGTAACCGGGAAACCGCTGAATGCCGGCGGTATCGCCGGCCGGGTCGAAGCGACCGGCAGGGGTGTCCAATATGCGATCGAGGAATTTTTCCGGCATCCGGAAGATGTCAAGAAGGCCAATCTCACCGGAGGCGTTGCGGGAAAATCCATAATCATCCAGGGATTTGGCAATGTCGGTTACCATGCCGCACTGTTCCTTTCGACCGAGAGCGAAGCAAAAGTCACCGGATTGATTGAGCGTGACGGGGCTTTGTTTGATGAAGCCGGTCTGGATGTGCCGGCTGTGCGTGAACACATCACCAATACCGGCGGCGTCAAGGGTTATGCGAATGCCACTTTCATCGAAAATGGAACCGCATTGCTTGAGGAAGAGTGTGACATTCTGATTCCGGCTGCCATCGAAGGCGTGATCAATACTTCGAATGCCGACCGGATTCGGGCTCCGCTAATCGTTGAAGCGGCGAACGGACCGGTAACGGCGGATGCTGACGCGATATTGCGCAAAAAAGGGACGGTGATTATCCCGGACCTGTATGCGAATGCCGGCGGCGTGACCGTTTCATATTTCGAGTGGGTCAAGAATCTCAGCCATATCCGCTTCGGCCGGATGCAGCGGCGTGAAGAGGAGGGCCGGAACCAGCTCCTGATTTCCGAATTGAACCGCCTGTTCGCCGATGCCGAAATTCCTGTTGCGTTTTCAGACCGGTTCCTCAGCCGCTTCAGCAGCGGTGCCGGCGAGCTCGAACTGGTTCGCTCGGGTCTCGATGATACCATGCGTCTGGCATATCAGTCGATGCGCAGGGAGTGGCATGCCAGACCGGAGATCGATGATCTCCGCACGGCGGGTTTCGTGGTTTCTATCGAGCGGGTCGCAAGCAGCTACCGTTCGAAGGGGATGTGAAAATTTCAATCGCCGTCCCGCGCCTGCAGCAATAGGGTGACAGCGTCGGCCATGGCTTTGCCTTCGGCGCGGTGAGTCACTCCACCGATTCCGATGCGTCGGCCGAAACGCCACCACATGCCCGGATTCCATGAACGCGGCATTGGGCTGTGCAGAACCAGCAGGAATCCGTTGGATGGTTTGAACGCGAACATTCCCCGTTCGACTTTTTGAATATTGTCCAACCCTGCTACGAGTTCGCCTTCTGAAGTGCGGATTCCGTCATTGCTGAGCAGCAGGCTGACCCGGGTGGCGGCATACATCTTGATGGACACGAACACCGATAATACGGCAGCGATGGCGAGAGTCATGGAGGCGGGCAGGGTTTTGCCGGCGGTGAAGCTCACATATGCGAGCACACAGCCAAGCAGGGCAAGTGCGCCGATGCCGAAATGGCGCCGAAGCGGTGAAGGCTTCAACTCGGCGACGGGTATTGTACCTGCGGATTGAGGTTTTTCCGTCATCGGGCTTTCGTCGTCAACGCGCATCAACGCGCAGCGCGCTGATGAAGGCCTGTTGAGGAATTTCCACGCGGCCGAATTGCCGCATCCGTTTTTTGCCTTCCTTTTGCTTGTCCAGCAGCTTGCGCTTACGTGTCACATCGCCTCCATAGCATTTTGCCGTGACATCTTTTCGCAGGGCGGCGATTGTCTCGCGTGCGATCACCCGACCGCCAATGGCGGCCTGGATCGGAATTTTGAATAAGTGCCGCGGGATCAGTTCTTTCAGTTTTTCGCACATGGCCCGGCCCCGCGCCTCAGCCTTGCTGCGGTGTACCATCAGCGACAGCGCGTCGACCGGTTCTTCATTGACCAGGATCTGCATTTTGACCAGCTGGTCCGTCCGGTATTCGGTTATGCTGTAATCGAACGAGGCATAGCCCCGCGACACGGATTTGAGCCGGTCGTAAAAGTCAAACACCACCTCATTCAACGGCAGGTCATAAACGACCATCGCACGGCTGCCGACAAAGGACAGTTCTTTTTGGATGCCTCGGCGGTCGTGGCACAGGCGAAGAATACTGCCGAGATATTCTTCAGGTGTAAGAATGGTGGCATCAATTCTCGGCTCGTCAATATGCGAGATCAATTCCGGCTCCGGCAGGTCAGCGGGGTTGTAGACTTCGACGCTGGTTCCTTCGCGAAGATGCACATTGTAAATGACGGAAGGGGCGGTCGTGATCAAATCCAACCCGTGTTCACGTTCCAATCTCTCCCGAACCACTTCCATATGCAGCAGACCCAGAAAGCCGCAGCGGAAACCGAATCCCAGCGCCGCTGAAGATTCCGG
Organism: Paracoccaceae bacterium; assembly: GCA_026706985.1. Lineage (GTDB taxonomy): Bacteria > Pseudomonadota > Alphaproteobacteria > Rhodobacterales > Rhodobacteraceae > JAPOXR01. The sequence continues at coordinate 6,437 of JAPOXR010000033.1, read as the reverse complement.
CTCACTGCTGAATGAGGCATCGTTCAAAGCCACCTTTTCGATGCCATCGCGAAGATTTTCGAATTCCGCATTGTCGGTCGGAAACAACCCGCAGAACACCACCGGCTGACTCGGTTTCATGCCGGGCAACGGATTGGTGCAGCCCTTCCGCTCACTGGTCACGGTATCCCCGACTCTGGTGTCGCGGACGCGTTTGATGGAGGCGGTCAGGAAGCCGATTTCACCCGCCGTTAAACGATCAACCGAACTCATCTGCGGTCGAAAAACACCGATACGGTCAACCGGATAAACTGCATTGGTGGACATCATTCGAATGCGGTCGCCCTTGCGCAGAGTTCCTTCGACGATCCGTACCAGAACGATCACACCGAGGAACGCATCATACCAGCTATCCACCAGCATGGCCTGCAGCGGTGCATCCGGATTGCCTGTCGGGGCCGGCAGTCTGTTGACGATCGACTCCAGCAGGATGTCTATCCCATCTCCGGATTTGGCTGAGACCAGGATCGCATCGGATGCGTCTATGCCGATCACATCCTCGATCTGTCGCTTGGCCTCAGCCGGGTCGGCCGCCGGCAGGTCGATCTTGTTCAGGACCGGAATGATCTCGTGATCGGCTTCGATGGCCTGATAGACATTGGCCAGTGTCTGCGCCTCGACACCCTGCGAGGCATCCACAACCAGCAGTGAACCTTCAACCGCATGCATGGAACGAGACACCTCGTAGGTGAAATCAACATGCCCCGGCGTATCAATCAGATTGAGCACGGTGTCGGTGCCGTCCCGGGAAAGGTAGTCGATACGGACGGTATTGGCCTTGATCGTAATGCCGCGCTCCCGCTCGATCTCCATCGAGTCGAGCAGTTGATCCTTCATCTCCCGCTCACTGACCGTTCCGGTCATCTGAATCAGCCGGTCGGCAAGGGTGCTCTTGCCATGGTCTATATGGGCGACGATGGAGAAATTACGGATGTTGGCGAGTTTGGTCATCATTCTCCGGTCCGGCACTTCGCTGGCGCGGAATCAACTGTCTATAACACAGAACTGAGCCAGCCACGTCCGTTCAGCGCCCAAACTTCACAGGTGCTGTGATGGAAATCTCGCCGGCGTGCCGAAACGACAAATTCAATTCGACGGAGTCGGTTTTCCGATGCTTCCCGGTCAGCCCCATCAGCATGATGTGAAACCCGCCAGGTTGCAGCGTCTGCAACCCCTGAGCCGGGATCGGAATGCCTTCGGAAAGCCTTGTCATTGAAACCACGCCCGAGTCACTCTCTAACAGGCGGTGAAGCTCCGTCCGATTCGCGTATTCGCTTGTCACCGACATGAGTATGTCGTCGCCCGGGCATGGATTATCGATCCGCAGATAGACCGCGGCTGAATTTGCCGCCGGCGTTGCCAGCCGGGTGACTGCGTCGGTCACTTCCAGGCGACAACTGTTTCTCTCTCCCGCCATTGATGCCATGCCGACGCAGCCGCAGAAAGCGGCGACAAAGAATGGATAGGCAGATAACCGCAATCCGGCTTGCGTCAGGCCTGCGCAGCCTCGCTCCCTGATTTCAGAATATCTTTCTTGATTTTCAATGCCCTCGCCGAAAGATCGGCATCGTCCGCACGCTGCAGAAATTTGTCCAGGCCTCCCCGGTGATCAACCGTCCGCAGCGCCGCAGCGCTTACTTTCAGACGGAATGTCCGGCCGAGAATCTCCGACTGCAGCGAAGCCTGGTTCAGATTGGGCAGGAAACGCCGCTTTGACTTGTTCTGGGCATGGCTGACATTGTTACCGGTCATTCCGCCTTTGCCTGTGAGTTCACATCTGCGAGTCATGAAACTGTTTCCTGATTTCCGATGCCTGGGTCTGATCCCGGATAACGGGATTCCGAATTGGCTGCGCGGCAAGTATTGGAAAGGTCAGGCGTCGTCAAGTTTTCAGAATTGCAGCGCTTCACGAAGCTGCGCGCGGACTTTGCTGTGAAACGCCGAACCATGTCGAAGGACCGCCGCCTCCAAATTCGCCACCGTTTCCCGGTACCGGGGATCGCATTCGGCCCGCAGGAGCACGCGCTCACGCAGTTCTGACTTAACCCAATCCACATCCTGCCGTGCACGGCGCATCTGCCAGACCCCGCTGTCCCTGCGCCAGGTCTCAACATGCTTGAGATGTGTCCAGAAGCTCTCGACGGATGCCGGTTCAAGCGCACTCACAGTTACCGCCTGCGGATAATTCTCCGGGTCAGAAGGTCGCCGTGCCAACAGCTTCAGGGCGGAGGAATAATGGGCGCAGGTCTGCGCGGCGACCGCCTGCAGCACGCCATCCGCCTTGGTGACCATCACCAAATCCGCTTTTTCCATGATGCCGCGTTTCACGCCCTGAAGCTCGTCGCCGCCGGCGGCGGCAACCAGCAGAACAAACACATCCGTCAATTCCGCGGCTACAGTCTCGGACTGGCCCACTCCTGTGGTTTCAACGACGATCACATCAAAACCCGCCTGTTCGCATAGGAATACAGTGTCCTTTGTGGTCACTGCCACTCCCCCCAGAACGGTATTCGTCGGGGTCGGCCGGATGAATGCCAGAGGTTCGCGCGCGAGTCGTTCCATGCGGGTTTTGTCACCGAGAATGGACCCTCCGGTCCGGACCGAAGAGGGATCGATCGCCAGCACCGCGACCTTCAGTCTCCTCTGCGTCAACATGATGCCCAGCGCATCGATCAGGGTTGATTTGCCAACCCCGGGAGATCCGGTGAGGGCGATGCGCAGTGCCTGCCGAACACCGCCTGCGCTGAGTGCCTCCATCAAGGCATCGGCTTCGGTCCGGTGTTCTGGACGTGAACTCTCAATCAATGTAATTGCGCGGGCAAGAGAGCGGCGGTCACCTGACATCAGAAGTTTGGCGAGGGCGTGCGGGTCGCACATTAGGCAACTGAACCTCCAGTAAAGAGCTGACCTGCGATAACAGGACCGCTGAACCAAAGGTCAGAATGTATATGAACAAAGTTTTCAGGCAAGGGATGATCCTGTTCAGGCGATATACGCTTGTGTTCAGCCTCAGCGTAACCCTCGCGGTTCCAGTATCCGTCGCGGCATCGGAAGCGAATGAGATCCGCGATTACCACTATGCCTATGATCTCAGGCTCCGGGGCTTCAAGCTTGGGGAAATCCGCTATTCAGGCCGCGAGGATGGCGTATCCTATTCGGCGGCTGCCATCGCCTACCCAACCGGGGTTGCCGACATGGTTGTGGATCTCCTCATCCGCGGAAAGGTTCGCGGCTGGATCGGGGAAGAGCGGCTGCTGCCGTTCCGTTACCAGGGTATCCGCGAGCGCGACGGCAGGAGCTCGACCCGGACAATCCATTATGAGGGTGGGGCGTTTCGGTCTCTCGAGGCCGACCCGCCGATCACGCTCGATTCCGGACTCAGTGACGAATTGCTGGCATCCTCAATCGACCCGCTGACCATGTTATTCATTGCGCTGCAGCCCACCGGTGCCGCCAATCTATGTGATGCCCGGCACCGCCTGTTTGACGGCAAGCGCATGTCACTGATTGAAGTCGAGCCGGCCGAACTCAGCGGCGGGCAGGCGGAATGTGACGGCAGCTACACCCGCCTCTTCGGCTATTCCGCATCGGAAATGGAAGACAATCCGGCATTGCATTTCAAGGTGATTTTCACCGAAACAACCGCCGGCTCGGGCATGTTTCAATTGCAGAGATTTGAGGTGACCACGGACAGCCTGCAACTCTCCATGAGCCGGCAATCCTGAATTGAACGAATTTCCTTGATTGCAGCCCGGCGGCGCTCCGCCGGCTCAGGCAGCGCGGGCGCGCTGTTGACTCCTGCGCTCGCTCTCTTCCCTCGACAGGGCGACAGATGTGCGGATTCCACGGCTCACAAATGCTCTCAGCCCATCAACCACGCGCTCATTGGGGTCGATCCCGGCACAGGTCAAAACCTCCCTGCCATCGCGCGAACGCGCCCATCTTGCGATTACCTCCGGGCCATTTCCGTATTTCTTGTGGTCAACGATTGCATCATCAAGCGCGGCGAGTACCACGGCTGCGAACAGTTTCCGCGCCCGGGAGCCCTGTTCGTGATTGAATGCGGTATCGTCGTATTCCGCCATCGGAGATTACCCTCTCTCTTGTTCTCACAGCGTTGCGCAATGCGACCGGTGTTTCCACAAAAAAGCCGGTATTTTTTGCCGTTGCACATCACAGCGTATACATCGAAAAGTGCAACTTCGTTCCGACTTTGTCAAGGAGCATTTGACGGAAATGGCAAAGATCAACGGCAATGAAGTCCGTCCCGGCTATGTCATCGAGCATAATGGCGGCATCTGGAGCGTCGCAAAAGTTGAACATGTAAAGCCTGGAAAGGGAGGCGCATTTGCCCAGACCGAGCTACGCAATCTGCGGAACGGTTCAAAGCTGAATGAGAGATTCCGCTCCGCCGACAAGGTGGAACGCATCAGGCTGGAACAGCGCAACCAGCAATTCCTGTATGAAGATGGCGATCAGCTGGTCTTCATGGACAGCGAAACCTTCGATCAGGCTTATCTGCAGTCCACTATTCTCGGTGACAAACGGCCATTGCTGCAGGAAGGCATGTCCGTCGTCATCGAATTCTTCGGCGATGAGGCGCTAAACCTGTCGCTGCCGCAGAAAGTGCCATGCATTGTCACTGAGACAGAACCTGTCATTTCCGGACAGACCGCGGCCAACAGCTTCAAACCCGCCCTGTTGGACAATGGCCTGAAAATCTCAGTGCCACCCTTCATCGGCACCGGTGACACCGTCATCGTGAACTCCGAAACAATGGAATACTCCGAACGCGGGTGAGCCTATCCCATCACCGGCGCCCGTGCCCGATCGACTGCTGTTGCCACTGCGCGAAAAATTCAGGATATTTGAGGCCTGCCAAGGAGATCAGATTTGGCAGGTGGCGGCAAGCGGGCATTCGAGATGCACACCGCTCCAACTTCGGGAGTTGAGGCATGACGACACGCACCGAATTGATGGAAATTATAGCGAACGGTGAGAATTCCGGCGTGGAATTCAAAAGAGACGATCTGCGCACAAAGGACCTTGCGGAGGAACTGGTTGCATTTTCGAACTTTCAGGGCGGTAAGGTGCTGCTCGGTGTGGAAGACGATGGGACAGTCACAGGCCTAACTAGGGGTGACCCCGGTGAGTGGGCGATGAGCGTTTGCCGCGACAAGATCAGACCGGCGATCATTCCTTTCTTTGAAGTGGTTCACGGTGTGAAAGACAATCTCGATGTCGCAATTATCCGCGTGACCAGCGGCTACGATGTGCATTCACTGTGGCATCACAACACAAACAAATATCTGATACGTGTCGGCACACAGAGTCGTGAAGCAAGTCCCGAGGAACTCGCACGCTTGTTTCAACAAAGAGGATCCGTAAGAGCCGAGTTCCGGCCCGTATCGGGTGCTGCGCTCGCGGATCTCGACCGAAGGCGGCTGCGAAACTATTTTGCAGACATCCGTGAACAGGATGTGCCGGAGGACGGAGATGAACAAGCCTGGCGGTCACTTCTAATCAATACCGAGGTGATTACCGCGGAAGGAGTATCCGTTGGCGGAATGTTGCTGTTTGGAAAGACCCCGAACCGGTTTCTGCCGCATGCAGGGATTGACGCCGTCGCTTATCCAGGACCGGAACAGGATTATGATGCGCAGGAGCGGGCATCACTTCGCGGACCCTTGACCCCCTTGCTAAGCCAAAGCGGTGATTTGGTTGAGAATGGTCTCGTCGAGCAGGCTTTAAATTTTGTGCAACGTAACACACGAGTGGTGGTAGAAGTACAGGGCGGAAGACGCATCGAGCGCGCGACCTATCCACCTGACGCCCTTCGCGAGAGCATCGTCAACGCCCTCATTCACCGCGATTATCTGCTGACGGGTACCGATATCCAGTTGGCAGTTTACAGCAACCGACTGGAAATTGTGTCGCCTGGCCGATTGGCAAACGGCATCACGCCGGAGCGCATGCGGGTAGGGACCCGATCCGCGCGAAATATGCTGTTGAAAGACGTGATGCGGGACTATCGATATCTTGAGCATATGGGAATGGGAATTCCCCGGAAGATTATCAGGGGTATGCAGGAGCATAACGGAACCGAGCCCGGCTTGATTGAACAAAACGAGCGCTTCATTGTCCGCCTCCATGCGCAACGCCCGGAACAGTAATCGGCCTTTTGTCTCAAGCCAAAGAAAATCCAGGCGCAGCTGCCCCAGCGTGATCTCAAGGTTCAAAACCCTGTTTTCTCTCCGGCAGCATTTTAGGCCGGCCGGATGTTTTCAACAGTTGGTTGAATGGAGGCAAAATCCCGAACTGGACTGGCCTTGACCCACTTTAGCCCGTCTTCGACAGTAAATCCTCGATTTTGAGGTCCTCCACTGTCGGATCCCAAT